>NZ_JAFBCU010000001.1:1846194-2461592 GCF_016907875.1 Arthrobacter roseus | reverse complement strand
CGCGGATAGGCGGTGCAACGGCCCTGGAACTCAGGCGGCTGCGACAAATACTGCGGCGCGAAGAGCTGAGCGTCGGTGGAGGGCGCGGCAGCGACGAACTCCTGATCGAGGCGCTACAACGCCCAGCCCAGCTGGAACTGCTTGGATGGGAGGGACGCGCGGGACTACGAATCGCACGGATGCTGGATGCTGGGGCAACAGCGGCATCAGCTCCGGGAGCAAATGCCGAAACCCTATTGTGGTCGCTATGGGACGCATCCAAACTCTCAATGCACTGGGCTGAGGCTTCTCTGGGCGCTGGAAGTGTTGCCATGCGGGCAGACAGGGATCTGGACGCCATGATGGCTCTCTTCCACGCCGCGGAACGGTACGTAGAACAACTGCCCGGAGCAACGCCCGCGCAGTTCTTGGAGTACCTGACCAGTCAAGAATTACCCATGGATACCTTGGCCGCTCGGGCACTGGGCAGGGAGACAGTGGAGATCCTCACCCCTGCAAGCGCAGCCGGACGGCAGTGGCCCATGGTTATCGTCGCTGGAATCCAGGAGGGCACGTGGCCAGACCTGAGGCTGAGAGGGGAGCTGCTCGGCAGCGGGGAACTCGCTGCAGTTATCGAACATGGAAAAGATTACCAAGCGTTCCGTCATCCGCTCGCCCTCATGCACGAGACGAGATTCGACGAACTCCGCTCATTCTCGATGGCAATTTCACGGGCATCCAAGCTGCTGATTTGCACGGCTGTTTCGGCAGAAGAAGACCAACCATCCCAGTTCCTTGATCTTATCGAGCCACTCCCCGAAGATGTTGAGGCGCGAAAACCCACTCAGGTGCTCCGTCCATTGTCGGTTCGGGGCCTTGTTGCCGATTACCGGCGCATCGCGCAGGAACAGCGTCCCGAAGCCGCGCAGGCCATTCGCCAATTAGCGCGAATGGTGCGGCACCGTCCGGTGGTCCCCGGCGGTCACCCGGATCAATGGTGGGGGCTCTTGCCCTTGTCCACGTCCACAAGCATCGTTGCAGAAGGGCAACCGGTCTACGTGTCGCCATCGAAAGTTGAAGCGGTGCTGAGATCTCCTCTGGACTGGTTCGTCTCTGCTGCCGGCGGAGAAGCTGCCCAGGATTTCGCACGATCGCTTGGAAGCCTCGTGCACGAGATCGCGCAGGACCTGCCAGAAGCCACCGGCACGGAATACGTCCTCGAACTTCGGCGTCGATGGCCAAAGCTCGGCATGAAAGAGAACTGGGAAGGGCAAATGGACTTTCTCAGGGCAGAAAAAATGGTCCGCAAGCTGGCCAGCTACGTTATTCGCATGAGACAAGAGGGCAGGTCGCTCCTGGCAGTGGAAAGCGACTTCGTAACCAGCCTGCCGCCCGTCCGTGAGCGTCTGGCCGAGACCGTCCTCCGTGGGCAAGTGGACCGCATCGAATTGGATAGCCTCGGCCATGTGCACATTGTGGATCTGAAAACCGGCAAGAACGCTCCATCGAAGGATGATCTGGCGGGGCACCCACAGCTGGCTTCTTATCAGGTTGCAGCGAACGCTGGGGCATTCGATGCCGTGGACGGTGCGGCCGGTGCGCCCTCAGGGGGTGCATCCCTAGTTCAGCTGGGAACCACCCTCAAGGATGCAGGCGTCCAAGAACAGCAAGCACTCAACCCGGAGGAAAGCTGGGCGAGGGACATGGTCCTCGAGGCCGCAAAGTTGATGTCGGGCGAATCTTTCGACGCCATCCACGAACCAGGCCGTCAAGCCTTCGGGGGGCGTGGCTGCCGGCTACCTGAGGTATGTCCGCTCTGCCCCGAAGGCAAGCAGGTGACTCAATGAGCCCTCAGCGCCCAACTGAAGACAGGACACATACCCTGACCCGCTCATACAGCGCTCGAAAACTCGCGGAACTGCTCCATGGAGATGCACCCGGTGACGTGCTCTATCCCACCCCGGAACAGATTATCGTCATCGAATCCGGCCTTGAACCCATGCTCGTCATAGCCGGCGCCGGATCAGGTAAAACCAAAACCATGGCGGATCGCGTTGTCTGGCTGGTGGCCAATGGACTGGTCAGGCCTGAGCAGATACTGGGTGTCACGTTCACCAGAAAGGCAGCGGGCGAACTAGCAACGCGTATCCGTCAGCGGCTCGCCCAGTTCTATCGGTTGGCAGGCCCGGTTTCGGAGAACCTCGTTCACGCGGAGGAGCGTCTTGAACCAACTGTCTCCACGTATCATTCGTATGCGAATTCCATCGTGTCGGATTACGGGCTGCGCGTAGGCGTGGAGAGAGACTCAACGATGTTGGGCGGAGCCCAGGCTTGGCAGCTGGCAAATCAGATTGTTGAAGCCTACACCGGAGCATTTGACCACCTCACGGCGGCCAAATCCACTCTCGTTCAAGCTGTTCTGAAGATGGCATCCGAATGCGCCGAACATCTGCGCCCGACATCCGATGTTCGTGATTGCCTGCTCGAGCACCTGAGCACGGTGGAGTCGCTGGAGTACAAGACAGGCAGCACAAGGGGAGCCTCCCAAAAAGTGGACCAGCTTCTACGCAAGCTCCGTACCCGGATCACCGTCACAGAACTTGTGGATCAGTACATGGTGGCGAAAAGGCAGAGAAGTCAGCTTGATTATGGCGATCTCGTAGCAGTAGCTGCAGAGATCGCTCGCAGTGTTCCCGCGGCTGTCGAGACGGAACGCCTCAAGTTCAAAGTCGTCTTGTTGGACGAATTCCAAGACACGTCATCAGCCCAGCTGACGCTCTTCGCGAACCTGTTCGGTGATGGGCGTTCCGTGACTGCAGTGGGGGATCCACATCAATCGATCTATGGCTTCCGGGGGGCATCGGCGGGCCAGCTAGCAGATTTTCGGACGCGGTTCCCGATCGCAGAAGATTCAGGCTACCGACCTGCCCATGTTGCGCACCTGTCGATTGCCTGGCGGAATTCGCGCGCTATTCTTGGCGCCGCAAATGCTGTCTCTGCGCCGTTGGGGAAGAAGGCCCCATGGTTAAACGTCCAGCGCATGCCGCCTGTGCCTCTGTTGCGTCAGAGACCAGGGGCTCCCGTCGGTGAAGTCCTGATTGCCCGGTACCTCAGCGACGATAAATCTCCATCCTTGGAGGTGGAAACCGGGGAGGCGGTAGGGGTGGCACGTCTGGTGGAACAGCAGCGGCAGCGTGCCTTCGAACACCACCCGGATGGACGTCCGTTGACGCCCACTGTCGCGGTCTTGTGCCGAGGTAAACGCCAGTTCGAACCAATACGCCGAGAGCTTGAGGAAAGGGGCATCCCCGTGCAGGTTGTTGGGCTCGGCGGGCTGTTGAGCACGCCCGAGGTTGTCGATCTGCTGGCCGTGCTGCGGGTTCTTGGTGATCCAGGGCGGTCCGATGCAATGCTTCGCATCCTTACCAGCGCGCGATGGCGGATCGGACCCATCGACCTCATGACTCTGTCAGATTGGTCCCGGCACCTGGCCAGGATGCGAGAACGTCCCAGGAGAGATGTCGTGTTCAACGACGACGACGTCGTCGTTGAACACGACATGGCCGAAGCGGGAAGCCTTGTGGAAGCTGTTGACTACCTGCCCAAAGCGGGCTGGATCTCCTCGAACGGACGGTCCCTCAGTACACCCGGACGAGCCCGCCTCGTTGAACTTGGTTGGGAACTGCGGACCCTGCGCGAATACGTCGGTCAGGACATCGTGACGTTGATTAGCGAAATCGAACACACCACACGACTCGACATCGAAGTTGCCGCCAAACCAGGAATGGACTTCCACGTAGCCCGCCGGAATCTGGATGCTTTTACCCAGGCAGCGGCCTCCTTCACCGCCACCGCGGACAGAGTGGACCTTCAAGCATTCCTCGCCTGGCTGGACGCCGCGGAAACAGAAGAGAACGGCCTGCCGGTCACGCAGCTGGAAGCGAGTAGGGATGCTGTGCAGCTGCTGACCGTCCATGCCTCGAAGGGACTTGAATGGGACGTCGTCGTCGTACCCGGGCTGAATGAAGGCAGCTTTCCCAGCGGCAAGGATTCACGCTGGAGCAGCGGAGAATCTGCCATTCCCTGGAACCTCCGGGGGGACGCACCGGACCTGCCCCAGTGGGATTGGCAGCAGGAGGATCAGTACTCGTGGCTCGAGAGCGAGAAACTGTTCTGCGAAGATGCCAGGGGCCACGCCGAACGTGAAGAGCGTCGACTCGCCTACGTGGCTTTCACCCGGGCGCGTCATGTACTCATCTGCAGTGGGAGCGTCTGGGGCAACGGACGTGCTAAACCCACTGCAGCATCACGGTACCTCGAAGAACTCGCGGAGCGTGCGCGGGCCGGAGAGGGGGGCTTCTCCCTCATCAACTGGGTCGCTGAAGAAGATCAGGGACTAGCTAACCCGGCGTCGTCCCACCCGAAAGTCGCGTCCTGGCCCTTCGATCCACTGGGGGGCAGGCGATCGATGCTGGAACACCTGGCCGCAGAAGTGAACCTGGCCGCAGCGAGCGAGCCTTTTCCGGCAGCAGAGGGGACCATTGAAGCCAAGCTCGACCGCGAAACAGACCTGGTCCTCGCCCAGCACAAAGACTCGGACAGCACAGTGGAAGTGGAACTGCCGCCTCATATCTCCGCCTCGGTACTAGTGGGCCTCACAGAAGATCCGGATCGGGTGATCAGGCAACTACGCAGACCCGTTCCGCGCAAACCCGGTCTCGCCGCACGAAAGGGAACGGCTTTTCACGAGTGGATAGAGAACTTTTACGGCAGAGCGGGACAGCTTGAGCTTGAGGTGGACGCTGAGCCCAGTGACTCCTACATCGATGAAACCTACGACCTGGACGTGATGGCAAAGACCTTTTCCGCATCGGTCTGGGCACACCGAGCCCCAGCGGCCATCGAAGTGCCGATCGAAACGACGGTCGACAACGTCGTCGTGCGTGGACGTATCGACGCAGTCTTCCAGGATGCCGATGGCGGTTGGGACCTGGTCGACTGGAAAACGGGTCGTGTTCCAACGGGGCACGAGTTGACGGTTCGCTCGGTGCAATTGGCTGTGTACCGGCATGCGTGGGCGCAGCTCAAGGGTGTTTCGCTGGACATGGTTCGCGCGGCGTTCTATTACGTGGGAGAGGACAAAACGGTGCGTCCGCATGACCTCGCAGATCAAACAGCGCTCGAAGCTATACTCTTCTCTGCCTATTCCTGAACTAGGCGGTTGACATCGGCGCCGCCCTCGGCTGAATGCGTCGCGGGCACAATGTCGATGGCGGAAGTGTCGGTATCGTCGTGCGGGGCGGCAGAGGCTCTTAGCGCTTCTTCCTCCGCTGCAGCTTCCTGCTCCAGAATGTCCGCGGTGAGAATACTGAGCATCTCTTCCGCTTCTGAGATCATCTCCGAATTCTCTGAGGCTATGCCGCGCACCAACCACTGTGCCAGGGCGAATTCAGCCGAAAGTGCGGCACGCCGAAGCAAATGGTCATCGGGACGGGTCGGTCGGGACGCCGCGTAGGCGGTGTGGACTGCGTCGGAAAACGCTGCATCGTTGGCAGCTATCAACCAGGCAAAATCGTCCGCCGGATCACCGATGTGCAGATCAGTCCAGCCGGTGACCGCGCGCACTCGGCCAGCTTCGATCAGTATGTTGTCTTCGTGAAGATCGCCGTGGACCACTGTCGGAGCAAAGCGCCAGAGCGAAATATCCTCGAGGGCATTCTCCCAGCGGCGCAGCAGAGTGGAAGGGATTTTGCCCGTCGTCGCGGCCTGGTCCAGTTCATTGAGGCGTCGCTGGCGGAACTCGTTCGCCGTGTAAGAGGGTAGGTCAGCGTTGTTCACTAGAGAGTCCGGAAGCTCGTGGATTCCAGCCATTGCTCTGCCGATCTCGTCCGCCAGCGCAGTTCGGTCCGCAACTAGTGCATCGATGCTGCGGAGACTGCCGGGCAAGTGCGAGTACACAAAAGTGGTGAGTTCACCCTGTCTTACGGTGCCGGCAACCGCGGGCACCGAGAACGGCAGATCCGCGCGTATGGCAGGACTGAATGCCCGCAGAACAACAAGTTCGGTTTCGAGCCGCATACTGGCTTCCACGTGCTTGGGGGAGCGCACACGCCATTGCTTTCCGGCGTCGTCGATGAGCACAGCGGAGTCGAAGTCCGCTGTGTCATCCGGTGATCCTGCCACGCCTCTTGGTGCCAGACCTGGTACTGCTGCGCTGGCGATTGCCGCCAGTTCCATGGGGTTCCGCTTCACAGGTTCTACCGTAGGGCGAACCCGGCGCCGAAGGGCTGACAGCGACCGGCGAGTCGCATAAACCGTGACAGAGACCTCATTGTCAACCAGTATCCACAGGAGGAATATAAAAAGGGGGAGTCAGTCAGTACGGTAGAACCATGAGCACTTTGTCGCTGTCGTCGCACCCCTCGCCGCTGGGTACCCTGAGCCTTTCCCATGTGGCCCTGGACCGTGGTTGCGAACGCCGTGGCCGTAGTGGTTGGCTTGACAGCATTCGGCTCTTGGAGAACACGCGGGTCCTCCTCATCGACGGAGATGCTGCTCCGGTTCGGGATGATTCCCTGGTCCTGCTGACCCCACCAGAAGTAGCCGCGCTCTTCGACGGCCACTCCTTTCAGTCGAGGGCGGAAATTTATCTGGGTCGCACACTCGGTCATGGGTGCCGTGAAGCAGGGCTGGAGGTCGTTCTGGCGGTTCTGCCGGTCGGGCTGCGGCCCGCATTGGGCAGTGAGGCGGAGGAAGCCGACGTCGTCTGGTCAGGGCTGCGCCAAGGTGCGCATGTTCTCGATGCCTCGGATGCGGCACTGCTTGTGGAAGCTGTGGCAGTGGCCAACTGGCATGCCACCCACACGCATTGTCCGCGGTGTGGCACAGCAACAGCCGTCGAGGGAAGCGGTTGGGTGCGCCGCTGCCCCCAGGACAACAGCCAGCACTTTCCACGAACCGATCCAGCCATCATCGTGACTGTCGTGGATGAAAAAGACAGACTACTTCTGGGCTCTGGTACAAACTGGCCCGAGGGGCGGTACTCGACGCTGGCAGGATTCGTCGAACCGGGAGAGTCGCTTGAGGCGGCAGTTATCCGTGAAATTGAGGAAGAGTCTGGTGTTCTCGTTCACAGTCCCCAGTATCTTGGTTCGCAGCCATGGCCGTTTCCAAACTCACTGATGCTCGGATTCACGGCTACGGCGACATCGACGTCCACCAAGGCCGACGGCGTTGAGATCCGGGACGTTAGATGGTTCACTCGTGAAGAATTGGCCGCGGATCTCAGGACGGGAGTCATTGCGGTGGCTGGCGGTGTCTCGATTGCACGGGCGCTGATCGAACACTGGTTCGGCGGGCCCTTGCCGGAGGCACCGGCCGGTGTCTGAGCCACATTCACTTCAGGACCGCTCCATCGACGAGGCAGTTCTTTCCGGTCTCGACGACGAGCAGAGGCAGGTGGCTACAGCCCTTCGTGGCCCGGTCTGCGTGCTGGCAGGCGCTGGAACCGGCAAGACCCGTGCCATCACGCACCGGGTAGCCTACGGCGTCCACACCGGGGTATATCAGCCGCAACGCGTTCTCGCCGTGACTTTCACGGCCCGAGCTGCAGCAGAAATGCGAACCCGACTCCGGGATCTCGGCGCGGGCGGGGTGCAGGCAAGGACGTTCCATGCAGCAGCCCTTCGACAGCTGCAGTTTTTTTGGCCCCAGGCCGTTGGTGGAACGATGCCGAACCTGTTGGACCACAAGGCGGGAATGATTGCCGAATCCGCGCGCCGCCTTCGTCTGAGCACCGACCGTGCGGCTATTAGAGATGTGGCCGCGGAGATCGAATGGGCAAAAGTGTCCATGCTGACCCCTGAAACATATCCACGCGCCGCAGCCACGCGAGAACCCCCGGCAGGATTCGACACAACAACCGTTGCTCGTATCTTCCAGTCCTATGAAGACGTCAAAACGGATCGAAACGTCATTGATTTCGAGGATGTTCTGCTGATCACCGTCGGGATCCTGCAGGAGGATGCCAGGGTGGCGGCCACCGTGCGGGAGCAGTACAGACATTTTGTTGTGGATGAGTACCAAGACGTTTCACCATTGCAGCAGCGTCTGCTGGACCTCTGGTTGGGGGACCGGCAGGAGCTGTGCGTTGTGGGCGATGCCAGTCAGACAATCTATTCCTTCACCGGCGCTACCCCGCGTCACTTGCTGCGTTTTACGGAACGGTATCCGGAGGCCGACGTCGTTCGCCTAGTGCGCGACTACAGGTCCACTCCGCAGGTGGTCCAACTGGCCAACGGGCTGCTTGCTGCCCGCACGGCTGAGGCCGAGCGAGAAAAAAAGACCTCGTGGGCAACTCCGCTTGAACTCGTGGCCCAACGCCAGCCCGGGCCTGCCCCGACGTTCACGGAGTGTTCGGATGACGAAGCAGAGGCCAGCCAGGTCGCGGCGAGAATCCGTCGTTTGATCGATGGTGAGAACGTCGCGGCCGGTAGCATCGCCATTCTCTACAGGACGAACGGACAGTCGGAGGCATACGAGCAGGCGCTGACTGCGGTCGGCATTGGTTATCAACTTCGTGGGGGAGAGAGGTTTTTTGCCCGCCGCGAGGTACGCGATGCCATGCTGCAGTTGAAAGCTGCGTCACGCTCTGTCGGCGATGAGCAGGTTTCACAGCTCGTCCCCGACATTCTGGCCTCTCTCGGATACACGGAGGAAGCGCCGCGCGGCAGCGGTGCCGTGCGCGAAAAATGGGAGTCTCTGGCGGCCCTGGTCTCTTTGGCCAAGGACATTGAACTACATCGAATCTCAGTGCCGGGCGGCCGATTCACGTTGGCGGATTTTGTCATGGAACTGGAGGAGCGTGCAGCGGCTCAGCATGCACCCGCCATGCAGGGAGTGACTCTTGCTTCGTTGCATTCGGCAAAGGGGCTCGAATGGGACGCGGTATTTCTGGTGGGGCTCAGCGAGGGACTCATGCCGATTTCCTTCGCGGATACCCCGGATGCGGTTGATGAGGAACGCCGCCTCCTCTATGTGGGTATCACCCGGGCGCGTATTCACTTGGCACTTTCCTGGTCTACATCACGAACGCCCGGTGGGCGGGCACATCGGAAACCGTCACGGTTTCTCGACGGTCTCCGGCCAAGGACTGAGCGCGACAATCGCAAAGCGTCCGCGACCATCCCACAACGAAAGATTGCAGGTCCGGCCAAGTGCCGTGAGTGCGGAGATCTTCTGACAACCGGCGCGCAGCGGAAAACCGGCCGGTGCTCGGACTGCCCACCAGGCTATGACGAGGCAGTTTTTGAGTCGCTGAGATCTTGGCGGCTTGGTGAAGCCAAGAGCACTGAGGTACCGGCTTTTGTAGTCTTTACCGACGCCACTCTTGCAGCAATAGCTGAAGCGCGGCCGCAAAGCCTTGAACAGCTCGCGGCGTTGTCGGGGGTGGGCCCTTCAAAGCTTGAGAAGTACGGTGAAGCGGTACTGCGCGTTCTGGCGGAAGCTTAGCTAGTGGGAAAGACCATCGCCGCTTGGGCAGTTCCGACGCATACGCCCAGTGGCGTGCCTGTAGAGGTCAGACGTTCGGCGCGACGAAAACGTACGGTATCAGCCTCTTTCCGGAACGGTGCGGCAGTGGTGTTAATTCCAGGGTATTTCACCAAAAAGCAGGAGTGCGAATGGGTCCAGCGAATGATCGGCAGGCTGGAGTCAAAGCCGGTCAAGCCCGGCAAACCGGACCGCAGAGAGCGGGACAGTGAGCTTCGCCGTCGCGCTCTGAAACTTTCAGGCAGTTACTTGCCGGGGGCCCCTGAGCCGGTTTCGGTCAGATGGGTTTCGAATCAGTCGACGCGCTGGGGATCCGCAACACCGTCCCGAAAAACAATCCGTCTTTCAGACCAGCTCAAAGGAATGCCCAGCTGGGTGATTGACTACGTTCTCCTCCACGAACTCGCCCATCTATTGGTGCCTTCCCACGGCAAACACTTCTGGGATCTACTCAGTGTTTATCCGCAGTTGGAGCAGGCTAGAGCGTTTCTTGATGGTGTATCCTTCGCGGCTGGCCGCGGGTTGAGTGGTCAGGACTTGCCGGAATCATCTGGTTCGGAGGGGCTGTCACCGGATTCGTCCTGATCGGTTTCGGGGTCTTCGAATTCGCCGTCCAGGAGGCGTGCCAGTGCTGCGTCGACGTCGGACTCGGAGGCATCCAGGAGTTGGCGTCGTGCCGCGAACCCTTCGGGGTCGTCGAGGTCCTCGGTCGTGGGTAGCAGGTCAGGGTGATCCCACACGGCGTCGCGGCCTGAGATGGAGCGTTCTTCGGTGAGATGGGCCCAGAGGGTGGCCGCGTCGCGGAGCCTCCGCGGCCGGAGTTCGAGCCCCACCAGTGAGGCAAAGGCGTGTTCGGCGGGGCCTCCTGTTGCCCGCCGGCGTCGAACCATTTCCCGCAGGGCGGACGACGATGGCAGGTTGACCGTAGCCGCGGCGGTCAGTTCATCCACCCACCCTTCTACGAGAGCGAGCGAGGTTTCCAATCTTGCCAGCGCAGCTTCCTGCTCTGGTGTGCGCTCAGGCGTGAACACGCCCTGTGAGAGTGCGGCTTGCATGGATTCTGGGTTAGAAGGGTCGATGTCGCGGGCAATGTCTTCGACCTTCGAGAGGTCAATGCGAATGCCGCGGGCATAACTGGCAATGGTCCCAAAGAGGTGAGCTGATAGCCACGGGACATGCGTGAACAGACGGGCATGGGCAGCCTCACGAACGGCAAGGAAAATTCTTACTTCTTGTTCCGGGATGTCCAGGCCTTCGCCGAATGCCTGCACATTCGCGGGCAACAACGCCATTTTTCCTTCTGCCAGCGGCACTCCTATGTCGGTCGAACTCACCACGTCCCGGGACAACGCGCCAACTGCCTGACCGAGCTGCAGTCCGAACATGGCGCCGCCCATATTGCGGAACATCGAGGAGGCTCCGCCCATCATGGATTTCATCTCTTCGGGGAGCTGACCAGAAATCGCGTCAGAAAGTGCTTCTGCGATGCTGTTGGCCACGGGCTCGGTCAGCTGCTTCCAGGTGTCCATAGTCGCTTCCACCCATTCAGCGCGTGACCATGCGCGCCCAAGAGTCGACGTGGACGGAAACTCTGTAACGGGGTCCAACCACATTTCTGCTATCCGCAGGGCTTCGTCGACTTCACGGGTCTGCTGTGCTGTCACGGATGGGTCTGTGCCGCTCGCCGCGACGCGGCGTGCTTGTTCGTGTGCCATCTGCCAATTGACCGGACCATCTGAGGGTGCGGAGAACATGGCCTGCACCTGCTGCATCATCATGGCCATCGAGTTGGGGTCAGAAGGCATGCCTGCGGCCTTGGCGATCTCCTGTGGATCGATCGAGGAATCACCGCTGAAGAGCTTTGCAAGCATTTCAGACAGGGGATCTTTGGGGGTGTCGTCGTCGTTTGGCTGATGGGAAGTCATGGCTAACACCGCTCCTGAGTAGGCACTGTTGTGCTTGATCTTGCGTGCGGAATTCTGGCGTCAGACTGGCGGCAGTCATCCGCGCGCTCACGGTGACCACGTTACCGGCAGTGGCGCGCGTTGTCGCCGTGGACCCATACCCGTTCGCTGTGGGCAAAGGGCCCGGGGGCGTAGGCTTATCGCTGGCGCTGCTGCCTGTTGTGCAGGAGTGGTTCCGCCACAGTTCGAGAATTTGACAGAGAGTAGCCCACGTGACCGACGCACATGACAAGCCGGTACCAGCAACTGCTGATCGCAAGGAACGCCGCGATCCACGGACGGTTGCGATGCTCGTGTCAGGCCTGCTGGCTATCGTTCTTGGCGCCGTCGCTGTGCTGCTGCCTGTTCCGTACGTGGTTGAGGCGCCGGGTCCTGCAATCAACACCATCGGAGAGTCGCAGGGCGCCCCGCTGATCCAGATCAAGGGCCGCGAGAGCTTCCCTGCGGACGGCAGCCTGAGTCTGACCACGGTATATGTCTATGGGGGACCGGGAGACGCCGTCAGCTTCTTCGACGTAGCACGTGCCTGGCTGGATCCAGCGAAGGCCGTTTTGCCTGTGGAACTTGTCTATCCTCCGGGTACTACGGGTCAGGAGATCCAGGAGCAGAACGCAGCGGCCATGACGTCATCTCAGGATGCTGCCGTCGCGGCCGCGCTGGAGCATGAAGATATTGATTTCGGTCAAGAGCTAGTGGTTATCGACTTTGCTGAGGAGTCCGTCTCGGCCTCCATCCTGGAGCCGGAGGACGTGCTGCTCGAGATCAACGGACAACCGATCGAGGACCTGGACTTTTTGCGGACTGCTCTGAACGAGTCCGACGGCGAGCCGGTCACCATGACCGTGGAGCGCGATGGCGGGAAGCAGCAGGTGGAGATTGCCCCTTCTGAGTCGGAAGATGGCCAATTTCAGTTGGGCGTTTACCTGCGGACCGACTTCTCCTTCCCCTTCTCGGTCAATATTGCTTTAAACAATGTTGGCGGTCCGTCTGCGGGGATGATGTTCGCTTTGGGAATCATCGACAAGCTGGAAGCTGGTGATCTCACAGGCGGTCGGGAGTTCGCCGGAACGGGCACTATCAGTGTGGACGGTCTGGTTGGCCCCATCGGCGGAATCCAGCAAAAGATGGTCGGTGCTCGCGACGCAGGGGCTGAGTTCTTCCTTGCGCCTTCAGAGAACTGCGAAGAGGTCACCGGTCATGTCCCTGAGGGTCTCACTGTGGTGAAGGTTTCCACTCTGGATCAAGCGCACGACGCGGTGAAGAAACTGGCCAGTGACCCGGATGCGAGTGTTTCTTCCTGTACTGGCTGAGTGGTAGGCGGCGATAGAAACGTGGTGTTGGGTGGCTCATACCCACATGGCAGGGCAGAATGGGGGGACAGCGGAACTCGGCTGGCTGTTCGTTCGTGGGATCTGGTGACAGGTCCGCGTCGATTGTGCCGCAAGGGACGCTGCAATCCACTGCTTTCAACGATGAGGTAACGAGTGACTTCCGGACCAGACCGGCCCTTTCCGCCCAGACCGAGCAATCAAGGAAAAAACGGCCGTCGTAGCCCGCTAATTCCGACACTGATTATTGTCGGAATCATCGTCGTCGCGTTTGTTTTCATGACGCAGGTATATGCGGACGTTCTCTGGTATCAGCAGCTTGGATACCTTGACGTCTTTGTGACGGAAAATATTACGCAGATCGCCTTGTTCCTCAGCGCGTTCTTCGTAGTGGGGGCGTCGATTTATCTCAGCCTGCGGGTGGCGTACAAATCGCGTCCCGTGTATGCCCCGGATAATGCCATGCAGGACAACCTGAACAGATATCAGGAGCAGCTGGAGCCGGTCCGCCGTGCCGTGATGCTGGGGATACCCGTTGCTGTGGCAGTGTTTGCCGGTACGGCGGCGGCGTCGCAGTGGCAGAATGTTCTTCTGTTCTTCCATCAGGTGCCCTTCGGCCAGACAGATCCCGAGTTCGGCCTCGACTTCAGTTTCTACCTCTACACTCTCCCCTTCTTCAATTTTGTGCTCGGCTTCCTGATGACCGCGGTGGTCATCAGCGGAATCGTGGCAATCCTGACCCACTATCTCTACGGTGGCATCCGGCTGGAGGAGAAGGGCATCTTCACCAGCAAAGCTGCTCGAGTGCAGATTTCCATCACCGCTGCGCTGTTCCTGATTCTTCAGGGCGTGAATCTCTGGTTGGATCGGTACGCGACGCTGCAGAGCACTGACGGTAAGTGGGCCGGGGCCCTCTATACAGATGTGGCTGCCGTTATCCCGACCAAGGCGATCCTCGCCATCGCGGCGATTATTGTGGCGGCTCTGTTCATTGTGGCCGCAGTCGTGGGTAAATGGCGTCTGCCTGTTATCGGGACCGCGATGCTGCTGATCACCGGCATCCTGGCCGGTGGCGTGTATCCGTGGGTCATCCAGCGCTTCGAGGTGACGCCCTCCGAGCAGAGCAAGGAACGTGAGTACATTCAGCGAAACATCGACTTGACGCGGTTGGCCTACGGTCTGGAGGATACGCAGGTCACCACCTATGACGCCACCTCGGAAGCGCAAGCCGGTGCGCTGCGCGAAGACGCGGAGACAACGGCGAATATCCGGCTGCTGGACCCCAACCTGGTCTCTGATACGTTCAGTCAGTTACAGCAGTTCCGCCAGTATTACAAGTTCGACGAAACGCTTAATGTGGACCGCTACGAAGTCGACGGCGAGACCAAGGACACCGTCATCGCGGTCCGCGAGCTGAATACGGACGGCGTTCCTGACAACTGGCTCAATCAGCATGCGCTCTACACGCACGGCTATGGGGTCGTCGCAGCATATGGATCCAAGGTTCAGCCTGATGGCAAGCCCGCCTTCATGCTTTCCGGTATTCCCTCTAGTGGTGTGCTGGGTAATGATTCCACCTATGAGCCCCGCATCTACTTCGGCGAGTTCTCACCTGAGTATTCGGTTGTTGGTGCACCTGAGGGTGCGGAACCGCAGGAAGTCGACCGGCCTCAGGGTGAAGAAGGTGGAGAAGAGGCCAAGAACACCTTCAGGGGCGACGGCGGTCCAAGCGTCGGGAACTTGTTCAACAAGCTCGCGTACTCCATCAAGTTCCAGTCCACGGATCTTTTGCTCTCGGACGTGGTCAATGAGGAATCCCAGATTCTTTACGAACGGGACCCCCGTGAGCGGATCAAAAAGCTGGCTCCGTACCTGACGATTGACAGTAACGTGTATCCCGCGATCATCGATGGCAGGGTGAAGTGGATTGTTGATGGTTACACCACCAGCAACAATTTCCCATACTCCACGCCTCAGGAACTCCAGGCTGCGACGAGGGATTCCCTGAGCCCGGGCGGAGGAGTACTGCCTGCGGAGAACGTCAATTATATTCGTAATGCGGTGAAGGCCACAGTGGATGCCTATGACGGTTCCGTGACGATGTACGCGTGGGATGACGAGGACCCGATTCTCAAGGCGTGGCAGAGTATTTTTCCCACAGCCTTGAAGCCGTACTCTGAGATGCCCGGCGAACTGATGTCTCATGTGCGCTATCCGGAGGACCAGTTTAAGGTTCAGCGGGAATTGATGGCGCGTTACCATGTGACGAATGCCGACACGTTCTACTCCAATATCGATGCTTGGAGTGTTCCGGATGATCCGACATTGCCGGAGGATTCGAATGTGAAGCAGCCTCCTTTCTATCTGTCTCTGCAGATGCCGAAGCAAGAGGAAGCGTCTTTCTCCCTCACGACGCCGTTCGTTCCGTCCGCCTCCAACCCCACCGAGGAAGCTCGTAACGTCTTGTACGGGTTCTTGGCTGCGGACGCGGATGCCGGCGATAAGGATGGTGTAAAGGCCGAAGGCTATGGCACGCTACGGCTGCTCGACACTTCGCGCTCTGACGCCGTGCCCGGTCCCGGTCAGGCTCAGAATAAGTTCAACTCGGACCCATCAGTATCAACAGAGTTGAACCTGTTGAGCCGGGGAGCTTCGGAAGTTAAGCGTGGGAACCTGCTGACGTTGCCCATCGGCGGCGGAATCCTGTATGTCCAGCCGGTCTATGTCCAATCCTCTGGCAGCTCTTCCTACCCCACGCTTCAGCGTGTTCTGGTGAGCTTCGGTGAGAATGTTGGCTTTGCACCGACTCTGGACGAAGCTCTGGATCAGGTCTTCGAGGGAGACTCGGGCGCAGCTGCCGGTGATGTCGACAATGTCGGCGAAACAGGCGGTGAAACGCCCGAGTCTGAGGCGCCAAAGGGCGATGCAACGTCCGAGGAAAACCTCAAGGACGCACTGGCTGCTGCTGGAACCGCTTTGCAGGAAGGCCAGGAGGCTTTGGCCAAGGGGGACTTCGCAGCATACGGCGAAGCTCAAAAGAAGCTCGACGCCGCGATTGCCAAGGCTATGGAGGCCGAGGCAAAAATCAGCGGTGAAGCTCCTCCTGCAGAGGATGGCAGTGCTCCGAAACCTTCGGAGTCGCCTGAAACTGATACGGAATCCGGCTCTTAGAGCCCGATTTGTTGTTCTGCCCCGCGGGTTGTTATAGTTATATCAACGCCGCGGGGTGGAGCAGTTCGGTAGCTCGCTGGGCTCATAACCCAGAGGTCACAGGTTCAAATCCTGTCCCCGCAACGTAAGAGAGAATGGCCCGGTCCCTTGGACCGGGCCATTCTTGCGTTGTGTACCAAAGCCGGGCTAGCGACACCGCCAGGTCACCCCCCTGATGCCAGTTTCAGTGCCTGCGCCGGGTGACATGGGCAGAGAGACCCCGACCCCGGTTAGAGCGGCCGCCGTACACTGTTGCGATGACCAAAAGACACAACGTGGTGACTGCCCAGAGTGATGGACGCAATGAATCCAGTCTTCAACGGTTGGATCGTAACTGGCATGAGCTTCTGCAGGAGCTGAGGGTCCTTCAAACAGGTATCCAGATTCTTGTCGGATTCTTGCTCACGCTGCCCTTTCAGGCGCGGTTTCCAGACCTTGATCCCTTTCAGGTGACCGTGTATCTGATCCTCGTCATTCTTGCGGCGCTCATCACCGTTCTCCTGCTCGCTACCGTCGTTATGCATCGCACATTCTTCCAGCTACACATCAAGGAGGCGCTCGTCGTCAACAGCGACCGAATCCTACGGGTAGCGATGCTTTTGGTGGCGTTAATCCTCATGGGTACAGTCGGCCTGATTTTCGACATCGTCCTAGGCCGGGCCGCAGGCACAGTCACGGCCCTGGGGCTGGCGGCAGTTGTTATCGGTCTCTGGGTTGTCCTGCCTCGGCTCATTCGCCGCCGGCACCTCCGTCATGTAGACGGCTAGGGGCGACCGCTTCGAACCACGGGCCGCCCTTTGAGCTACAAAAAACGGGGCTGAGAAGCACAACGGGCGAACACCCCGACCCAGAGGTCGACGGTATCCGCCCGTTGCGGCAGGATCTGGCTGGTCAATCAGCTATCGGACGCTGAACCTGTTCCCTGGCCGATTGAAGTCTGTTGTGCGTCTGAACCTCCGGACTTCAGGGCAGCCAGACGGGCTTCAACCTCGGTCTGCTCCCCGAGATCCTCCAGGCTCTCGAACTGCGCATCCAGACTGGAATCGTTCAGCTCGGCCTGGCCTAGCACGCGGGCTTCCTCACGACGGATTTTTTCCTCGAAACGGCCAACCTCGGACGTGGGGTCCATGAAATCGAGGCTCTTGACGGCGTCCTGAACCTGAGTCTGCGCGTCCGCGGTGCGTGCGCGGGCAACAAGTTCGTCGCGCTTCCGGCTCAGCTCATTGAGCTTCTCGTTCATCTTGTTGAGGCCGTCCTTGAGCTTTTCGACGATCTCCGTCTGCGACGCGATCGTTGGCTCTGCTCCCTTGGCTTCATTCTCGGACGAAATCTGCCGCTGGATAGCAACCTTCGCCAGATTATCGAATTTTGCCGCATCCGTGGTGTCGCCGGTAGACCGGTATTCGTCAGCCTTGCGGGAGGAAGCGAGCGCTTTGTTGCCCCACTCCCGGGCATTGTCCTGGTCCTCGTTATAATCGCTCTGGAGCATCCGCAGGTTACCGATCGTCTGAGCGACAGCGCTCTCGGCCTCTGCGATGTTGTTGGAGTAGTCGCGGACCATCTGGTCGAGCATCTTCTGCGGATCCTCGGCCTGATCCAGCATTGCGTTGACGTTTGCTTTGGCAAGTTGGGCGATACGGCCGAAAATTGACTGCTTTACCATTGGATAACCTTTCTATGGTTCTGACTTTGTTGACCTGATGAAAAATTTCGTCGCTGGACCAAGCGTCTAGAAACTGCCGCCAGAGGAATCGAATCCGCCGAAGCCGCCTCCGCCGAATCCGCCGCCTCCGCCGCCGAACATATCGCCGCCGCCTCCGCCGCCAAACATACCGCCGCCGTCGCCGTCGAGAATCCCGCCGAGAAGGATCCCGCCCAGCAGTGCGCCGCCGAGCCCACCTCCGCCGCCGCGGCGTTGTCCGCCGTACATGCCACCACCGTATCCGCCCGAGCTCATGCCGAAACCTTCGACGTCTTCCTGTGCACGTTGTGCGGCCTGCTGTGCCAGCGCGTTTGATTGCTGGGCGTGCGAGAGTGCAGCAACCGGGTCGGTGGATTGGACCTGCATTGCGTAGTCGAGGTTCCGTTCAGCCTCGGCCAGCCGCGTACGGGCCTCGCTACCTACTCCACCACGACGAGCGCGGATGTAGTCGGATGTCCCCGATATCTGAGCCTGGGCGGACATGAGCGAGTGCTGGAGTGATTCACGTGCGCGACGTGTTCTGTCCTGCTGATCGCTGATCCCAGTCAGCGACTCATCCAGTTGCGTGTGTGCTTGTTCAACCCGCTGGAGAAGTGCGTTCGGGTCGATCTTTCCCGACTGGACTTCATCGGATACGGCATCCAGGGCAGACTGAACAACCGCGACCTGGCCGGTCAGCTCGGGATGCTGGCCGCTCCGGATCATGGCTCGGGCCTGTGCCAGATCCTGCGACGCTGCTGTGACGGCGTCCTGCATTTGCCGCCGTGCGGTTGCCAGGCCGTCCGCAGTTTTGTGCACTGCTTCGATGAGGACCTCGGCCTGGTGCGTGCTTTCTTCAGCGGCGCGTACGGCGAGGACCGCGGATGCCGTGTCATCGGCGTCGAGCTTCTCCTGGGCGTTCTGAGCAGCTGTCTCAACAAATTCGAGGCGCTCGGAGGCCTCTTCGACGTTGTCGCCGATCTGAGACAGCGCCGAGTCCTCGTACTCACGGCGCAGCGCGTCGAGAGTTGAACCAGCCTCAGCCAGACGGCCGCGTGTCTCGTTGGCCGCTGCACGGGCCGAGTTGAGCGCCTGAGGCGCATTACGTTCGAGTTCGCGTAGCTTGTCGAAGTCTTCCTTATGTTCCTGCAGCGAACTGCTGACGGATTCGCAACGCCGGATGATGTCGCCGAGCCAGGTACGCTGCTGCTCCTCCGTATCCGGAATGTGGTCATCGAGTTGCTGCTGCAATTTGAAGGATTCCATCATGTGGTTCTTTGCTGCGGCAATATCATCGGCGAAGGGCTTGACCGTCTCCTGGCCGTACTGTGCCTCTGCGAATCCCAGTTCCTGTTCGCTGGACTTGATGGCGTTGTCCGCCCCGATGAGGAGGCCGCCGGACCGGAGCCGAAGGTCCTTGACGGTCATGGCGTCCAGGGGATCTATTGGCTCACCGTCCTGGCCGTGCTGGATTTCGTACTCGGGGCCGGACTTTTTGCGCTTGCGCGAGCGGTTGTAGAAGTAGAATCCGGCGATGCCGATGATCACCAGCGCTCCCACGAGCAGCACTGGCCCAAGGAATGAGCCCCCTGAGGACGCAGAACCGTCTCCGCCGCTAGCGATGTCTTCGAGGGATGCGGTAGCACTGGTTGCAGAGGTGGCCCACTCCTCTGAGGAGATCGAGTCCTGCCCGAGCAGGGGATCGAGAGCGGACTGCTTGATGTTTTCGCGCTGTTCCGGGGTGATGTTTCCTGCGCTACTGGTCCCGATCTCCAGTTGACGGTCTTCCACTGCAACAGCGAGAAGCGCCTCGTCGGACCCCAGATCATTGAGCTCCGCAGTCTGATCTACCCAAGCCTCCGCGCCGCCCGAATCAGTAAAGGTGTCTATATAGGACACATATAGTGTGTAACCCGACTCCTGTTGCAGCTGCGCTACGGCGGATTCGACGGTGCCCAGGCTGCCGTTCAACGCGTCGACGTTATCGACGACGAACTGTCCTGGAGGGAACTCAACCGGCGGCTCCGCCTGCGCGGCAGCGGCAGGTAAGCTCAGGAGCAGTCCCAGACCCACCGCAGTTGCCCACCGTGTCGTCATTAATCGCATGTAAAGTCCTTCAGCGTTGTGGGTCAGGGAACAGTTTAGAGTCTATGGCTAGGCCCAGAACCAGTCCACCGCTTATTTACCCTCACAACGCCGTGCGCAGGCTTAGCGTTCCTGATGCGGGGCTGTCTTCGGGGCCACCGGACGGAAACCCCGAGTTATCGGGTGAGCTTCCAGCAAAGTCCCAGCTTTCGTTCGAACGTCCACCAGCTAACGGTGGCAGACTCGTCCGCAGAACAGTGAAAGGACTATAGGCATGACAGAGAACGACGGCGATACCGGTTGGAACTCCGGATCCACCGATGAGGGTGCAGCCCGCCAGAGCGAGTCCGCCAGAAGCCAGGTCCCGCCTCGGCCGCAGCTTCCGCCGTCCTCTGTGGGCGGGCCGGGCTATGACTATCTGACGACCGGGGCCAATAATGCTGAGTCCGATCCGTTCGGACCGCAAGCTTCGACAGCGCAGCCAGTTGAAGGTTTGCAGCGGAATGCGGTGCCGGGGCGTGCGCGGTTTGGAGCCGGAACTCTCGTTGTCGGGATGATCGTTGCCGGGTTGGCGGGCGGTGGGGTGGCCATTGGTTATGATCTTTCAACCGACGGTCAGCAGGATGTGCCTGTCACGAGGGGCGGGCAGGAGTCCGTGGTCATCAACGACCCCAACAACGTGACACCCGTGACAGCAGCCGCGAAGAAAGCCGCGCCGAGCGTCGTCACCATCTCAGCTATGGGACAGAGTTCCGGAGGCTCAGGATCCGGGATCATTCTCGATCAAGAAGGTCACATTCTGACCAATAATCACGTCGCTACCGTCGGCGGACAGGTCAATGACGCCAAAATAGAGGTACGGCTCAGCGACGGTTCGGTGTACTCCGCCAAACTTATCGGCCTTGACCCTCTTTCTGACCTTGCTGTGCTGAAGATCGATGCTCCTGATCTGGTCCCTGCCGCCATTGGCAACTCTGATGAGCTCAATGTCGGGGACACTGCCGTCGCTATCGGGGCGCCACTAGGACTCAGCGGTACTGTCACGGACGGCATTGTCTCCACTGTGGATCGCACCATCTCCGTAGCCTCGTCCGCCGTTCCCAAGGAACAGTCGGATACCACCGAGGGGGAGGGCGACGGCGGTGACTGGCGCTTCGCCCCACCAGAGGGAAGCAAAGAGCAGCAACCAGCGGAACAGGGCACCATCTTGCTCAATGTCATCCAGACTGATGCTGCGATCAACCACGGCAACTCCGGTGGCGCACTGGTGAACTCGGAGGGCGAAGTTATTGGCGTCAACGTCGCGATTGCTGGCGCCGATGAGAACAGCGGCAATATCGGCGTCGGGTTCTCCATTCCCATCAACTACGCGCACCGCGTGGCTGAGGAACTGATCAGCACTGGCGAGGCAACGCATGGCCGTCTCGGAGTGACAGTTCGTCCGCATCCCGCGCAGGGAGCGGGTGCGCAGACGACGTTCTCTGTCGGGGCGCAGGTCGGGGAAGTGACGCCGGATTCACCGGCCGCAAAAGCCGGTCTTAAGTCAGGCGATGTTGTCACCACGTTCGACGGCGAAAGCATTGAAGATGCCAGGGAGCTAACCGCGGTTGTTCGAGAACAGGCTGCAGATTCAACGGTGTCGTTGACTTTCACCCGCGATGATAAGGCAGAGACCGTTGACATCACTGTCGGTTCGCTGGGTAAGGGCTGACGTGGGCCATGTGCCTCGGATGTATGGTTGCGGGCACCTCCGGCGAGGTCATTGTGGTTAGCTAGGGTATGACCTACGGGTCGAACCAGCGACGACAGCGCGAAAGGCAATAATGCATACGGCAGCAGATGCACCGTTGAACATCGTGGTCCTGGTCAAACATGTGCCTGATGCACAGTTTGATCGCCATCTGACCGGCGAGAACCATACGGTGGAACGGTCCCAGAGTATTCTTTCCGAGCTCGATGAGTACGCGTTGGAGACTGCGCTCCAGCTGGTGGAGGCTGCCACCGGAGATGCATCGGCACATAAGATCACGGCCCTGACAATGGGCCCGGACGCTGCTGTCAATGCGGTTAAGAAGTCGTTGCAGATTGGAGCGCATCAAGGGGTCCACCTGAATGATCCCGCTTTGGCTGGCTCCGATGCGGCTGGTACCTCTCTGGCCCTCGCTGCGGCAGTGCGCCATATCGGCGGCGACGACGGAGTGGATATCGTCATCACTGGAATGGCCTCGACCGAGGGGGAAACATCCCTGGTCCCAGCGCAGTTGGCCGAGCGGCTTGATCTGCCTCAGGTAACTTTCGTTTCCGCTGTTGAACTCACCTACGACGGCGATGCTCCGGTTCTGCACGCCCGGCGTGACGGAGCCACCCACGCGGACACGATCGAGTCCGCTCTGCCCGCTCTGGTGTCCGTGACAGATCAAATTAACGAGCCTCGCTATCCCAATTTCAAGGGCATCATGGCGGCGAAGAAGAAGCCGTTGCACACGCTGTCGCTGGCAGATATCGGTGTCGACGAATCTGCGGTGGGTACCAGTGGTGCTTGGACAACCGTTGAGTCCGCTGATCCGCGCCCACCCCGCGGCAAGGGCGTTGTCATCACAGACGAAGGCGATGCCGGAGTCCAGTTGGTTGACTTCCTGACCACGCAGAAATTGCTCTAGAAACCCCTCCCATCACCGGCCGTTCGGCCCGGAGTATCGACGTAAAATCGACGTAAAGGAGTACGGAGCATGGCGTCCGTCCTGGTATATCTTGATCACCCCATTGTCCCTCTTGCCAAGGCCAGCAGGGAATTGTTGACCATCGCCGCGACCATAGGCGAGCCGGCCGTCGCCCTCGGTGTTGATTCGCTGGAGGACGGCGTCGCCGAGGCACTCGGGGAGTACGGGGTGCGGCAGATTTATGTTCCAGAGAACCCTGATCTGGACAAGTATCTGGTCGCGCCCAAGGCGGCCTTTCTAGCTGTAGTGGTGGAGCAGGCATCGCCGTCGGCCGTTCTGCTGGACAACGGGTTCGAAAGCAAAGAAATCGCAGGACGGCTCGGAGTGAAACTTTCATCGGGAGTCATCACCGACATAGTCAGTGTGGGGGAAGACCTCACTGTGATGAAGCTGGATCTGGCGGGCTCGTACACCGTCTCAGCGAAGGTGACTCACGGAATTCCCGTATTGACAGTCAAGCCAAATAGCGCCGAACCGCGAGTAGCGTCAGAGCCAACGCGGCCGGAACAGGTGAAGGTCGCGGCCGTGGACGTCAGCGCAGTCAACGCGGCACGGGTCACGGGGCGTGAAGACAAGAAAGCCAGTACGCGCCCCTCGTTGTCAGAGGCACGAGTTATTGTTTCCGGCGGGCGCGGCACCAACGGAGACTTCAGCGCCGTTGAGGCCTTCGCTGATGCATTGGGCGGGGCTGTGGGCGCCTCTCGTGCTGCGACAGACGCTGGGTGGATTGAGCACTCCGCGCAGGTAGGACAGACGGGCCAGACTGTCTCCCCGCAGTTGTATATTTCCGCCGGGATCTCGGGTGCCATCCAGCAGAAGGCCGGGATGCAGACGTCGAAGGTCATCGTGGCCGTCAACAAGGATGCTGACTCGCCGATCTTCGAGATCGCTGACTTTGGCATTGTCGGTGACCTTTTCAAGGTTCTGCCGCAGGCAACGGAAGAGATCCAGAAGCGGCGGAGTTAGGGTGTCGGTCAAACCGACCTCGAAGGTGGACGGCGTCCATCCACGGCGCGTGCTCTGTTTCAGCGCTCATCCGGACGACATTGATTTTGGTGCAGCCGGAACCGTCGCTGGGTGGACCGAGGCCGGTGCGGTTGTGACTTATTGCATCATGACCGGTGGAGACGCCGGGGGGTTCGACGCCGCCCACCGGCCAGACATCGTGTCGATGCGTAACGCAGAGCAGAAGGCCGCAGCGTCACTAGTGGGTGTTCTCGATATCCGCTGGCTGGGCTATCAGGATGGTTATCTTCAGGCCGATCATGCTCTTATCCGCGACGTTGTTCGGGTAATGCGGGAAGTCCGTCCGGACGTCGTCGTCGCTATGCACCCGGAACGCAGCTGGGATCGGCTGCAGAAGAGCCATCCGGATCACCTGGCGTGCGGGGAGGCAGTAACCCGTGCCGTTTATCCGGCCGTGGAGAACCCCTTTGCGTATCCGGAGCTCGCAGAGGCGGGGTTGGAAGCGTTCAAGGTTTCATGGCTGTGGTTCTACGGTGCGCCCCTGGAGCGTGAGAATCACTTCGTGGACATGTCCCCTCACCTTGATGCAAAGCTCGCAGCCATTCATATCCACTCGAGTCAACATCCGGACCTCAAGGCAATGGAGTCCACTGTGCGTTCCATCCTGCGTGAAAATGCGGAGCGCGCTGGTCTCGGGGAAGGCCGCAGCGCCGAGGCGTTTCACGTTGTTGGCGTGAACACCCCGGCAACCTTTGCGGGCTTCTAGGATTCCTCAGTCAGATTAACTGCAGCATAGACGGTGATTGCCTCCGCCAGGAAGCTGGCGAGGCCGGGCTGGTAATTGTCGTAGAACTCCCGGAACCTCTCATCCTGCGTGTAGGTCTGCGCGAGTCCTGTGTAGCTTTCACGGTGCGGCGTCCAACTGACACTTACCCAGCGGTAGTGTCTTGCAACGAGCTCCTGCACTGGTTTGTCGTCGGAAGCCAGTCCGGCAGATCGGAGTAGGGCCAGCTCCGTCCTCGTAAGGGTTTTCCCCGAAGCCTCTCAACATTTCTTCGGCACTCATAGCGTCTCCTTGTGTGAGCGAAGTGATCGTCGCCAGGACACTGCCCGCCATGTCATCTAACCGCTGGCGTTCAGCTGTCAACCATCAGTGGTGGACTCTCAGCACCGAGACTTCGTCTCGTTGCCCGTGAAGTACCTCGCGAATGGCTTCCAGCCCGAGCCCCAGCTGGCGTAGCACGAGGATCCGCTTCGCCACTTCTGAAATTGGCCATTCCTGTCGGTCGGCTGCCTGATGAACCATTGTGTTTCTGCCGCCCCTGTTCGATCACAGGGTGGTTTTCCACCCGTTTCTTCAGGCTAGAAGTTGACGCAGCGTCGAGGTCAACCCTGCTCAGCTCTCCAAGGGTATGGATGCGATAACGGGCATCGTTGGTGTCTCCGAGCCGCCTTCGGGCTCGATGGTGATGGCCAGAGCGGAGTAAGGGTCAATGTCTGTGACGGCCGTAAGCTTACCGGTAGCGACGTCCTCACCTGTCATGGTGCCCGCAGGAACAGGAACCGTTCCATCGGTTGGAATGCGCCACAACTGGTAGACCTTGCCCTCGGGTGGAGGCGGGACGTCGCGCATGGATACCACGGCCGCATCTGATGACTCTGACACGCTGATCTCGGCGGATCCACCGGCCACATCGAGGGTTCGCTGCTGCACATCGGTGGCCGTCATGATCTGGTCTGTGAGCGAGTTGGGCTGCATATTCTGGGCAACGGTAACTCCGGCGATTACAACGGCTACGGCGGCCGCGGCTGAAAGTATCCACTGCGTGGGTGTGAACCTCTTTTTCCGCTTCTCCCTGTGCTGGGCCAAATCTGAGATCCCGGCGCTCTGAGCCGTGGAGTTTTCAGTCTTCTCCTGGACCTTCGCGGTAGTCGGCAACTCTTTCATGATGGCGCCGAGTAGGTCAGTTGGCGGCTCTGCTTCAAAGTTGCCGTAGACGTCCGAGAGCGTCTGCCGTGCCTTTGCCACCCTGGCTTTAAACCCGTCCTTGGTGGTAGGGGTCGCTTCCGAGACGAAGGCCTCGATTTCGGTGAGTTCTTCTGTCGGCAGTGCATCGAGTGCATACAATTCCGCCCATTCCAACAGGAGATCGTTGTTCAGATCCTGTGTGAGGCTCTCGCCAAACTGATTATTCATTCCGTTCCGCATCTCAATTCAGCTCCAGACAGTTTCTCAGCCGAATTAATCCATCCCGAATTCGGGATTTGATGGTTGGTACCGCGGCACCAAGCTTTTCTGCCACTTCCCGATACGTCAGACCGCCGTAGTAAGCCATCCGGACCGATTCCTCCTGCGTTTCGGTCAGGGTTTCAAGGCACGTCACCACTGCTTCTGCCTCCAGTAGTTGTTCCACCGTCTCCGCTACGTCGTCCCGATCAGGAACTTGCATCGCAGCACCATACCGGGCTTCGCGTTCAGTAGCGCTCTGCTGAGAGCGCACTTTATCCACAGCACGCCGATGTGCCAGCGTCATGAGCCAGGCCAACGGTGTTCCGCTGGTATGGCTGTATTTACCTGCCGAGTTCCAAACCTGCAGATAAACTTCCTGCGTTGCGTCCCTGCTCAGCTCGGCATCTACCAGCACGCGGCGCGCCATACCGTAGACACGTTTCGCGGTTTGTTCGTAGAACTGCGCGAAGGCATCTTGATCACCGTGAGAAATGCGATCGAGCAGACCAACGAGAAGACTCTGGTCAACTGGCTCACCTCCCTTCCGCGCTGAACCGCTACCTGCCGCGGACGCTTGACTACTTATCGGCTTTTCCATAGATCTCCAGCATAGGGCTCCTGAAGTGTCCGCGTGTTGTATCCCTTATTCGGTGTCGTGGCTGTTCCGGATGGGTCAGAGCTGAAATGTGTCAGAGTGTTGGTTCAGCTACTGCTATCAACGTATTGGCGTTGAGCACGTAGTTTTCGCCTAATTCCTGACAAAGTCTCGCTCTGATCTCACCTCTGGTCCCGGGGTCCTCAGGAAGTAGACGTGAGTACCAGGTGCCTTCCACGAGAGACCAGGCCAAGTCGGCGTTCAGCGGAACCGACACCTCGGTTGGTGCAATTTCAACATTCCCAAGCCCTAGACTGGTCAGCCATTTCTCAAGTTCCTCGGGCGTGTCAGTGCGCCGCGCATTCTCGGCCACTAGGGAAGCCTGCTCGGCTGTATCTGGTTGGTGACGGGCACAAATATCGGTGAGCGCTTCTGCGAATTCTGCATGGGCGCCGTTGGCCCAGACTGATACCGCGAACCGGCCACCAGGCTTGAGGAGAGTGGCGAGCCGGTTGCCGACGGCGTCTATATCTTGGGCAGTAAAGAGCTCATAGGAGGCTACTATCGCGTCATATGAGCCTTCAATGGTCCAGCTGAGCGGATCGCTATGGGCCAGGTTCAGCTGCCCCAGGTCGAACGCCTTTGCTTTTCGGCCAGCGACTTCGAGCATGGCAGCAGAAGGGTCGACGGCGTCCACCACTCCGATTTTGCCCACGGTCTGGGCTGCTGGAACCGCGCTCGCGCCTGCTCGGCAAAAGGCGTCAAGTACGTGGTCGTCGATCTGCAATCTGGCAGCGGCCACGACAGCGTTTCCCACGGGATTCCATAACGCGGGAGAGAGGGCATCAAATTGCTCCGCGTCTTCGCTGGGGGTCCTGCCGAGTTCTGACACCACGGGTTCTCCTTGTTGGTTGAACTACGTCTTGGGTTTAGAGTTTCGCGCCTTCGAAGCCGTGCTGCCGCCATCCTTCGTAGACAGCGATGGAGGCAGAGTTGGCAAGATTCAGGGACCTCAGCGTGGGAAGCATAGGGAGCCTGACGCGGGCCGTGATCTCCGGTGCGTTCTTGACGTCCTCGGGCAAGCCTGTGGACTCGCGTCCAAACAACAGGACATCGCCAGGCTCGTACCGGATGTCCACGTGGGTTTTGTCGCCCTCGGAGGTGAAAGCGTAAACGTTTCGGGGGGTGAGGGCCCGCCATGCGTCCTCGAGTGATGAATGGACCCGCAGAACGGCGAGGTCATGGTAATCGAGCCCAGCCCGGCGAAGTTTGGAATCTTCGAGGCTGAACCCCAGCGGTTCCACTAGGTGCAGCTCTGACCCCGTGATGGCAGCCAGACGTATGGCGTTTCCGGTATTGCCGGGAATTTCGGGGGTGAGGAATAGGATGCGGAACACTTGCCCATTCTAGGCCCACTACTGGTTGCGGTTTGAGAGAGTTCAGGTGGTGGCTTCGAGTAGACGCGCGAGCACGGACAGCTGGACAACATTCGGTTGTGGCCCGGCGGACATGAACTGGCGCAGCTGCCTGGCCAGGGTACCTACGTTGACGGCATGCACGGGTGCGAGACTTGAACGGTCTGCGCCCGGTGGGTAGTCGATCACAGGCTCGAACGGGTTGCCCTTCAGGTTGTGCAACACGAGCCAGCCAGAGACGTGGCAGCCGGGAAGTTGCTCCTGCACGGTCCTGACGGTCTCCCGCAGCGCAGGTCCACCAGCAGCCCGGCCCTTGTGGAGTAGCCTGCCACCGTCCCACCGATAGGCCGGCGCTGATGCAATCAGGGAAGCGACGACGGCAACTCGATAGCCGCCCAACAGAACGGATCCTGCTTCTGTGCCGTTTTCGAACCGAGCACCATTGATCAGACGGCCGGCGGGATAGTCCTTCAGGATTGTCGATTCCAGCAGTTGCGTGGTTCGTTCCTCGGCGTCATACTTAGCGAGTTTCGTGGAGCTGAGCCGTGTCAGCATGTTCGGGCGTCGGGGAGCGGAATGGGATTGCTGCCCCGCGACAGCCAGAGATACGACCGGTGGCGTGTTCGGATCAAAGGGCGGAAGAAAGGTGGGGGTTGTATTTAAACGACGGGGTTCAGGCCGGGATGGGTGCCCTGTCGCCCGCGTCTTGCCAGGGCGCGGCGGAGTCGCCTGTGAGGCGGACTGGTTGCTGGAATTGTCGTCGAACGATTGCCTGAGTGAACCGTCCGTGAGTAGTCGGTATGCCTCAGAAACTTCGTGAAATTCTGGTGCACTGCCGCCCTGATCCGGGTGCGTGGCACGCGCCTTTCTGCGGTACGCTTTTCGGATCTGTTCGATCGTCGCGTCGGCGGGCACGCCAAGGACCGAGTAGGGATTCGACTCGGCTTGGCTCACCGGCAATATCCTGACATGTGTTGGAAAAAGGGAGACGTTCAATAGTGCGGAGACCATCTTACAAGATCAGACCGTGATGGGCAGCGCCCGCTAGTTCTTGAGCGACGTTGCATCATAGGGTGGTAGGGAAGAATCAAGGCAACAACAGGGGACACAATGCGCGCTTACCGGTGGTTGGGGCGAGCTCTGGGGGTGACGCTCCTCGTCGCATCTCTGACCGGCTGTACCATCCAAGTCCCCACCGAATCCGTACCTGGTACAACCCGCTCGCAGGAGTCCTCGTCCGGGCTCAACGAAAAGAGCGGGGACGCAACGGCGCCGCCGCCGCCGCCGTCGTCGTCCGCTGAGCTGCCGCCACAGACAGTCGCGCAGATCCGCCAGAAGGATATGTCCTTTAAGCGTGGCGCCTACCTGAAACCATCGGCCATGCTCACGTTCTCTGACGGCCTCATGGATTCGCCAGAGTGGGAGCCCACCCAGATGATGGTCAATGGAGAATCTGTCTACCGAAGCACATCCGGATGCGAAGCGTCGCTGCGCTCTACAAATGTTCAGGATCCGCTGGTCGTAGAAGTGGATGACAGGGCGTCAACCCGGGCCCTCTTCCGATTTCAGGACCCCAGTATCCTCGGCGAACATTTGGAGCCCACACAGTGGTTGTGGGGAGAGTCCCCAGACGAGGCCAAAGCAGCGATCGAGTTCTTGACGTACGTTCAACCCGCGACGGAAACCTCCCGTGCCAGCGCAGTATCAATGCGTCTCTTCGCTGCCACCCGGACCGGAATTGTTTTCACGGCGTCCTGTGAGACGGATGACCAGCTCTCATCGGCAGTAGCGGATATCCGCAACCGGGTATCTGTGGTTCCGCCGGATAACTAAGCCGTTACCTGCTTGGTGGTGGACTCGAGTGCGGTCCGCGTGGCACGGAATCGCTTCGGGTGGTGGTCCCGCGCGGTGGTTTCTGCCAACAATGGGTTCATGACCTCATCTAAGCAGTGGTATGCCAACCCGGCGGCCCGATCCTTCCGCACTCCGCCCGCGCCCCAAGAGGTACTGGCCTTTCATCAGGCTGCCCTCGGATACAGCCCCACCCGGTTGAAGGAGAGCCGGGAGCTTGCAACCGACCTCGGTGTCCGGCAGGTCTTCGTCAAGGAAGAGTCTGTTCGCTTTGGCCTGCCCGCCTTCAAAATGGTGGGAGTGCTGTGGTCGGTTTACCGGATCTTATCGGCACGGACGGGCGAAGCCGGAGAAAACTGGTCCTTCGACGAACTGGCTGACAGGTTCGGTGGCAAACTGACGCTCTACTGCGCCACCGACGGCAACCACGGACGTGCGGTGGCGCACACGGCGTCGTTGTTCGGCCTGTCGGCACGGGTCTTTGTGCCCTCCTCCATCAGTCAGGCGGCCAAGGACGGCATCCGCGGCGAGGGCGCGGAACTCACCGAGGTTCAGGCCCCGTATGACGACGTCGTCCCCCATGCGGACGCTGCGGCCGAGGCGGACCCCGCCGGGCAGCTGGTTCAGGACACCGCGTGGGAGGGGTATGACCAGATTCCCACGTGGATTGTTGAGGGCTACTCCACCATTTTCCGCGAGCTGGACAGCCAGCTTGAGGACGCCGGCGTGGCCGGCCCCGACGTCGTTGTCACTCCCTGTGGAGTGGGTTCGCTGCTCCAGGCAACAGTGGCGCACTACCGCGGTAACGACCGGCCGACGGATACACCGCAGCCGTCCCTGCTGAGCGTGGAACCGCTCGAGGCCGGTTGCCTTGTCGAGTCGCTGAACGCTGGCGGACGGGTTTCAGTGGAGACGGGAAGCACCCACATGGCCGGGCTGAACTGCGGCACCGTTTCCACCATCGCGTGGCCGGTCCTGCGCGGGGGCGTCGACGCCGCAGTCCTGGTGCCCGAGAACGCGGACATCTCCGCGGTACACCGGCTCGAAGAGCTTGGTTTCGACTCCGGCCCGTGCGGAGCCGCCTCGCTGGCGGGACTGCATGTTGCCTTCGACAATCCGGAACTGCGAGAGTCCATGGGCGTTTCCGGAGATTCCGTCGTCGTGCTGCTCAGCACCGAAAGCCGGGAGGCTAACCCGCTTGATTAGCGCTCAGCCGGGCGAGTGGCCGGATCGTCAGACGGCGCGCCTGTAGCGCAGCAGAACTTCGCTACCTGAGACGAGCACATGGTTCAGCGCCAAGGCCTGCAGCTCGTGCCCCGAGCCGGATACAATCCGGGGGCCACCACCGCCAGCAAGTGACGGGCTGAAAGTTAGGCACAGTTCATCGACCCGGCCGGCGGCCTGAAACGCGCCGAACACTCCAGGGCCGCCCTCACACAGAAGCCGCGTGAGACCCCGGTCGGACAACTCTCCCAACGCCGCCTCGACGTCAAGTTCATCTACTCCAGCAACGACGACGTCGGCCACTTCCGCTATCCGGTACCGCGACTCCAGCGGCGCCCTTTCAGTGGTCAGGACAATGGGTTGGACAGGGCTGCGAGAGAATATATCAGCGTCGGATGCCATATCGAGGGAACCTGAAATGATGACGAGCGCCGGATGCGTGGCTAAGCCATGGCCCAGACGCCATTGCTGCCCCTGCGCATCCAGGAGCTCACCGGCATAGCCCTCGGCACGGACGGTCCCTGCACCGACAACGACGGCATCCGCGAGCCGGCGCAGGAGGCCAAAGACCTTCTTATCCGCAGGTCCACCCAAACCGCCCGAAACTCCCTGATGGTTGGCCGCGCCGTCGGCAGTGGCCACGAAATTGAACCGCGCACAGGACTTTGACGGGTCTGAATATGCGTAGATGGCTAGCAGCTGGGCATCATCCAGAGCTCCACCTGGCTGCGGATACACGGCGGAAATCAAGGTGTCGGCCTGTTCGTGTCGCCCATGTTGTGCTCCAAATACGCTGGTTGGCGCCAGCCAAGGGCCGCTTCCGTGAAGGTGACAGTCGAACGCGACGCACCGACGTCGTGCATCCTCACAATCCGGGCACCACCAAGGATGCACATCACCGCTGCGGCGAGCGATCCCTCCAACCGGTCCGACTTTGGCTGGCGAAGGGTTTCGCCGATGAAGTCCTTGTTCGAAACTGCAGCGAGCGCCGGGTAACCCAGCGAGGCGATCTCACAGAAGCGACGCGTCAGTTCGAGCGAATGCAAGGTGTTCTTATTCAGATCGTGTCCAGGATCGACGATGATGTTCTCCGGCGCAACTCCCAAATCAATCGCTGCGTTGACGCGGTCCTGCAGGAATGCGGCAACCTCTGTGACCACATCGCCGTACGTTGGCCGGGGGTAAACAGTGCGCGGAGCGGCAAGACTGTGAGTGATCACCAGATGCACCCCGGTGTCTGCCACAACCCGGGCAAGATCCGGGTTCTGTAGCCCGGTTGTGTCGTTGATGACATCCGCACCGGCCTCAATGGCCCGCTGAGCAACATAGGGGTCAAAAGTATCTGCGGAGATCACGACGTTGGAGGCCTTCCGAACCGCTGCTATGACCGGCACGATCCGATCCGCTTCGTCTGCCGCCGACAGCGTGGGGCCAGGAGCAAAAGGCACCCCGCCAATATCAACCCAATCAGCGCCGTCGTCCACCGCCTTGAGCGCCGCATCCACCGCCGCGGGCAGACCAAAGGTTTTCCCGGCGTCGTAAAAAGAATTCGGCGTGCGGTTGATGATAGCCATCAGCGCTACTTGCGAGGAGAAATCAATGGTGCGGGCGCTGAAGTGGTGCACCGGGTGCAGTAGCTCAGGCATAAAGGCACCAGGCTGGCCAGGGTTGACAAGAGGCATATCGGTCACAGGATCATTCATACCAGTAGTGAACATCGTCCAAGGTCTTTTATGACTGGACGGGTGCACCGCGATAGAATGTCACACGTGCCCGTGTACTTGGATCACGCGGCGACCACGCCCATAACGGGCACCGCGCTCGCCGCATTCACCCAACACCTCAGCCGTAGCGGCAACCCATCATCGCTGCACGGTTCAGGTCGGCGCGCCAGAATTGTTGTTGAGGAGTCACGGGAGAAGATCGCCGTCGCAGGCGGGGCCCACCGTTCCGAGATCATTTTCACCTCCGGCGGTACTGAAGCTAATAACCTTGCAGTCAAGGGGCTCTACTGGGCGCGTCGGGCAGCGGACCCCGCCCGACGACGGATACTGTGCTCATCGGTGGAACATCATGCCGTTCAGGACACCGTTGAGTGGCTCGCCTCGCATGAGGGAGCTGACATCGTCTGGTTGCCGGTGGACGCTCATGGCGTGGTTAGCATAGAGGCTCTTGAACACGAGATAGAAGCTGATCCTGGGAACGTCGCCCTCGTCAGCGTCATGTGGGCCAATAATGAGGTCGGAGCAGTGCAGCCTATCCACGACGTCGTGGAGTTGGCGCACCGGCATGGAATACCCGTCCACTCCGACGCCGTTCAGGCATTCGGCACGATCCCCGTGAACTTCGCAGATTCCGGGCTGGATACGATGGCCGTCAGCGCTCACAAGATTGGCGGGCCTGTTGGCGTTGGTGCCCTGTTTGTTGGTCGCTCGGTGTCGCTGACCCCTACCCAGCACGGTGGGGGACAGGAGCGTGACGTGCGCTCCGGAACGCTGGACACGGCAGGGATTGCCGCTTTCGCCGCAGCCGCGGAATTCGCGGCGTTGAACCTCACCCAGGAGGCCAACAGGCTCGTGGAACTGCGCGATAGCCTGATTGAAGCCGTTCAGCGAGCAATACCGGAGGCCATCCTGCGGGGACCTCTGGAGCAGGGTGATTATGCCAAGCGGCTGCCGGGGAACGCTCACTTCACTTTTCCCGGGTGCGAGGGGGACTCGTTGTTATTCGTTCTGGACATGGCGGGCGTGGAATCATCAACGGGATCGGCTTGCACGGCCGGTGTTCCCCGGCCGTCGCATGTTCTGCTGGCGATGGGACTTACTGAATCAGAGGCCCGCGGTGCGCAGCGGTTCAGTCTCGGGCATACTTCGACATCTTCGGACGTTGACGCACTGGTGGCTGTACTTCCAGGGGCATACGCCAGCGCCCGGAAAGCAGGAATGGCAGGACACGTGAGCACTATCCAGACAGCAGGAACAATCAGCCGCGCCGGCAACGTCTCCGGAACCATGCGGCAGGGAGAAAAATGAAAGTTTTGGCAGCAATGAGCGGTGGAGTGGACTCTGCGGTGGCCGCAGCCCGGGCCGTAGATGCGGGGCATGAGGTCGTCGGTGTTCACCTGGCCCTGAGCCGCATGCCCGGAACCCTGCGAACCGGTAGCCGTGGTTGTTGCACCATCGAGGATTCCTCCGATGCCTGGCGTGCCTGCGAAAAACTGGGTATCCCGTATTACGTCTGGGACTTTTCCGAGCGCTTCAAGGAAGACGTCGTCGATGACTTCATCGCAGAGTATGCTGCGGGCCGTACACCCAACCCCTGCATGCGCTGCAACGAACGCATCAAATTCGCGGCGCTACTGGAGAAGGCTCTTGCCCTTGGTTTTGATGCAGTGTGCACTGGCCACTACGCGAAGGTCCTCGAGAACGCTGACGGGGACCCGGAGTTGCACCGCGCTGCGGACTGGGCAAAGGACCAGTCTTACGTACTGGGAGTCCTCACCCATGAGCAGTTAAAGCACTCCATGTTCCCGTTGGCCGAGACTCCGTCCAAAGCCGAAGTGCGTGCCGAGGCTGAACGGCGCGGCCTTTCGGTGGCGAAGAAGCCGGACAGCCACGACATCTGCTTCATTCCCGACGGCGACACCCGAGGCTGGCTCGAGGAGCGTATAGAAATGAGCGAAGGTGACATTGTCGACGCCGAGGGCGCCACGATTGGACGGCACGGCGGAGCGAATGCTTTTACCGTGGGCCAGCGCAAAGGACTTCAGCTGGGGCGGCCCGCGGCTGACGGTAAGCCTCGGTTCGTCTTGGAAATCCGGCCCAAAGAAAACAAGGTGGTCGTTGGTCCAGAACGCATGCTGGCGGTGGACCGCATGAAGGGAATCAAGGTTTCCTGGTGCGGCAAGCCGATCGCTGAGGTGGACAGCGGCACCGAGTTTGACTGCATGGCGCAGGTTCGGGCGCACGGTGATCCTGTGGACGCACGCGCCAGGGTGATCGCTGGTGAGGACGGTTCTCCGCTGCTTGTCGTCGATTTACTCGAACCGATGAGAGGGGTTGCTCCCGGCCAAACCGTAGTCCTGTACCAGGGCACACGGGTCCTTGGACAGGCAACTCTTGACTCTGCTCGATCAACCGAACGTCCTGAATTGGTGGATGTCGCAGGCTGAATTGAGCGGCCCCAAATATTAACTTCCTGTTGCAAATTGACTCACGGACCCTCTGCCGCGCCGCGAGAGCCAATTGTTCGGTACCATCGAGTCATCATCCACAGTGCGCTGCATCACATTTAGCGCCTAAGTCGAACTCGTTGAAGAGGAAAACCACAGATGGCAAGAATGAGTAAAGGCCTGCGGTGTGCAGCAGCAGTGACCGCACTGAGCGCCCTAGCACTGACAGGGTGCACCGGACCTGTTAACGAAGGCAGCGGCGAAGGCTCTGACAGCGAAAAGCTGGTTGTTGGGACCACTGACAAGGTCGTGTCGCTGGACCCGGCGGCTGCCTACGACAATGCCTCCATGGTTGTCATGACTCAGGTTTATCCGTTCTTACTCAGCTCCAAACCTGGTAGCGCAGAACCAGAACCCGATATGGCCGAGTCAGCGGAATTCACTTCGCCTACTGAATACACGGTCAAGCTCAAGGAAGGCCTCAAATGGGCTAACGGGCACGACCTCACGTCCTCGGACGTCAAGTTCAGCTTCGATCGTATGGTCAAGATCGCAGATCCGGAAGGCCCCTCGGCTCTCCTGGCGAACCTTGACAGCGTCGACACTCCTGATGAGACCACGGTTGTGTTCAATCTCAAGGCGGGCAACGACCAGACCTGGCCCGGCGTCCTGACCACGTCCGCTGCGCCGATCGTGGACGAGGAAGTCCTCTCCGCTACCGAAGTAACGCCTGACAAAGAAATTGTGGACGCCGACGCATTCGCAGGCCCCTACACGATCGACAGCTACACCAAGAACGAGCTCATCAGCTACAAGGCCTACGAGGACTACGACGGCATTCTGGGTGCGCCGAAAATGGAAAACGTGGACATGAAGTACTACGCGGACGCCAACAACCTCAAGCTCGAGGTCCAGCAGGGCAACATAGACGTCGCGTACCGATCCCTGTCCGCCACGGACGTCGAAGACCTGGAAAAGGACGACAACGTCAAGGTCATCAAGGGCCCCGGTGGCGAGCTTCGCTACATTGTTTTCAACTTCGACACCATGCCATTCGGCGCGAAATCGGAGAACCCAGATGCAGACAAGGCGCTGTCCGTGCGTCAGGCTATGGCCCACGCACTTGATCGCGAAGCCATCGCGGAACAGGTCTACAAGGGAACCTACACCCCCGCATACTCCTACGTACCGACGGGCCTTCCTGGAGCCATCGAACCGCTCAAGGAAATGTACGGAGACGGCAGCGGCGGACCGGACATGGCCAAGGCCAAATCCACACTGGAGGATGCGGGAATCAAAACGCCGGTATCCATCAACCTGCAGTACAACGGAGACCACTACGGTCCGTCGTCCGGCGACGAATACGCCATGGTCAAATCGCAGCTCGAAAAGGAAGGCCTCTTCAAGGTCAACCTGCAGTCAACGGAATGGGTGCAGTACTCCGAACAGCGCACGCAGGACGCCTACCCGATGTACCAGCTCGGCTGGTTCCCCGACTACTCCGATGCCGATAACTATCTGAGCCCGTTCTTCGCACCGGGTAACTTCCTCGCGAACCACTACGAAGATAAGGGTGTCACCGAGCTGATCACTGAGCAGCGGGTGACCATCGACGAGGACAAGCGCGCGGACCTGATCGGGCAGATCCAGACCGAAGTGGCCAAGGACCTCTCCACATTGCCGCTGCTTCAGGGCAACAGCCTTGCCGTCGCCGGCAAGGACGTCAAGGGAGTTCAGGACACCCTGGATGCGTCCTACAAGTTCCGCCTCGCAGTGATCTCCAAGTAAAAACAGAACGGCCTCGGCCGACAAAGGGGGCGGGACAGCCATGCGTGGCTGCCCCGCCCACCCATGTGGTCCCGCCGGTTTCGTCCTCTGATCTCTAAGGGCAGCAGACGCGCTCCGCAACAGTTTAGGTAGACATGACGTCAATGATCGATACTCCCGAGGGACAGACAGTGTCGTCTGCCGCCACACCGGGAAAGCCAAAGAAACAGGGGCTGGGACTGGGGCGCTACATCCTCATCCGGTTCCTGCTGATATTTCCCACCATCTTCATTCTGGTGACGATGGTGTTCTTCCTGATGCGGATCACCGGTGACCCCATCACGGCCGCGCTCGCGGGACGGCTCCCACCGGATGCACTTGCCGAGAGGATAGCGGCCGCCGGATACGACCGACCGGTTATCGTCCAGTACTTCGAGTACCTTGGCAATTTGATCCAAGGGGATTTCGGAACAACCCTCTCCGACAACACGCCCGTGACACAGGTTTTGGTGAACTACGGCGCGGCCACTCTGGAACTGGGCATTTACGCTCTCACCGTCGCGTTCATTATTGGTATTCCCTTCGGCATGATTGCCGCCTACAAGCGCGACCGCCTTCCGGACGCGTTCCTGCGCGTCTTTGCGATTCTCAGCTACGCGACCCCGATCTTCTTTGCTGGTCTCCTACTCAAGCTCGTCTTTTCCGTCTGGCTGGGCTGGCTGCCAGTTGCCGGCAGGACAAGCTACACCGCTGAACTCGAAGGACTGCGAAATCCGACGGGCCTCTACTTGCTCGACGCCCTCAGGTCAGGGAACTGGACCATTATCGTGGACGTGCTCGAACACGCCGCGCTGCCCGCCATCGCCCTGGGTCTACTCACCGCCGGCGTTTTTCTCCGGCTGGTTCGGACCAACGTCATCGGTACGCTCGGAGCTCAATACGTTGAAGCCGGCCGATCCCGCGGTGTGAGCGAATACCGGTTGGTGACCAAGCACGCTTACAAGCCGGCGCTCATTCCCATCATCACCGTGATGGGACTCCAAATGGCGCTGTTGATGGGCGGCGCCGTACTGACGGAGACAACATTTGAGTGGAAAGGGCTTGGTTTCAAGCTCGCCGAGTACCTGACGGCGAGGGACTTCGTGGCAGTCCAGGGAATCGTGATGCTGCTGGCAGTGATCGTTGCTCTGACCAACTTCATCGTCGACATCATCGCAGCATTGATCGACCCGAGGGTGAGGTACTGACCATGACCAACGACAAAAAGCAGGATCCCGTATGGAAACGGCTCCCCATCATTTCCCATCTCGGCAAGGCCGTGGGGCTCCAGCGGACTATGCTCATCATCGGGCTGGTTCTTAGCGGAATCTTTGTGCTCACTGCGGCTTTCGCACCGCTCATCGCTCCTTTCGGTTTCGCACAAGCCGCTGACGAGAGTGGACGATTTGGCGCACAGCAGGCTCCCGGCGGTGCCCACATCTGGGGTACAACCGTGGGTGGCTACGACGTCTTCTCCCGCGTTGTCTGGGGAACTCAGACCGCGCTCATGGTTATCGTCGCTGCCGTCGTTCTCTCAATATTCGCCGGCGTCATCCTGGGCCTCGTTTCCGGTTACATTGGCGGCTGGCTCGACAAGGTCATCGTTGTCGTCGCCGACGCCATTTACGCGTTTCCAGCGCTGCTGCTCGCCATTGTCATGGCCATTGTCATCAGCCGAGGCCAGTCAAGCATGTTCGGTGGAATCATGGCCGCGGCCATTTCCATCACCGTGGTCTTCATCCCGCAATATTTTCGGGTAATCCGGGCCGAAACGATTCGCCTCAAGGCTGAGCCTTTCGTTGAATCGGCCAAGGTCGTCGGCGCCTCTGACGTCCGCATCATGGCCAAGCACATTTTCCGTAACGCCACGCGTACGCTGCCGTTGATTTTCACGCTCAACGCATCTGAGGCAATCCTGACGCTCGCTGGTCTTGGCTTTCTCGGCTTCGGCATCGAACCGACAGCAGCCGCAGAGTGGGGTTATGATCTCAACCGTGCAATGGCCGACGCAACCAGCGGGATCTGGTGGACTGGCGTTTACCCGGGTCTGGCCATCGTCCTCACCGTGCTCGGACTGACGCTCGTCGGAGAGAGCATGAACGACCTCAACGACCCACGTATCCGTGGCCGAAAACGTGTCGGAAAGAACAGCACGTCACGCGAACCGCAGGAAGCGGCATCCGCGCCGGCCATTCATGGCACGGGAATGGAGATAACCCATGAGTAGAGCTCACAGTAGCCACACCGAACCGGATGCAGGGATTCCGTCGACAGCCAGCGACGCCGTCCTAAAAATTGAGGGGTTGAAGGTCACCTTCGCCACCGATTCCGGCGACGTCCAAGCAGTCAAGAACGTCAGCCTGAGCGTGGCGCCGGGCGAAGTAGTGGCCATCGTGGGTGAATCGGGATCGGGTAAAACCGTAACGGCCAAAACCATTCTGGGTCTTCTTCCGGAAACCGCCGTCAGCGAAGGTGCCGTCATCCTGAACGGGAATGACGTCATCTCCGTTTCGCCGCATCAGATGCGGCGAATTCGCGGCCGCGATGTGTCCATGGTATTCCAGGAACCTTCTACGGCGCTGAACCCCGTCTTCACAGTGGGATGGCAGATCACCGAAGGACTGCGGGCTCACGGCAAGGTCTCCCGGAAGGAAGCACGTCGGCGTGCCATTGAAGCGCTGACAAAGGTGGGGATTCCTGACCCCGAACACCGGGTTGATTACTACCCGCATCAGTTCTCCGGAGGCCAGAAACAGCGCGTTGTCATCGCGGCGGCGTTAGCGCTCAACCCTGGCCTTATCGTGGCCGATGAACCCTCGACTGCCCTCGATGTCACCGTGCAGGCGGAAATACTCGAGCTTCTGAGGGACCTGCGGGACAAGTTCGGTACGTCGATCGTCCTGATCACGCACAACATGGGTGTTGTCGCCGATCTCGCGGATCGGGTCGTCGTGATGTTCGAGGGAGACGTTGTCGAGGTAGCGGACGTCAAAACGCTTTTCACTCATCCGCAGAACGAGTACACGCGTAAACTTCTGGGTTCGGTGCCCCGGATAGGGGCCAACTCGGCGTCGGCATCCATGTCTACTGAATCGAAGCCCTTCGGTGAAGTACTCGTTGAGGCAATCGATCTTGAAATCGAGTATCCCGGCAGACTCGGGAAGAGCTCGTTCAAGGCTGTAGACAAAGTGAACTTCACCATCTCGGCTGGAGAAGTGTACGGACTCGTGGGAGAGTCTGGGTCCGGAAAGACAACTATCGGTCGAACCATCGCTGGACTCAACAGAGCCACCGGTGGAAGTCTGAAAGTACTCGGCTACGAGATGCTCCAGCTCAAGGAGCGGACCTTCAAGCCACTGCGCAAAGACATCGGGTTCGTCTTTCAGGATCCTGCGGCCTCATTCAATCCGCACTTGACGATCGCGGAATGCATAGCCGAACCAATTACCATCCATGAAAGGCGCTCAGTTCAGGACAGCCTCAATCGGGTGCGGGAACTGATGGACGCCGTTCAGCTCCCTCGGCACTTCGCTGACCGCTATCCCCACGAGCTCTCTGGCGGCCAACGTCAGCGCGCGAGCCTCGCCCGTGCACTGGCACTGAATCCGAAACTGCTGATCGCAGATGAGCCAACCAGCGCGCTCGATGTGTCGGTGCAGGCCAAAGTTCTCGAGCTGTTCAAGGAAATTCAGGCGGAATACGGCTTCGCGGCACTGTTCATCAGCCACGATTTGGCCGTCGTTGACATGTTGGCTCACCGTGTGGGCGTGCTGCTGCAGGGGCAACTGGTGGAAGAGGGGTTGGGCACACAGATCATGAACGAGCCCAAACACCCTTATACGCGCCGGCTGATTGGTTCGCTGCCGGTCCCGGATCCGATTCTGCAGGCGGAAAGACGCGAGCGCCATCGTGAAATTCTACGCGAAGAGGCACTGGGAAACACTGGATACTGAACCAAGCTATGTGGCGCGGGATGGTCATGTGATTTCACATGTTCACGCCCGCGCCGCTGTGTCTGTTTGACTGGTTACATGACAGACGCAGGAGGTAACTACAATCCCGAAGCAAGTTCACTGGCCGGTGAGGTGGACGCGAGCGTCATGGCCGAATTACTTTCGGTCCGAGGTAGCATCGACAACATAGACGCGACGCTGGTCTACCTTCTGGCCGAACGGTTCAAAGCGACGCAGCGTGTGGGCCACCTGAAGGCGGAGCACAAACTTCCGCCCGGCGACCCCGCCCGTGAGTCTGCGCAGATCGGGCGGCTTCGCGCACTCGCCGAGGAAGCCCACCTGGACCCAGCGTTTGCAGAGAAGTTTCTGAACTTCATCATTTCTGAAGTCATCAGGCATCATCACGATATTTCGGAAAGTCGGGAAGCGGATCAGTGATCATGAACCAGGCAATGGCCGCTGCGGCGTCGGGTGCAACTGCCACAGGCCTTGGTTCTTGGCCCGGCAACGACCCGAGGGAAGCGAATCGTGTGGTCAGGGGAGAGCTCGGCACCCCTAATCTTCCGCACGTCGTGGAACTTCCGCATCGCGGTCCCGGGGCGGATCCTACCGGCCGCAGCGCCGCGATGCTCGTGGACCTGGCCGTGGATCTACAACCGCACGGTTGGCGGATCATCCCGCGAGCAGGCCGTGAGCATCGCCGGGCGGTTTCGTTACTGAAGACAGATGTAGATACTCTGGCCGATGACATTGGGGTCAATGGCGCAGCGGTGGGGGAGCTGAAGACACAACTACTTGGCCCTCTCAGCCTTACTTCAGGACTCTATTTGCCGTCGGGTGAGCGCGCTCTTCGTGACGCTGGTGCCAGAAGGGACCTTGCGCAATCGCTGGCGGCCGGCGCTGCCGAGCATGTTGGGCGTGTCATGGCGGCGGCACCTGGTGCACAGCTGACCGTGCAGTTGGATGAACCGCGGCTGTCGGATGTTCTGCACGGGCGTATTCCCACAGCGAGTGGATACCGAATGTTGCGTGCTGTGCCGAGATTAGAGGCGTTGGAAGCGTGGGCTGTTGTGGTGAGTTCGCTAAAGTCAGCCGGAGCGCATCAGGTCCTCGTGTCCGCAGCTGGGGTGAATTTGCCGTTCAAAGAACTTGCCGAGACCTTCGACGGTCTCGCCGTTCCTGCCTCATCTGTGACGGATCATGAGTGGGAATCACTGGCTGAGATGCTGGAGGCCGGGCGGTTCCTCTGGCTGGGGGTCGGCGGCGTCGGGCCACTACCTCAGGTTTCAACGATGGTGCGGAGCGTCATCGATCCGTGGAACCGGACGGGCTTAGACCTTGATCGGTTCAAACAACTGAGGCTCACGCCCGACGTCGGACTGGCAGAGCGCACGCCGACGGAGGCGAGGATGATGCTCGGCCGCCTGTCCTCGGCTGCGGATGCCTTGAATCAGGTGATGGCCGAAGGCTGAAGCCAGACCGTCAGCGCCAGCACCTTCTGACGCTGAGCCAGTCCAGAACGATCTTCGCCGTGAAGCGTCCGTGGGCACGAAGGTAAGGGCTAGATTCCAGATAGGGTCGGGCGCCGTTGACCACCATATACGCGGCCAGGATACCGAGCCACGCATCAATGTCCTCTGGGTCGGCAGTGGCTGTCAACGGTGAGTTCGTCAACCACTGTTCGACGTCAAGCCCTCCATGACGGGCATACGGCAGGAGCCCCACCCAATCCGCCCATTCCGGTCCGGTGGACAAAAAGTTCCAGTCGCAGATGAACGCCCGGTTGTCTTTCTGGCGCATAATCACGTTGTCAGCCCGAAGATCATTGTGCAGAACTGCATCTCCGCGAAGGGCTTCGGGAGCCCGGTGACAGAGTCCCTGTAAATCCTGCAAAGCCTTCCGGGTGAGGAGTCCGCTCAAATAGTCGGGCATCTCCGATGAATCACCCAGCTGTTCAAACACGTTCCTGAAATCTGGATTATCGAACTCCTCAGACATCGATCCACCCGTTAGGTGCGCGGGAACGGATTTCAAACCGGCCTGGATCGATATCAGTGACTCGTGGATCGACAATAGATCCGGGACGCTCCACGGTGCTCCCGGCATCCGGCCGTGCACGGCTTCAAAGCACAGCAACTGCCACGGAACGTCCTGATCCTCGATGACCGGCCCATCGAGTAACTGCGGCACGGGCATGTCGTGGGGCATCAGGGCCAGAACTTCTGCTTCCCGAACATAGGCGGGGTGAATAAACGTGTCAGCCGCGCACGCTGCCTTGACGAAAATACTGCGATTCACGCCCGTCAATATCGCAGCAAAGCCGGGGGTAAACCCTCCTCCGGCAAGCTGAACGCGCTGTACGGGGGAACCGAGAAGGTCCGCAAAGCGCGTCCGCACTACAGCGGGCAGGCTTTGCCACGTCATACGTCTGGAAGTTGCGGTGTAGTCCACGAACACATTGGTCATGGACATCGAGACTACCCTTCTTCAGTGCCGTTCACAGCCTGCCCGCTGCCTTCAACCGGATGTACATATCAGCCAGCCGCGGTGCGAGATCATGGGGTGTTTCATCCACTATTTCCGCCCCCGTTTGCCTGATCCTGGCGGCGACAGCGGCCCGATCCAGTAGGGCGCGTTCGGCAGCGGCTGCGCGGTAGGTTTCCGCGGCCGTATTCCGCTGAGTCCTGCGCAAGTCCAGTTCCGGGTCGCGGACAGCTGCTACAACGACCATATGTTTCGTCGTCAAACTGGGCAGGACCGGCAACAGACCCTCTTCTACTGCCCCCGCATCCAAAGATGTCAGTAAGACCACGAGAGATCGGTGGGATGACACCTGATGAATTTGGCGCGGGACGCCTGTCCAATCAGCCTCAATCAATTCTGGCTCAAGGGGTGCCATGGCGTTGACGAGCTCGCTGAGCTGGTTCCCCTTGGCCTCGGACTCCACCCTGGCTCGGAGACGCCGGTCGAAGGCCAGAAAATCGACTCTGTCTCCGCCGTGCCGTGCCAATACGGCCAGCAGGAGTGATGCTTCGATCCCTGTATCCAGACGCGGCTCGTCCTGAATCCGCACAGCAGAGGTGCGGGACGTATCGAGAACTATGATCACTCTTCGGTCGCGTTCGGGCCGCCAGGTGCGCACCACAGTCTCGCGTCGTCGGGCCGTTGCGCGCCAGTCAATGGAACGGACGTCGTCTCCGCGAACATAGTCGCGCAGCGAGTCGAATTCGGTCCCGGCACCGCGCAGTTGCACGGCAGCGCTGCCGTTGAGCTCGCGTAGTTTTCGCAGTTTGGAGGGCAAGTGTCTTTTCGAATGGAAAGCGGGCAGGACCCGCAGTGTTGCTGGCATTCTCATGGTCAGTTGTCTGGAGGCCAGGCCGAGCGGCCCGAAGCTCCTCAAAGTCACGTGGTGGACGTGGAGATCACCACGTCGGACCGGACGCAGGACGGAGCGCACACGACGCGTCTCTGCTGGGGGAATGGTAAGCCGGGAAGGCAAACCATTGGCGCCAGCTGAAGGCTGCCAGCCCTCGCGGACAGCGGCCCGAATGGTCCGCCGGCCGCGGTTGGTGATGGTCAACGTGCTCTCGCACCATTCACCGAGCCGCACGTTCGCAGGAAGCCCCCGTTCAACCTCTACACGGCGAAGCGGCGCCGCAGCCAGCAAATCGATGGTCATGACCATCACGCTGAGGAGAAGCCACCACAGAATGGTCGATGCGTGTGGATAGAGAATGACCGCCAGCGAGCCCACCGCAACGAAAATCACCAAGCGCCCTGAAATAGCCATGTTGCTTACCGAGGAACGGGAACGGTGGCAAGAATGCTGGAGAGGACGTCGTCGACCGTTACACCGTCCATCTGCGCCTCAGGGTGGAGGCTGATCCGGTGGCGCAGCGCGGGGATCGCGAGAACTTTCACATCATCCGGCGTGACGTACTGACGGCCGGAAAGCCAGGCCCAGGCCCGGGAGGTGTTCAGCAGGGCAGTAGCCCCGCGGGGTGAGACGCCAAGCTGGAAGGAAGGCGCAGCGCGCGTTGCACGGACAACGTCCACAATGTAGCCGAGTACCTCCGGGGAAATCGTCACCTGGGAAACAGCTAGGCGTGCCCGCCCCAGATCTTCGGCGGATGCTGCAGGCTGAACGCCAGCCGCTGCGAGATCTCGGGGATCGAAGCCTTCGCTGTGGCGGCGGATGACTTCGATTTCGTCGTCACGTTCGGGCAGGGGGAGCGTGAGTTTGAGCAGGAAGCGGTCCAGTTGTGCCTCAGGCAACGGATAGGTGCCTTCATATTCAACGGGATTCTGTGTGGCGGCGACAATGAACGGCTCGGGTAGCGGCCTTGAGATCCCATCCACGGAGACCTGCTTTTCTTCCATGGCCTCGAGCAGGGACGCCTGGGTTTTTGGTGGGGTCCGATTGATCTCGTCCGCGAGGAGGATATTGGTGAATACGGGTCCCTCTCGGAACGTGAACTCCTCTTTTCGAGAGTCGTAGATCAGCGATCCGGTGACGTCACCGGGCATCAGGTCCGGGGTGAACTGGATGCGTCGTGTGTCGAGGCTGAGCGCCGTCGACAGAGCGCGCACCAATAGCGTTTTGGCGACGCCGGGGACCCCTTCTAGCAGCACATGGCCGTTGGCCAGCAAAGCGATGAGCATCCCAGTGACGGCGGCATCCTGCCCGACGACGGCCTTGGCCACTTCGGTACGGACATCGAGCAATGCCTGACGCACAGGATCCTGCCCTTTCAGGCCGTCGTTGACCGGGGTAGCGGTTGACTGCGGCGTTTCCTGACTCATGCTGTGGCGACCTCTTTCTCTAGGGCTGTGAGTTCCTGCGCCCATCGAACCAAATCGGTTTCGCTGATGGGAGCTGGGCGGTCAAGTATGACCGCAATGATGTGGGGATCGCGGGACAGGGCCCGCGCCGTCGCGGCTACAATCGCCGCGATCTCCGGAGTACGGCCGAGGCCAAGATGCCGCGTAATGCGTAAAAGGCTTGCTGAACGCAGGTTCTCGGCTGCCCGAACGACTGCTTTGGAATCCTGGTAGAGGCGCGCCCGTCCATCGGCTGTTTCTGAAGATCGTACGACGACGGGGAGTCGCTCGGCCACAAGCGGACCCATGCGGCGTCCACGCCAGAACGCGGCGAATGCAGCGACGATGAGGAGCCAAACAGCCAGGAGCCCTACCCAGGGCGGAAGAAGCTCCGTTGGGTTCTGAGGTTGTGCCGTAGCTTGCAGGTCATTGATGGTCGGCTGGTACCAGACGAGGACGGGTTCCGATCCGAGGACGTGCAGGGCAAGAGCCGCATTTCCCTGATCGGTGATGGTGGCGTTGTTCATCAGACTCGGATTGCCGAGCACCGTAGTGGTCCCGGAATCCGTGACGACCAATGAACCAGCGCCCCGTTCTCCTTCGGCGGGCAAGAAACAGACAGTACCTCCACGGTAAGCCTGACCTCCTGCCGTGATAGTGCTAGCCGCTGTGGCCGCGGGCAAGGAACAGCGGGCTTCAACGGTTTGTCCCTCATCAACCGACATTTGCCCAGCCTGTCTAACGGTCGGGGCTAAAGATTCCAGCTGGTCGAACGCCGGTGCTGCCAGTACCGTCTTTCCGGCGCCTCCACTGGCTAATCGTTGAAGCTGGTCGGGATCCAACCACATAGACGGGTCGCTGAGGAAAAGGGTGCTTGGCTCGCCTGCCTCCTCAAGGTGCTCCAGTGCTTCCTCGAGCGTTGTCGCGTACTTGATGGTGATGCCGCGCTGTGTCAGTACTTGAGCGACGGCTTGCGCACCGTTGGGCGCTGGATTATGCGGAGATAGTGCGGTGCGGTCCTCCGACGTGCGTGTCAGAATCGCGACTACCGTGACCGCCACTACGAGCACGGCCAGGATGCCCCAGAACCTGATGCTCCGCCAACGCGAGCTTCCGCTGCTTCCAGTTGTATCGGTTTCCTCGGCGGTGGGTGCCCCGCCGAGACCCGCAGCTGTCACGAAGGGACCGCGAAGACAGAAGAAACGGACTGCTGGGTGTGTGGCTGAGTCTTTTCGAGCTGTTGGTCCACGATCCGCGCCCATTCGTAATCTTTCGCGCTCGCCCGTCCTGCGCCATAGCGCACCTCATTGAACCGCGAAACGAGCCACTGAATGTCGTCGGTACGGTCTTGGAAGCAATCGCCGAGCAGCCGGGAGACTTCATCTGCTGTGCGCCCGGGTGCGCGCTCGATCAGGGTACGTTCCTCGGCGCTCCTGATCACAGCCCGAAGGGTCTCTGTCAGTGCCTCGTTGTAGTGTGCGTCGACTGCGGCAGCAGCAGCCAACGCGCGGTGTCGAGATGCTTCCAGAACTTTATTGCCGTCAAAGACGTCAACGGGCAGACGGGCCGCAGCATTTAACCGTGGTTTGATGAACCAGATTGCCAGCGCGATGACCGTCAGGGCCGCGAACCCAAGAAGCAGAACGCCGACGTCGGAGTCCAGCGAGCGGACGCCGTCGAGCGCATCCGTGAGCCATTCCAAGACGACCCGCCAGAAACGTTCCAGTGGTCCGGGCTGCGACTCCACATAAGGTGCCTTGGCGAGCTCGTCAGTCAGCCACCGACGCGCTTCGTCGTCGTCCGGTGTTACCGCCACATCCACCATGTGTCCAGGGGTCATTGCGGCCATGGGCCGGAGCTTTGGCCAGCCGGTGGCGTGTGTGGTCTCCCGTCCCGTCGGACTGAGTGACCGGGGAGGAGACCAGGCCCCCCCTCCGCCGCGGATTCGTGTTCCTTCATCAAGGTGATGTCGAAGCCTTCGCGGCGAATCCTCAGGTCCACGTAGAGCAGCGACGTGACAGCAGCCTGGAAGGCCAGACCGATCGCCGCAAAGACCGCTGTAATCAACGAAGTCACGAGCAAAACTGGCACCGACTGGGCGAAGGCGGCCTCTCGGCCTGACTCGGAGCCGCCGTTCATAGAAAAGGCCAGGCTGGCTACCATCGAGATCGGTGTGCTGATGACGGAGGCGATGACCTGGACAATGACGGTGGTCAACAACAGAATGCCGAAGGTTCTCCACCAGTTACCTTTGACCAGTGTCCAGGAACGGCCGAGCGAGGCGAATATGCCAGTTCCGTCCAGGATCAGGGCCGCAGGGGCCAACGCCAGTTTCACCGTGACCCACACTGCGAGCGCGAACAGTGCCAGAACGCTGATGATGACGATGGCGATCGATTGTTCTTCAAGGGCGATAACGGTCACGACCATGAGTAGGACGAACACGGCGAGAATGATCGTGGCTGCAACGACCATCACCAGGCCGAGCCCGATCAGAGCAACGATCTTCTTTCCGGCAATACGCCACATGGCGCTGAACCCGGTCTTGAGATTGAGGATGGCGCGAGCCACGGGAATGACCAGTACGCCCTGAAGCACCAGGACGGCTATGGCGTTGACAAGTGACAGAACGGAAGCGCCGCCCATGATGGAGGCCACCCATCCAAGTGCCTCACTGTCATTTGCGGTGTTGAGATTCTCCAGCTGTTCAGGATTAAGCAGCAGTCCCCCCAGCAGTGCCACTGTCAGAATTGACAAGACCACCTGCACGAGGACTGCGCTACCGAACGTGGCCGCTGCGTTCTTGCGACACGCCAGAAATGCGCCGTCAAGAATTTCGCCAAGACCAAGTGGTCGAAGGGGGATGATGCCCGGCTTAGGCGGGGCCACATACCCGCCCTGACCCGGTGGTAGGCGTGGACCGTTGAAACCCGGATAGCCGCCCGGAGGCACGCCATGGGCAGGAGGAGGCCCGTTGGGCTGCGCTGGCTGGGTCCACGGGCCACTAGGGCCGGGACCGGGCCTCGACCATGGGTTTTGCTGCCCCCATGGTTGCTGAGGTTGCTGATGGTCCGGTGGCTGACTCATGATCCCCCTGGAAGCGCCGACTGAACTGGTGGACGTAGTGTCTCGACTATAGTTTCCCTCACGCAGTTTCCGGAATCGCCCACGATGTCGGGAACGTGAGGGTGTGCCAAGACGTTGAGTTCCCTGCACAGGTTCGAGCCTGTATGACAGACTTCTAACAGACTTGACGGAGCGGCGCACCCGTTCACCGTAATGGCGGATGTAGGTCGTCGGGGACGCTATAAGAGACTATGGAGATATGAAGGCACGTATTCTGGTCGTCGACGACGACGAAGCACTGTCCGAAATGATCGGTATCGTTTTGCGCAATGACGGGTTCGATCCCGTGTTTTGTGCCGACGGCTCCAGCGCGCTCGAGGTGTTCCGCAACTCGAAGCCAGAGCTTGTGTTGCTGGACCTCATGCTCCCGGGCATGGACGGCATCGAGGTCTGCCGCCAGATCAGGGCGGAATCAGATGTGCCGATTGTTATGTTGACGGCTAAGTCGGACACCTCCGACGTTGTGCGGGGCCTCGAATCCGGTGCTGACGACTACGTACCCAAGCCTTTCAAGCCTGCGGAACTGGTGGCCCGAGTCCGTGCCCGGCTTCGCCCGGGAGATCAGAAGGCTCCTGAAACGCTGAGTATCGCCGACGTTAACATTGACGTCGCTGGGCATTCGGTGACTCGAGGGGGCAAAAAAGTGTCGCTGACACCGCTGGAATTTGATCTGCTGGTGGCGCTGGCCCGCAAGCCATGGCAGGTATTCACCCGTGAGCTCCTGCTCGAGCAGGTGTGGGGGTACCGTCATGCAGCGGATACCCGGTTGGTGAACGTTCACGTGCAGCGGCTGCGCTCCAAAATTGAGCAGGATCCGGAAGCCCCGGAGATCGTGCTGACAGTGCGTGGAGTCGGCTATAAAGCTGGCCAGGGATAGACATGTCCACCGCGGTGTCCGCACCAGCGGAAGAAGCGGGACGCAAACCGTCGGGATTGCGTGAACGCATAGGGAAACTGCGAGGGCAAACGGTTCACCGGTGGCGGCGTTCATTGCAGTTCCGGACCGTCGTCGCCACCATTACTCTCGCCGCCATGGCTCTCGTAGGTGTCGGGGCTTTTCTCTCCAGCCAGATTGCGGGCGCGCTTTACCAGGAACGGTTGCGGACCCTGAGCGCGGAGTCCAGTGAGGGTCTCTCAGACGTCCGAGAGATTTTCAACAGCACGGCTGCCAATGATAGTGAGTCCACGGTCAGGCTAGTCAAAGACACCCTACGGATCCTTGAAAAGACCGGGGCTGAGGCCCCTCGGCAGTATCTGTTGACACCGCTGCCAGGAGATGAAAACAAGAATTACTACATGTCGCCATACTCGAGTGACACAGGGTTGGCACCCGACGGGATTCAACTGAAGAGCAGCCAGATCCCCGGGCGCTTGACGGAAGCGGTGCAGACGGGCGATAACCATTACTGGTCGCCGATGTTCCTGTCCAATGGCAACCGGGAGGTACCGGCGCTGGCCTTCGGTACAAAGGTCACGTTGCCACCGGAGCGTACTGAGTATGCGCTGTATCTGATCTACGATCTTGGCTCCCTGCAGGACACCCTCAATGAGATTCACGGCGTGTTGTGGATCGGAGGTGCGGTTCTGCTGGTGGTCATCGGAACTATTGCGTGGTTCGTCACGCGGGCCGTCGTCGGTCCAGTCAGCCATGCTGCCAACGTTTCAGAGAAGCTGGCTGCCGGCCACCTCGAGGAACGCATGGACGTCAAAGGTGAGGATGAGGTGGCTCGGTTGGGTGCATCGTTCAACCACATGGCTGCCAGCTTGCAGGAACAGATCACGCAGCTGGCTCAACTGTCCAAGATGCAGCAGCGGTTCGTCTCGGACGTTTCACACGAGCTGCGAACTCCTCTCACTACCGTGCGGATGGCAGCTGAGGTCCTGCACGATGCCCGCCGCGACTTTGACCCCGTCAATCGACGCTCCGCCGAGCTGCTCTATAACCAGGTTGAGCGATTCCAGGCTCTGCTTGCTGACCTGCTGGAGATTTCACGTTTTGACGCGGGCGCGGCGGTCCTCGAAGCGGAGACTGCGGACCTGTGCGGAGTCGTTCGCAACGCTATTGAGGGAGCGCAGCCGTTGGCAGATAATATCGGCGCGGAACTGCACATTGTCTCTTCAGCGTCCACCTGCTTGGCGGAGATGGATCCGCGCCGAATTGATCGCATCGTGCGGAACCTCATCCTCAATGCCCTCGAACATTCAGAGGGGAACCCCGTTGACGTGACCATCGCTTCCGACGACGAAGCTGTCGCCGTCACGGTTCGCGACTACGGCATTGGTATGACCGCACTCGAAGCGTCCCGCGTATTCGATCGATTTTGGCGGGCAGATCCGGCCCGCGCGCGAACCACGGGCGGCAGCGGTCTGGGCCTGTCTATCGCAACAGAGGACGCCCGACTGCATGGAGGGTGGCTCCAGGCATGGGGCAGCCCAGGAGGGGGATCCTGCTTCAGGCTGACCCTTCCCAGAAAACAGGGCACAGTCCTGACACAGTCACCGATTCCGCTACTCCCAGGGACATCCAGAGATTCAGCGCTGACCTCCGCGGAGGATACGAATGTCCGTTGACTCACAGCCCGTTACGCAGCGGCTGGCGATCGTGTTTTTGGCACTCGTCCTCTGCCTGACTGGATGCTCGGCTATTCCAACGGTGGGGCCGGTGGGGACGATCACAGCCGCACCTCAAGATGGATCACTGGACATTACCTTGCCGTACAGTCCCCGAGGACCGTCGGAGAACGCTACGCCCGAGGAAATCGTTGACGGCTTTATCGCTGCTGGGCGCGGTGTCCAGGAGGATTACCAGGTGGCCAGAGAGTATCTGGGCCCGAAACTCAGTGCAGCGTGGAGCCCGGAGGGACGAGTTCTCATTTACCGTGCTGAACCCAAAACGGTCCAAACCCCAAAGGATGAGAATGTACAGATTCAGGTCGAAGTGGTTGGTTCGATCAATGAAGTTGGTATCCGCAGTGACACTGCGGCTGGCACCACGGAAACCATTGATGCGCACCTCACGAGGAACAACAGCGGCCAGTGGAGGATCAGCGAAATCCCAGACGGCATTCTGGTTCCTGAAGGTAGTGTCTCCACCCTGTTCCGGTCACACAACCTGTACTTCTACAACAGCACTTACCGCTATTGGGTCCCTGATGTCCGCTGGTTCGTCAAGCGACAGGGTGTCACCGCAAACATCATTAAAACCATGCTTGCCGGGCCAGCACCGTATCTAGAAGGCGCTGTGGTCAGTGCATTCCCCGAGGGCACCACACTGCCGAGTAACTCGGTTCCCATTTCCTCCGGTGAGGCAACAGTGGACCTCTCTGCTGATATTCTGCAGGACGCCACAGACGAACGGCTGCTGCAGATGAAACGGCAGTTGGAGCAGAACCTCTCGTCGTTGAACACGGTTTATTCGGTGGAGATGACAACGGGACAGTCTCCTGTGTCTATCGAAGTTGCTGACACCCCCGACCCCGTCGTGAAGAGTCCTTCGGTGGGCATTACCCAAATAGCTTTGCTGAATAACGAGTTAACCTATTACCGGGGCGCGCAGCCGGTGGCTATTCCGGACATTCCATCAATCCGCTCGTGGAAGCCGAAAGACCCGGCCATTTCCTACGACATGAAGACTATGGCCTTTCTCTCCGGAGACAAGGACAAACTTCTGGTGACGGCGCCGGATCAGGACGTTCGCGTGGTCAGCCAGGGCCAATCGATGACAGCGCCGAGCTTCGACCCGATGAATTGGTTGTGGCACGCGGACTCCAGCGATGATGGTCAGTACAGCGTCCATGCGCTACCCCCGGGTGGAGGATCCGCTAACTCCGTGACCCTTTCGGCGGAGTGGTTGGGAGACCGGGACGTCAAGGAGTTACGGATATCGCGCGATGGCGCGCGGGCCTTGATAGTGGCTGAGCAGGCGGGTCAGAGTCAGGTCCTGTTGAGCGGTATTACACGATCCTCGGACGGTGTACCACGTGAGCTTGTGGCCCCTTACGAGGTCAGGACGAGCGGCCCGGTCGACGCGGCAAAGTGGGTCGATGAAACCACGTTCGTTGTCATGGCGGCCGACGACGACGCTCCAGTCAGTGCTGAGATCATCACTTTGGGATCTTCGCCCCAGGAGACAGCACCTCTGCAGGGAATGCGCGGAATAAGCGCAGGCACAGGAGATCAGGACATATTTGCCGAGACGGACAAGGCTATCTATAGTCGCGTCGGGAATAGCTGGGTCGAGGGAACACCGGGAATCCGCGATCCGGCTTTTCCCGGTTAGCCTGATCACCTGAAGTTTTCCACAACTACAGACTTCGGGATGCGCACGGCGCTCCCTGCACGGCATTGTAGATAGAGTGGAGAATTCTTGGTTGAGGCGTCTGGATTTCTGGGCGGCGGCTTCCTCGGTCCGCCACGTGACCGGCGCCATACGTGGTTTTGGACTGCTGCTCTTTCCCACAGAATGTGTGGTCTGCGGCGCGCTCGATGCATCGTTGTGTTATCGCTGCAGCATCATTTTCCGCCGGGCTACGGTTCGTCCCTTCCGTGCGGAATCCGAGGCCGCGTCGCTCCCCGAGAGTGAATGGTCGCCCCGGCTGGTCCCAGCCGATGGATTTGAACCGTTGGCAGTCACATCGGCTGGCGTCTACGGCGACGTGGTTTCGCAAGTCCTACTCGCTTATAAGAATGGAGGCCATACTGATCTCGCCTCGCCGCTACTCTCCGCTTTGGCCGGCGCCCTCCATCGTGGGATCCAGGATTATCGGACGAAAGAGACGTCAATCCTGCTGATACCAGTGCCTTCCCGAGGCAAATCGTTTCGGCGTCGTGGCTACGATCCCATCGGCCTGCTACTACGACGCACGCATCGATGGCGTCTTCTTCCCGCTGGCACCGCGATTGCCTCACCGTTGAGGTACACGATGCGGTCAGCGATGCAGCAAGTACTTCCTCGGGGATCAATAGGTGGAAATCAGTTGGGTCTTGGCAAGCGTAAACGCGCCACCAATGTCCGAGGAACTATGCGTGTCAAGGCGTCCCGGCAAGCAGCTATCTCCGGGCGAGTTTGCGTGGTTGTGGACGATGTCCTCACCACGGGCTCAACGATCGCCGAAGTAACCCGTGCATTGCGAGACGCTGGCGGCCTGGTAGCCGGCGCCGTCGTCATTGCTGCCGCGGCCGGAACTGGCAGGTCAAACCAACATCAGGCAAATCCACAGCTTCCAAGGGGTGAATAAACAGCACCCGTGGACTACCTTGGAGTATGGGTACATCAACGAAGACAGCTACCCGTCGACAGCGACTGAAAGGAGATATTCTTCAGTCGCTGTTGTGTCACCTAAGTGATTTTGGAGGGCACCATGGAATTTATGATCAATGGACGCAACCTTGCCGTTTCTGAGCGCTTCCGGGAATACACCGCCGAGAAAGTGGACAAGATTGAGCAACTCGGAGACAAGGTGCAGCGAGTTGATGCAAAGGTCACCAAGCAGCCCAACGCGAGGCAAAGCGATTCGGCGTTGACGGTGGAGCTGACAGTCCTGGGGCGTGGCCCGGTGATCCGCGCTGAAGCGTCTGCAGCGGACAAATTCGCAGCATTTGATCTTGCCTACACGAAATTGCTTGAACGGCTCCGGCGCGCTCGAGACCGCAGAAAAGTGCACCATGGCCGGCACACTCCGATGTCAGTACGCCAGGGAGGAGCCGAGCAGGAAGGGGCACTGCCACATGCGTCCGACATTGATGGGGCAACGGCGTCTGCGGATGGCTACGTCATTGACAATGATGTACCTGCAGGAGACTCTCCGGTACTGATTCGACGCAAAGTATTTCCGGGGACACCCATGAGTCTCGACGACGCCGTGGACAACATGGAACTGGTAGGTCACGCTTTTTATCTATTCGTGGATTCCGGAACGGGTGCTCCCTCCGCCGTTTACCGCCGTAGCGGGTGGACCTACGGTGTCATCACCCTGGATGCCAAGTGTGCAGAAGGTGGTGAGGATCCGCACGAGGAACTTCGTGCTTACCGGTCCGAAGAACCTGCGGTGTCACTTTAGAGTCGGCAAATGATGGTCGGCCCACCCGCCCGGTGACAGCGCGGCAGGTGGGCCGAAGCCTTGACCGGAACTAAAACGCGACTTGAGGCGTCTCTCACGTAGACTAAACACGCCAGAAACCGGCGGCATCAGATTTGGAGCAATGACCCGTGCCATCACTTCTCGAACGAGTTCTTCGTACCGGCGACAAAAAGACGCTGAAACGGTTACGGAACTATGCGGACGCCATCAACGTACTTGAGGACGAGTTCCGCGAATTTTCAGATGCGGAGGTCCGAGCTGAGACTGACAGGCTCAAAGCGCGTTACGAGGGCGGTGAAAGCCTGGACTCGCTCCTCCCAGAGGCCTTCGCAGCTGTCCGGGAAGCCGCTGGGCGCACACTGGGTTTGCGTCACTTCGACGTACAGCTGATGGGCGGCGCCGCCCTGCACCTGGGCAACATCGCGGAAATGAAAACCGGTGAGGGTAAAACCCTCGTGGCCACTGCCCCGGCCTATCTCAACGCGCTGACGGGTAAGGGCGTCCACATCATTACCGTCAACGATTACCTGGCGGAATATCAGTCGGATTTGATGGGCCGAGTATTTCGCTTCCTCGGTATGGAGACTGGCTGCATTTTGTCCAACCAGGATCCGTCAGTTCGCCGGGAGCAGTACAGTGCGGATGTCACCTACGGGACGAACAACGAATTCGGGTTCGATTACCTCCGCGACAATATGGCGTGGAGTAAGGACGAACTAGTACAACGCGGACACAACTTCGCTGTTGTCGATGAAGTCGATTCGATTCTTATCGATGAAGCCCGGACCCCGCTGATCATCTCGGGCCAGGCTACGGGCGACGTGAACCGCTGGTACACGGAGTTCTCCAAAGTTGTCCAGCGGCTTAAGCCGGAGGTCGATTATGAAGTGGACGAGAAAAAGCGCACCGTTGGTGTTCTTGAATCTGGGATAGAAAAGGTCGAGGACTACCTCGGTATTCACAACCTCTATGAATCTGCGAACACTCCCTTGATCGGGTTTCTTAACAACGCGATTAAGGCCAAAGAACTGTTCCAGCCGGACAAGGACTATGTGGTGCTCAAGGGCGAGGTCATGATCGTCGACGAGCACACTGGCCGTATCCTTGCGGGGCGCCGCTACAGCGAAGGTATGCACCAAGCGATCGAGGCCAAAGAAGGCGTCGAGATCAAGGCGGAGAATCAGACGCTCGCCACCGTCACCTTGCAAAACTACTTTCGGTTGTATGAAAAGCTTTCCGGCATGACTGGTACGGCAGAAACTGAAGCCGCAGAGTTCATGGGTACCTATTCGCTGGGCGTAGTCGCTATCCCAACCAACAGGCCCATGGCAAGGGCTGACCGCTCCGACCTTATCTACAAAAACGAGGTTGCGAAGTTTGATGCCGTCGTCAAGGATATTGTTCAGCAGCACGAGAAGGGCCAGCCTGTACTCGTTGGCACCACGAGTGTGGAGAAGAGCGAGTACCTGTCCAAGCAGTTGGCGAAGGCTGGCGTCCGGCATGAAGTCCTCAACGCCAAGAACCACGCACGTGAGGCGGCCATTGTTGCCCAAGCTGGCCGCAGGAACGCTGTAACCGTGGCAACAAACATGGCTGGTCGTGGTACGGATATCATGCTGGGTGGCAACGCGGAATTCAACGCCGTTGCGGAACTGGAGAAACGGGGCCTTGACCCAGCCGAAAGCCCGGAGGACTACGAGTCGGCTTGGCCAGCGGCTCTTGAGGAAGCCCAGCGGGCGGTGGAGTCCGAGCAGCAGGCAATCCGCGAGCTCGGCGGGCTTTACGTTCTAGGCACCGAACGGCACGAATCGCGTCGAATCGACAATCAGCTTCGTGGCCGTTCCGGACGTCAGGGTGATCCAGGGGAGTCGCGTTTCTATCTGTCGCTGACGGATGACCTCATGCGCCTTTTCAACTCCGGTGCTGCCGAACGCATTATGAATAGCTCCAATATGCCGGACGACGTGGCGCTGGAGTCTAAAATCGTGTCGAAAGCCATCGAGAATGCCCAGGGTCAGGTCGAAGGCCGCAACGCGGAGCAGCGCAAGAACGTCCTTAAATACGACGACGTGCTAAATCGTCAGCGTGAGGCGATCTACGGGGACCGGCGGCGGATCCTTGAAGGTGATGACCTGCACGAAAAGGTGCGCTTCTTTCTTGAGGATGTCGTTACCGCGATGGTCAAAGAAGCTACCACTGAGGGGAGCAGCGAGGACTGGGACTATGACGCGCTCTGGACGAACTTGAAAACGCTATACCCCATTGCGTTGACGCCAACCGAGATTTTCGAGGAAGCTGGCGGTCGCTCTGAAGTCACACCTGAGTTCTTGCATCGCGAAATACTTTCTGATGCTGAAGTCGCCTACCAGGAACGTGAAGCTGTCGTAGGTTTTGACAGCATGCGCGAACTTGAACGCCGCGTGGTGCTTTCTGTGATCGGACGCAAGTGGCAGGAACATTTGTATGAGATGGACTACCTCAAAGAAGGTATTGGGCTAAGGGCCATGGCCCAGCGTGATCCACTGGTCGAGTACCAGCGTGAGGGATTCATTATGTTCCAGGCCATGATGGAGGCCATTCGCGAGGAAAGCATTGGGTATCTCTTCAACCTTCAGGTTGAAACGGCTGCACCTGCATCAACGGGGTTGCCGGGCGTGACAGACGGTCGGAGCGCTCTACAGGGCGCTAATCTCAAGGTTGCGGGTCTGGATGCTCCCGAAAAACCGGCGAGTCTGCAATTCAGTGCCCCAAATTCCCAAGGTGGAGTTGATACACGAGTGGAACGTTCTCGAAGTGCCGCTCGAGAGGCCGAAAAGTCTGACAAGGCGAAGGCAAAGAGCCCATCCAAGAAGCGGCGCAAGTAGGTAGACAGATTGGTCTAGCCGATTTCCAGTGCAGTGACTTTCCAGTTGCCGCGTCGAAGCTCCAGCCTGAGCGCCACGGCGCGGACGCGACTCTGTTCCGCTACCACCAAAGAAGCTTCATAAGCACCTTCCCGTACTTGGCAGAGGCGAGTGGACCTGACACTGATACCGCGGTGGAGGCGAACGTCCGTCTTGCCCGTGGACCTGCGTCTGAAATTGTCTACCAGCGAGGTCCGGATCTGAAGGCGCTCGAAGCTTTTGGGGTCGAGCCATTGTGACATCTGCTTCAGCGGACGAGACCCGCCCAGTACTTCGACGGCAGCTTGGCCCACCGAGGCAGCTATCGCTGATAAGCGCTTTTCATCAATGCACGGAGCAGGTGGCGGAACCGCTGCGATAGTTCGCCGTTCAATTGCAGGTCCCCTGGTCTGTCTCGAGTTTGCCAACGGTGTTACACCTACTGGCTGCGGGGAGCTCTGTGATCCGTTTGTCCTTCGTGGGATCGTTGGTCGTGGTTCGCCACTGGCTGCGGCCAGGGGATAGGTTTCGATCGATTGCTGTGGAAAAGCGAGCAGATTAGACATGGGTACTCCTCTTTCTACCACTTAGAGTGGCTGTGATTTCGGGTTTGGAATGTCAGGTCGGGGTTAGGGCAGGGGTGGCGAAGTTAATACGATGCCGGGTAGAAGAACATCGGGATTCGGTCCCACGAGATCGCGATTCGCCGTGTACCAAAGTTGCCACTGATCGGCGATCTGTTTGTCGGTCGCTGCTGGACCCAGCTGGGTCGCCGCCAAAGTCCAGAGGCAATCTCCCGGCTTCACGGTAACCTCGTGTTGCTGTCGAGAGTCCTCTGCTCGCTGTTGTTTGACCAGAAGTCCGCCCTGTGCGGACTGCTTCGTCGGCTTCCATTGGGGAGTCACATCTTGCACGGTGGAGACCTCTCGCTGAGTGTCCGTCCACTCTGGGGAAAGTGCAGGGGCATCGGCTGAGTAGCTTGTTGCCGTCACAGACGCGGGTGCTGACGTTCCGGAAGCGGTCGCCGCGGGTATGGCGATCAGATTGAATCCGAGAACGGCAACAGCGATTCGTTTCATGTAGTCGGGAGCTGCAGCTGCAGCGATCCGATGCATTCGGTTCTCGGCGCCGCGCGCCAGCAAGCCGGCGACAAAAGCGAGAATCAGGCTGGTCAACCACCACGCCAGCAGTAAGATACCAACCGCGCTGGCTGCCAGACCCACGAGGTCCTGCAGGGACCCAGATGCTGCCCGCCGTCCATTGAGAATCAGCCCAGTCGCTACAAGCAAACCGCCAAGTGCTGCGGTGCTGATAGCCATAGCCACGTCTGCCTGCAGTCTTCCCACGTTTATCCTCCTGAATGCGTAGACGAGCGCCGAACTTGTTTGGTGCTGTTTGACGCTGTTTGATGCGGTTTGTATTTACATGTCTACCTTTGATCGCGTTAGATGTCCAGTGATTGACCACAATGTGCTTTCGCGCATAGCCTGATGCGATGCGATGGGATGCACTTTTTGATGACCTTGACGGTCAGTTGGCAGCAGCGGAGTTCGCGACGGTTGAATCAGAAGTCTCCGAACGGGTTCGCCTCGAGCAGTCAGGCATTGAGTTTGCTGACCGAATGCGAGGACAGGTGCAGCGTCATCTGAGGGTCCGAGTTGAGGGCGGCACTGTCTTCGGAGGTGAGGTGACGCACGTTGGAAGCGAATGGCTCGTTATCAGAGACGGAATGCGGTCCATTCTGTTGCCGTTTCAGGGCCTGCAGTCAGTAGAGGGGCTGGGCCGCTTCTCCAGCATTGAGGATTCTGTCGGCCGCCGGCGCTTAGGGATGGCGTCTGCGTTCCGGGCTCTTGCCCGGGATCGCGCTGGGGTTGCTATCTACCTAAGGGGTTCGGAAGGATCATCTTCGTTGGTGGGCACGATTGACAGAGTCGGCCGCGATTTCATTGAAGTTGCGCTAGCCCCAGTGGGTGAGCTTCGTTCTGCCGAAAATATCTCCGGCATTTACGCCATACCGTTTTCAGCGCTGCTAGCGATTGGCTCCCAGTACCAGTGACGTAATACCTGCGGTATCAGGCCCTCTCTTTGGCCTTGGCGTCCTGAATCTGCCGCCGGGCCTCGGCATACTTGTCTTCGATGTACTGGTCGAGAACGGTTTGTTCAACGCGCCACTGGCCACGTCCGCCAATCTGAATTGCCGGCAGCTCACCGCTGCGGACAAGAGCATACATTTGTGAAGAAGATATTTGAAGTTCTTCGGCGACGTCAGTGAGGGTGAGGAAGCGTGCCATCTGTACTCCTCAGAAAATCGAATGAACGGCTCATTACTAAACAAGTCTGCCACTTCTGAGAGCGGTTGGTGCGGATTGCGATAGTTATCCACAATTTGCGCCACTTTGATCACAAGCGTTTTTGTTTGATGAAAGTTTCGTTCAGAATAAGTACATGAGCACCAATCCTCCTCCAGCTTCCCCGCCCAGCGCGCCCCGTCTCAAAAAGCCTTCATGGCATGATCCACGGCTCCTCGTGGGGATCCTTATCGTTTGCGCGTCCGTCGCGGGCGTAGTCGCCCTGGTCAAGACTGCTGACCAAACCGTGGATGTCTACGCCGTTAAAAATGACCTTCCGGTCGGCAGTAACATCAGCCACGATGACCTTGACGTCATCGGAGTGCGGCTGGGTGCCGCTGAAGCATCGTACATAACTGTTGCTGAAGGACTGCCAGATCGGGCTATGGCGATCTCCATGCTCCGCGGTGACGAACTGTTAACGGAATCAGCCGTGGGAACAGCAGATCAATTGGACAGGCAACCAGTGGGGCTACTTGTCCGCCAACCCCTCTCTGCGGAAGCAACAGTCGGATCATTTGTTGACGTGTGGGTCTCCACCCAGGGAGAGAGTAGACATTTCGAAAAACCACAATTGCTTCTGGAAGGCGTCGAGATGGCGTCCCGGGAAGACTCCGAGTCGGCGCTGGGCGGAACTAACGCCACAACCGTGCAGGTGCTAGTCAAGGAAGACAAAATGGGTGCGTTGTTGGACGCTATCTCCAACGAGGCAAAAATTGCGGTCATCCCCAACCCCGGGGGTGCGAAATGAATATCCCCGTGGTGACTGTCGGTGAATCTACGGGAGACCTGGTCACTGGATTGGAGAGGCTCCGGGGCCCCGTAACGGTCGTCCGAAGGTGCTCTGAGCTAACGGAGCTGATTGCTGCTTGCCAAACGGGATTGGCACGAGCCGCCATCCTAGCGAGTGAATCCGGTGAAGTAACCGGATCACTGGTTGCCCGGCTGGCAGAGTCGGAAGTCGCTGTAGTTGTACTGACTGATGACTATGAGACGCGGCTACGGTTGGATGGACTCGGCGTCCGCCACGTATCGAGCTCAGTAAACGCTTCAGAATTGGCTTCGGCAGTTGAGGAGTCTGTTCACGCGCTGAAAATACGCCCGCGGACCCGGGATGTGAAGGACTACGGGGCTACAGCTGATGCACTCACTGACCTACCATTGACCCAGGAGGCGCAGCAGGCAGAGGGTCCATCGCAACGGGGCGCCGTTACTACCGTTTGGGGTCCATATGGCGCGCCGGGCAGAACAACCATCGCTGTAAACCTAGCGGCAGAGCTGGCCGCATCCGGAAGGAACGTCCTTCTGATCGATGCCGACACGTACGGTGCCTCGGTCGCAGCGTCCTTGGGACTTCTCGACGAAACCGCGGGCCTAGCACATGCCTGCAGACTCGCAGATCAGGGGTCCTTGGATACGTCTTCGTTGGCTCGGGTGTCAACTGAGGTGGCTATTAGTGGCGGGCGCCTTCGGGTTCTGACGGGCATAACGAGACCCGATCGCTGGGCCGAGCTACGGGCGTCGGCTTTTCGCAGGGTTCTCGAAGAGGCCCGCGCACTCGTTGACGACGTGGTCATCGACTGTAGTTTTTGCCTTGAGGCGGACGAGGAGCTCAGTTTTGACACAATGGCTCCCCGCAGAAACGGTGCCACTCTCGTGGCTCTCGAGTCCGCAGACACAGTCCTGGCGATCGGTTCGGCGGATTCAATAGGAATGCCCAGATTGGTGCGTGCGCTGAGCCAACTTTCGCAAGCCGTGCCGACCGCGTCCCCGCGCGTCCTCTTCAACCGTGTCAGGGCATCCGCCGTGGGCCGGTCACCTGAGCGGCAGCTGCGCGAGGCGTGGGAACGCTTTGGTCCGCAACATGCCATCGAATCATTCCTCCCGGCGGATGAAACGGCAGCAGATGAAGCGCTTCTTGCAGGCTCGGTGCTCTTGGAAGCAGCACCGGACTCACGGCTGAGGGAAGCCATTGCCGCTGTCGCCGGGATCGGTGTCAGCCGCATTCGAAGAGCCGCCAGAAGCGGCCGCAGCCCAAAGTGAACTTTAACCAAAACGAGGCTAGGCTCATGAGGTAAGGGACTGCAACGGTGCAGTTTTTCATTTCTTAGTGGAGGCGTTTCAATGTCGTCTGGATCCAGCACGGCGGATCTGTCCAGTTCAGGCACTTCGGTAGAAGAGTTCGTCGAAAACTACTACGAGCAGCTGGCCGCTGAAGATGCGAGGCAATATAGCCCGGAGACGTTGAGAGCCAGAGCTACGAAGCATCGCGCACTAGCGGCGTCCCGACGCGCCGGAGGGGTCGCGGTTGATGTTCTGGAAGAGGACGATGCCAGTACCATCATGGTCGTCACTGACGATATTCCCTTCCTCGTTGATTCGGTAACTGCGGAAATTGTGCGGCAAAATGCGGCAATTCAGCTGGTCATCCATCCAACTTTCGTTGCCACACGCGACCAAGACAGCGGACAACTCGTCCGGCTGGACAAAGTACCCTCGCATGCCGGCATCTCGAATGGGGATACAGCGGCACTTCCAAGCCTTGCGCATCTTTTGGATGGAAATAACAACACCACCCTTGTTGAGTCCTGGATTGCCGTCGAAGTGCGGCGGCTTAAGAGTCCTGAGAACCGTCAACAACTGATCGACGGCGTGACGCGAGTTCTCGGAGACGTTAAGTCTGCGGTGGAAGACTGGTCTGCCATGAGGTCCAAGGCGCGCGAAATTGCCGAGAACCTCAAGTCACTTCCCCAAGCGGAGGCTGTACCGGACCTCGAGCAGGCCCGTGAACTGCTGACCTGGCTAGACAAGGGAAACTTCACGTTCCTAGGCTTCCGTGAGTATGACTTGAAAACCGTGGACTCCGAGGATGTCCTTTTCGTCAAGGATGGCTCAGGGCTAGGCCTCATGCGCGATGTTCGCGATGGACGGAAGATCCAGCACTTGACTACTGCTGGCAAAGCGAAGGCCCGGGAGTCACGTGCTCTCGTTGTGACAAAAGCGAACTCACGCTCCACTGTTCACCGAGCCGCGTACTTGGATTACATCGGTATCAAGCGGTTTGATGCTCAGGGGAACGTGGATGGTGAGAGACGCTTCATCGGCTTGTTCTCCATTACGGCCTACACGGACGCTGTGCGACGTGTACCAGTTGTCCGGGACAAGGTCGATGCAGTCCTGCGGAAGTGTGGTTTTCATCCGAACTCCCATTCCGGCAAGGACCTCATGACGATCCTTGAAACCTATCCCCGAGACGAACTGTTTCAGATTGACGCTGACGATATGGCTAGTACCGCCATGGGAATTTTGCGTTTGCAGGAACGACGCCGTACACGCCTCTTTCTGCGGCCGGATGTCTACGGACGGTTTATGTCTGCCGTCATTTACCTTCCACGCGACCGTTACACCACAAGCACGCGTTTGCGTATCGAAGATGAACTGCGGCAAACCTTCGACGCCGATGCAATCGACTTCGAGGCACGGATGAGTGAGTCAGCACTGACACGGCTCTTTTTCCGCATCAGACTTCCACGCGGCGGCGAGACTCCCGACGTAGACTCAGCAGCGTTGGAACAGAGACTCGTCCAGTCGACCCGTTCCTGGAGCGAGGGGGTCGAAGAGGTAACCCATTCGAAGTTTGGCCGTGAAAAGGCCGATTACGTATCGTCCCAGTGGGCCGAGGCGTTTCCACCGAGTTACCGTGTACTTTTTGAGGTCGAGGATGCTCTGGATGACATCGAACGCTTCGAGAGCTACGAATCAGGAGGAAGCTCGGCCCCGGTCCTGCAGGTTTACGTGCCAAGCTCCCAAGACGCATCCAAGGACGAAGATGCGCGACTGAACCTCTATCTTCGAGAGCCGAAGAGCCTGAGCCAGATTCTCCCGCATCTACATAATCTTGGCCTGGAAGTGCTGGACGAGCGGCCGTTTGAGATCAACAGAGCGGATGGAGCGAATTTCTACCTCTACGACCTCGGGCTGCGCTATCCAGATGGTATAGATCCGATGAAGACGGCTTCGCTTCTGGAGGATGCGTTCGGAGCAGCTATGACCGGGCAGAGCGAATCCGATGAATTCGATCGAATGGTCCTTTCGGAGAATATGCAGTGGCGACAGGTGCTAATCCTGCGCAGTTACGCAAAGTACATGAGTCAGCTCGGAAACGTTAACTCATACGGGTTTATTGCTGACACGCTTCTCGCTAATCCAGCGGTTGCTCGTGCACTAGTGGACTTGTTCGAGGCGAGGTTCAATCCCGATCTCGATGCGGAGATGCGTGAAGCGGCAGTTGACTCCGTACAGGAGCAACTAAGGGCAGGGCTCGAGGAGGTGTCGACCCTGGACGCTGATCGTGTACTGAGGACAGTCGCGAACCTCATCGAATCGACGCTGCGAACCAACTTCTTCCAGGAGAAGTCGTACGTCAGCTTCAAACTCAATACCTCCAGTATCGATGCGGCGCCATTCCCTCGACCGAAATTCGAGATCTGGGTCTATTCTCCAAGAGTTGAGGGAGTACACCTGCGCTTTGGTGAGGTTGCCCGTGGAGGTCTTCGCTGGTCCGATCGGCGAGAAGACTTCCGGACCGAGGTTCTGGGTTTGGTCAAGGCTCAAACTGTTAAAAATGCCGTGATTGTTCCATCGGGAGCCAAGGGCGGGTTCTTCGCCAAGCAACTTCCTGACCCGGCGTTGGATCGTGGCGCTTGGATGGACGAAGGCAAGGAGAGTTACAAGATCTTCATTCGTGGGCTGCTGGACATCACGGACAATCTGGTCTCTCACGAGAACGGGCAGTCCGTCGTTTCTCCAGAGCGCGTGGTCCGGCACGACGGCGAGGACTCGTACCTCGTTGTCGCCGCAGACAAGGGCACTGCATCGTTCTCAGACACAGCGAACGCATTGTCAGCGGAATACGATTTCTGGCTCGGGGATGCTTTCGCATCGGGCGGATCCGTGGGGTATGACCACAAAGCGATGGGCATCACGGCGCGGGGCGCTTGGGTTTCGGTCAAGTGGCATTTCCGTGAGTTTGGAATCGATACGCAGGCCGAAGACTTCACGGTGGTCGGAATCGGGGACATGAGCGGTGACGTCTTTGGCAACGGAATGATGGCGTCGGAACACATCCGGCTCGTTGCGGCCTTTGATCATCGTCATATCTTCTTGGATCCCAGCCCTGTTGCAGAGACGTCATACGCCGAACGCACCCGATTGTTCAATCTGCCCCGCTCGTCGTGGGCCGACTACGATCCATCGCTGATTAGTCCTGGTGGTGGCGTCTTTGCCCGCTCCCGTAAATCGGTGCCGATCTCAAACGAGATTCGCCAGGTACTTGGACTCGGCGAGCAGGTTAGCTCCTTGAGCCCTCCGGAGCTCCTGAGGACCATTCTGAGTGCTCCTGTTGACCTGCTGTACAACGGCGGCATCGGAACATATATCAAGGCATCGACCGAATCACATGGTGACGTCGGGGATAAGGCAAATGATGCCATCCGCGTGGACGGTGTAGATATTCAGGCTCGGGTCATCGGTGAGGGTGGAAACCTTGGTATGACTCAGCGCGGCCGAATTGAAGCAGCTCGCAATGGAGTCGTCCTGAACACGGATGCGATCGACAACTCGGCTGGCGTTGATTGTTCTGACCATGAGGTCAACATCAAGATCTTTGTGGACAGGATGGTCGAGGCAGGAAAGCTCGGGGTGGATGAAAGGTCAGAGTTCCTTCATTCCATGACGGATGAAGTTGCCCGGCTGGTTCTTCAGGACAACATCGATCAGAACATCCTTTTGCTCAATGACAGGCAGCGAGTTGTGGAGTGGAGCCCGAGTTTTGAACGGCTCATGGACCACCTTGAAGAGCATGCTGGACTGAACCGTGAATTGGAGTTCCTCCCGACAACAAAGGATCTGCATGCTCGCCTTAGTGCAGGAGAAGGACTCACTTCTCCTGAGCTGGCTATCTTGGCTGCCTATGCAAAAATTGAGTTGGCCAAAGCACTGACGGACAGTGATCTCGCCGATGATCCTTGGTTCGCCAGAACGCTCCGCAGTTATTTCCCACGACAGCTCGTGGAACGGTTCGACGACGAGTTGGACACTCATCCGTTGCGGCGCGAAATCGTTGCCACTGTGATTGCAAATGACATGATCAACATGGGCGGTATCACGTTTGCCTTCCGGGCGATGGAGGAAACATCGGTTTCCGCAGCGGCTGTTGCCCGAGCATTTGCCGCTCTACGCGAGATCTTCGAGTTCGATGAGATGGCCGATGCTTTGGCTTCCATGCCTGCTGGCTTCCCGATTGATCGGTGGTGCACCGTCTATCTGGATATGCGTCGGCTACTGGACCGGGCGGTCCGATGGTTTGCTAACCATGTAAGCGCTGAAACCGATGTTGAACAGGACGTGGCGCACTTCAAGCCGCTGATCGATCCTCTCCGTGCGCACTTGGTTGATTACGCTATTGGTTCTGATTTGGAGCGCATTGAGGATTGGCGGGAGAAGGCTTCGCAGTGGGGTCTGCCGGAGGCTGTGGGTCGTCATTGGGCCGAGCAGTTCGAAAGCTACGGGTTACTTGATATTGCGTACGCTACGCAGCGCATCGATGAACCTGTGGAGGAGATCGCGAAAGTTTACTATGCGATTTACGACAGGTTCGACGTCGATTCCTTGTTGACCAGGATTTCCAAGCTTCCACGGGAGGACAGGTGGCAGGCGCTTGCGAGGGCCGCGCTCCGGGACGATCTTTACTCGACGGTCGCCGATATGACGTATTCGGTGATGCGGGCAACGGCCAGCGGAACTGATGCCGTGGAGCGCTTGGCGGAATGGGAAGGGCAGAACGCTGTGCATCTGGAACGGGCTACAAAGATGTTTGATGAGGTAAACAGGCTCGAACGTGACGATATGGCGTCTCTGTCTGTCGCATTGCGTCATTTGCGTTCCGTCGTTCGTCGCTGACCCCTTAGCCTGTGGCAATCTTCACAGACCCAATAGGGGACGCTGACTTCGGACCAGGAGATGCAGAATGGCTGCATCTCCTGGTGGGAGATTGGCAAATGATTGCTGATCTGGCGTTTGCCGACTTGGCTTTGTGGTTCCCAGATGAGGGCGGCGGATATGTCGCGTTGGCGCATGTTCGTCCTTCCACGTCTCACACGGTTTTCCACGCCGATTTCGTGGGTGAAAGAATGCGTGCAGACCTGACACCGCTCGTGGATAGGTCATGGAGAAGCCGCCGCATCGAAACTGCGCAGGAGGGTGATTCGGCGATGAGGGTGGAGGCCGTGCCCGTGGTGCGAAATGGGCGGACTCTTGCAGCCGTGACCTCCCATTCTGAAGCGGCTTCGTCTCGTGCGCCGTCAAAATTGGAGTGTACTTATCGACGGTGCGCCGATGATTTGCTGACCATGGTGACGCTAGGGCTTTGGCCGGATTCCGCGGAGCCTACGGGGGCGAGGCGAGGGGCGCCCCGAGTTGGTGATGGGCTCATCCGTCTCAATGAGGAAGGCGTCGTTGAATATGCAAGCCCCAACGGCGTTTCGGCGTTTCGGCGGTTGGGCGAAGCAGGAACTCTGGACGGCCGAGTATTGATGGATATCACTACGAATCTGATGCGGGGCCGGCATCCTGTAGATGAGTCCATGAGCATGGTCGTGACAGGCAGGATGCCATGGCGTACCGAGATTGAGGCCAAGGGAGTGAGCTTGTCCTTGCGGTCGATCCCGTTGCGCAACAGTGAGGCCCGCTACGGGGCTGTGGTCTTGTGTAGGGATGTCTCTGAACTTCGTCGTCGTGAGCTCGAATTGGTGTCCAAAGATGCCACAATCCGGGAGATCCACCACCGGGTTAAGAACAACTTGCAGACGGTGGCTGCTTTACTGCGCTTGCAATCCCGACGAATGAAAAGCGATGAGGGTCGATCGGGCCTTGAAGAAGCAATGAGGCGGGTTGCAACGATCGCGCTTGTCCATGAAACGCTGTCTCAGGGCTTGGCCCAAACCGTCGACTTCGACCAGTTGATCGACCGCCAATTCAGGTTGTCTGCGGAAGTGGCATCACCTGGGCAGGATGTGCGGACTGAACGACGCGGCAAGTTCGGTGAATTGCCCAGTGACTTCGCGACGCCATTGGCCCTGGTCATCAACGAACTGGTCACAAACGCTGTCGAACATGGACTCTCGGGCCGTGCGGGAACGGTTCGACTGACCGCCGAACGTCGCGTGGAACTGGGCGCCGAGGTCCTTGACGTTATGGTGACCGACGACGGGGTGGGCGTTGATTCGAAAATCGCGAGCGAAGGATTGGGTCAGCAAATTGTCCAGACATTAGTGGCCAGTGAGCTTCGCGGCACCATCAGTTGGGACGCACGCGAGGGTGGAGGAACTGACGTTCGGCTCAAGATGGGGATTCCGAAAGACTAGAGCTGGTCCGGAACAAGCTAGAGCCCGAGGCCCTTATGAGGCCCGGCGGGCACGGGCAGCTCGGCGCTTCAGCGCACGGCGCTCATCTTCGCTCATGCCACCCCAAACGCCGGCATCCTGGCCTGATTCGATGGCCCACTGCAGGCATGTGTCGATGACGGGGCAACGCCGACAGACGCTCTTGGCCTCCTCGATCTGGAGCAGTGCGGGGCCGGTGTTTCCGACCGGAAAGAATAACTCGGGATCCTTGTCCAAGCAGGCTGCTTTGCTACGCCAATCCATGATGATCACGTTCTCCTTTGGGGAATAGATGGTAGCGGTCCTTGCTGGAAAAGGTCCACCGCATACAAAAGGGGCCACGCACGGCCCCTAAACCAACTAGTTAAACAATTCCACGTTAAAACGCGGCTAACAAGGGGTTAAGAGCAGGGACTTCGTCGCAGTGACGAGTGATTCGTCACAAACTTGGTTACTTCTTGCCACTCCACATTGAGCGTCTCACATCGCGGCGATCTCGGATAGGGTTGCGGTGTGTCAAGTCTCAACACTCCAGATTCGTCCGTAGCTGCTCCGGCCGGTGTAAGGGTTGTCTCCGGCCTTATCCTCGTCGAGACTGCCATGCTGATCGTCGTTGGAATCTGGTATGCGGTTTCCATGTTCAGATCTGAGTCCTACCATGCTGGGGTGGCCTTTTTTAGCCTTGCTTTGATTGTCTTGGCGATTGGGTGGCTATTAGCCGTTTCTATATTTCTCTACCGCGGCTACCGCTGGACCAGATCAGCTGCCCTGGTGTGGCAACTTTTCCTCATTGTTCTGGCCTTTCCTTTGTTCAACGGCGAGCAGTGGTTTTTGGCGTTGTGCGTGGTGGCGCCAGCCGCAACGATTTTGCTGCTGTTGTTCTCACAACCCGTTGTTGATTTTATGGGTAGGCGTTCCGAAAACGGTCGAACCTTCTAAGGAGCCAAAGCGAGTTGAGCTTCTTCGACCTCTCCCGAGACGATCACATGGGCTCTGCCCGAGGGTAGACGGCCTTCGAGCTCTAGCCTAATACCGAAGAAGTCAGCATCTGAGGACTGCCTGGCGCACAAAACGATGCCCGTTCCTGATGAGCGGGCTTCCATAGCCAACGGTATTTTGGAGATCAACGTTGGCGAGGGCATTGCTGTGAAGACAACGCTCACCCCGCCCTGGTGAAGCTGGCCGAGCTTTTGGTGCACTTCTGGGGGCATTCGGTCAGCATCGTCGACCAGGGCTAAAGTTCCGTGTGTCGATGACAAGTCTTTGATCGCCTGCGCGTCAATCGTTGACCAGTACCGGACGGGGTCTTGTTCGTCATGCGGCGAAAGCAGAGTCCACTGATCGGGCATGTTTGTCCTGAGCAGGTTCAGAAAGTTTGTTTTTCCAGTACCCGGCCCACCGAGTATCGCAGTCACTCCGCGTGGGCTGACGGTCATTCTCACGGTCTCTAATTCGTCGCCGCCAAGACCAATGGGAATACGAGCCGATTGTCCATTCTGCACTGTCGGGTCCAAGGAGTCTGTTGCCACTGCCCTCGGCAGTGGCTCAACCCGGGGCGGGCGAATAGAAGAATCGGTTGGGAGCCGGCTGACACGGTACGTGAAATCGGAGGAATCGACGGCGCACGTTTGCGCGACTGCCCCAGCTGGCGTCGAGATTCGGCCCTGGACGAAGGCTCGACCGGGCACAAGATCCATCTCCGGACGCTTGGGCCACATCATCTGCGCCTCGGTGCTGGATCCACTAGGCAGGAAGACACGGTTGGTCACGAGCGTAAAGAAACGTGAGGCCAGTAGATCCCTGTCGCCGTTGATGAGGACTGTAACTCCGGCTTTTTCACCGTCACGGACAATATCTCCCAGGCAATCTTCGGCCCACGCCCACCTGCTGCTTCTCAGGACTGATACCCATCGGCCCCAGCCGGTGACCACGACCGCCACAGGAGCAGGCAGCGCGTCGTTTACGGAATGGTCTGCGAGCCGATCCGAGATAATTGCGGACAACTTCTTCAGGGTTCTCGCGGCTCTTTTGACCTCGTGGCCCCGTATGTAGGCTCCGACTTGCCGCAGCTCCGCCGCACCTGCCATCAAGCTGTCTCCGTCAAGGATATAGACGTGTGTTTTGGGTCGACAACGAACAATACCGATGACGAGGCCGCGCATCGCATCGTCATTCCCGCTCCCGGAAATCCCGACCAATGCAAGGTGGGAGTCAGTTTCGGGATCCCATTCAAGGGTGCATTGACGTTGTTCATCCGGAATATCCAGTATCCCCGCGAAAATGGGCATATTTTCCGTTTGTTTTTCAGGGTCTATAGCGACTGTGGTGCTCGGCACTGGCACCGCCGAAGGAAGAGCAGGCTGTATTGGCCTCCAAGGAGCCTGCCAGCCATCAGCAGCGACAGATATGGCTGCCAGGGCGGCATCCAGCTGAGTCAACGTGTTGTCGGTTCCGACTGCTGTGGAGCGAGCGTGGAGAAAACCGGCGAAGTCCGTGACAGGTTTAAGGACGGTGGTGGGGTCTGCGCTCCCGAGTGTCGACGCGGCCTGAAATTCTATGGGGGCCTCGTTCCCGACTTTGATAAACGCCCGTCCAGGCAGTGCCACGGGAATCGAGGCTGCGACGGCGCTGTTCAGTACGTCTTGAGAGTCTGCCGCCGACTGCACGCGCAGTGCGATGCTCGCGGTGATGTTCGCTCTGATGTCTGGTGTGATTGCCCCTTGGGGGCGTTGCGTGGCCATGATGAGGTGTACGCCCAGGGACCGGCCGAGCGTCGCTATTCGCATCAGATCCTTGACAGCTGTTGGCACCTCTTCCGTCAGCATTCTGAACTCATCCACTACGATGACTAGCCGCGGTAAAAGTGGGTCTGTCACGCGTCGATGAAGCGCGTAGTCGCCTATATCGGAGACTTTGAAGTGGGCAAAGAGGTGTTCCCGACGTTTGACCTCGGCTTTGAGGGAGACGAGTGCCCGGGCTACGTTTTCAGCGGATAGGTCGGTCAACATTCCCACGGAATGGGGCAGAGAATCGAGAGGGCCAAGGCCAGAACCGCCCTTGAAATCTATGTACAGGAAGTTTACGGTCGACGGCGAATGCTGGGTAGCTATGCCAAGGACCAGTGCGCGTAGTAGCTCGGACTTTCCCGCACCAGTGGTTCCCGCCACCAGCAGATGGGGTCCCTGGGAAGCAAGATCAAACTCAAGGACAGACTCAGCGCTGCCCAGCGGGGCGCGCAAACCACGCTTTCCACTGTCCCATGCCACTTTGATGCCGGCTGCGGTTACCGGAGTGATGGAGTCGAATCTAACGGTGTCGGGCACAGGGCCGGATCCCGAGTTGTCATCGTGCAGATAAACGGACGCGATGGCCCTTGCCATGGCTTCGAAGGTACGCGTACCGATGAGATCAGGCGTGAACGGTGTGGTGTGTCCCTGACGGTTGCAGATACTGCCACCATGGAAAGTCGTGGTAATCACATGCGAGGCGTCGATGTCCTCGCCATGGATCCAGAAGATGCTCTTTCCGGATGCTTCCAGGGCACTGCTTAGCTCAGCGGCGTGGCGCCAAAGAATGACGACGGGTGCGAGACTTCGTGAGAGCGCGTTCAGGAGATCCGCTGGATCGGAAACAATCGTGGACGCAGGTAGGAAACGCAGACCGGCTGGAATGTCTTCTGCGTGTCCATACGAAATCATTTCCACGTCATAGACGGACAGCTGGAGCACGAGGGAGCGGACTAACGCAGAAGCTGCGTCCTGGGACCCTTTGATGACGATGCGGTTCGGGCGGCTGATATCGACCAGAGCAGGTACGTCTGCCAGCACTGGCGGCGCCCACCCTTGTTGGGCTGGCTTGACCTGCAGATTTGCCGGTTGATCGGCCAATCCCAGGCGCAGCTGGGCAGCAGAGTTGGAGAGCTCAAGCCGGCCATGTTGCACCGCAAGATGGAGAATCGCAGGGTCGGGTGCTGCCCGGCGTCGTCTTTTCTCATCCTGGAGACGGGCACTATCAACAGCCGCCGTAAAAGCTCGACGTTTGCGGCGCCCGGATAACAGCGGCACGAGGCCAGTAACAGCGGACAGACCGCTAAACGCGAGAAAGAACCACATCTGTGTTGTCACTGCCAGGACCACTCCCAGGACCAGAGGTAGCAGAGCGGTGACCCATACCATGCGATTTTTCTCCGGTGGGGGAGGGGAGTCTACAATCAGCGGTTCGTTGACGTCCTCGCCTACAGGAGCGCGCTGCCATGAGGACGCGGGAACGATGCTGCATCGGCTGGATCCCAGGCGGATCAACGAGTCGGCATCCACTTTCACGTGGTCGATTCTGCTGCCATCCACCCAGGTGCCGTTGACCGAACCGTGGTCTCGGAGGGAAATGTGGTGGTCGGATACAGTCAGGACGGCATGTTTGCGGGAAAGTTCAGGATCGTTGATGGAAATGGGACAGCCAGTGCGCCCGATTTCGTAGTCGCCCCTCAACAGAGGAAACACTTGACCGGCATCCGGTCCGGTATTGACCGCCAACACTAATGACGGTGGTTGGCGGTTCCGTGGCCGCGAGTCTCCACGCACCACAATGCAACCATTGACCAGGGGCCATTGCCCAGGAACCAGCCCGGCTAACAGTTTTCCTCCCACGGTGTAACTGCCTGGCCCGTACAACTCAGCAAGAGAAGCGGCGAGAGCATCTCCGGAGTTTACCGACGTCGTGTTCGCTACCAGCTCGTTTGCATCGGATCCCAACATGACCAGAGTGAAGTGTAATGTCATGCCCTGCCCCCCCTTTTCGAATGACTACCGAAAAGGCTACGTTGACTTCATTCATCACGGTGGGGCTGTGTACGTCACCTGTGGATAACTCTCGTCACGCTAGACTTACGTCGTTCTCATCCACATCCAAAGGATCAAGATCTTGACTACCAACCCGGCCTTGGCACCTGAGCGTCCGGTGACACCTGCTGCCGCGCATCCGGCCGGGCCAAGATATCGTCCCGAAGTTCAGGGATTGCGCGCCTTGGCCGTCCTCATGGTCGTTACTTACCATATATGGTTTGGACGGGTCTCGGGTGGGGTGGATGTCTTCCTGCTGATTTCGTCGTTTCTGCTGACGTTCTCGTTCACCAGAAAGATTGAAAATGGCATACCGCTGAGGCTCGGTAAGTATTGGCTTCATCTTTTCAAACGGCTACTCCCAGCTGTCGTTGTAACGCTGCTTGGTGTTCTTGCCGCGACCTATCTGTTCATTCCCCAGTCGCGTTGGCCGGAAATTCTCGGACAGTCCTGGGCCTCGTTGCTGTACTTCCAAAACTGGGTGCTGGCATTCAACTCGGTGGACTATTACGCCGCAGATCACAGTCAAGCGAGTCCTCTCCAGCACTTCTGGTCGTTATCCGTTCAGGGACAGGTTTTCATCCTCTGGCCACTTTTGTTCGCCTTCGCCGCGTTCCTCACCAAACTGCTGAAGGCACGATTTCGGTTTGTGGTTCTGGCAGTTTTCGGCGCAGTGTTCCTCGGATCGCTGACATTCTCCATCGTTGAGACGTATACCAACCAGACATTCGCCTACTTCGATACACGTGCTCGGTTATGGGAGTTCGCCCTGGGTACGCTGCTCGCGCTAGCTCTACCATTTCTGCGGATTCCGGCAGCACTGCGAGTCGTGATGGGATGGGTAGGCCTCGCTGCCATGCTCAGCGGCGGTTTTGTTCTGGATGTGCAGGGGGAGTTCCCCGGATATGTGGCGTTGTGGCCAACCCTGGCGGCGGGGTTCATTATTGTTGCAGGCCAAACCGGAAGCCGTTTCGGCGCGGACAGGTTGCTCTCCTGGCGACCGCTGGTCCGTATGGGAGATATTTCCTACGCCCTTTACCTCTGGCACTGGCCCATTCTCATCACGTACCTCATCTTCCGGGATCGCACCGCCGTGGGGATAGTGGGTGGGACAGGGATTATCGGGCTGGCTCTGGTGCTTGCCTACCTCACAACCCGTTTCATTGAAAGGCCGATTCGAGAGTCTCAATGGGCGGAGAAGAAGCGGCGCAGGGCTGCTGTCATTATTGCTGTCTGCGTTGCCCTCGTGGTCGTGCCCGTCGTTGGCTGGCAACTCCAGTTGCGAGCCCATGCAGCTGAGCTCGCGAAGATGGCTTCAGTCAATAACCCGGGCGCCCGGGTGTTGATGGATGGTTTCGAGGGCAAATCGCCTGCCGGAGTCGAGATCCTGCCCGCCGCCGCGGACATTCAAAAAGAGTATGCGGGCCTGGACGGTAAGTGCGAGAACGCCCCGTTTGTGCCGCAGGCCGACGTGCTTGAGGGTCGGTGTGCTGATACGCAAGTCTCCGGTGAGCCAGCCAGAACTCTCGTCGTGGTGGGCGATTCGCACACGGAGCAGTGGCTTGGCGCCATCGAACCAATGGCTAGAGCGCAGAACTGGAAAGTAGTGTCGCTGCTACTGGGGGGGTGCACCTACAGTGTGGGATTCGAAGGAGGTTATAAGGAATGCAACGAGTTTAACGCTGCGGCAACAGATTACATCAAGGAGTTGCACCCGGATGCGGTTTTTACTGTTGCCACTAGTGCCCATCGGGAGGATCCGCAGGACACCATTGTGAGCGGCTTGGCGAACGCGGCCAATCTGTTGCGCAGCGAGGGGATCCAACTGATCGGAATCCGCGATAATCCTCGATTCACGTTCAACATGATGGAGTGTGTCGAACTGCATGGTGAGGACTCTGACAAGTGCAATCCGCCACGGAGCACGGTTCTCAGTTCCGCTCCACCCTTCGAGGAACTGCGGGCCGTAGCGCCAGACATCAAGCTAATGGATGTTACTGACCTGATCTGCCGAGAAGATGTCTGTCCAGCTGTCGTAGGCAACATTTACGTCTACATCGACGACAACCATCTGACTGAGACGTACGTTGAATCCATGCGTCCTGAGTTCGACCAGCGGTTCCGCGCAGCTGTTCGATGGTAGTTGGACAGTGCGTCGCGCATGTAGGGCGCTGTCGAGAGGCCGGAATGACTGTGATGAGATCACGGTCGGGTAACCTTAACTGCGCAGGTTCCTCAATATCGATCCTGCCCAAATCAACACGGGAGAATTTGTGAACGTTGATCTTGTAGTAGTCGGCTCCGGGTTTTTCGGACTGACAGTGGCCGAGAGGGCTGCAACTGAGTTGGGTCTCAAGGTCGCGGTGATCGACCGTCGCTACCACATCGGCGGTAACGCCTACAGTGAAAAAGACCCGCAGACTGGAATTGAAGTGCATAAGTACGGTGCGCACTTGTTCCATACCTCTAACGAGCGCGTTTGGGACTACGTCAACAAGTTCACGACGTTCACGAGTTACGTGCACAAGGTTTACGGCGTGCATCGGGGCGAAGTCTTTCCGCTTCCAATCAACCTCGGCACCATCAACCAGTTCTTCCGGGCAAACCATACTCCGGATGAGGCACGTGCGCTCATCCAGGAGCAGGCGGGGGAGTTCGCCGGATTGGACCCGGAGAACCTCAATGACAAGGGCATTCAGCTCATTGGTCGGCCGCTCTACGAAGCGTTCATCAAGCACTACACCGGAAAACAGTGGCAGACGGATCCCAAGGATCTTCCGGCCGGCATCATCTCCCGGCTTCCGGTTCGCTACACCTATGACAACCGATATTTCAACGACACCTTCGAGGGACTTCCCACCAACGGCTACACGGCGTGGATAGAACGTATGGCGGATCATCCCAACATTTCCGTGCACTTGAACACTGACTTCTTTGATGACTCTCAAGAGTACGGAAAGTCCAACGTCGTGGGGAATGTCCCAGTCGTCTATACAGGTGCAGTGGACCGATACTTTGACTTCGCGGAGGGCAACCTTTCTTGGCGAACCATCGATTTTGAACAGGAAGTGCTGGATGTAGGCGATTTTCAGGGCACGTCTGTGGTCAATTACAACGACGGCGACGTTCCCTACACTCGGATCATCGAACCTCGCCACTTCCATCCAGAGCGAGATTACCCATCGGACAAGACGTTGATCATGCGCGAATTCTCGCGTTCTGCGACGGAGGGCGACGAGCCGTATTACCCCATCAATACGGAAGCGGATCGGGCGAAACTTCTGGCGTACCGGGACCTCGCAAAGAGTGAGAAGTCCGTTTTGTTCGGTGGGCGACTTGGTACCTACAAATATCTGGACATGCACATGGCCATAGGATCCGCGTTGGCCATGTTTGACAACAAGATCAAGCCTCATTTCAGTGGTGGCGCAACACTCGAGAGTGGAGGAGTCGACGCATGACAAGTTCAACCGAAGCGGTGGACAGCTCAAAATCGGAAACAACAAAGTTCACCACTCTTCAGCGCGTCATACTTCCGAACCAGAGCCAGATGGATACAGCTCTGCTTTACGTCGATAGTGGGACGGCGCGTGGCGCTCAGTTCAACACTATGGATGGCTCTTCAACCGGCCGGCAGCCGACGTCCGCGTATTCACCGGCGGCGACGAGCGAGGTTCACGTTGAAGATTTTGTATCGCGGACCTCCACGACTGTTCGCGCAGGTGAGAGAATTTCCTTCGGCACCTATTTCAACGCCTTTCCTGCCAGTTACTGGCGTCGGTGGACCGCCATCGAAGAGGTTAAGCTTCGGGTCGTGACTTCCGGAGCCGGTAGCATCAGCGTGTACAAGTCGAACGCAAGGGGTTCGCTGCAGCACGTCGAAACTCAACGTGTCAGTGGAAGCGCCGAGAGTGCCTTCGATTTGTCCCTCAAGCCTTTCGGCGACGGCGGGTGGTACTGGTTTGACATCGTTGCAGGTGCCGAATCGGTCATTCTGGAATCAGCCGACTGGCTGAGCGCTGAAGACGAGCGCACGGCGGCCGGGCACACAGGGTCTGTGACACTTGAAATAACGACGCTCAACAAAACCGATTTCTGCCTCGACAATCTCAACATTCTTGCTAGCCACCCGGAAGCGCTCGAGAATGTGCGAGAAGTGCTCGTCGTTGATCAGGGTACTCAGAAGGTCCGTGACGCAGAGGGGTTCGCGGAAGTCGAAGCAGCACTTCACAGCAAACTCCGTATCATTGACCAGGCAAACCTTGGTGGGTCGGGAGGGTTCTCCCGCGGTATGTTCGAGGCGGTCGAGAATGGCAGCGACTATGTGCTGCTTCTAGACGACGACGTCGTGGTTGAGCCGGAAAGTATCAGCCGCTTGCTCACCTTCGCGGACCGCTGCAAAACGCCGACGATTGTCGGCGGTCACATGTTTGACCTCTATAACAGGTCCGTTCTGCACACGTTCGGTGAAACTGTTAATCCCTACAGGATTCAACCTGATCAGCCCATCGCGGCCCAAGAGCTCGGTCACGATTTTGCCAGGTCCAACCTGCGGACAACGCCGTGGCTCCACCGGCGTGTGGACGTCGACTATAACGGGTGGTGGATGTGCCTGATCCCGACGAAGGTGATTCGTGAGATTGGACTGTCGCTGCCCATCTTCATCAAGTGGGACGACTCGGAATATGGATTGCGCGCGAAGAGTGCGGGATTTCCCACGGTGTCGATGCCCGGTGCGGCCGTTTGGCATGTATCCTGGGCGGACAAAGATGACCTCGTTGGTTGGCAATCATATTTCCATACACGGAACAGGCTGATAACCGCGCTCCTTCACAGTCCTTACGAACGCGGCGGTCGTGTAGTTCGGGAAACCGGCTACTTGGACATCAAGCACTTGATCTCGATGCAGTACTTTACCTCGATGGGTCGCATTATGGCTTTGCGTGATGTGCTTAAGGGGCCGGAGGGTCTGCACGACCTGCTTCCAACAAAGTTGCCGGAAATCCGGGCAATGATTGCCGAGTACTCTGATTCTCAGATCAAGCCGGATCCAGAAGCGTTTCCCACGCCAAAAATGGACAAGCCGCCTCGGCACGGACAAGGATTTAGGGCGCCATCCTATACGACTCTCGTTCCTTGGGCCGCAAAAACGGTGATCCGCCAATTGACCAAACCTGTGTCGGAAACCAGCAGAACCCGTCCTCAGACCTACGTGGCGCACCAGGACAATAAGTGGTGGCGTATGTCGCAATACGACAGCGCCGTTGTGACGAACGCCGAAGGTACGGGTGCGTCCTGGTACAAACGTGATCCGAAGAAACTCAGAGAACTTCTGTCGGAGAGTCTGCGTCTCAACAGTGAGATTCTGCGCACTTGGCCGCAACTGAGCGCACGGTATAAGGCAGCGGTTCCGGAGATGACGTCCATCGACGTCTGGAAGAAAACTTTCGAGAAGCATTCCGAGGAAAGTAACTGACGTTGAGTACCACTGGTCTGGTTACGCCCGGCAAAGCTGGCGGACTCCGCGATGTTCTGCGTTCGCGGTTCCTCCTGCGCCTGCTGGTATCAAAGGAACTCAAGGTCCGCTACCGTGGATCGGTCCTTGGGCTCCTTTGGTCCTATGTGAAGCCAGCAGTGCAGTTCATTGTCTTCTACATTGCGCTGGGAGTGTTCCTGGGGCTCGAGCGTAGCGACCGGAACCCCGGCGGACTTCCCAACTACTCGATCTACTTGTTCGCCGGGATTGTGCTCATCAACTTCTTTTCGGAGGCACTGGGGAACGCAGCCCGCTCCATTGTGGGCAACGCCAACCTGATAAAGAAAATTTATCTGCCTCGCGGACTCTTTCCGGTCGCTTCGGTATGGGTATCGGCAGTACATTTCTTCCCGCAGCTGGTGGTTCTCCTAGCCGCATGCCTGTTTGTCGGTTGGCATCCGTCCATTACGCAGATCGCAGCCGCAGGCGGGGGATTCCTCATTGTGGCACTCCTGGCCACTGGCCTGGGGCTGTTCTTCGGTGCCGCCAACGTGTATTTCCGTGACTCTGAAAACTTCGTTGACATGTTGCTGATGATCGCCACTTGGGCTTCACCGGTCCTTTACGCGTGGACCATGGTGGAGGAGAAGATGGGACACGCCTTCTTCACTTTCTACCAGTCCAATCCCATGACCATCGCTGTGGAACTATTCCATTTTGCCTTCTGGCTGCCCACCACGACTCCGGACGTCATGGACCCTGCTATGGCCGTTCCGCCCAACCTGTTGGATTTCTGGCTGCCCATCGGACTCCTCACCTCACTCGTGATCATTTTTCTGGGGCAGTTCACTTTCCGTCGCCTTGAGGGCCGTTTCGCTCAGGAGTTGTAAGCACTATGTTGGCCATAGAGGTAACGAACGTCAGCAAGGAATTTGTCCTGCGGCACACCCGCTCCGTCAAGGAAGCCTTTGTGTGGTTGGTCAAGGGACGCAAGGGTGATCTGTCCGAGAAGTTCCATGCCCTCAACGAAGTCTCGGTCTCCATAAACGAGGGCGAGTCAGTGGCCTTACTGGGGCTGAACGGTTCGGGAAAGTCCACGCTCCTCAAGCACATGTCCGGCGTCATGCTTCCGGATTCGGGTACGGTGCGTACCCGGGGCCGGGTTGCAGGACTCATCGAGGTTGGCGCGGGGTTTCACCCTGATCTCAGTGGCCGGGACAATGTGTACCTCAATGGTGCCATTCTCGGCATGACGGAGAAGGAGATCGACGAGAAGTTCGATTCCATTGTTGAATTCTCTGAAATCGCCCAGTTCATCGACACAGAGGTGAAATTCTACTCCTCCGGCATGTATCTGCGGTTGGCCTTCTCTGTCGCGGTGCACACCGATCCTGAAGTCTTCCTCGTGGATGAGATCCTCGCCGTGGGGGATGAGCCCTTCCAGAAGAAGTGCATCAAGAAGATCAAGGAGTTGAGTGCGGCCGGTAAAACGCTCGTTGTCGTCAGTCACGACCTGGATCTGGTGGTGAAAGTCTGTGAGCGTGGCATCCTCATGGAGAAGGGCCGCCTGGTCCTCGACTCTTCGGTCACGAATGTTGTGAAGGCGTTGCGGTCCGGCACGTAGCTAAATGCCTCGGGCTACCCGCAGGCCGTCACCTTGTAGAGCTTCGCTTCACCCTCGCTGGCGATGAGTTCCAGTCCAGGTGCACTTTCGGCATTGTCCATTGCAGTGTTGACGTGCTGGCCGCCCTGGACCTCACGGTCATCGAAATCGAGAGCGTAGTAGGCGTTCAATTCCTTCACCGCTGGACAAACAGCGGGATTCACTCCAGCTTCATCCATATGCGACATCAACACCAGCTCAGCCTCCGAACGGGCCCCGACTACGTGAGGGGATACAGTTTCACGCCCCGAGACCGCGTAGACCAAGGTGCTGCCGTTCCAAGGATCTCCGTAAACAACATCTCCTGGCGGGACCAACTCCGGCACTCGTTCGAGCAACGCCAATTCGTCGCTGCTCAGGAGCACGGATGTATCCGAGATTCGGTATCGTTCCGAGGCCAGGCGCTGCTCAGTGTCCAAGGAACCGATTTGTGCCAAGAGCGTCGTGGCACCGAGGGCGATGACAATGACGGCGGCGGCCATCCCCTTATTCGACAGTCCCCGGACGAGGGGAAGCGCGCGTTGGTAGAATTGGGTTGTCGTCAGATGCAGGCTTTCAATCCATAGTCCCAGGGTGCGCAGCACCCTGGTACCGCCCAGCACGGCTACTGGAAGGGTGACCGTAGGCAGTATGGCCGCGAGCCGGTAAGCGTCGTTGTACCAGACCCCAGTCCAAAAATGCCTGAGGTCCCCCTCCGGCATTGCCGAGGCGACAATGAAGAGGGCAGAACCTACGGCAAAAACGCCGAGCAGCCACCACCGGCGCGGCTCCTGCGCAAGCGTTGCGACGCCGGCCAGTGTCAGAAGTAGCAGGAGAAACGAAATATGAGTGCCCTGGGGGCCGCTGCCGAGAATCTCCCCTAGTGCCTGTGAGACCGTTTGACGCGGGTCCCAGCCTGAGGCGGCTTGGGGTTGAACTGCCAATTGCCACCCAATCATCCCGACGACGATATATGCCGCGACGGCAACGAGAGCTGCAATCACGGCTACGCCTGAGGACTTTTTCCGCCGCCATGCGACGGTGACGTTGACAAGCCACGCGACCATCATCGGGGCGCCAAAGGCAATGACGGCTACGACGGTGCTGGGATGCGCCAGCGCAAGACCGGGGAGCACGGCAAGGAACTGCAAGGCTGCGGGAAGTGTCGCGAGCCCGATCGCTCCCAGCCTCAGGCCAGAGACCATGATTCCGAGCGCAACAGGCAGAATGGCAACCGAGAGCAGGTTGGGATAAAGGACGCCGAAGTCGATCATCAGGTAGGGAAAGGCACTGAACGCGGCGGCGATGGCCCCCGTGAGCAATACCGGCAGGATTCGGGTACCGGTGATCCGGGTTACGAGATAAATGCAACCTAACGGCCATAGCACGGCACTGATGACTATGTTCCCGGCGGTTACGGCGGCGGGTACGGACGTTCCCAGCAACTGCACTACGAGGGCAAGGACGTCATGCCAAGCTGCCGGGTAGAAGCCCTGTGACGCTTCAGTCAGATTGCCCAGCGTCATGGAAGAGCCGTTACCGGTCATTTGGATATGACGGATAGCGTTCAAGTGGTAGATGTTGTCGTAAGTCTGAGAGATATTCTCCGGGCTGCCGATAATCGTGACGAACCGAGCGGTTATAATGACGGCCGGAACCAACACCGCGAGCACGTAGCATGATGCCCGGATATTTTCGTAGCTCAATGGCAGGACACGTCCTGCGAATCTATGCCCACCGGGGGCGCCTGAAGGGCCGGACGTGTAGGGCCGGGTACGAAAGACGGCAATGCCATAGCGGACCAGGAGTATGGCCAGGGTAAGTACCCCAGTGAAGATCGCGACTGACGCAGGTGAGAACCGGAGAGACAGATACGGCCAAACGATGGCAGCCGTGGCGATGATACTGACGGTGGCCGGCCCTGCCAGCGCCCACATGGCGATACCGCGTAATCCTAAAGCGCGAAGAGTGAGTCCGCCAGGAAGGAGGAAAAGCAGCAGTGTGCCGACCAGAATGGGAACGAATTGCGGCCAGGACATGCAGAGACTCCTCGGACTTTTGCTGGATGGGGCGGCGGGGACTACCCCACGAGGATGCCTTCGTCGCAGCTGACAGACATACCAGCTTCCAACCCTACTGGACGGCGCGGGCAAAATTGGGGCCGCTGGTTCCGCGGGTGCCAGGGCGTTGGATAGATGTGAAATACTGGGGCCGTGAGCCGAACCTGGGTTGTTATTCCGATGTATAACGAGTCAACCGTCGTCGTCGACGTCATCAGAGGCCTCCTTCCCACTTTTCCGAACGTTGTCTGCATAGATGATGGCAGCACCGATGAGTGCGCGCAGGCTGCCCGTGATGCGGGTGCCGTCGTCGTACAGCATCCGATCAACTTGGGACAGGGAGCTGCCCTGCAGACGGGGATCGAGTATGCACTGCAGGATCCGGGGATGGACAGCATAGTTACGTTCGACGCCGATGGACAGCACCGCGTTGAGGACGCCAGGGAAATGGTGGAACGCCTTTCATCCGGCGAGGCGGACATAGTATTGGGGTCGCGATTCCTTGACGACCGCACGAAGATGGGGCCGGTCAAGCGGTTGGTTTTGAAGACAGCTGCGCTCCAATCGAAACTGGCCACTGGGATGGACCTGACGGACGCTCACAATGGCTTGCGGGCCATCAGCAGGTCAGTTGCGGAGGACATCCACCTCACGCAGAACCGCATGGCCCATGCGTCCGAGCTGGTGAATCAGCTGGCAGTCCTTGAACATCGTTGGGTGGAACATCCGGTCGAGATTATCTACACAGACTATTCCAAGGCGAAGGGTCAATCGCTGCTAAATTCTGTCAATATCTTAGCCGAACTGTTCCTGAGGTAACTTCCATGCTGATTGTTGTCCAGATCCTGCTCGTCTGCGCGGTCGTACTCGTATCGTTGGTACTGATGCGTGGGGGGAGTAACGCGCGGCACCTGGCGATCCGGCGCATCATGCTGCTGTTGTTTGCGACCGCGGCAGTGTTGTCGATTTTCTTCCCTGAGGTGCTTTCCACCGTCGCTTCCTGGCTCGGTATCGGGCGTGGTACCGACCTGGTGCTGTATGCACTCATAGTGTCCTTCCTTGTGTTCATGGCCACGTCCTACCAGCGACACCGTCAAACAGAGATTTCCCTCACCAAATTGGCCCGGCGTATAGCCATCGATGAAACTGAACGGCCCTGGGAATCGCCCTCCCGATAGCGGCCGGACACGCCGGCTGTTTTACCCAGAAAGCAGGTTATTGATGACCATAGACGTGATGTTCCCCTACTACGGGGACGTAGCCATGATGAAAGCAGCTGTTGATAGTGTCCTGAAGCAGGAGGATCGGGATTTCAAGTTGACAATTGTCGATGACGGTTACCCGGACGACACTCTCCCCGCCTACTTTGCGGAGCTGACTGCCTCAGACAGCAGGATCGCGTATTCCCGGAATGAAAAGAACCTTGGCGCCAACGGTAATTACCGCAAGTGCGTGGGCCTCATTCAGCACGACATCGTCGTGATCATGGGTGCTGATGACGTCATGCTGCCGAATTACCTTTCCACGGTCCGTCAGGCGTTTAGAGAGCCGTCCGTGTCGATCGTTCAGCCTCAAGTGGAGGTTATTGACGAGCTCGGTGAGGTTTACCTACCATTGGCCGATCGAATTAAGGCAGCAATGCGTCGCCGCGCCACGGGCAGCAGCAGTACCGCTGTTCTGCAGGGAGAGCCCATTGCCAAGAGCCTGATCTCTGGCAATTGGTTGTACTTTCCATCCATTGCATGGCGCGCGGACGCCATCAAAGCCCATTCCTTCCGGCCGGAGTACGACGTCGTTCAGGACCTTGCGCTTGCATTGGATGTCGTCATGACGGGCAGCCGGCTGCTCGCTACGGACACGGTCTGTTTTCAGTACCGTCGGCACCGGGAGAGTGATTCCTCGGTGCGGGCCCTTGATGGGCGCCGATTCGATGAAGAGCGGCGGTTTTTCGATGAGTGCGCTGCAGATTTCCAGCGGTTGGGCTGGGGTAAAGCGGCGTTAGCGGCGCGCTTACACCTCTCCTCGAGGCTCAACGCCGTGAGTCTTCTCCCCAAAGTCGTGGCGAAGCGAGCCTGGGTAGGACTCGGGAAGTTGTTGGGGCATGCCGTCAGGTTCTAAAGGCGTCTATTGACTGGTCATCGGCCGCAGTTCACTTCGTCCTAGCTGGTAGTCTTTCGATGTGCTGTATGCAGCGAGCGCCCTAAATCATCAGGGGTGTTGTTCGATTTAATCACGAGTGATAAAGGTGGTAAGAATGTCCATGCTGAGTGGATCGTCAGTATTGATTACTGGCGGAACCGGATCATTGGGGAAGGCCCTCATCCGGGAGATTCTGGATAACCACAACGTCCGGCGGCTTGTGATCTTTAGTCGGGACGAGCTGAAGCAGTTAGAAGCCCGTCGTCTGTTCGAAGATGATTCTCGTCTCCGTTGGTTCATTGGTGATGTCCGAGATCGACACAGGCTTGAACGAGCTTTCCACCAAGTTGACTACGTCATCCATGCGGCTGCACTCAAGCAGGTGGACACCGCCGAGTACAATCCATTTGAGTACGTTGAAACAAACGTCCGTGGATCGCAAAACGTTATTGACGCCGCAATCGATGCGGGCGTCAAGAAGGTCGTTGCCCTTTCGACAGACAAGGCATCGAGCCCCGTTAACCTCTATGGTGCCACCAAGCTATGTGCGGATCGGCTTTTTATCTCAGGCAACCACTACGCCGCGGCTTACGACACCCGTTTCTGCGTAGTCCGGTATGGAAACGTCATGGGTTCCCGCGGATCGATCGTACCAATCTGGAAGACAATGGCCGCCCGCGGTGAGTCGTTGCCATTGACTGACAACAGGATGACGCGGTTCTGGATCACTCTAAACCAAGCAGTAAAATTCGTTTTGGACTCATTTGAGATGATGCAGGGTGGGGAACTCTATGTTCCTAAAATCCCCTCCGTGAGGATCGCTGAACTGGCTACGGCCATCGCGCCTGACGCCAGGACGCATGAGATTGGCATTCGCCCTGGCGAGAAGCTCCATGAGGAAATGATCGCAGCAGACGATTCCCGCCGCACAGTTTCCCTTGGTTCACGATACGTCGTCATGCCACACCTCGCTGGGTGGGGGTATAAACCGCCGAAAGACGGGATCGCTGTGTCAGACGGCTGGAGCTATCAGTCCGATGGCAACGAACATTTTCTCTCTGTAGACGAATTGCGGAATATGATCTCGGAAGGGTTGTAAACGAATGCTTCCCTACGGTCGGCAATCCATAGATGAAAGTGACATATTGGCCGTCACTGAAGCGCTTCGTAGCGACTGGCTAACAACCGGACCGATGGTCGATAAGTTCGAGGAAGCAATTTCTTTGGTCGCCGGAGGATCTCAAGCTGTTGCCGTGACCTCGGGTACTGCAGCATTGCACACAGCTTACGTCGCTGCCGGAGTACAGGCGGGCGATGAGGTCGTGACTACACCACTGACCTTTGTTGCTACGGCAGCCACTGCGGCAATTGCTGGGGCAAAAATTGTGTTTGCCGACGTGGAGGCCTCAACTGGAAATCTCTCGATTGAGGCAGCTAGGTGCTTAATAACTGACAGGACCCGAGCGATCACTGCAGTTGATTATGCGGGATTGCCGGTGGACGCGGAGGCGTTCACGAGATTGGCGCACGAGCATGGTGCCCTTTTTATCGAGGATGCTGCTCATTCCGTTGGTTCGATACTGAACGGAAGCCCAGTTGGTGAAATCGCTGACCTAACGACATTTTCCTTCTTCCCTACGAAGAACCTGACGACAGGTGAGGGCGGGGCGGTAGTGTCCCCCGATGGGCGGTTAGCCACTCGGGCTCGTAATTTCAAGGGGCAGGGATTGGTTCGTGATAGCAATGCCCTGCGCTACCCGGAAGAAGGCCCTTGGCACCAGGAAGTGCACGAATTTGGTATCAACTACCGATTGCCAGATATCTTATGCGCCCTAGGATTAAGTCAGATAGGCAAGTTGGAGCAGTTCAAGCGGCGACGACAGCAGATTCATAATCTCTACAACGAAGCCTTTGCCACCAATGACGAACTAGTCATTCCTGGCGTGATGGATGAGGCCTCTCCGGCTTGGCATCTGTACCCGCTGCGCGTTCCGGCGGAACGACGCCGTGTCATATTTGACGAACTTCGTTCCCGTGGTTTCGGAGTGCAAGTTAACTACATCCCTGTCTACTGGCATCCGGTCTTCGAGGACTTGGGTTATCGTCGTGGCATGTGCCCCAACGCGGAGGCGTACTATCGACAGGAAATTTCCCTGCCACTCTTCCCAGGTCTCACCGATGGTCAAGTTCACCAGGTAATCGAGAACGTTCTCGACGTCGTCGCGTCATGACAGATACCGCACCACGCGTCGTGGTTGTTATTCAAGCTCGTATGGGTTCGACCCGCCTTCACGGCAAGGTGTTGGAACCGCTTTTGGGTCGTCCCGTGCTGGACTGGGTTGTCCGGGCCGCGAAAAAAGCCGATGGTGTAGATAATGTAGTTATAGCGACGTCGGAGACATCGAATGACGACAGAATCGATGATTTTGGTGCGAGTTTGGGCGTTCAAGTCGTGCGAGGAAGTGAGGACGATGTGCTCTCGCGCTTTCTTCTTGTGGCCAATCGTACTAGGGCCGATGCAGTGGTTCGTCTGACCGCCGATTGTCCGTTGTTGGACCCGGTCCTTATCTCGGCGGTCGTCGCAATTTGGCGGCGCACACCCGACGTCGATTACGTGTCAACCACGCACCCGCGTTCGCTGCCTCGTGGACTGGACGTAGAACTGGTTACTACCAAAGCGCTGCATCGTGCCGACCGGCGAACAGAGAAATACCATCGAGCACATGTAACTAGCGCAGTTTATGAGGACGGTGCTGAATTTACCTGTGCGTCGCTTTCGTTCCTTCCGCGCAATGATCGCTACCGTGTCACGCTTGACACTCATGAGGACCTGAAACTCTTATGCGCCCTGACGAAGCTTCTAGGTGATGCGCCTCCCTCGTGGCGTGAGGTGGTGCGGACGCTGGATGCGCATCCCGAAATTGTCGAGCTGAATGCTCATATCGAGCAAAAGGCACTGAGAGAGGGCTGATTGTGATTGTGCTTTTCCGTTGCGATGCAACGAAGCGCCAAGGGCTAGGACATCTGATCCGATCCATCGCTGTAGCGGATGCGGCTTCCGATGTCGGCTGGGAGGTGGTTTTTTACGGGTTGGTAGAGAATACCTTGGGCAAGACGATGCTGCAGGAGCAAGGGTATCTTCTTCATTCGTGGAGGGGGACGGCTGCCGAATTCGCCAGCCTGGCGGTTGACCATCGCGCCACCGTGGTCCACGTTGACTCCTACGACGATGCTGGCCCGCTCGACACGGAGCTGGCTCAACGAGGGATCTTGCTGAGTTCGGTCGAGGACGGTCACTATGGTCGACGCTCGGCGGCTATCGCTATCGACCCGTCACCAATGAGTGAGCACGTATACCGGCCCGACGATGGTAGCCGCCACCTTCTGCGTGGCACTAAGGCCATTCCCCTTCGCCGGTCGATTTTGTCAGCTGCCAAGGACACAGCCAAGGCTACTGTTGGGATCAAGGTCCTAGTGATCATGGGCGGTACCGATGCACTTAACATGACTGGTGAAGCAGTCCGCTTGTTGTTGGCAACGGGGATATCCTGCACCTGTCACGTGGTTGCAGAAAGCGCGGTGTTGGAACCGCAACCTGAGGTCGCTCGGCAAATCGTAATTCATGAACCTGGACCAAATATTCCATCGCTTTTTCCTTCAATGGATCTGGTAATCAGTGGCGCTGGAACAACAGTATGGGAACTAGCGACGCTTGGTGTGCCCATGGCGTTGCTACAGGTCGTAGAAAACCAGGCGGATAACTATCGCTATGCTGTTGGTGCGGGCTTTGCCCTCGGACTGGGTTCCGTGCGGGACGGTTCTTTGAAGGCGCCGGAGGCTGCCACGCAGCTGCGAGAATTGCTAGTAGACCCCCTTCGGCGCGCTGAGATGGGTGCGGCCGGACGTCATCAAGTGGACGGTAGCGGTGCAGCGCGCATAGTGCGAGTGTGGGCAGAGCGTTTGAGGCTTGACCGAGGCCTACAGGTGCGTTTCGCCACGCTGGAAGACGCGTCCCGCCTTTTCGATTGGCGCAACGATCCATCAGTGCGGCTCGTTTCCCGCGCTACGGGCGAACTTGACTGGAATTCGCACGTTGCATGGGTGGAAGCATCTGTTGTCGCTGATCATAGACGGTTGCTCATCGTTGAAATAGACCGGGAGCCCGCCGCCACTGTCCGGTTCGATCGGCTGGACGAGAACCAAGCGACCGAAGGAGAGACATGGGAGGTATCCATCACTCTAAGTCCCGCCCATCGTGGCCGTGGCATGGCGGGAAGCGTCCTTGCCATGGCTGAAGACTACTTCCTGAATCACCAAGCGGTTGCACTTCTTATCGCGGAGATGCTTGAGGACAATATTGCCTCTTACAACCTGTTCAGCGCAGGAGGGTATCGACCAGACGAAGATGCGGAGCTGGCCGCCATCCGCAGGCCGTGGCGTCGCTTGGTCAAGGCTGTCACCACGGCCGTCGATCCACGCTAGATTAGATCCCAGCTCAGGGGCGTTCCGGCACCAGCGTCTGACCTGAAGGTTCGTCCTTGAACGACGCTATAGTAGCTCGGCTCAAGTCCACCAGCGGGGCGGATGGAGCGAACGTTAGCAGTCGTCACAGTGTCCCCGGCTTTCACATTATCGACTACGTACAACGAACGGCGTAGTCGCTGGCTCTCTTCCTCGCCTCCGGTAACCCTGAGCACGGCTGAACCCAACGACAATTGAGCGGTTGAGGTTTCGGTGACAAGATCCATTAATTCGTTCGGTTCCAGGGAGAAGTCTGAATCCACTCCTCCGTCGGCACGACTAAGTGTGACGTGCTTTTCAATCACAGTCGCGCCCAGCGCTACGGCAGCCACTGCGGCCCCGATGCCTTTCGTGTGATCGGAGAGTCCGACCTGAACGTCGAACGCGTCCCGCATTACCGGAATCGTCCGCAAATTTGATTCGCTGGGAGAAGCTGGATATGAGGAAGTGCAGGCCAGTACAGTAATCTGATCATTGCCTTCAGCGCGGATGGTTCGCACGGCCCTATCAATATCCGATATGGTAGCGGCGCCGTTGGACAGGATCATGGGTTTTCCTGTGCGTGCGACTCGTCGGAGTAGCTCTAGATCGCCGATCTCAAGGGAAGCGATCTTGTATAGCGGAGCTTCAAGCGACTCCAGCAGGTCGACGGCCGTTGCATCGAAAGGGCTGGAGAACGGTATTAGACCTTTGGCCCGGGCGCGGTTGAACATCTCTTCATGCCACTCCCAGGGAGTATGCGCTTGCTCGTATAGAGAGTACAGCTTGGCTCCGCCCCATAGCGGGTGTTCCTTTGAGATAAGGAACTCCGGGCGGCCTGAGTTGATAGTGATGGTGTCGGCTGTATAGGTCTGGAACTTGACCGCCTGTGCGCCCGAATCGGCAACCATATCGATAATGTCAAGGGCACGTTGCAGATCGCCATTGTGGTTGCCGGACATCTCGGCAATGATAAAGGGCCTGTGATCGGCTCCGACAGTATGTGCGCCGACTTCGAAATCTTGCTTTCCCAAGGGATGTAATCCTTTCAAATCTACTTCTTGAACTATATTGCTTTGAATTTATTCAACCGCCTACGGACTACGAAAGTGGCTGCCAGAGCTATTCCGCTCGATCCCAGCAGGGTCCATAGGCCCGCTGCCACAGTTGTCGGAATAAGCAGTGCGAGGAGTGTTGTAGCGCTCAAGGATACCAAGAGCAGAACAAAGGGTGAGCCGGAGAGCGCCGTTGCTCCGGCCCGGCGTGCAAAGAGCAAGTAGACAAATCCGAGAGCGGTGAATCCGAATACTTTGACGGCCGCCAACACCGTAAGGTTCTGTGACTCCGCGGGCAGGATTGCGAGCAGCCCTGTAATCAGAGTGATCAGCAGGGTCATGTAAGCGAAAGAACGAGTACGTTTGAGCGCAAACAGGACTGCCATACTAACGAGGTAGAGCGCGTAGCCGACAGAGACGAGCGGTAGGACCTTCGCGAGCTGCACTAGTTCGGGCAAATCGCCAGCCAGAACATGCATACCCAGATTCGCACCTGCAATCCCGCCAAAGCCGAGCACAGCAGCGACTATGACCGCATTGCGGGTTACTGCCCGCACATCGTCCGATGCCGTGCCAGCGCTCACAGCTGACATGATTCTTGGCGTCCATACGTTATTCAGTCCGGCCAGCACAGCGAATGGGCCCAAGGCGAAAGCGGCTGCCGCAATATATCGTCCCGATGCCACGTCACCTTCGAGGACCTTCAACAGAAGGCTGTCGCCCTGCATTAGCAGAATCATGGCGAGGCTGTGGGGTAGGACCGGAAGTCCGATGAAAATAGCCTCCTTCACGGCTTGTGGTTGTCGTCCTGGCGCGGTTGGTCGGGCCATCAACAGGGCCGCTAGAGCTGTCGTCGCCATACCAAGACAGAACGCCGCCATGTAAACAGTCGCGTCCGCCCTTAGAACAAGGATGGCAGTGAGCCCCAATGCATGTGGAAACAGCGATGACCCTGCACTCAGAATGATGAAGTGCAGGGCCTTCTGCTCCGCGCGCAAGAAGGCCTGACAGGAAACTACGACACTGAGTAGGCCCATGGCCGGAAGCGTCAGGACGAACGGAAGATTTGCAGCCAAATCACCGGATGCCGATAGTAGAACTACGGAGATTAACACGGCAACGGCTGCAATCAAGACACTGAGGATCGAGCTGGCTCCGGCAATGGCGCGTGATCTGCCAGCACCGTCGTCGTGGTCGAAGTATGCACGGGTGATCGCGAGCGGCAGCCCGGCCAAAAGGATAACCAGACCAACCTGAAGCAATACGGTAGACACCCCGACTCGACCCCACTGCGTTGCGTCGAGGACGCGTATAGCTATGGGTTGAATGAGAAGCGGCGCCACACCCTGAATACCGGCACCGAGGAGATAAAGCAGAGATTGCCGGGAGGTAGATAATGGCCTTAGGCCCGACTTCAAGGACGTTCCAGGATCTTCGGCTGCACTAGCGCGAAAGCTGTATGGCGTGGAAGAGGATCGGGCAAGTGCTCAAGAGGATGTCTGAGGAAATCGAGCGGTGAAAGTTTGACTCCATTAATGACGGGACCTACGGCTCGCTTCTTCAATCCCAGCACAGCTCGTGCTTTCTCAACCGGCGCGCCCACCCAGTAGTTGAGAAAGGGCGCGGGTGCTGCGGTCTGCCAGCCCAGTATTTGGCGCAGCTCGGCCGGAGCTTTCATATGACGTCGGCCCAATTCCAGGTCAGCGACAGCACGGATATCGTCTATGTGGGCTGCCGGAGAGTAGAACTCAGGCCACAATTTCTGCAAATAACTCTCCGAGGAGGTTTCCGAGATGCCAGCGATCTGGAAATGCGGTCCATAAATTGATACTGGCGTCCCCGCGGCTGCGCTGTAGACAAGTGCAGTGGCCATACGGTTTGAGACGACCTTTCGTGCCGACATTAATAGCCAGAGCACGCGTGCAAGGAACAGTGGGTCCCTGCGCTCACCTGCTGTGGTGAGCTGATGTCCGGCGGAAGTCCACGCGTTTACGATGTCGGGGCGTTGAAGGTCGTCAACGTGCATGCAAACAATTGACGCTCCTTCCGCCTCGTAGACTTCGCGGGCATAAGCAGCCTGATCTCCTTCAACGGTAACCAATCGGGTCCCATGAAAGGGGAACACCACTGTGTCAATGGACCTTGGCGGCGCGGATACATTACGTCGTACAGTGTCGAGCAGATAAAGAAAAGGTGCTCCTATAGCTGTAGTGGAGTAGCCCGCGCTCCTCCTTGACTCTGCTTCGGTCCACCCTCTGGAACTGTGTGTCCACACGAATAAGTTTCCTGCCGGAGCCGATTCCGCCAAGTCTGCAAAATGGGTGGCGATGGGAGAAACGGGGGTCCAGCCGTGTTGGATCAGTCCAGCAACGTGCCGCGGTCGTTCGAGCTCAGCGTGTGCAGCGTAAACGGCAGAGTGTCCGTAGAAGTGATTCTGGATATCCATGGGCGGTCGTCTTTCGTGAGCTCGACAATCTGGCTGACTGGTGGCGGTCGCCAGAGACATCGGTTAGGACGAGATCTCTGACCGTAGACCACAATAGGCCATGCCAGAAGACGATCCGACTAGTAGGCGTCAATGACGCTCGTCCTGAAGTTACCGTTGCTGTCGCCTGAGTACATCCACAGTGTGCCGCCGGAGTCCCGTGCGATCACATTGGAACCACTGGTCCCGTCAAACTTTCCGACGTTGGCAAACGACCGGAAAGCGCCCCACCCAGCCCCGATTCGGCTGCGCGTCAAGAAGCTTCCATGTCCATTGCCTGGGTAAAGCCACAGGTATCCGGCGTGATCCCTTGCCATGATGTCAACGTTGCCGTCCTGGTCAAAGTCGTCAGCGCTTGCTACTAGATTGAAGACATCCCATCCGTGACCGATAAGGACGCGCTTCTTGAAGCCGCCATCCCCGTCACCGGGGTATAGCCACAGCTTTCCGTTCCGTTCCTGTGCCACGAGGTCTCCATAGCCATCGCCATTAAAGTCGCCCGTGCCTAGCAGTTGGGTGAAGATATCCCACCCATGTCCAATGAGGTGGCGCGAAGTGAAGTTGCCTCGCCCATCCGTCGGATATAGCCACAATGTGCCGTCCTTGGCTCTCGCCACAAGGTCAAGCTTCCGGTCACCGTCGAAGTCACCGGCACTCACCACCCAGTTGAACTGATTCCACCCAGCACCAACCTGCCTCCTCGGTAGAAAAGAGCCGCTCCCGTTGCCGCCGTACAGCCACAAATCTCCGCGTGGTGTTGTTGCCAGAACGTCGGCTTTTCCATCGCCCTGGAAATCACCGGCTTCCCACACCTGGTGAAATCCTTGCCATCCCTGACCGATGGCAAGTCGTGGAGCGAAATTCCCGCGGCCATCGCCGGGATACAGGAGGACATTTCCGCCAGACTGCGCGAGGACATCGGTAGCTCCATCGCCCGTGAAATCGTATCCCCCGACAATTTGACTGAAGGTATTCCAACCGGAACCGATCGTTCGACGCTGTTGGAAACCCCCGGTGCCATTACCTGGATAGAGGTAGAGCTGTCCCGTCGAGGTGCGAGCAATCAAGCCATTCTTACTGTCGCCGTTATGATCCCCCGCAGATTCTATGCGATTGAAAATTTGCCAACCAGCACCGATGACGCGCCGAGGTAGAAAGCCTGCGGCGCCATTGCCTGGATAAATGTACAAAGTGCCGTTGCCGCTACGAGCCACCAAGTCGCTATGGTGGTCTCCGTCAAAGTCTCCCACCGCTTCGATGTCATTAAAAACGTGCCACCCCGCTCCGATCTGTATCCTCGGAAGGAACCCGCCGACGCCATTGCCCGGGTATAGCCAGAGACGTCCATCAGTCATGCGCGCTACGATGTCGCTTCGATTGTCGCCGTTGAAGTCGGAGGTCCCTACGACGGCATTAAAAATATCCCACCCCCGTCCGATCGTCGTCGGTGACGACAACTTGTTGCCTGCCAAGCTACGCTGCATGGTCAATGTTCCATCAGCTCGACGAGTTAAGTAATCTGGGCGGTTATCACCATTAAAATCGCCCGTGCTGAAGGCCCGAGCGCTGTTATCGGTAGATGGCGTTGGAGTGGTTTGAGAGCGCCCCCGCGCGAAGTTCTTCAGTCCGTCCATTGTGCCGTTCCACACGTTGGAATCGCCGTCGAACGGGCCAGTGCTACTGTATTGCCACACGTTTTGACGTTTCCAACCAGCAGGCATCGCGCCAACGCCGACTTCGTTGTAAGCAGCGAGGTGAAGGGGATGGTCAGAGAATGCGGTTGTGTTGCCCATGCATTCTTTCCACCAAGATGTTGCGGTGTAAATCATGGGTGTTCTACCGGTTCGGGCCTTGACCGTATTGGAAAATTCGCGAACCCACGAGATGAGCTGGGACGGCGTCATGTCATAACAGGCGTTTCCATAGGGGCTCCACTCCATGTCAAGCAGCGGTGGGAGCGTCTTACCATCCGCGGACCATCCACCACCGTTATTGACGAAGTAGTTGGCCTGGTCACGTCCAGAGGAATACCCCGGATTCGCAAAATGGTAAGCGCCGCGGAGCATGCCCACAGCCGCACTACCTGAATATTGCTCTTCGAACTCATCATTCTTGTAGTAGGTACCCTCAGTCGCCTTTACATAGGCGAAGCGAGCGCCCATGTTCCATTGAGTCTTCCAGTTGATGTAGGGCTGATAGGCGCTGACGTCCATTCCCTGAACGCCGGGTGGCCGCCAGCTGCCCTGCGGTGTGGCCGAAATCGATGAAAGTTTTTGGCTGAGTGCCTTCGGGGCAATGCTTGTCTGTGGGTCCAGCCCAGCCTCGATTTTTTGCATTCCCTGCCCCATGTACGCACCGTACTTGCCAAAGTCCGGAATGCCTTGGGCGGCTTTCTGTGGCGCGCCACTTTTAATGCCTTCTGCGGGAGCCTCTTCGACGGTATCTATTGCGGGCGCCGGCGCCGGGGTCGCCGATGGTTTAGGTAGGGGTGGGCCTTCTTGCGCTGGGCCGGTCGTTTCTGCAGGAGCCGACGGAGCTACTGCAGGGGCTGTCGCCGCCGCGGTCGCCATCCCGGAAAAAACCAGAGATCCCGTCATTAGAGCTATGGCCAAGGAACGGGGGAGGTGAGGGGGTGTCAAAGAACGTCTCCAGCTTTTTTCGGAAGGCCATAGCACAAGTGACTGGCCAATGCCCTCAAATGATAGCGGAATGTTACACCTGTTACCAGAGTGGTGAATGTGAAGGGACCAGGGGTAGTTATCCACAGGCGCAAAGTCTCGTCTTATTGCATCCGGTAGTGTGGAATCACAGTCGTCATAGATAACGACTGGTCAATGTGGAATAAGTTACTTTATGGATCGATTTTGGGGGAACAGCATGGAGGCACTGCGCATTGTGGAGGACGAGGTTCGCAGCCTCATCCGCCACAGAGGCTTGGATCCTGCCAACCAGAATTCCGAGGTACGTCGTCTTGTAGACGCAGCCATCAGCGATTACGACGAGCGGTCACTCCTTGGTGTTGTCCCTCCACTTGGCGCGCCGGATCGCGTTCGGCAGCACGTTTACGATGCTGTAGCCGGTTTTGGTGTCCTCCAGCCGCTTCTCGATGATCCAACGGTAGAAGAAGTTTGGATCAACTCGCCCTCGGAGATATATGTTGCCCGGGCAGGGGAATCCGAGCTCACGTCTTTGACGCTTACGGAGCAGCAGGTAAAAGACCTGGTGGAGCGGATGCTGAAATCATCAGGGCGCAGGCTTGATCTTTCATCTCCCTTCGTGGACGCGGCCTTACCTGATGGTTCGCGGCTGCACGTGGTCATTCCAGACGTCACCAGGCGGCATTGGGCGGTCAATATCAGGAAGTTCATTGCCCGTGCCACCCGGTTAGAGCATTTGGTTGAGTTGGGGTCGATGACACCCCAAGCGGCTCGGTTCCTTGGCGCATCCGTGGCGAGCGGGATGAATGTTCTGGTATCGGGGGCAACTCAAGCAGGCAAGACAACCATGCTCAATTGTCTGGCCGCGGGAATTGGTTCCCGCGAACGTGTGGTCACAGTAGAGGAAATTTTCGAACTTCAACTGCCACTTCGCGACGTTGTCGGTCTGCAGTGCCGCCAGGCGAATCTGGAAGGTGGAGGCGAGATCCCCATGCGCCGGCTCGTTAAAGAAGCACTACGTATGCGTCCTGACCGGCTGATCGTCGGAGAAGTGAGGGAAGCCGAAAGCCTGGATATGCTCATCGCCCTCAACTCGGGTCTCCCGGGCATGTGCACGGTACACGCAAATAGTGCGCACGATGCAGTGACCAAAATTTGTACCCTGCCGCTGCTGGCTGGTGAAAACATTTCCAGCGCGTTCGTCGTGCCCACTGTCGCGGCGTGCATCGATCTTGTTGTCCACTGTTCTCGATCCGCAACGGGCAAGCGTGAAGTAGCCGAGATCCTTGCACTGGGTCGCCGCGTTGAAAACGGCATCATCGAATCCACATCACTCTTTCGCCGGGTCAATGGCGAGCTGGTTGTAACCGCTTCCGGGCTGACTGATGACGAAAAGCTAGTACGCCGTGGGTACAGCGTTTCCGAACTGTTGGGAACCTACGCATGACTGCGCTTGTCGGGTTACTCATGGGTATCGGGCTGTTTCTGATGTGGTGGTCTTGCTGGCCCGTAGTTGAGAAGACCAAGACAGCGGCACGCAGGAGCAGAATTAACGAGCTCCTTATCCAGGCCGGAGTTGAGCGCGTCTCGGCCAATGGCCTAGTACTGTCATGCGTCGTGGTGGGCATATTCGTCTTCTTGCTCGTCAATGTGTTGACTGGAGCTCCGCCCGTTGCGGCGTGTTTTGGATTATTTGGGACCGCCGTTCCATTCGTCATTGTTCAGTGGCGTGCCAAACAGCGCAGGGCTTCGCTTCGAGAACTATGGCCCGATGTTGTGGATCACCTACGCTCAGGCATTCGGGCAGGTTTATCGTTGCCAGAAGCGCTCATTCAGCTCAGCGAGAAGGGGCCAGAGGAGTTGCGCAGTGCCTTTCGTGAGTTCGGAGCTGACTACCGGTCCGGAGGGCGGTTCGACGACGCTCTGCTTTTATTGAAGGCCCGGCTCGCTGACCCCGTCGGAGACAGGATTATCGAAGCGCTGAGAATGACTCGGGAAGTTGGTGGTTCGGATCTCGGACGACTTCTGGGAACACTCGCTGAATTTCTCCGCGACAGCGCCAGAACCCGTAGCGAACTTGAAGCTAGGCAGTCGTGGACAGTCAGTGCAGCCAGGCTTGCCGTCGCTGCGCCATGGATCATTCTGATGCTGCTCGCTACAAGGCCCGAGGCCGTGGAGGCGTATAACACTACGGCCGGCGTCGGCGTGCTGGTCGCCGGGCTACTCGTCTCCGTTTTTTGCTATTGGTTGATGATCAAAATCGGTGCGCTGCCCGAGGACGAGAGGGTACTTCAGTGACCGCCTATATCGCTTGGAGTGTGCTGCTGGGTTCCGCCCTCGGCTCTGGATTGTGGCTCAGCTTTGTCCGCTTACCGGTCATGCGGAAGCGGCGATTCGTGGAGCGCGTTGCACCGCAACTGAAGTCCTTGGATGCAGGCTCTCGGTTGTTTCGTGCGGTGGGGGAGAACATCACTCCCTTTGGGCCGTTAGAGCGGATTTTTCGGCCGGTCCTTCACGATGCAGTCAGGCGGCTCAACAGATTCAATCCAGTTTCGGGATCCCTCGCTAAACGCTTGGTCCAATCCGGAACGAGCAAGAGTGTTGTAGATTTTCGTGCTGAACAGATTATTTGGGGCGGACTGGGAATTCTGGCCGGTGCCGGGTTCTTGGGCGTGCTCGCCAGTAACGGCACCTTCAACGGCTTCCTTGGCCTAGTAGTGCTGCTTGGGTTCGCCGTCGGCGGTTTCGTCTTTCGCGACCATGTACTTGGTATGAAAATCAAGAGCAGAGAAGCCAAAATGTTGGCAGAATTTCCAAGCCTGGCCGAGCTCATGGCTTTGGCTGTGAGCGCCGGGGAAAGCGCCGTGGGAGCCCTTGAGCGCATCTGTCGGACCGCGCACGGCGAGCTCAGCAAGGAATTCGCCACAGTACTGGCCGAAACTAGATCAGGCATACCTCTATTGTCCGCACTGAAGAGCTTTTCCAACCGAACAGAGTTGGCACCACTGGCGCGTTTTGTGGACGGGATCACGGTGGCCGTCGAGCGAGGCACCCCGTTGGCCGATGTCCTTCGCGCTCAGGCTCAGGATGTTCGCGACATGGCAAAGCGCGAACTCATGGAATCAGCCGGGCGCAAGGAGATAGGCATGATGGTCCCGCTGGTGTTCGGAGTCCTCCCGCTTTCCGTTGTTTTCGCCATCTTCCCCGGAATAGCTCTACTGAATCTGGGTCTCTAAAAACGCCTTCGATCAAGCCGTATAAACCGATATATCAGTCTCATCATGAAAAGGAAATCACTATGCGTCTCACCGTCAATCCTCTCCGCATGCTCGCACTCCTTCCGGGTCTCATGGCGGCGCTAATGCTGCGAATTGCCATTGCACGGGATCCACGCGACGGAGAGCGCGGAGACGTCCCGGGCTGGGTCATGATCACCCTGATGTCGGCCGTGCTCGTTGCTGGATTGCTGGCGCTGGCTCAGGAACAGCTAGCGGCTATGTTCCAGGACGCCATGGGCCGGATCACGGGATAGGTGAAAGTCATCGTCCAGAGGCTTCGCACCCGGCTGAAGGCCTCTTGCTCCTCCGACAATGGAGCGGCCGTCGTGGATTTCGTTATGGTCGGAGGCTTGCTGACGCTCATTTTCATTTCGATCATCCAGCTCACGCTGGTTCTGCATGTTCGCAACACCTTGATCGACGCTGCTGCCTCAGGAGCCCGGTATGGGACGTTGGCTGACCGGACGCCAGCTGATGCGGAGGGCCGCACAGAAACACTGATCCGAGGGTCCATCAGCGGGTCTTTCGCCGAAGACATCAGCGTCGCACAGGACAACGCTTACGGTGTGCCGACATTGAGAGTAACTGTTCGTGCACCGCTTCCAGTCCTCGGGCTCTTTGGGCCGTCAAACGTCATGGTGGTGACCGGGCATGCCGCTCTCCAGAGGTAATCGTCATCTGAAGACACTTACCGCCAGGATCAGGCGTGCAGCGTGTCCGGGACCAAATGCTCAGGAGCGGGGGAGCGCGGTGTTGGAGTTCGTTGTTCTTGGGTTGTTGTTGCTTGTACCCATGGTCTACATCATCATCACCGCGTCCCAGTTACAGGGTGGATCCTTTGCCGTGGTTGGAGCAGCGGATCAGGCCGCGAAAGTTTATGTGGCGGCTGAAGCGCCAGGAGAGGCTGAGGCCTTGGCCCGACGGGCTGCGGCTGTCGCTGTTGCAGATTTCGGATTCGATCCAGCGACGTTAGACATGAGTATTTCGTGCTCTGAAGCCTGCCTGACGCCGGGTTCATTCGTCACGGTGGACGTGACGGTTCCGGTACCTTTGCCCTTTGTGCCACGGTTCGGCGGCAATTCGACGATGGGCGTTGTGCATTCCACATCTACCCAGATAGTGGAGCGTTTTGGATGATAGTCGAGAAAGATACAGACACTAACGGGCAACGGGAGCACGTAGGTGATGAATCTGGACAGGTCATGATCCTGGTGATTGGTTACGTCATCCTCACTCTCATGGTGCTTACCGTGGTGATGGCTATCTCGGCCGTCTACCTGGAACACAAGAAACTTCTTTCGGTTGCTGACAGTGCGTCGCTTGCCGCATCCGACAATTTCGGCGTTGGAGAGGTCCAGGATGGAACGCGCGGCCCGGCTCCTGCGCTAACGAAGACTTCTGTTCAAGCTGCAGCGGCCAAATACATTTCCGACACCGGCGCGGCAGCCAGATTCAACGAACTGTCCATCTCGGGACAGACCGGTGCTCCGGAAGGAAGGACTGCCCACGTGGTACTTACGGCAGTCGTGCACCCGCCCATCGTGAACTACTTGGTGCCCGCTGGGATAGACATCGTCGTCGTTAGCGAGGCCAGACCTCAGCTTGGGCGTTAGAGGCTGGATGACCAGATGAGTGGCTATGACGTAGTCTGTAAGAACCATGGCAGCTACTGATTTTTCAGCGGAAATCCGCACACTTCGGGCAACCTATTCATCCATTGTGAACGTATCTAATGTGGATGAATTGAAAGAGGATATTGAGGATCTGAGCGCGCAGGCGGCAGCACCGAATCTGTGGGATAACCCAGCTGCAGCGCAGAAGGTCACCTCTAGGTTGTCGCACCGACAGACCTCCCTGGAACGCCTGAGACGACTCGACTCTAGGATCGATGATCTTGAGGTCCTCGTGGAACTCAGCGAGGAAGAACACGACGCCGCTGCGCTGGAAGAAGCTGAGAGGGAACTGCAATCCCTCCGAAAATCACTGCAGAATCTGGAGATCGTTACGCTTTTGGCGGGCGAGTACGACGAACGCGAGGCGGTCGTGACCATCAGGTCCGGCGCGGGCGGCGTAGACGCAGCGGACTTCGCTGAAATGCTCCTGCGAATGTATCTGCGTTGGGCGGAGCGCAAGGGCTTTCCAACCCACATTCTGGATACTTCTTATGCGGAAGAAGCCGGACTCAAATCAGCGACGTTCGAGGTCAAAGCACCTTATGCCTACGGGACGCTGTCGGTTGAAGCGGGGACGCACCGTCTCGTGCGTATAAGCCCGTTTGACAACCAGGGGCGTCGTCAGACTTCCTTTGCCGCGGTCGAAGTTATTCCTCTGATCGAGCAAACGGACAGTATCGACATCCCAGATAACGAGATCAAGGTGGATGTCTTCCGGTCGTCGGGCCCTGGTGGACAGTCAGTCAACACAACGGACTCCGCGGTGAGACTCACGCACATCCCCACCGGGGTGGTGGTATCGATGCAGAATGAAAAGTCACAGCTTCAAAACCGTGCAGCTGCTCTTCGAGTGCTCCAATCAAGGCTGCTTGTGCTCAAGAAACAAGAGGAGAACGCAGAGAAAAAAGCATTGGCGGGGGATGTCAAGGCATCGTGGGGTGACCAGATGCGATCCTACGTGCTGAACCCATACCAAATGGTGAAGGACCTCCGCACGGAACATGAAGTGGGCAATCCGTCGGCAGTGTTCGACGGCGAAATCGACGACTTCATCGATGCTGGCATTCGCTGGCGGACCAATAGCCGCAACGCGCACGGATAAACCTTCTGTCGTTTTATCCGAAAACCGTTCGCTGCCTGACGACACGCTATAACGGCGTCGCAGTGATCATCGAGACGGCTCGCTATAGTCAAGGAGCCGGAACATTCTTCCCCAAACAAAAGCCCAATGTCCGGCGTGAGAGTTTTGGGCGCAGAGTAGTCATGATTCGATTTGATCAGGTCACCAAGATCTATGACCAAAATTCCCGACCGGCGTTGGATGCGGTAAGCATAGACGTCGACCGCGGCGAGTTTGTTTTTCTGGTCGGTGCCTCTGGCTCCGGAAAGTCTACTTTCCTTCGGCTGGTGCTCAAGGAAGACCGAGCGTCCCGGGGATCTGTCTACGTTGCCGGGCAGAACGTGGCGAATATTCCCAGTTGGCGAGTGCCAAGGCTTCGGCGCGGGATAGGCGTCGTTTTTCAGGACTTTCGTCTGCTGCCGAACAAGAATGTCTTCTCCAACGTCGCGTTCGCCATGCAGGTTATCGGCAGAAGCCGTGCGGTCATCAGGGAAACGGTCCCTGAAGTCCTCAAGACCGTCGGGCTGGAAGGCAAGAATTTACGTTTGCCACACGAACTTTCCGGTGGTGAGCAGCAGCGTGTGGCGATTGCCCGCGCGATTGTCAACAAGCCTGGCATCCTGCTGGCAGATGAACCTACCGGTAACCTGGACCCGACTACATCTGCGGGCATCATGAGCGTTCTTGACCGCATCAACCAAAATGGCACCACGGTAGTGATGGCGACCCACGACGACGACATCGTCAATTCGATGCGTAAGCGCGTTGTGGAGCTGCGTGACGGCCTCGTGGTGCGCGACGAAGCGCACGGCATCTACATCGGAGAGACGAAGGTCGCCGAATGAGGCTAGCTTTTATCCTGGGCGAGATTGGCTCAGGACTGCGCCGAAACCTGTCCATGGTTGTTTCCGTGATTCTGGTGACCTTTGTGTCGCTGACGTTCGTCGGCGCAGCTGGACTGCTCCAACTTCAGATAAACCAGATGAAAGGCTACTGGTACGACAAAGTGCAAGTTGCCGTCTTCCTGTGCGGCGACTCGTCTTCTGCTGCGACCTGTGCCCAGGGGCCCGTGACGGACGAACAGCGTGACGGTATCCGCGATGTTCTGAGTTCTCCCACCGTTCAGCAGTACGTGGACACCGTTGAGTACGAATCGCAGGAGCAGGCACTGGCTCACTTCCGAGACCAGTTCGCGAACTCGCCCATCGTCGATTCGGTCACCGCGGATCAGTTGCCCGAATCCTTCAGAGTGAGCCTGCAAGATCCTGAAAAGTACGAAGTCATCAATGAGGCCTTCTCGTCATTGCCCGGTGTTGAGGTGGTGATTGACCAGCGTGAACTGCTCGAGAAGGTCTTCTCTGTCATTAACTTCGCTTCGGGCGTGGCACTGGTGATTGCTGGGGTCATGCTTGTCTGCGCGACTCTTCTGATCGCCACGACGATCAGGCTCTCTGCCTTCAGCCGACGTCGGGAAACCGGCATCATGCGCCTTGTCGGCGCATCCAAAGCTGTCATCCAATTACCGTTTGTACTGGAAGGAGTGATCGCGGCGGTCATCGGTGCGGCGCTGGCATCGGGAACGCTGTGGTCCATTTCGCACTTTGCCATTGGCGGGTGGCTGGCCAAGCAGTACCCTGAAACTGCCTTCATTTCCTCCATGCAGGTGCTGTGGATTGCGCCTGGATTGATTCTCTTGGCGGTGCTTCTGGCCGGACTGTCCTCATTGTTAACCCTCCGGCGGTACTTAAAGGTTTAGAGTAGTGCCTTGTGAGGAAAGTAGAGACTATGCAGTCGATGAAATTTGGTAAGGGAAGCCGGAACGGCGGTCCCTGCCTCTACAGTGCGCTGGTGGGTACAGCGCTGGTCACCGTTCTGACGGTGTCTGTTGGGGTTGCCGGGGTAGCGCAGGCGAATGATCTGGATGACCAGAACTCCGCTTTGAAGGAGAAAATCGAGAATGTCAAAGAGTCTCTGGAGTTTCTTGACACGGACATAGCCGAGACTGTCGCGACCCTCGAGACCTATCAGGGTCAGCTACCAGCGGCTCAGCAGGAACTTGCTGATGCTCAGGGCCGGGTGGTTGAAGCGACCAACGAAGTCAATGGACTGTCACAGCGGGTGGACCTCGCCCAAGAGACCAAAGACAAGATCTCCCAACAGATTGATCAGGACAAGGCAAGGATGACCGAGACCAAAAAGGTCATCGGCCAAATTGCCACGCAGGCGTACAAGAATGGTGGCGTGCCTTCAAGTATTTCGCTGATTCTCGGAGCAGACGGCGCAGATAACCTGACCAGTTCCATAAACCTTGCCGATCAAGCTATGCGAAGCCAAGGTGCGGCCATGGACCGCTTGGCTCAGCAGAATGCTACGAACGCCAATTCCGAGGCGCGTCTTACTTCTGTTGAGGAGGAAATCCGCGATCTCAAAGTGCAGGCAGATGAGGCACTCGCGCGTGAGCAGGACGCCCGCGATGATGCTGCGGCAAAGAAGGAGCACGTCGATAAACTCATTGCAGACACGTCCTCTCTGTCCGCGAAACTCGAGGCACAGCGACCAGTCGTTCAGAAGAAGCTGGAGCAGACTAGAGCTGCTCAGGAGGCTGTTCAGGAGCAGATAGCCGAACGTCAGCGCAAATTGTTGGAAGAAGCTCGGCGCAAGGCCGAGGAGCAACGGCGTCAGGCTGCGGCTGCGGAGGCCGCAGCTGCAGAGGCGGCGGCTGCGGCTGCAGAGAAGGCACGTCAGGAGCAGATCGAACGTGATCGCCGTGAAGCGGCCAAGAATAACCGCCCGGAACCGCCTCCGCCGCCTCCGATAAAGCCGGCGCCGGCACCAGCACCGGCGCCTGTCGCCCCTGGTAATCCGTCCGCGTTCGGTTTGAAGTATCCCGTCAACGCTCCTATCTCATCCGGTTTCGGATGGCGGCCGACGCCGTCGGGCACTATCGACTTTGGCGGCATCGGTGGTTATCTGCATAGCGGAATTGATTTCGCACCGCCTTGTGGCACACCGGTTTACGCCCCGGCGAGCGGGGAAGTCTGGTTCGCGGATCAGGGTGGCGGTCAGATGATTGGCACAGGAAACCGTATTGTGCTCAATCATGGAATTGTTCGGGGCAACGTCTTAGCAACCAATTTTTACCATCTTCAGAGCATGAACGTTTATTCAGGGCAACGTGTGAGCGCTGGCCAACTCATTGGTCGGGTGGGCAATACGGGCAACTCCTCTGGGTGCCATCTTCATTTCGAGACGATGTTGAACGGGGAGCTCGTGAACCCGATGAGCCTCATGTAGACGTGTAGAGTAGACCGCATTGTTCACTGCTGAATTGACGCGGTGTGCGTCCATTATCGCCGAAGGAGTTGTGCTGTGCCTAAAGAGAGTGGTCGTAAAGTTGTGGCCACGAACAGAAAGGCCCGGCACGACTACGCTGTGCTTGATACCTATGAGGCAGGCCTTGCCCTGATGGGTACTGAAGTGAAGTCGCTCAGGGAAGGCAGAGCGTCGTTGACAGACGGGTTCGCTGTTTTCTATCGAGACGAGCTGTGGCTCGAAGGTATTCATATTCCTGAGTACACGCAAGGCAGCTGGACCAACCATTCGGCGCGTCGGCGGCGGAAGCTGCTGCTACATCGTGAAGAACTCGACAAGATCTCCCACAAGATTCGTGAGTCGGGCTTTACCCTTGTGCCTTTGCAGTTGTACTTTGTGGACGGCAAAGCGAAAGTGGAAATCGCCGTAGCGCGAGGAAAAAAGGATTACGACAAGCGTCAAACGCTTCGCGAGAAGCAGGATAATCGCGAAGCTCTGCGGGCAATGCGGGAGAAAAACAGGCAAGCGTGAGTAGCGTTTTTTGGGAAGTTAGCCCCGACGAGGAAATCGAGGACGTGCCGCCGGTTCGCCCGTTGGGTGTGACGATCATGGTGGCGGTGGACCTTTTACTGCTTCTGCTGATTATCCCGGCAGGGATGTTGTCGCTCTTTCCCTTTGCGTTCTTGATTTATATCTACCTGGCGCAGATCTTGGTCTGGTTGTCGCCGGTCCTCATCGTTCCGAACCTTCTGGCTTTCCTATGGGGCTTCCGGCGTAAGCGTGCTGCTGTGACGGCGCTGACGGCACTCGCCATCGCCTTCACCGGGGTCTCGGTTATTGTCGTGCTGCTCTGGCAAGCTCCCATTGTTATTCTCGGCGTCAACTTCGGGTAGGCGAGACATCTCAGTTCCGGATGCGCTAGACTGTTAAGTCCTACGGGATTGTGTCGGGTGACCGGCATTTGATAACTCAACATGGGGATGACAGGTTTCGACGATGTTCGTCGCGCCAGGAGAAGCGGGCCGAGGATGCAGGGCTATCTCGTAAACGCTCTCTGCAAAACAATAAGTGCCGATTCAAAACGCACTGACTTCGCTCTCGCTGCGTAAGCAGCCAGACAGTCCGTCAGCCAGAGGTTGCTATCACCCCTGATACTGGCGTCGCTTAGATAGCCACTGCTTGAAGCGTTCGCCGTCGGCGCTTCGGGCATACTTAGACGGCTGGGCCTGAGTCAACCACTTGTTTGCGTGATGGTTGAGGCCGAGAAATCTCGAGGCAAACTGCGCCCGGAGAAGTACTGGCAAAGCAACATCGGACGGGGGTTCGATTCCCCCCATCTCCACTGAAGCGAGCCCCGCAATCCTTGTGATTGTGGGGCTCTTCTGTGCCTAGTCGCAAAGCGGTCAAGAACAGCAGTATGCTGATGAAATGACTCCGTTGGACGAGCGGCCGTCTTGGTTGCCACCGATACCACCTCCGAATCGTGGCCGTGCTCTCATTGTGTTTGGGCTCATACTCGTTCTGGGTACCGTGATCTTCATCGTGACCATGGCGTACATTGGGGGGAGCCACAATCTCTACACATTGTGGCCTTTTGCGTTGGGGATTCTTTTTCTGGTGTGGGGATTTTTGCGGCGTGAAGAGGGACGTTGACCGCAACCAAAATCAAGAGTTTCGGGTTTCTCGCGGTTAGACGAGGCTGCTCGTGACCCAGATGCCGAAGACTGCGCAACCCCAACCAACAATGATGTTAGCCAGCACATTTCCTAGCGCGGCTCGTTGGCGTCCTTCCATCCACAATTTCACTGTCGCAACAGTCCATGAGCTGAAGGTTGTCAGTCCTCCCGCTAAGCCGATCCCCACGACTTCGTAGCCAGCATTGGCTGCCTCACGCTGTGAGTACCATCCGAAGACGAGCCCGATGAGCGTGCTACCCACGGCGTTGACGACGAATGTGGCCCAGGGCCAGTGCGGGAGGCCACCGTCGTGAGCCTGCCGGGCAGCGAAGAAGCTGTCTAGGCCGAAGCGTAAGAGTCCTCCGACGGCGCCTGCCGATCCGATGGTCAGGGCGAGCCAGAAGCCGGTCATTCGTTGCTCGCTTCCCGCCGGGTCCGCCTACCGAGCGATAATCCGGCGACCGCTGCCCCTAGCCCTAAAACCACAGAGAGCGCAAGGTAGGTCGCGGCCCAGCCGGTTGAACCGTCGGTGCTCAGTATGGTCAGGGTGAGCATGACCGAAGAGAACGTGGTGAACGAACCGAGGATTCCCGGCCCAACGGCGGCCCGCAACCAGAACGGTGCGGGGCGCGCCATCCACCTCGAGGTCAGGTAACCGAGGATGAAACTGCCGGTAATATTGACGGCCAGCGTTGTCCATGGGACGCTTCCCGATGTTTCGGGGACCGCCAGGCCTATGAGGTACCGTGCCTCGGTTCCCAGGAATGCACCGCATCCGACGCCGGTCCAAACTTTCCAGGTGTGGGTATTAGACAAGGTTGCACCCAATGTGAGTGTCGGTGGAATGGATCCAGAGTGCGTCCGCCATCTCGTCTCCGGCGTTGAGGACTGTGACGTTGGGGCTCTCTCCGAAACCAACACGCATCGATCCACCGAACTGGTTGCGCTCGAGGACCTTTACGGGGGTATCGAGGGAAACTCCCTCGGTGGTCAGGAATCTTAGCAGAGCCGGATTTTCATCGCTGACACGCACTAAGTGCCCCGGATGGCCGTCGTCGAGCTCGGAAAGAGGATGGGCCTGGGGGAGTACGATGGTGCCGTCGTGGGAGGGAATCGGATCACCGTGTGGGTCTCGACGCGGACGGTGGAGCCTCTTGTCCAGCTCCTCAATGAATCGGTCCGAGACGGTGTGTTCTAGCATTTCCGCCTCGGCATGGACTTCATCCCAGGTGTAACCAAGATCTTGGACGAGGAAGGTTTCGAGAAGACGGTGCCTGCGCACCATGGTCAGGGCGAGGGTGCGTCCTTCCGGGGTCAACAGGACGGGCTTGTAGGCAACGTAGTCCACGAGCCCCAGCCGGACAAGTTTTGTCAGCATCCCTGTCACGGAGGAGTTCGCGACCGAGAGTCGTTTCGCGATCCGGACGGGAGTCACTGGCGCGCACCTCCACTCAGTCAGCCCGTAAATCACCTTCACATAGTCCTGCACACTGGCACTGTGCGCATCGGCGGACTGGCCGTCGTCTGTTCCTGCCATGTCCTTTCCCGCCTCCTTCACTGTGTTGCCGTTGCGCGTCTGATGTTCGTCAGCACTCCGGTTCGTGGTGCAAAAAGATAAGCACAAAAGAACAATACTGACTGGGCCACGACAACGGATGCGCCGGTGGATACATCGAAATAGTAGCTTGCGTAGATCCCCGCTACGGAGGACCCGACGGCGAGGCCAGCCGCAATGATTAGCATGGTGGTGAACTTTCGTGTGAGCAGGAAGGCTGTTGCCCCGGGTGTGATGAGCATGGCCACCACCAGAATGATTCCCACAGCCTGAAGCCCGACGACGACGGTGAGGGCAAGCAGGCCCAGCAGCAGGGCGGAGAGCAGGCGTGTGCTGAGCCCAATAGCGTGCGCGTGTACCTGGTCGAACGCATAGAGCGTCAGGTCCCGACGTTTGAAGAGGAGCGCAGCCAGCGTCAGCGCTCCTAGGATGATTACCTGCCATAGTTCGGCGTCGTTGACTCCGAGGACGTTCCCGAAGAGGATATGCCCGAGATCCACTTGGCTTGGCGTTGCGGAGACAATGATTAATCCGACGGCAAAGAGGGATGTGAAGACGACGCCGATCACGGTGTCGGACTTGAGTCTGGTGGTGGAACGGACCAGGCCTATCAGGGAGACGGCGCCGGCCCCGAAGACGAAAGCGCCGAGGGAGAATGGTGCGCCGACAATATAGGCCAGGGCAACCCCTGGCAGAACTGCGTGCGACACGGCGTCCCCCATCAGTGACCAGCCCATGAGAATGAGCCAGCAGGAGAGCACGGCGGAGACAAGCGCAGCCGCCAGGGTGACAATGAGCGCGCGAGTGAGAAACCCGTAGTGGAAGGGCTCAGTGAGCCAGGCGAGAACGTCCATGGTCAGCTCTGTCCTTCGGCCGGTGTCGCCGCGGCGCCGAAGGCTCGAGCGAGGTTTTCATTTGTGAGCACGTCCGTGGGGGTTCCGTGCGCCAGCACCCTCTGGTGAAGTAGGACGGCTTCGTCGCAGAGTTCGGGGACGCCCGCCAGATCGTGGGTGGAGACGAGGATGGTGCGGTTCTCCGCCTTGAGCTCCTTGAGCAGGCCGGTGATGTTAGCTTCGGACGTGCGGTCGACGCCGGCGAACGGCTCATCAAGGAGCAGAAGGGACGCCTCTTGGGCAATTCCGCGTGCCACAAAAACCCGTTTTTTCTGGCCGCCGGATAATTGGCCGATCTGACGGTGAGCCAGTGTGGTGAGCTGAACTCTCTCCAGGGCATGCTCGACGGCAGCGCGATCTGCTATTCTCGGCCTGCGGGTTGGTCCCATCCGCCCATAACGTCCCATCATGACGACGTCGCGAACTGAGAGTGGGAAGGACCAGTCGACGTCCTCGGACTGGGGCACGTAGGTGACGGCGTTATGCCGGCGCGCAGCCCGAATGCTCATGCCGTTCAAAATGATTCTGCCCGTGTCTGGCTGGACCAAGCCCATGAGGGCCTTGAACAGGGTCGATTTTCCGGACCCGTTCATGCCGATGAGTCCGCAAATACGTCCGGGCTCAATACGGAGTTCCACGTCGGACAGCGCAAGGGTTTCCTGGTAGCGGACGCTGAGATTCTCAACGTGGATCGATGGCTCGATGCTTGTTGAGACCGGGTATCTTCTCATTCCGTGAGTCCTTCTTTGATGACGGTGAGATCGTGCCTCAGCAATGCTAGGAAGCTGGGAACAGGTCCTTGCGGCCCTGAGAGGGAATCGACGTAGAGGGGGCCGGTGAGCTGCGCACCGGATTCTGCGGCAACCCTCTTCTGCGCTTCTTGGTTGACAGTCGATTCGCAGAACACTGCAGGTACGTTGTGCTCTCGGACGGTCTGGATGACTTTTTGCGTCTGGCGCGGGGTCCCCTGCGCCTCTGCGTTCACTGGCCAGAGATACACCTCTGTCAGGCCCGCATCCCGGGCGAGGTAGGAGAATGCCCCTTCGCAGGTTGCCAAGATGGTGGCGTCCTTACCGGTGAAAGCTGTGCGGAAATCCTGCATCAGCGCATCGAGTTCGGCGTTGAGCCGATCGCCATTGCGCCGGAAGTCGGCGCTGTGCTCTTGATCGAGGTTGGACAGGGCGACGACGGCGTTGTCCACGTAAACTTTTGCCGCAATGGGTGACATCCAGGCATGCGGGTTGGGTTCGCCATCGTAACGGCCGTTCGTGATGGGAAGGGGGGACACGCCGTCGGACAAGACAACACGCGGTGCATCGACGTGTTGCACGAAGCGCTGAAACCACCGTTCCAGTCCCAAGCCGTTGTCAAGGATTAGATCCGCGTCTTGAGCGTTGACCAGATCTGAGGGGGTGGGCTCATATCCGTGGATCTCCGCACCGATCTTCGTGATCGATTCCACCCGGACGTGTTCACCGCCCACTGTTTGCACAAGGTCCGCCAAGACCGTGAAAGTGGTCATGACCATGGGGCGGTCGTCGGGTTCGTGCGCGGTCGTAGGGGCGCCGCACCCGCTGAGGATAAGGCCTAGGATCAGGGGAACGATACCCGCCCACTGAAGGTGGGGCGAAGATGAATCTTTAGGCATTCCTAAACATTAGCGCCTCCGATGAGAAATTCGGTCATCTGAGCCGAAGTGAGCGGAATCCGAACGCTAAATACGGCAGTTCGAGCACATCATGACGCTCATGGCCCAGGTGATCGAGGAGATACCAGTTGAGGTTGGCCAACAACCGGGTACGGGCTTCTTGACCGGCAGCCAGATAGAAGCTGCGGGACTGTGCGAGCCCGATGAGCTCATCTATGGTCATGGGAAGAGCCCACGGTGTCAGTTGCCGCTCAGGCTGCGAAAAGTCAGGTCCCACAGTCGGGGAGAAGTTGGGCTTCAGTACGTCTCCAGCGTGGATGATGCGGGAGAACCGGTGGACCCAGGGGACGCTGGTATCCAACTGGTTCCAGATCAGGGCCAGCGTTCCACCGCGACGCAGAATACGAGCCGCTTCGGCGCTCGCCATCAAGGGGTCGCACCAGTGCCAAGCCTGTGCAACGGTCACCACATCCGAACAGGAGTCCGGCAGCGAGGTCTCCTCGGCAGTACCCGCGATGACAGCGACGTCCGGAAGCCGCCTCGAGAGTTGCTCCAACATCTTCGAGGACGGATCAACCGCCTTGACGTTGAGTCCGAGGTCCACCAACATGGTTGTCAGCTTGCCGGTACCTGCACCGACGTCGACTGCGTCTTGGGCACCTGCTGGTATCAGTCCGACCACCGCATCTGGTGGATACCCCGGTCGCACTCGATCGTAGTGGTCTGCGCCCGTCTGAAAGGCCTCCGAAAGCTCGCGGCGACGGTTTGCTTCAATCTTTGGTCCGGTACCTGCCATGCCGGGCGTTAGTGGAACGGGTTTACGGCCGGATTGAGCCGCCTCAGTACGTCGCTGTGCAGAATGCTGTTTGTGGCCAGAGCATTACCCCCCAAAGGGCCGTCTACGCCCTCGAGGGATGTAAAGCGCCCACCGGCCTCGGTGACAATTGGCACCAGTGCGGCCATGTCATAGACGTTCAGCTCGGGTTCGCAGGCAATGTCGACGGCTCCCTCGGCGACGAGGCAGTAGGACCAGAAGTCTCCGTAGGCACGAGTTCTCCAGACAGAATCGGCCAACGACATGAACTCTGGGAGGGATCCCCGTTCCTTCCAGCCGGTGAGGCTCGAATAGGACAGGGAGGCATCCGCTAACCGCGAGACATCCGAGACGTGCAGCCGGGTGGCTGAAGCGAGCGAACGGCCCATGTATGCTCCAGTTCCCGTTGCCGCCCACCACCGTTTTCCCAGCGCCGGGGCGCTGACGAGCCCAACAACCGGCACTCCGTTGTCCACCAGCGCAATGAGTGTGGCCCAGACGGGGACACCACGAATGAAGTTCTTTGTTCCGTCGATAGGATCAATGACCCAGCGACGTGAGCCGGAGCCTGCGCTGCCAAACTCCTCTCCAAGTACCGCGTCCCGTGGCCGTGCCCGCGAAAGTTGTCCGCGAATCGCTTCTTCAGCCGCCTTGTCGGCATCGGTGACGGGAGTTAGATCTGGTTTGGTTTCGATCTTCAAATCCAGGGCCTTGTACCGTGCCATGGTTTGGGAGTCGACTGAATCGGCCATGACGTGCGCCAAACGCAGGTCATCGTTGTAGCTCTGAACTAAAGGCATACCCAATAACCTATCGTTGATCAGTGCTGGAGCGTGTACACCCACTAGCGACACCGTTTGGGTCCCGTTAGTATTGGCCCAGTTCCTTGGCCTCTGTCCGGACATCCGAACCGAGGAGCCTGCGTAGTGAGACAAGTCGTGCAGGCCCTGCTGCTCCGGCATCACCGGCTGCAACCCACGAATCGAGCCCGCAGTTAACGGCCCTGAAATCGTGGAGGCAGCCGCGCTCGCACATATCCGTGCCGGGCTGGAGATCTGGAAATGAGTTCAGTATGCGGTCAGGATTCACATGAGCGAGTCCGAAGGACCGGATGCCAGGAGTGTCAATGATCCAGCTACCGGTGGGCGCGTTTGCGAGTTTGAGCGCCAGGGCCGACGACGACGTGTGCCGGCCCCTGCCCGTTACTGCGTTCACGCCACCTGTCGCGCGGTTTGCTCCCGTCAGCGCGTTGACCATGGTGGATTTGCCGACCCCGGAGTGGCCGAGCATGACGCTGACCTTTCCCTCCAGATGCCCTCTCAGCTCCTCGACGGCGCCGCCCTCCAACCGGGCTGAGAGCCCGTCTTCGGAGAGAGCATCCACCGCGTCGGCGTCGGCGTCGGCTGTGCGACTGGTGATGACCGTCAGATCAAGATGCCGGTAGTTATCCAAAAGATCCGAAGGATCCTTCAGATCGGCCTTGGTAACGCAGAGAAGCGGGCTGATACCGGCATCGTAGGCGGCGACAACTGCGCGGTCGATGAATCCCGTTCGTGGTTCGGGATTAGTGGCAGCAACCACGACAACGAGCTGGTCGGCGTTGGCTACAACCACTCTTTCCACCGGGTCTGTATCATCGGCGCTCCGTCGAAGAACGGTCCGTCGCTCGTCCACGCGGACAAGGCGAGCGAGGGTGTCTGGCTTTCCACTGACGTCGCCAACCAGAAACACCATGTCTCCTGCGACCACGGGATGACGCCGTAGTTCACGGGCTCTGGCAGCGATGACCACCCGTTCCTGTTCAGTATCTTCGTCGACAACTGCGCGGTAGCGGCCACGGTCCACCGTCACAATTCTGCCCATGATCGCATCATCATGCGACGGCCGTTCCTTGGTCCTGGGCCTGGAGCCCTTCTTGTTGGGACGTATCCTGACATCTGATTCATCCCAGTTTCGAAAATCCCTGCCCATGCTCTAACGCTCGCCAGCGGTGGTTGAGGCCTGTGCTGCGAGTTCGCTCCACAGGTCGGCGAATCCGGGGATGGTCTTGGAGGTGGTGGCGATGTTCTCGATGTCGATGTCCGCAATGGCTAGCCCCAGGACCGCTCCGGCCATAGCCATCCTGTGGTCGTTGTACGTATGAAAAACGCCGCCGTGCAGGCGTTTTGGCCGGATGAACAGCCCATCCGCTGTTTCTTCGACGTCGCCACCAAGGCCATTAATCTCCGTGGTCAGAGCGGCAAGGCGGTTCGTCTCATGACCGCGCAGGTGGGCTATGCCGGTAAGCGTTGACGGTGTGTCCGCCAGAGCGCACAGGGCCGCAATGACCGGAGCGAGCTCACCAGTGGCGGCAAAGGTGCCGCCCTGAATTTCCGCGCCACCTGTGACGGTCACAGTGCCCCCGTCGAATTCAACGGAGGATCCGAGCTGCACCAACAGATGCCTTAACCGGTCCCCGATCTGCGTTGTCACTACCGGCCAGTCCGGGATCTGGACCCGTCCGCGTGTTGCCACTGCCGCAGCGAGGAACGGTGCTGCATTCGACAGGTCCTGTTCAATATGGATGTCGAATGCCTGGATGGCGCCAGGGAAGACCTTCCAGCGTCCGGACACTGAGTCATCAATGTCAACCCCAACCGAGCGAAGGACATCCACCGTCATGGCTATGTGTTCCGGGCTCGGGACGGTATCTCCGTCATGCTCGAGGGTCAGCCCGTCGTCGAAGCGGGCGCCTGCCAGCAACATGGCCGAGACGAATTGAGAGGAGGCTCCGGCATTGATCGTCACCGGTCCGCCCGTGACGTTTCCAGTGCCAAGTATGCTGAACGGAAGTGTGCTGTCCTCGGAGGACTCCAGCCTCACGCCCATGGCCCGTAGCGAATCCAGAACCGGGTTCATCGGCCGCACCCGCGCTTGGGCATCGCCAATGAAACGAGTTCTTCCGGACCGCAACGCTGCTAGGACGGGAACAAACCGCATGACGGTTCCCGCAAGGCCACAGTCCACCTCGGTATCCCCACTGGCTGCCCTGGGTGTAGGTCTAACGAGCAGATCCGGACCGAAGCTGCCCTCACCTGGTACTTCTTCTATAACCGCACCGAGACTTCTCAGGGCGCCGATCATCAGGTCCGTGTCCCGCGACTTCAGTGGTTCTCGCAGGGTGGACGGACCGTTAGCCAGTGCAGCAAGAACCAGGTACCTGTTGGTCAGCGATTTGGATCCCGGAAGACGGAGAGAACCCTCAACTGGGTGCGCTGGGTGCGGCGCCGGCCAATGCTGCACGGGGAACTATGAACCGACGACGTCGGACGCTGCGTTCCGGACTGCCTTGTCGGCCTTCTTCATCCTCTTGCGTGCATCCTTGGTCATGGCCTTGGCACTCTTACGGGTGTCCGTTGCAAGGTGCTCGGCGCGCCAAGCCAGTCCTGGCTTACCCGCCGTGTCCACAGAAGCGAGGAGAACGGCGCCCATGAGTGAGAGGTTCTTGAGTAATTGGTTGCGTCGGGCTTTTTTTGCCTCGGGACTGGAAGCATCGGCCTCCTTGTACTCAACCACCGCGTTCAGCGCGGATGTCACAGCGAGGGCGAGGGCGGCGATCCGTGAGAACTTTCCTAACCCGAGCAGAACACCGGCACCCACTTGGGTGGCCCCCATGACTCTGGCCACGAGCAACTCGTTGGAGAAGACCGGAGCTGCTGATGGAACCAGTCCACGGGCGCGCTCAAGGGTTGGTCGCAACTGGGCAGCCGTGTCATTGGCATTGCGCAGGCGATCCACTCCCGATGCTATGAAGCCGGTGGCAAGCAGTGGGCGGGCTACAAAACGGACTACTGACATGATGCCTCCTCCTCCGATCCCTTTTCGGGGCCGGAACAAATCGATCCGCGGAACCAACGGTCCGCGGGCAGGTTCTCTCTAGTTTGGCACTTTTTGACCCGCGCCACACCTCACACCACTCATTCTCCGCAGACACGTCATCGGGACGGTTGTTCCGGAACCACTGGAATATCTTCGTCAAGGTGGCTGTTGTGTAGGTCAAAGAAGCCAGTGGAAAGGACAACAAGACCCTTGCCTGTCGCCATGACACAGCAGCCCGACACCGAGCTCCAGCTCGATGTTAGTCCATCCCGTATAACCCGGCCCGTCCGCGTAGACTTGAGCTCGATGAGCACTTCAGACAGCGGAACACGTGAAAAGAGTCCGGGCGCACCGCAGACGGCACGTCCCGACGCAGCGGACTACGGCCTAGACGTTTCGACCGAAACCGACATAGAGCGCCGGGCGCGCTTTGAACGCGACGCCATGCAATACGTGGATCAGCTGTACTCGGCTGCCATGCGAATGGCGCGAAACCCCTCAGATGCCGAGGATCTTGTCCAGGAGGCTTACACCAAAGCCTACTCAGCGTTCCATCAGTACAAGCCTGGAACAAACTTGAAGGCGTGGCTGTACCGGATCCTCACGAACACCTATATCAACCTCTACCGAAAAAGACAGCGTGAACCGCTCCAGTCACATTCGGACACTATAGAGGACTGGCAATTGGCGAAAGCCGCGGAGCACACCTCAAGTGGTCTCCGCTCGGCGGAGGTGGAAGCCCTTGATCACCTTCCAGATTCCGATGTCAAGAAGGCCCTGCAGTCTATTCCCGAGGATTTTCGCCTAGCGGTTTATTTCTCGGATGTTGAAGGATTTGCGTACAAGGAAATTTCCGAAATCATGAATACGCCGATCGGCACTGTGATGTCCAGGCTTCACCGTGGACGAAAGCTGCTTCGGGAAGAGCTGGCGGACTATGCGCACGACCGCGGCCTTTCCGCCGCAGGACAACCAGGAAAGAAAAAGGTGAGTGGATCATGAGCGATTGCCGTGACCTCGGTGATTGCGAGGATTCCAGAATTGAACGTCTTTACGAATACCTCGACGGTGCGTTGTCTCGCGCAGATCTAGAAGAAATCAGGGATCACCTCGACGGATGCCGGGAATGTGCTGAAGAATATGACCTGGAGTGTCTCATCCGCACCGTGGTCAAACGATCCTGCACTGAAGTTGCGCCGGATGCCCTCAAAGCAAGTATTCTCTCGCGTATCACAGCCATCAAGTCTGCCGAGCACACAGCCTGAGAGCGGTGGAGCCCATTGTTTTGGGAAAAGAAAACCCCCGGAAGCGGTGCTACCGGGGGTTTTCTCTTGGCTTGAGAGCCGTCTATCAGGTGTTGGGACGCTTACCGTGATTAGCGCCGCCTCGCTTACGGTCACGGCGCTTGCGTGCTCGTTTGCTCATGGCTGGCCTCCTTCAATGAAATGGTCCTAAAAGAACTGTCCCAAGTTTCCCACATTTGATGCGAAGCTCCTAACGGACCCTCCTGAGAGGTTGTGGCGTGCCTACACTGGATCAAAGTAAACCACCCTGGAAGGAACGACATGCGCGCTGTGTACGCCGAGCACTTCAACACCGAGGATCCGCTTGCGGGCCTGACAGTGGGAACTCAGCCTGAATCGGCTCCACGGTCCGGGCTTCGAAGGGTGCGGGTACGGGCTTCAGCCCTTAACCATCATGATCTCTTCTCCCTTCGCGGAATAGGGCTGAAAGAAGACTCCTTACCCATGATTCTGGGCTGCGATGCAGCGGGAGTGGACGACGACGGAAACGAAGTAATCGTTCATTCCGTCATATCAACGGACCAATGGCGGGGGGACGAAACTCTGGACCCGCGGCGGTCCCTCCTGTCTGAGTCTCTTCCTGGGACAATGGCCGATGTCGTGTGGGTGCCTGAGCGCAACCTGGTGCCCAAGCCCCCGGAACTGAGCTTCGAGGAAGCTGCTTGCCTGCCTACATCATGGTTGACGGCCTACCGGATGCTGTTCTCGGTAGCTCCGGCCGCGCCGGGTTCCACTGTCCTGGTGCAGGGCGCAGGAGGCGGCGTGGCGACGGCGCTGATTTCTCTTGCGAGCGCCAGTGGCTACAGGGTCTGGGTCACCAGCCGCAGCGCCGACAAGCAAAAGCTCGCTGTAGAGCTCGGGGCGTCACAAGTTTTCGACGACGGCGAACGGTTGCCAGAGCGTGTCGATGTTGTCTTCGATTCGGTGGGCGAGGCGACGTGGTCGCATTCTCTGAAATCGTTGCGGCCTGGTGGCGCGGTGGTTACGTGCGGAGCCACCAGTGGGCCAGCACCTTCAGCAGAGTTGAACCGTGTGTTCTTTCTGCAGCTGAAGGTGCTTGGTTCCACCATGGGCACGCGCCAAGAGCTTGGCAGACTTGCACAATTCCTGGTCGGGACAGGGGTCCGCCCGCGTATCGATTCAGTATGGCCGCTCGAGGACGCCCACGAGGGCTTCCGTCGAATGCTCGATGGCAGCGTCTTTGGCAAAGTAGTTTTCACTCACCAGGCGTAGCGCGGCGCTGTCTTCCTATCCCGGCTGAGGCATACCTAACCACGCGTACCATCCACGGTGAAGGACCAGCCAGGCTAGCAGCCCGTAGGCTGCCTGGCCAGGCCTGCCGCCGTTGGACGCCAGATCCGAGCGCCACTGCTCATGGTTAAGGAGCGGTGTAAATGTGTCCACATAAACGTGTTTTCGCCGGGTGGTCACATCGCCAAACGCTGCGGACAAATCTGCCAGACGTCGATTTCGTTCAGCATCGAGACCGGGAGGGGGGCCCACAACGAACACCTTGACATTCATTTGTGCAGCTCCGTCGAGGACGTTCGCTAGATTCAGGCGGCTCCTGGCGGTTGACAACTCGAGATCCAGATCGCGGTCCGACAGCCCGATGACGAGCCGGTTTTCACAGTCATCATCGAAGCGTCTGCCGGCTTCCTGCAGCCAGCGGTTGGCCAGAGCTTCTGTGCCTTCCCGCGGCGCGGGAAGGCTATACGCTTCCAGGGACGCATCTTCGGGACTGGTCCGGGCAAGGACACGGCCGAGCCAGCCGAGTGCTCGCGGATCACCATGACCGGCGAGCAATTCGTCTCCGACCGCAGCCACGCGGATTCTGCGCTCTTCCATCAGTTTCGCTCAAAGACGGATTTGACCAGAATGTCCTGTTCGACAGCGTGGCGCTTGGCGGAGCCGGTTGCGGTGGCCGCTGAAGCGGGCCGGGACAACAAGCGTACGTGCTTCTCAAGCTGCTGCGGGAGATGTAGTCCCATGAACGGCCACGGCCCCTGATTCGCTGGCTCATCCTGGGCCCAAACCACTTCTGCGTTCGGGTACTTGGCGACGATCGCCTTGATGTCGTCCAGTGGCAGCGGGTAGAGCTGTTCAACCCGGATGAGCGCTGTACGTGTGTCTTCCGTTTTTTGCCGGGCGGCGAGAAGATCGTAATACAGGCGACCGGATACCAGTACAATCCGGTCTACTGCGTCGGCGTCCAGTTCCTGTACATCTGGGATAACGGGTTGGAACGAACCTTCGGTGAAGTCTTCCACGGAGCAGGCTGCAGCCTTGAGCCTCAACAGTTGCTTCGGTGTGAAAACAATGAGCGGTTTACGCGGCCTGCTGTAAGCGTGGCGGCGAAGCAGATGGAAGTGGGAAGCAGCAGAGGTTGGATTGGCAACCACCATGTTGTCTTCCGCACACATCAGAAGGAAGCGCTCAATTCGTGCCGAGGAGTGATCAGGCCCTTGCCCTTCGTAACCGTGAGGCAACAGCAACACGAGTGAGGAACGCTGGCCCCACTTCTGCTCGGCAGAGGAGATGAATTCATCGATGATGGTTTGTGCGCCATTGACGAAATCACCGAACTGGGCCTCCCACAGCACCAGGACGTCCGGACGCTCGACGGAGTAACCGTATTCGAAGCCCATGGCTGCGAACTCGGAAAGCAGCGAGTCATAGATGAAGAACTTGGCCTGGTTATCGCTGAGTTCAGCCAACGGCGTCCACTCAGTCCCTGTCGCCCGGTCGTGGAAAACAGCGTGGCGCTGAGTGAATGTTCCGCGGCGTGTGTCCTGGCCCGCTAACCGAACCGGTACACCTTCCATGAGTAGGGAACCGAAGGCAGCCAGTTCGCCAAAGCCCCAGTCAATGTTGCCCTCACGGGACATCTGCTCGCGTTTCTCTAGCAATGCCTTGAGCTTGGTGTGAACGGTGAAGCCTTCAGGAACGTCCATATGGGCCTTGCCGATGTGGGCGAGGGTCTCAACGGTGATCGCGGTTGACGCGGGTGCGCCCGCTCCGTTGTCGTCCTGCTGGGCAAATGGCCTCTCGATATCTGAGACAGCGGCGTTGTCCTTGGTCACTACGGGTACCGGCGACGTTTGCGCTGCGTGCGTCTCTGCGAAAACCCGTTCCAGCCGCTCTTGGTAATCTCGCAGTGCCTGTGCGGCTTCATCCTCGCTAATGTCGCCGCGACCAATGAGCCCCTCTGTGTACAGCTTTCGTACGGAGCGCTTGGCATCAATGAGGTTGTACATCAGCGGTTGCGTCATCGAGGGATCGTCTCCCTCATTGTGGCCGCGACGGCGGTAGCAGATCATGTCGATGACAACGTCTTTGTTGAACTTCTGCCGGAACTGGTAGGCGAGCTGAGCAACCCGCACCACAGCTTCGGGGTCATCGCCATTTACATGGAAAATGGGTGCCTGTACCATCTTTGCCACGTCAGTCGAGTAGACCGTTGAACGATACGAGGTCGGTGCCGTGGTGAAACCCACCTGATTGTTCACAATGATGTGAACAGTACCGCCAGTGCGGTAGCCACGGAGCTGGGAAAGGTTCAGTGTCTCCGCGACGACGCCCTGACCCGCAAATGCCGCATCGCCATGGATCAGTATCGGTAGGACGGGATAGGCGCCCTCGCCCTGATTGAGCCGGTCCTGCTTGGCTCGCGCAATGCCCTCAAGTACTGAGTCGCCCGCCTCTAGGTGGGAAGGGTTTGCCGCCAGATAGACCTTGGTTTCGTTACCCTTGTCCGACGTGAACCGGCCTTCGGTACCGAGGTGATACTTGACGTCACCGGACCCCTGAACGCTTCGGGGGTCTTGTGTGCCTTCGAACTCGCGGAAGACCTGGGCATACGTCTTGCCGGCAATGTTGGTCAGCACGTTGAGTCGACCGCGGTGGGCCATACCGATCGTGACTTCATCCATGCCGTCGTCGGCAGCGTCCGAGATGACCGAATCAAGAAGAGGGATCAGTGATTCTCCGCCCTCCAGAGAGAACCGTTTCTGACCCACGAATTTGGTCTGCAGGAACGTCTCGAACGCCTCGGCAGAATTAAGTTTTTGCAGAATCCGAAGCTGTTCTTCACGGCTTGGCTTGGAATAGGGATGCTCCAGTTCACCCTGGAACCACCTGCGCTCCTCAGGATCCTGAATGTGCATGTACTCAATGCCAGTGGTGCGGCAGTACGCGTCCCGTAGTACGCCAAGCATGGTACGGAATGCGAGGTTAGATTTGCCACCGAAGCCACCCGTTGGCCATTCCCGGTCCAGGTCCCACAACGTCAGTCCGTGACTGCGAATGTCCAGGTCGGCGTGCTTACGCTGAACGTACTCGAGGGGGTTGGTGTCCGCCATCAGGTGACCGCGGACACGATATGCATGGATCAGCTGCTGGATGCGGGCAACCTTGTTGATCTGGTCTTGCGGATCCACCTGAATGTCTGCACTCCAGCGGACCGGCTCGTAAGGAATGCGCAGTGCTTCGAAAATGTCGTCGTAGAAATCCTGCTCTCCGAGGAGAAGCTGATGAACGATTCGAAGAAATTCGCCGCTGCCCGCACCCTGAATGACACGATGATCGTAGGTGGATGTCAGCGTGATTGTTTTGCTTATTCCCAGCCGGGCGAGCGTCTTGGGAGATGCGCCCTGGTATTCAGCGGGATATTCAAGAGCCCCCGCACCAATGATGCAGGCCTGCCCCTTGGAAAGGCGTGGAACCGAATGTACGGTTCCGATTCCACCGGGGTTCGTCAGCGAAATAGTGGTGCCGGAGTAGTCGTCTGCTCCGAGTTTGCCACCTCGCGCGCGCTTGACCAAGTCCTCATAGGCCTGCCAGAACTCCGAAAAGTTCATGGTCTCTGCCTTCTTGATGTTCGGCACCACAAGAATGCGTGATCCATCCGGTTTAGGCATGTCGATGGCGAGACCGAAGTTGACGTGCGCTGGTTGTACCGAGACCGGTTTTCCGTCGACGACATCGTAGATGACGTTCTGAGACGGGAATTGGGCCAACGCGCGAATGATGGCGTATCCGATCAAATGCGTGAAGGAGACTTTGCCGCCACGAGACCGCTGGAGATGGTTGTTGATAACCACACGATTATCAATCAACAGCTTGGCAGGAACAGCGCGGACGCTTGTGGCGGTGGGAACGCTGAGGCTTGCGTCCATGTTCGTGGCGATTGCTTTTGCGGGGCCTCTGAGCGGGGTGACCTTGTCTTCTTCGGTCACGGTGGCAGCCGAGGACTCAGGCAACTGTGCCGGGATGGGAGTTGGCTTTTTTTCGGCTGGCTGTTTGTCCTGGCTCTTCTCGCCAGATTTGCTCTGCACTTTTGAGGGGCTTGTAGCAGGAGCATTTTCGTTTGCATCGCTGCTTTGACCTGCCGGTGTTTCTTTTTTCACCGGTGGCTTCCCGGACGCTTGTGTCATAGCGGGGGACTCACCGGAGGACTTCGGCGCGTTTTTTTCGGAATTAACTACAGGAAGCTGACGCGTCGCGGGATGTGGGTTGGAGCCCTCATCAAGGGGGCGCGCAGTCTGTGCGTTTGACTGCGGTTGACTGTCTTCGCCGTAGGCGTCGAAGATACCCCACCACTTTTTGTCGACCGAGTTCTTGTCCTTCAGAAACTTTTGATAGAGCTCGTCGACGAGCCACTCGTTTCCGCCAAATTCCTCGGGTAGACGGTGGTCGGCTTGTTCTGGCACTGGTTATACGCCTCTTCCATGAGTTGCCTTCGCCCGTAGCGCCACGGGCTCGGCCTGAAGCGGCAGGGCGGATCCAACCGGTCAGGATCCAGCAGTGCCGCTGTTCGGGATCTTCCATCAGTCTAGTGACACTTGCTACAAAGTAGCCAATTCTGGGGACCGTGTTGGCGGCACTTGTCTCAGGACCTGTCCAACATCGTATTCCGCGGTTCCTGCCGGTAGAATCTTGCTTTTACCGACTCAGGAGCACGACTTTGCGCTTTATCAATGAGCCCACCACTGATCTGACCTACGCTGACGTCTTTTTGATCCCCTCTGCCTCCGAGATTTCCTCTCGGTTCGACGTCGACCTGGCGAGCGATGATGGTACGGGGACTACAATCCCTCTCGTCGTCGCGAACATGACGGCAGTCTCTGGACGTCGGATGGCCGAAACTATTGCCCGGCGCGGTGGCCTTGCCGTTCTGCCTCAGGACGTGCCATCAGAGGTCCTGTCCGAGGTCACTTCGTGGATCAAGAATTGCGACTCTGTGTTCGAAACACCTTTGCATCTGACACCGTTCAATACGGTTATCGACGCGCTGCACCTGATGCACAAGCGTTCCCACGGTGCTATTGCCGTGGTCGACAGTGAGCGGAAGCTACAGGGCGTGGTTCGTGCTGCCGATTGCGAAGGTGTGGACCGTTTTGCGTCCCTCGAAACAGTCATGCGCCGTAATCCGCTGACATTCCAACGGTCGGATTTCGCTACCGCACGGGAGAACGCGTTGCGTTCGGCTTTTGATCAGTTCGAGAATGCCGGCGTGTCCTATGCCCCCGTTGTGGGAGAGAACGGTCTACTCGTTGGTGCGCTGACCCGCAAAGGTGCGCTGAGATCCACGATCTACACCCCGGTCACGGACACTGGCGGCCAGCTTAAAGTTGCAGCTGCGGTGGGGATCAATGGAGACGTTACCGGCAAGGCACAGAGTCTTCTCAACGCGGGCGTCGATGTGCTTGTCGTTGATACTGCGCATGGTCATCAGCGGAAGATGCTCGATGCACTTGCTGCGGTCAAGTCGCTGAATCCCGCCGTGCCGGTGGTGGCGGGCAACGTGGTGAGCCCTGCAGGTGTCCGCGATCTGGTAGCGGCGGGGGCTGACATCGTGAAGGTGGGCGTGGGCCCCGGTGCCATGTGTACCACCCGGATGATGACGGCGGTTGGACGTCCGCAGTTCACCGCAGTTAAGGATTGCGCACACATGGCCAAGGAGCTTGGAGCCAGCATCTGGGCCGACGGCGGGGTCCGCCATCCGCGCGATGTGGCGCTGGCACTGGCTGCGGGTGCAAGCCAGGTGATGATCGGGTCTTGGTTTGCTGGGACGTACGAAAGCCCGGGTGACCTGCAGGTAGATAGTGCAGGTAGGCAGTACAAGGAGAGTTTTGGCATGGCATCGGCACGGGCGGTGCAGCATCGGACGCAGTCGGAAGGGGCTTTCGAACGTGCCCGCAAGGGATTGTTTGAAGAGGGCATTTCGACGTCTCGGATGTACCTAGACCCCGCGCGCCCCGGGGTGGAGGACCTTCTTGACCTGATCACGGCAGGAATCCGGAGCTCGATGACCTACGCAGGTGCAGCGACTTTGGCAGAATTTCGAGAACGGTCAATTGTCGGTATTCAGTCGGCAGCCGGCTACGAGGAAGGCCGCCCCGTACCGCAGAGTTGGTAAGGCACTATGCCAACACAGTACTTGCTGTAAACTAAGCGGACCATGGACAGCTTTTCTAGGGGCCGGCCAGTGACCTGTATACCAGCGTCACCCAGCGTCGGCAGCCCCAGCCACCGCGCCCTTCGTTCACCCTCTGAGCCATCGGAGCCTTCTAGACCCGGCTTGCCTCAAGTCCCAGATGAAGTCTGGGCCGCGGCACCAAGGTCGGTGGCCCTGTAGATGGAATGGTTACTCCTCGGCGGCGGGTTGCTGCTGATCCTCGGGACCGGTTTTTTTGTGGCCGTCGAGTTCTCGCTCGTCGCTCTTGACCAAACCACCGTGCAGAGAGCAGTAGACAATGGTGATCGCAAGGCCGAGCCACTCCTGAGATGCCTCAAATCTTTATCCACCCAGCTCTCCAGTTGTCAGGTCGGAATCACGCTGACCACTCTGCTGACCGGCTACGTCATGGATCCAGCCATTTCGCGGTTGCTCGCTCCGGTTCTTGACAGGTCTGGGTTGGCGGAAAACTGGCAGGGCATCATAGCCTTTTCCGTTTCTATTGTTCTGGCAACCCTTTTGTCCATGCTGATTGGCGAACTGATACCTAAGAACATGTCCATTGCGCTTCCGTTTCGCATCGGGAGGGCGCTGGCCCGGCCACAATTGATCTTCACAGCTGTGTTCCGTCCCGCTGTTACGCTACTCAATGGTTTTTCCAATAAGGTGCTGAATATCTTTGGTCTCGAGGCCAAAGAAGAGATATCTGGTGCGCGGACACCTGCCGAACTCTCGTCAATGGTTCGCCGTTCAGCCAAAATGGGCACGCTGGATGTGGGCACAGCGAATTTTGTTTCACGGACCCTAAACTTTTCCGAGCGCATCGCAGCCGACGTCATGACGCCGCGAATCAGGCTTGAAACCATCGATGCGGATCAGAGCGTGGCGGACGTCGTCGAAGCCGCGCGACGTACGGGGTATTCGAGGTTCCCTATCATCGGAGACTCACCCGATGACATTCGGGGAGTGGTTCACGTCAAGAAGGCGGTGTCGGTTCCGCGGGAGAAGCGGGCAGGGGTTGCGGCTGGAGCGATTATGACCGAAGTGCTGCGTGTGCCCGAAACGGTTCATCTGGACTCCCTGCTTTCCGAGCTCAGGGAGGGGAATCTCCAATTGGCCGTCGTGCTGGACGAGTACGGTGGCACTGCGGGTGTTGCGACGCTGGAGGACCTGGTCGAGGAGATCGTGGGCGAGGTTTCGGACGAACACGACCGCGTCAAACCTGGGGTACTACAAAGTGCCTCCGGGGATTGGTATTTCCCGGGCATCATGCGACCCGATGAGGTCAGCGAGCTTGTCCCGCAGCTGACCGTACCCGATGAGGCTGGCTACGAGACCGTAGGCGGGTTCATGATGTGCGAGTTGGGTCGTATCGCCGAGGCGGGGGACATTGTAGCCATTCCTGACGGGAATCTCGAGGTGGAGCGGATGGACGGACGTCGCATCGATCGGATCCGGTTCGTGGCCACAACAGAGTCGGCAGCAATTGGGGATGGTCCCGGGCACGTGGATTCCGACAGGGGAGCGAATCATGAGTGATTGGACAGGTATCCTCTGGCTGTTCGTCCTCCTGCTGGGCAATGCGTTTTTCGTCGGTGCCGAGTTTGCTGTCATGTCGGCCAGAAGAAGCCAGATCGAGCCGCTGGCAGAAGCAGGGTCAAAGCGAGCAAAAACTGCCCTGTGGGCGATGGAACATGTTTCGTTGATGCTGGCCTGTGCCCAATTGGGAATCACCGTCTGCTCCCTGTTGATCCTCATCGTTGCCGAGCCCGCGATTCATCACCTGCTTCTGGTGCCCTTCACCGCCATCGGTATTCCCGAACCCATCGCCGGAACCGCTGCATTTGCGGTGGCACTGCTTCTGGTGACGTTTTTGCACGTCACGTTCGGGGAGATGGTACCGAAAAACATTTCTGTATCCGTGGCAGACAAAGCAGCGCTGTTTCTTGCTACTCCTCTGGTGCTGATTTCCAGGGCCGTGAAACCAGTCATTGTGAGCCTGAACTGGGTTGCAAACCACGCGTTGCGCGCCATGGGCATCCAACCCAAGGACGAGGTTTCCTCAACATTTACCCTCGAGGAAATGCAATCTATCGTTCAGGAATCAACGAGGCATGGTCTTGTGGCCGATGAGTCTGGGATCATCCACGGAGCGCTCGAGTTCTCGGGGCAGACGGCGCGAAGCACTATGGTCCCGCTCGATGAGCTGGTCACACTGGGCACCGATTCAACCCCGGCGGACTTTGAGCGTGCCGTGAGCCGCACCGGATTCTCGCGATTCGTGCTCGTTGATGGAGAAGGACGCCTCACAGGATATATGCATCTGAAGGACATCATGTCCATCCCACAGGAGCAGTTTTATCAGCCCTTCACGGAAACAACGGTCCGCTCCCTGGCGAACTTGGCGCTGGATGACGAGATAGAGGATGGGATGGCAGTGATGCAGCGCACAGGGTCTCACCTTGCGCGTGTACTGGGAGCCGATGGCGCTACTCAGGGCGTGCTATTCCTGGAAGACGTCATCGAGCAGCTGATCGGTGAAATTCATGATGTTACGCAGTCTCAGGGACTACGACGTATAGACGGATGACTCTAGAGACTAAGCGTTATGCGAATGGTTCGCATTAGCGCTAAGCTGGTGAGGTAGTCCCCACCTGCTGTCGAATGATTGAAGGCCGATGCGTATTTCATCTGGATTCCGTTTCCTCACCTGCCTTGCTGGAGCGGGTCTTGCACTCAGCGCTTGCGGCGCTCCTTCCGGGGAGGCAGGAAATTCAGAATCGGAGGACTCACTCGCCGTCGTCGCCTCCACCGATGTTTACGGGAGCATTGCACGTCAGATCGGAGGAGACCGGGTAAGGGTCTCCTCCATCATTTCCGGGCCCACTCAAGACCCGCACTCCTATGAGGCGACAGTACGGGACAAACTTGCGGTCTCCGAGGCGGACGTTGTCGTGCTCAATGGCGGCGGGTATGACGGTTTTATGGAGAAACTGACCGATAGCGTCGAGATGCCGGCGGATCGCGTCATCTCGGCCGTTGACGTTTCGGGGTTGAACCATGAAGCCGGTGAAGATGCTCATGGCGGTGAGGAGCCGCAGCAGGAGGAGGATCACCATGACCATGGAACCGTCAATGAACACGTCTGGTATGACTTGCACTCCATGACGCTGTTGGTCGCCGAAATCGCGCGAGTCTTGGGTGAAGCCGACCCCGGTGGAGCCGTTGAGTTTGATCGAAATGCTGAGAACGTCACGTCTTCCCTGAACGCACTCGAGGAAGATCTGGTCGCGCTTGCTCAGAAAACGGACGGGGCCTCCATTGCGGTAACTGAACCCGTTCCGCTCTACCTGTTGGAGGACGCTGGCTTTGAAAACCTCACGCCCGCGGACTATACCGAGGCCTTGGAGGAGGGAACGGATGTGTCCATCGTCGCGATGAGAAACATGGAACAGCTAGTCTCAGAGAAGGACATTTCATTCCTCGCCTATAACCAGCAGACGGAGAGTCAGCAGACCGAAGCTGTCCGGGATGTCGCTGAAAAAGCCGGAGTTCCTGTAGTGAACTTTACCGAAACGCTTCCGGAGGACCAGGAATACGTGGAATGGATGGAGCAGAACGTGGAAGCGGTGACGCATGCCGTTGGAAAGTGATATTCGGACGGCAGCTGTTGAACTGACTGACGCCGGACTCAATTTCGGTATGAGGAAACTCTGGTCGGATCTCAGCGTCCGTGTCCGCCCTGGTGAGTTCTTGGCGGTTCTGGGTCCAAACGGTTCTGGCAAAACAACTTTCCTGAAAGTATTGCTCGGTCTCCAGCAACTCTCCTCCGGTACGGCTGCTGTCAGCGGACGTGCCGTGAGCCGGGGCAACCGTCATATCGGTTATATACCCCAACAGAAGTCGTTTCCCACAGATACGCCACTGCGGGCGAGAGACCTCGTGGGGCTGGGGCTGGACGGTCACCGCTGGGGTTTCCGCTTGGGAGGGCGCGAGCACAGGCGCAGGGTGGATGAGCTGCTCAACACCGTCGGCGCGGGTGAATACGCGAACGCTCCCGTGGGGGAGCTATCCGGTGGCGAACAGCAGCGGTTACGGGCAGCGCAGGCGCTGGCAATGGACCCCGACGTGCTCTTGTGCGATGAACCGTTACTTTCTCTGGATCTCCATCATCAGCAGGCCGTGAGCGCGCTGATCAACCGGCAGCGGCTCGAACGCGGTGCCGCTGTAGTCTTCGTGACCCATGAGATCAACCCCATCATCGACTACGTGGATCGGGTGTTGTACTTTGCGGGCGGCCAGTTCTGCATAGGTACTCCGCAGGAAGTCATGACCACTGAAGTTCTCTCCGACCTCTACCAGAGCCATGTCGAAGTCATTCATAGTAACGGTCGAATCATTGTGGTTGGGCTCCCGGACGTCACTACCCATGATCACCATGAAGGCGAGACCCTGTGAGGTCGTTGTTGGACTCCGGAGACATACTGCATTCTATTTTTAATTTCGATGACTACGCACAATTGCTGCCACTGGTGCAGAATTCGCTCTGGGCAGGCCTCATCCTCGGTCTCGTCGGCGGCCTCGTTGGCACCTTCGTGATGATGCGGGACTTAGCATTCGCGGTTCATGGCATTGCTGAATTGTCTTTCGCCGGGGCCGCGTTCGCCCTGCTCATAGGCGTGAATGTAGTCATGGGATCCTTGATCGGATCCGTGATAGCGGCTCTGATCCTGGCCTTCATGGGACTGCGGGCGCGGGACCGCAACTCGATCATCGGGGTCGTCATGCCGTTTGGCCTTGGCCTCGGCATCTTATTCCTGGCGCTCTACGAGGGGCGGTCGGCTAACAAATTTGGGTTGCTGACAGGACAGATAGTGGCGGTCGACACCGTCCAACTCAATCTGCTCGCAAGTTGCGCCGCCGTCGTCGTCGTTGCGCTGGCCGTAATATGGCGACCGCTGACTTTTGCCAGCGTGGATCCTGACCAGGCCGAAGCCCGCGGTGTTCCCGTCCGCGGGCTGTCGTTACTCTTCATGTTTGTGCTGGGACTGTCTGTTGCCCTGTCCATTCAGGTTGTTGGAGCGCTTCTTGTGCTGGCACTGCTCATCACGCCAGCTGCCGCGGCCCTGCGGGTCACGTCCTCGCCATTGGTGGTGGTCATACTGAGCGTCGCCTTTGCCACGACGTCCGTGGTGGGCGGGACGCTTCTAGCGCTCGGGGGACGGATACCGATCAGTCCCTACGTGACCACTGTGTCATTTTTAATCTATGTAATCTGTCGCTTGATCAGCTGGCGGCGGAGCATTCACGGCACCACCCGAAAATCTCTACAGTATGCGCAACCTGCGTAAACCCATGTTCATCGGCAATACCTAAAGCCCACTGTTCGAACGCTGGAGCCTCAATCTCCACTGCCTTGCCACAGTTCCGGCACAACAGGTGATGATGATGGTGTTCAATGGCGCACCGGCGGTACACGGCCTCACCATCACCGCTGCGTAGCACGTCTACGAGCTGATCATCTGACATTGACTGCAGAATGCGATACACGGTGGCTAGGGATACTGACTCTCCGCGCTCATGCATGAGCCGGTACAACTCTTGGGCGCTCACGAAGTCCTTCAGACTGTCCAGTGTTCTGCTGACGGCGAGCCGCTGCTTTGTCATCCGGGGTTCGGGTGTCTTTGCTGGCTGGGGTGGGTCCTTGGCAGCCGGATCGTTCTGGATGGGAGCCTCCTGGGGCGGGAATCGGGGGTTACCTCAGATTATCAGCCGGAACTTGCCGTTTCCCGGGCAGGAGTACGCTTGCAACATGTTGATGACAAAGCATGGTCATTCCTGCGTCCGTCTGGAGAAGGACGGAATCGTTTTGGTCCTTGATCCAGGCACACTCTCTCGGGTCCCCGAGGCGCTCGAGGGTGCAAACGCAATACTTGTCACTCATGAGCATCCAGATCATATTGATCAGGAGACCGTCCTGGCATTCATGGCCAGCAACCCGGCTCTTGAGCTCTACGCACCAGGCGGCGTCGCTGCTCGGCTTGCGGATGCAGCCCCCGGAATAGAATCTCGGATCCACCATCTGGACGCTGGTCAGTCTGCGGAACTGGTTGGTTTTCAGGTTCGTGCTGTTGGCGGACAGCACGCATTGATCCACCCGCGGATACCGGTGGTGGCCAATCTGGGCTATGTGATCGATGAAACTCTGTATCATCCCGGAGATTCCTTCATCGTGCCCGAGAACGCGGCCATCCAGACGCTGCTGGTACCACTGCACGCTCCGTGGTCCAAGACCGCCGAAGTCATCGACTTTGTCATTGCCGTTGGACCGGAGAGGGCATATCCCATTCATGATGCATTGCTCAATGATGCGGGCAGAGCTCTCGTGGAGAACCTTTTGCGGTCAATCAGCGCTGCCCATGGGACAACGTTTGAAAGCCTGACGGCCGGAGAAAACGTTAACGTGTGATGTTCACGCAATCGCGGAGTCGTCCCACGTTCCCGTTGCAAAGAACTGTTCGATGACGCGTGCGCAAGGCCCTGGCGTCAGGTTCTGAGACGCGAGCCATTCGTCGTTGTAGTACGTGCAGGCGTAGCGATCCCCGTCGTCGCACATCAGGGATACGACGCTGCCCTGGCGTCCCTCGGCGATCATTTCTGCAATGAGTTGCCACACACCCCAGAGGTTGGTCCCGGTTGATGGTCCGGCACGAAACCCGGTCAGTGTCAGCAAGTGCTGCATCGCGGCAACGGATCCTGCATCGGGTACCTGGATCATGTGGTCGATGACGTCCGGCACAAAACTGGGTTCCAGACGCGGCCGTCCAATTCCCTCAATCCGGGATGGTTTCCCAATTGGTGTGGCGGAGCGGTCAGCCCACCCCGGGTAGAACGCGGAATTTTCAGGGTCGACGACGGCGAGAGCCGTGTGGTGGCGGTGATAGCGCAGGTAGCGGCCGATGGTGGCGCTGGTTCCGCCCGTACCTGCCCCGACCACGACCCACTCGGGTATGGGATGCGCTTCCAACGCCAACTGCTCAAAAATGGATTCTGCAATGTTGTTGTTGCCTCGCCAGTCAGTGGCCCGTTCGGCGTAGGTGAATTGGTCCATGTAGTGTCCGCCGCTGTTCTTCGCCAGTTCCTCAGCTGTGGCGTAGACCTCTGAGGCATGGTCAACGAAGTGGCACGAGCCGCCGAATTGCTCAATGAGGGCTATCTTCTCCGGGCTGGTGGTACGGGTCATGACGGCGACGAATGGCAGGTCCAGAAGCTGAGCAAAGTAGGCCTCAGAAACAGCTGTGGAGCCACTGGATGCTTCAACAATGGTGGTGCCTGCAGAGATCCAACCGTTGACCAGGCCAAAAAGGAACAGCGAGCGTGCCAGTCGATGCTTCAGGCTGCCCGTTCGATGCGTTGATTCGTCTTTGAGGAACAACTCGATGCCCCAGTGCTCGGGCAACGGAACGGCATGCAGATGGGTGTCTGCGGAGCGGTTGTTTTCGGTTTCAATCCGTCGAATGGCCTCTGCGGCCCAGCGGCGGCCAGTGAGGTCTTTAAGGCTGTTCACTTACTCAGCCTACAAGTGCTCCAGCCAAGACTGCGTCTGCACCCTAGAGGACTCCTGAACGCGCGTTGGCGCACAGCGTTGCGATGTGGTGGACTTGCGTGGTAAAGACCGAATGTGTATTCGGTCACAGTCAACAAGGAGATTCTGTGAAGACCCTCATGGATGTACAGACGCTGCAGGACCGGATGAACTCCGGCGTGCACACCGTTGTACTTGATGTCCGCTGGAGCCTGGGTGACCCCCACGGCCGCGAACACTACGTTGAAGCCCATATTCCCGGTGCAGTTTATGTGGATCTGGCGGGCGAGCTTTCCTCGACTCCCTCATCTACTGAGGGGCGACATCCATTGCCGAACCTGGATGAGCTGGAAGAGTCCGCACGGCAGTGGGGAATCAGCAACGGCGACGTCGTCGTTGCCTACGACGATTGCGGGGGCCTTTCAGCCGCACGCCTGTGGTGGCTGCTGCGTCATGCGGGCCTGACTGAAGTCTACCTGCTCGACGGCGGCCTGACCGCTTGGCAGAATGCTGGTCTGGTTGCCGAGGGTGGCGAAGAGCAGCATTGCCTGGGCACAGTGACACTCAGCGCCGGCGCTATGTCCGTAACTGATATCGACGCTGTCCCGAATTTTGCCTGCGACGGGGTGCTCCTTGATGCTCGGGCTGCAGAACGGTACCGGGGTGAAGTTGAGCCGGTGGATGCCAGAGCGGGGCACATACCCGGCGCTGTTTCTGCCCCGACGTCGGAGAATCTTGCACCGAACCAGACGTTCCGGTCCGCCACTGAGCTCCGACGACGTTTTGAAGCACTGGGCGTGACGGAGAGTGCTGACATTGCGGTGTACTGCGGCTCAGGCGTCACCGCTGCGCATGAGGTTGCTGCTCTGGAAATCGCCGGATTCAAGGCCGCCCTATACCCAGGATCTTGGTCGCAGTGGTCCGCCAGAGTGGACCTACCCGTGGAAACCTCTCCAGGGACGACGACCTATTCGCGAAGCGCTTAAGGAGCAAGAGTGAGTACTCTTTTCACCCAGATCATTAATGGAGAGATCCCCGGCCGCTTTGTCTGGAAAGACGACGACGTCGTCGCGTTTCTGACCATCGCGCCACTGGCACCAGGTCACACTCTGGTGGTTCCACGCGATGAGATCAGCGCGTGGACAGACGCAGGCCCGGGGGTCATGGAACATCTGATGGAGGTCGCGAAAGCCATCGGCAATGTTCAGGTGGGCTCCTTTGGCGTTAAACGTGCGGGACTCGTCATTGCCGGTTTTGAAGTGGATCATCTCCATCTCCATGTTTTTCCGGCCAATTCGATGGTGGACTTCGACTTCACGAGGGTGGATCAGAACCCCGATCCACAATCTATGGACGAGGCAGCCGAGACACTTCGGAAAGGTCTTCGGGAGGCCGGTCACGAGCAGTCAGTACCCGAATAACCCGCTGTCACAGTGCGCTGGTCAGAGCATTCCGGATTCGTTTTTCGGACACTGAGTAGGCGGTTCCCAGGTCCTGGGCAAAGAAGCTGATACGCAGTTCTTCGATCATCCACCGAACGCTGAGGAGTGACACGGGCGTCCGTCCACCTGGCTTGAGGGCGGACACGGCGTCGTCGTACTCGTCTTCGAGCTTCTGCACGATGACCATGGACTGAGCGTCTCTAGCGACCATGGTGGGAAGCTTTTCAAGCCGCCTCTCCATGCCGCGAAGGTATCGGGGCAGCTGACTCAACTGGGCGTAGCCTGTCCTGGCCACGAATCCGGGGTAGACCAGCTGCTCAAGTTGGCTCTGCACGTCGTTGAGGGCAGTGATCAGGGACAAGCTCGAGGAGCTCTTGATGCTTCGCGACACATCGCGGGCCACGGACAGAGATTCTTCCACCAGCTTGGTGATCACGAAAACAGTATCAATGAGTTCCGCACGTACGTGCTCGTACAACTTCTCGAAATCGGCATCCGTCCACGGCAGTGATGGGGGGACAATCTTGTCGATGGCAGCCAGCGTACAGTCGTCGATGAGTGAGGAAATGCTTCCGTGGGGGTTTTGGCTGAACGTCAGTTTCTCTTTGTTGCTCAGATGATCCATGACGTACCGGGCGGGCGAGGGCACCTTCAGGGACAGTAAACGGATGACGCCTCCGCGCATGGCGGTCTGTTGCTCCTGCGCAGTCTGAAACACCCGCAGTGCAACATCTTGCCCCTCGTCCACGAGCGCAGGGTAGCCGGTCACGGTGTGTCCGCCCACGAGCCGTTCCACCTGCGTTTCAATGGTATGGCCCGGCCAGGAAGTCAGACCGGTCTGCTCTGCAACACCGGGAGTATGTGTGAGTTCCTTCGTCTTACCAGAGGACCGCCCCGGTCTCGAGCTTTTCCTGACCGTGGAAGGAGTGGCGCCCAGTGACTCGGCTATCGCACGGCGCGTTGCCGGTGCGAGTTCATCCTGAAGGGCCGCTAGGTCCATGCTCTCGCCCAGAACGCCACCCTCGTCATCGACAACCTGGAAAGACATGCGCAAGTGCACCGGCACGGAGTCCCAGTTCCACGACGCTGGAGGAATGATGTGGCCCTTCAGCCGGCGTAGGACCAGCTCCAACGATGGTTCCAGCGGGTCCACACCGGGGGAGAAATCGGTTTCGAGCATCGCCGTCGCCGTCCGTGCCACATCGGGGGCCGGAATAAAGTTCTTTCGGACCTGCTTCGGCAATGACTTGATCAGAGCGGTGATGAGCTCCGCGCGAAGCCCAGGGATCTGCCATCGAAACGGTTCGGCGTCGAGCTGATTGAGGAACAGGACCGGGACGCTGACGGTGACGCCATCAGAAGGGCTGTTGCCGGCCGGCGAGAACTCGTAACTCAAGGGGAGGCTGAACCCGGTCTGTTCCCAGGTCCGCGGGAATGACTCCTCGTCGAGACCGACAGCCTGCTCGCTGAGTAGTGCCTCCGTTGTGAGGTCAAGCAGATTCGGATCATCGCGACGGGCTTGCTTCCACCATTGGTCAAAGTGGCGTTCGGAAACAACTTTCTGCCCGATTCGCTGATCATAGAAGTCGAAAAGCGCCTCGTCATCCACGCGCAGATCGCGGCGACGCATCCGACTTTCGAGCTCATCCACTTCCTCTAGAAGAGAACGGTTGCGGGAAAAGAACTTGTGGTGTGTCTTCCAATCTCCCTCCACCAGTGCATGGCGGATGAACATTTCCCGGCTCAGTTCCGGATCGATCCGCCCATAATTGATCCTGCGCTGGGCAACAATGGGTACGCCGTACAGCAGCACCTTTTCGTAAGCCATCACCGAGCCCGTTGCACGCGACCAGTGCGGCTCGCTATAACTCCTCTTGACCAGGTGCGGCGCGATATCCTCTGCCCACAACGGGTCAAACTTTGCTGCAACGCGTGCCCAGAGCCGCGAGGTCTCCACGAGCTCAGCGGCCATGACCCAGTCGGGACTCTTCTTGAAAAGAGAGGATCCGGGAAAAATGGCGAACCGGGTGCCACGGGCCCCAGCGTATTCGCGTTTTCGCTGGTCATAGAGTCCAATATGGCTCAGCAGCCCCGCCAGCAGACTCGTGTGAACTGCCTGGTCACGACCCACGGGGTCTACTGGGCCTGGCTCCAGCGTGATCCCCATAGGTTTCGCGATCTGTCTCAACTGGGCGAAGAGGTCCTGCCACTCCCGGATACGGAGGTAGTTCAGGAAGTCAGTGCGGCACATTTTCCGGAACTGTGTGGACGAAAGGTCTTTCTGTTGTTGCTGAAGGTAATTCCATAGATTGAGGAAACCGGTGAAGTCAGAATTCTCATCGACGAAGCGTTTATGCTTTTCCGTCGCCTGCTGAAGCCTGGAACCGTCGTCCTTCTGCGGGCGCTCACGGGGATCCTGAATGGTCAGAGCAGCAGCGAGCACCATGACTTCACGCACGCAGCCGCGCTTGTCCGCTTCCACGATCATTCGCCCAAGCCGGGGGTCCACAGGCAGCTGGGACAACTGGCGTCCCACCGTCGAGATGCTGCCGTCGCTCTGCAGCGCACCGAGTTCACGAAGCAGGGACACACCGTCGTTGATGGCCTTTGACTCCGGCGGCTCCACAAACGGAAAGTTCGCTACATCCTTTGGGCCCTGTGCAACGCCCATGGCAGTCATCTGTAGGATGACCGAAGCAAGGTTGGTTCGCAGGATTTCAGGGTCCGTGAAATCCCGGCGAGCTCCGAAGTCCTCCTCGGAGTAGAGACGAATGGCGATGCCGTCACTGACGCGTCCGCATCGGCCGGAGCGCTGGTTGGCTGAGGCCTGCGAAACCCGCTCGATCGGCAACCGCTGAACCTTCGTGCGGTGCGAATACCGCGAAATACGTGCGGTTCCGGTATCAATCACATATTTGATCCCGGGTACTGTCAGGGATGTCTCCGCGACGTTCGTTGCCAACACGATTCGGCGAGTGGATCCGCGGCTGAACACCTTGTGCTGCTCAGCCAGTGAAAGGCGGGCAAAAAGTGGCAGAATTTCGGTGCCGGCCAAACGGCGGTTGTGCTGGACCAGATGGCGAAGGGCATCAGCCGCGTCGCGGATTTCGCGCTCGCCGGAGAAGAACACCAATATGTCGCCCGGTGGCTCCTTCACGAGTTCGAGGACGGCGTCGCATACGGCGTCGAGCGGGTCTCTGTCCTCCTCGAGTTCGTCCTGGTCCGCGTCGTCGGACTGCCCTGGAAGCTGATTCAGTGGGCGATAACGGATGTCCACAGGGTAGGTGCGTCCGGAGACTTCGATGACAGGTGCACGTTCCGGCTGGGCCAACGCCTCATCTGCAGCGAAATGGCCTGCGAAGCGTTCGGTATCGATGGTCGCCGACGTGATGATGACCTTTAGGTCAGGCCGGCGGGGAAGGATGCGTTTTAGGTAGCCCAGGATGAAGTCGATGTTCAGACTGCGTTCGTGGGCCTCATCGATGATGAGGGTGCTGTATTTCTTCAGGAGCGGGTCGCGACGAATTTCGGCCAGTAGTATGCCGTCCGTCATGAGTTTGATCTTGGTCTGTGGCCCCGTTTCGCCGGTGAATCGGACCTGGAAACCAACTTCTTGCCCGAGCTCGACGTCGAGTTCGGAGGCAATACGTTCGGCAACGGAGCGGGCAGCCAACCGTCGCGGTTGCGTGTGACCGATCAGTCCGTGATCCGCTAGCCCCAGTTCCAGGCACATTTTGGGAATCTGAGTGGTCTTTCCGGAGCCCGTTTCTCCGGCGATGATGGTGACCTGGTTCGAGGCAATCGTCGTCATGATGTCGGTCCTGCGCGCGGACACGGGCAGGTCCGGCGGATAGGTAATCTTCACAGCCATAATTCTTCCCATTCTAATGCCCGCTCTGGTCCGGTTGTTGCTTGGCTACCTTCGCGCATATGCTCTGGCAAGCCAGAGCGCCAGGACGCACAGTGCCAGACCACCGAGGGCGACGACGATGACCGGACCCTGCGTACGTCCTGCCAGGAGCGCGACGGCGGCGAGGGCCTGAGGCAGCGCTTGTATGGGGATGTTCTTGACAGCCATGATCTTCAGCGCTTCGACGGGTATCACGGTTCCGTGCGGAACGGCGCTCAGCAAGGCCATAGCAAGGAAAAGCGTGTGCAGACCGGCCACATAGAGGAACAGCGCCGGCGATCCTGGCGGTACTACCACCATGTAACTGACAGCAAGGGTCAGGAGCATCGTCAAGGTTGCCGCTGCGCCGGCGAAGTAGACGGCGAGCGCAAAAACCGCAGCGGGGACCAGCGCCCATGGTGTGGAAAGCCATAGGGGAAGCCCCAGTATCAGTGCGAGGAGGAAAGCGCTGATACGGAGCGTCACATCGCTGACGGCACTGCTTGTCTCGGTCCGCGCCCGGGGGAGAGGTTCTCGGCTTGTGCGGGTGTTCATCTGGTCCTCCACGTTGTTGAGCCGTGGGCCTTCGCGATGTTCTTTCGCAGCATGGCCAGGCCGGTGACCAGGTCAAGTTGTCCGGGTATCGAATCCGGGCCGGGGTCAGCTGATACGGCGCCGGTAGAACTGTTTTCGCCCCTGTTCCCGAGAACAGTTATGCCCGCGAGGTGAAGTTCCCGGATAGAGATGGTGCGTTGGAGCAGACTCAGTCTGACGGCTGTCTGTTCGTGCCGGTCCGCGGTGGTGTGTCTCAAATGGGGCAGCGTGTCGATCCCGATAACGCGATGGCCGAGGCGGTGCCACCGCAGCATCTGGTCAGCCGGATCGTCATCCATGAAGGGCGAGAAGACGATGACCAGGGATGCGGAGGGTATCTGTTGTTCGCGCTTTGTTCTTTCGCTGCGGGGGCGTGCTGTGTACTGCGCCAGGCGTGCCCTCAGGAGGTCCAGTTGACGCCGTCCGGCGAGCGCCCGCAGCGGTTTCGTCAGGCCGGAGAGCTCTGAGAGCCCTACGCGGTCACCGTGAGCGAGGTAGGAGGCGGCCACGGCAGTCGCCCCGGACCGTGCCAGGTGGAGGGACGACGGTTCTGTCAGCGGACCGCTCGTTCCCCCGAACCAGTGGTCGGTTTCCATGGGGTACTCGGCAGCGGTGTCCACCACTAGAGTGAGGATGGCCTCGGACTCGGCGTGGGCGCCGCGAACAATGAGTTGATGACGATCATCGGCTTGTCTCGCCGTGGCGCGCCAGTCAATTCGGCGCAGGTCATCACCCGGCGCGAACGGGTACAGGCCCCTGAATTCGGTGCCGGTGCCGGGGAGTCGCGAGGTGTGCGCGCCGGTCCGTCCCGTAAGCCGTGGGGGCAACGGAAGGGATCCGAGCAGTGACACGCGCGGCAGGACAGTCTGAGTGAGGGGGACTCCGGCCTGTGGCTGCTGCGTGGTGAGCCCCAGGGGACAGAGGTCGGAGTAGGTGTACGTCAGGATGGTTGATCGTCCGGACAGCGGCCTGTCTGCCACGACCACGGGAGGCTTTGCCGAATCTGGGATCAGGAGTCCAGTGGGACGCGTTCCGGGAACGGCGACAGTCACGACGCCGATGGTCCCGGACCAGGGTGAATGAAAGTGGACGTGTGCCTGCTGACCCTCAGGTGAGGCGTTGTTGATCTCGGGTTCAATGCGTGTGGACAGCGAAAGGTTTTGGAGCCCGGCCACGGCCAGCAGGATAAAGGGTGCCGCGAGCACGGCCACGTCGGGCCGGCCGGAAACGGTACCCACCAGCAGGCAGACAAGCCCGGTGATGACGGCGGTTCCCCACGAGCCATTCAGCCGTCTTGGTCCCGGTTCAGCTGCCATCCGCCGCTGCCGTTGTCGGGGTCTGGACCGTCGTCAGAATATCCCGGACCACATTTTCAGACCGTACGCCGCGTGCCCACGATGTGGGGGTCAGGGTCAGCCGGTGTGCGAGAACGGGGACTGCCACTGCCTTGATGTCCTCCGGAAGGACATAATCCCGTCCATCAATGGCGGCCAGCGCGCGTCCCATCAGGACGAGTGCCTGCGATCCTCGGGGAGACGCTCCGGCGTCGAGGCCAGTATGCTCTCTGGTTGCTGCGGTCAGGCGGACGGCATAGTCGATGATGTCCCGGTTGACGCCGGTCGCCTCGACGGATTGCTGCATGGCAAGCAACTGTCCGGGCTCGATGATTCTGCGTACGTGGCTCGCTTCTTCGCCGCGGAAAAGTCGGCGCGAGATGATTTCCGTTTCTGCCGCGGTGTCCGGATAGCCGATGGCCAGCCGGATCAGGAACCGGTCCAGCTGGGCTTCGGGCAGGGGATAGGTGCCTTCAAACTCGATGGGGTTCGCTGTAGCGAATACGTGAAATGGTGCTTCGAGGGCGAGGGTTCGGCCTTCCACCGACACCTGGCGTTCGGCCATCGCCTCGAGTAGGGCCGATTGTGTCTTGGGGGAGGTGCGGTTGATTTCGTCAGCGAGGAACAGGCCGGTGAAGACGGGGCCGGGACGGAAATCGAATGTTCGCGTGGAGGGGTCAAAGATGGAGGACCCAGTGATATCAGAGGGCAGAAGGTCTGGGGTGCATTGCAGCCTGTCGAAGTGTAGTCCTAGCGTCTGCGCCATCGACTTTGCGGCTAGCGTCTTGCCGAGGCCGGGCATGTCCTCGAACAAGACGTGCCCGCCGGCCAGGACAGCCGCGAGTGCCAACCTGAGCGGCTGGCGCATATCCACCACAACGTTCGCGAGCTCGGTGAGGACGGCGTCACTTTGCTGCGCAACGACGTCGATGCTTGTGTTTTCGTGGTCTCTCATGTGAGCTCCGGTTCTGTGGCTGGCTGTAGCGGATGTTCCGCTGAAAGGTATGCCTCGAGTTCTCTCACGGCTGCCGGCACGGTGCCTCTGGGCAGATCCGTCTCCTGGATACGCCGGTCCAGCAGGGCGGTCAGTGAGCTACCCAGACCATCCGGAATGTCGTCGTCGGCCGGGTGGAAGCCGTCCTGTCTGAGGGTGCGGTCTGCGAGTTTGACAAGCAGTAGCCGCGCACGGTTGCCTGTCCGTCCGCCGTTGGCTGAGAGTGAGAACGCAAGCGCCTGCACCTCATCCAGACCGCGGGGTGTCCTGACTCTTTCCGGTTCGAGCCTACCGGGGTCGCCGGACAGAGAATCCAGCAGGACGTACGCGACCCCCGCCATGAACGCCGCGAGCGTGATCGCGATGGCGTGACGCACGTCAAGGCCCAGGTAGTGTGACGAGCCGTAGGCGGCCGCGGCGAGAAGCGTACAGGCAACCCAGTTACGCGTTTTCATGTCTGCTCTGTCTGTCCATGAACGTGCGGACGGCCGCGGTGACCCCGTTCAGGGCCTCCCGTACGGCGTTGAGCTCGGCAGCGGAGACCTCACGACCGCGGGCTGAGGCCGCAAACCGTACGCGTTCATAGGTGGTCATCAACGTGGCCGTGTCTGTTGGTGCGGCGTCGAATCTCTCGAGAATGCCGGCCGTATATTCCGACGGCGTTTCGTGGGGTTTGCGGGATCTGCCGGCGTGACTTGTCGCGGCTTCCAGCTGTAGCCAGCACGCGATGACTGCGTCCGCGGAATCGGTGGGTCCGCTAAGGACTTCAGTGGCCCTGGACAGGTGCGCTCGAATCACCGATTCTGTTTCACCGGGGATGGGGTCCAGTTCCACGACGGCATCGCTCTCGTTCCCCGGTTCTTGTTCCGGCCGGCGAAGGCGCTTGAGGATGGTGATGAGCATGTAGGTCGCGACCGTAATCAGAACGATGACGGCGGCGATGGTTGCGTAGACAAGTTCCGGTCCGGGATCTGGTGCCTGCTCTGGTTCCGCGACGGGTTCTGGCGGTGGAGTCGCTGCAATCACAGGGTCCGGAATTAAGCGTTCGGGGAGGACAAGGTCCATGCGCGGGTCCGCGCTCAGCGGACCCAACGAGCCCGCGCCAAGGATGACGAGTAGGAGAAGAGCGGCAGTCCACCAGATTGACGGGCGCTGGAGCAGGCTTCCGGCGTTGCTGGTGCCCACAAATCTGCCTCTCCGTCAGCCGATTGGTCTAAACAACATACCAACAGTCGTGATGAACAGCACAGGGAGACTGTGTTTACTTCGGTGCCCTCGATAGGATTCGAACCTACGACCTTCTGCTCCGGAGGCAGACGCTCTATCCCCTGAGCTACGAAGGCATTCCGCACGTCGGCCCCTATATCTACTTCATTGGCCAAACCCGTCCGGGGACTCAAGAAGTTTAGCAGGTCGGGTAGACCGAAACGAACGGTTCCCGCTGCCCTTGGCGGCCGTCACACGGCTACCCGGATCCGTTGCTGTAGACCCGCCGCCGGTATGCTTGACCGGTGACTCCAGAAGAACTCAGTTCCGCCATTCTTTCCTGCCTCCGCGATGCCGTTTCCGCCGGCGATATCAACGTTGATCCGCCTGCCGAGGTGCGGGTGGAACGGCCAAAGAACCGCGATCACGGAGATTGGGCCACTAACATCGCTTTGCAGGTGGCCAAGCGTGCAGGGATGAACCCTCGCGATTTTGCCTCGTTGCTGAAGGGCAGGCTGGAAGAAGTCGACGGCGTAGCATCGGTGGACATTGCCGGTCCAGGCTTTCTCAACATTGTTCTGGACGCGTCTGCGGCGGGCGAACTGGCCAGAAACATCGTAGATACAGGTTCCAGCTACGGGACCTCACAGGTTATGTCCGATCAGCGGATTAACTTGGAATTCGTTTCCGCGAATCCCACGGGTCCCATTCATCTCGGCGGCACCCGGTGGGCAGCCGTCGGTGACGCACTAGCGCGGATCTTTGAAGCTGCGGGAGCTGCAGTGACCCGTGAATACTACTTCAACGATCACGGTTCCCAGATCGACAAGTTCGCCCGTTCGCTCCTGGCCAGTGCCAAAGAGCAGCCGGCGCCGGAGGACGGCTATGCGGGTCAGTACATCACTGACATCGCAGCCCGGGTGCTCAGCATCGCACCGGCCGTCCTTGACCAGGATGATGACGCATCCCAGGAACAGTTCCGTGCCATCGGTGTGGACCTCATGTTCGGGGATATCAAGGCATCCCTGCACGCTTTCGGAGTGGATTTCGACGTCTACTTCCACGAGGATTCGCTGCACAAGGACGGCGCGGTCGGTAAGCTGTTGGAACAGCTCAAGGGTTCTGGCAGTCTCTACTCCGCCGACGGTGCGTGGTGGCTACGCTCCACCGAATTCGGTGACGACAAAGACCGTGTAGTTATCAAATCGGACGGTGATCCGGCCTACATTGCCGGTGACATCGCCTACATTCAGAACAAGTTGGACCGCGGATTCACCCTCAACCTCTATCTGCTCGGCGCTGATCACCACGGCTATGTTGCCCGGTTGAAGGCCGCGGCGGCTGCTCTGGGCCACAGCGCAGACTCCGTGGAGGTGCTCATCGGACAGATGGTGAATCTGGTGCGTGAGGGCAAGGCAGTCAGAATGTCCAAACGAGCCGGAACGGTCGTTACCCTGGAGGACCTGGTCGACGCAGTCGGCGTGGACGCTGCCCGCTACGCATTGGCGCGCTACTCCGCAGACTCCAACATCGACATTGATCTGGATCTGCTGGTCAAGAAGTCCAACGACAATCCTGTGTTCTACGTCCAGTACGCACACGCTCGGTCCTGTGCCGCAGCGCGCAACGCGGCTGCCGCAGGGGTGGATGGCTCGGAGTTCGATGCCGGAACACTCGCACATGAAAGCGAGACGGAATTGCTCGCACATCTGGGCACGTATCCATCGGTCGTGGCGCAGTCCGCACAGTTCCGCGAACCCCACCGGGTTGCACGACATCTCGAGGTCATTGCCGGTTCTTATCACCGGTGGTACGCATCTTGCCGCATCACACCCATCGGCGAGCAGCAGGCTGCGGCCGTGAATCACACCAGGCTCTGGCTGAATAACGCCACAACACAGGTCTTGGGAAACGGACTTGGGCTGCTCGGAGTCTCGGCGCCGGAGCGCATGTGATGGGTGCCTCACCTCTGGCGCCAGGCTGGCTTTCGTACCCATCGGAGCGCAATAGCCTGTGGGTCCAGCAGTGGGCGCACGACGTCGAAAGGCTCGATAACGGTCAACTGAGCGTTGGGGGTGTTGGCGTGGAAAAAATAGCCGCAGACTTCGGCACGCCTGTCTTTGTCGTATCGGAAACCGACTTTCGCCTCAGAGCACGATCATTCCTGGACGCGTTCAACGATGCCTTCGCGCCCCTGTGCGGTGGCGCGGACGTCTACTACGCGGGGAAATCGTTCTTGTGCACCGAAGTGGCGCGCTGGGTCGTGGAAGAGGGACTTCGGCTGGACACCTGCTCCGGTGGAGAGCTGGCTGTTGCGGAGCGGGCAGGGCTCACCGGGCCGCAACTGGGACTCCACGGCAATAATAAGTCGGACGCAGAAATCAACCGGGCGCTGGACCTTGGAGTGGGTCGGATCATTGTGGACAGCATCCATGAGCTCCAGCGGATCCACACAATCGCCGGCGGGCGGCGGGCGGTGGCCAACGTCATGCTGCGGCTGACGCCCGGCGTGCACGCGCATACGCACGAATTCATCGCCACAGCACACGAGGACCAGAAGTTCGGTCTCTCCCTCTCACCCGGAGGCGATGACCCCCGTTCGCCGGCAGAGACTGCTGTAGTCATGGCACTGAGAAGTCCACACATCAAGCTGTTGGGACTTCACTGCCATATTGGGTCACAGATTTTTGAACCGGATGGCTTTGAACTAGCCGCCACCCGTCTGCTGGACTTCCTCGGCTACGTCAGGGACACTCACGGTGTCGAGCTGCCAGAACTCGATCTCGGTGGCGGTTACGGCATTGCCTATACCGAACAGGATGAGCCAAGACCTCCGGCGGAGATCGCGAACGCAATGGCCGCCGTCGTCGGGTCAACCTGCCGGAAACTCTCAATGGCGGTCCCGCGGATCTCCATTGAGCCGGGCCGCGCTATAGCAGGACCCACAACGTTCACTCTGTATGAGGTGGGCACCCTGAAGACTGTCCAGGTGGACGTGAGCACGGAACTGGGGGAGGGAGGCACTGCGCCTCGCCGGTATATTTCCGTTGACGGGGGAATGAGCGATAACGCCAGGCCAGTGCTCTACGACGCGGATTACTCTGCCGTACTGGCCAACCGGGCCTCGAAAGCTGAACCGGAGCTAAGCCGAGTAGTGGGAAAGCACTGCGAGAGCGGCGACATCGTGGTCAGGGACGTGTACCTTCCCGCTGACATATGCACCGGTGACCTGTTGGCAGTGCCCGGAACCGGAGCCTACTGCTGGGCACTCGCCAGCAATTACAACTACATTGGACGGCCGCCGGTCATTGCCGTGACGGAAACGTGCGCCCGGTTGATCATCCGCGGCGAAACCGAAGAAGACTTGCTGGCCCGGGACATGGGAGCACCGCGGTGAACCGGAAACTTGAGGACAGTAACGACGAGAAGGGACGGCACACAGTGGTACTCAGGACAGCTCTCTTGGGATGCGGCAGCGTCGGATCCCAAGTAGCCCGCATCTTGCTTGAAGAGGCGGACTCCCTGGAGGAACGCATCGGTGCCCGGCTGGAACTGACCGGGATCGCCGTGAGAGACACCAACGCCATCAGAGATGTTGAGCTGCCCCCGGAGTTGTTTACCACCAATGCGACGGCGCTGGTCAAAGATGCGGATATCGTCATCGAGCTGATGGGAGGAATTGAACCCGCGAAGACACTCATTCTTGCGGCCATCGAGAACGGCGCGAGCGTGGTGACGGGAAACAAGGCGCTCCTTGCACAGCATGGTCCGGCCCTCTACGAGAAGGCGGACGCTGCCGGTGTGCAGCTCTCCTACGAAGCCGCTGTTGCTGGAGCGGTCCCTATTGTTCGGCCGATCCGCGACAGCCTGTCGGGAGATAAGATCACACGCGTCCTTGGCATCGTCAACGGAACCACCAACTACATTCTTGACCAGATGGACAGCACAGGAGTAAAGTTCTACGATGCGCTCGCGGACGCACAGCAGCTGGGATACGCGGAAGCGGATCCGACGGCGGATGTTGATGGCCACGATGCCGCTTCAAAAGCGGCAATCCTGGCCACGCTGTCCTTTCACACGCGTTTCCGGCTCGATCGGGTCTTCTGCGAGGGTATCCGCCACATCACAGCGGAGGACATTGCGGCAGCGAAGGACGCCGGATATGTCATCAAGTTGTTGGCCATAGCGGAACGGACAACCACGGGCGACGGCGACGAGGGTGTGAGTGTGCGGGTCCATCCCTCATTGCTGCGCCGCACTCACCCCTTGGCCGCGGTCCACGGCGCGTTCAACGCTGTCTTTGTCGAGGCAGAAGGTGCAGGGGAACTAATGTTCTACGGTCAGGGTGCCGGTGGGGTGCCAACGGCCTCAGCCGTGCTGGGTGACGTGGTGAGCGCCGCGAGGCGTTTGGTCCTTGGAGGTCCGGGACGTACTGAAATCGCCTCTGCGGAGATCCGCCCGCTGCCTATCGACACCGTCATGACGAGCTACGCGATCGGCGTTGAGGTGGTGGACGAATCGGGCGTTCTGGCCAGCATTGCAAGCCTCTTTGCCGGACGAGGTGTCTCGATCGAGTCCATGCACCAGAGCACCGGCCAAAGTGCTCAGGGATCGGCTGAATTGCGCTTCGTCACGCACCGTGCGCGAGAATCTGCTCTGGCGGCGACGGTGCGGGATCTGGCTGATATGGATGTAGTGAAGACAGTGATCTCTGTTCTGCGAGTTGAGGGGGAATAAATGGCACATCAGTGGCGCGGGGTCATTCGCGAATATGCGCAGCGCTTGCCAGTTGGCCCGGCTACCCGCATCATCTCGCTCGGTGAGGGCGGAACCCCTCTGGTTTTCGCTCCGGCATTATCGGAGCTGACCGGTTCAAAAGTGTATTTGAAGGTCGAGGGAATGAACCCCACTGGATCCTTCAAGGACCGGGGCATGACCATGGCCATCACAGCCGCTGTGGAATCCGGGGCAGAAGCCGTGGTCTGCGCTTCGACGGGAAATACGTCTGCGTCGGCGGCCGCCTACGCTACCCAGGCCGGCATCAAATGCGCTGTGTTGGTACCGGACGGAAAAATATCCATGGGCAAGCTCTCTCAGGCCATTGCCCATGGAGCTGAGCTGCTGCAGGTCAACGGAAACTTCGACAACTGTCTCGATGTAGCTCGGAAGCTCAGTGAAAATTACCCTGTCTTCCTCGTTAATTCGGTTAACCCTGCACGGATCGAGGGCCAGAAAACTGCAGCGTTCGAAGTCGTGGACTTCCTCGGAGACGCCCCCGACTACCATCTGCTTCCCGTGGGTAACGCTGGCAACATCACTGCCTATTGGAAGGGCTACCGCGAGTACGCGGAATCCTACATATCGGCGACGGCGGGGGAGTTACCCGCCGTGTCAACCAAGACACCGATCATGTGGGGTTTCCAGGCGGCCGGTTCAGCTCCGATTGTGGCAGGTCATCCGATCACGGAGCCTGACACCATCGCGAGCGCCATTCGCATCGGGAACCCTGCCTCGTGGCAACAGGCCGAGACCGCCCGGGATGAGTCCGGTGGCCTCATCGATTCTGTGACGGACGAGGAGATCCTCGCCGCCCACCGCTGGTTGTCCTCCAAAGAGGGAGTTTTTGTCGAGCCGGCTTCTGCTGCTGGCGTTGCCGGTTTGTTGAAACATCATGCGGCGGGCAACGTGCCAACCGAGAAGACGATGGTTATCACTGTGACCGGTCATGGATTAAAGGACCCACAGTGGGCGCTTCGAACTGCAGATGGGTCGGATATCGAGCCCACTAAGGTGGAGTTCGACGTCGTAAGCGTTGCCAACGCGCTCGGCCTGACAGGGCTCTAGATGAGACTGCCATACCGGGTGGAACCCGGGCAGGACGTTTCGGTGACGGTCCCAGCGACAAGCGCCAACCTCGGACCAGGCTATGACGCACTGGGACTGGCGTTAAATCTTTATGACGTTCTTCGCGTCAGCACGTCAGCGGAAGGTCACACGACCGTCGTTGTACAAGGGGAAGGGCAGAACGATCTGCCTCGGGACTCCACTCATCTGTGTGTCGAGGTCATGTCCACCTTCTTTGAGACCATTGGGTTCGCAACGCCAGCGCTCCGGCTCACAGCAGAGAACCGTATCCCACACGGCCGGGGTCTCGGTTCTTCAGCGGCGGCCGTTGTTTCAGCGGCGGTGGCTGCAAATGCGTTGCTGCCCGAGAGTGCTCGGCTGAGCAATGAAGCGTTGCTGCAATTCTGTGCCGGGGTTGAGGGACATCCGGATAATGTGGCCCCGGCCATTCTCGGTTCCCTTGCTATCTCCTGGCCCCACCAGGCTTCATTTGCCGCGGCACGAGTCTCGATTCATCCGGACATTTGCGTCGTCGTCGCTATTCCTCCCGGGCAGCTCTCTACAGCGTCGGCTCGTGGTCTGCTTCCCGACGTCGTTCCTCATGGGGCAGCTGCCGCTAATGCGGGCAGGGCGGCCCTGTTGGTTCATGCACTCGTGACGGATCCTGGACTCCTGGTGCCGGCAACGGAAGATTTCTTACATCAGTCCTATCGAGCAGAGGTTATGCCGGATAGTTCCGCGCTGGTGAAAAGGCTCCGCTCGGCTGGCTTCGCTGCAGTCATCTCAGGAGCTGGCCCCACCGTCGCCGTTATCCTTCGCGACTCCCTGGAGGCCAACCGGGTTGAAGCCGAAATCCACGCCGGTATCTCTGATGGCGTGCCGCCTGAATTCTGGCGTGTTCTTCGTCTAAAAGTTGATTTAGAAGGTGCTAGAGTGGAAGTGCACCGAAGGTAATCAGCCCGTGCAGAACTGGTGAAATTTGACCAGTTGCGCCGTGCCTACCAACTAATAGAGCGTCGATTCACGGCGCTTAGTGGTGCTTTGTCTTCACAAATCCACGTTGATTCCCAGTATCGTTCTGGGACCGGATCACTATCCAATCGACGTATCAGATACGGTTTTTGTTGAATGACTCCCGACAGACACGGCTTCGACCGGTTCACGTATCGGACGAAATCGATCCCTGACCATACATCTGGCGTACGGCAGGGCCAAGTAACGCGGTTCGCTCAAAGTCGGACCGCCCGACGAGGGGGAAGGATCCTTCGTGACTGAAACCACCAACCTGACTGCAGGTGTGGACACAAAATCTGCCGATACCAACGGCGCCGCTAACTCCAAGGGTGCAGGTCTCGCAGGTCTAAAGCTTGCTCAGTTGCAGGCACTTGCAGGGCAGTTGGGAATCACAGGTGGATCGCGGATGAGAAAGAGTGATCTCGTTTCTGCCATCTCCGATCACCAGCGTGGGTCTACCGTCGCTGACAGAAGCGGCTCGTCCAACGGACAGTCAAAGAAGTCATCGGCCTCGTCCAAGGGCCAGGACTCAGCGGAAGAAAAACCAGCCGCCGACACAGGCACTGACGCTACCGCTGGCGGCGGAAATGCTGAGCCAGCGGCTGAGCGTCCCTCACGAGGACGTGGACGCAGCCGTCGAGCCGGAAGCGACGGCGTCGTCGCACCGTCGACGGACGCTTCGCAAGAGGCGGAAGCTCCTCGAGACTCTGCTGCCCCCGCCCAGGAAAGCAAGGACTCGGTCCAGGCTGCGCCGGCGGAAGGGCGCGCCGAAGGTACCCGGGAACGTGGCCGCGGTCGCGGACGCAACCGTCGTTCCGAAGGTGCCCCGGATAGTCAGGGCAACCAGAGCAACGACCAGGTCAAATCTTCTGACGAGAGCTCATCCAACGATAAGCAGCAGCAGAAGCAGCGGTCCGATGACGCCGACGCACGTGAAGACAAGGGCAACCGCGACAACAACGACCGCAGTGAGCGCCGGAACCGGAATAGGAACCGCAACGAGGGCCGCGAAGAGAGCAATCGGAATGACGGTGGCCGTAACGATAACCGTAGTGACGGTGGCCGTAACGATAACCGTAGTGACGGTGGCCGTAACGATAACCGTAGTGACGGTGGCCGTAACGATAACCGTAGTGACGGTGGCCGCAATGATAACCGTAGTGACGGTGGCCGCAATGATAACCGCAACGACAGCGGTGACCGTGACGACGACCGCGGAGGCCGTAATAGGCGCGGTCGCAACCGCAATGACAGGTTCCGTGACCGTAACGACCGCAATGACCGCCGGCGCGGGCGCAATGACCGTAACCCTGACGTAGATGATACCGAGCTGACCGAGGACGACGTTCTGCTGCCGGTGGCAGGCATACTCGACGTCCTGGAGAACTACGCGTTCGTCCGGACCTCGGGTTACCTGCCTGGTCCCAACGACGTCTATGTTTCGCTGAACCAGGTCAAGAAGAACAACCTGCGCAAAGGCGACGCGGTGGCTGGCGCCATCCGTGCACCGCGTGACGGAGAAAATTCTGGCGGCGGGCAAAGCGCACGTCAGAAGTACAACGCGCTGGTCCAGCTGACGACGGTCAACGGAAAGCCGGTGGAGGAGAACAAAGATCGTATCGAGTTCGCCAAGCTCGTGCCGCTCTACCCATCGGAGCGCCTGCGCCTGGAAACTGATCCCAAGAAGATCGGCCCGCGTGTCATTGACTTGGTGGCGCCCATCGGCAAAGGCCAGCGTGGTCTGATCGTTTCGCCTCCCAAGGCGGGTAAGACGCTGATTCTGCAGGCTATTGCCAATGCGATCACCGTCAACAACCCGGAGGTCCATCTCATGATGGTTCTGGTAGACGAACGCCCTGAAGAAGTAACAGACATGCAGCGCACGGTCAAGGGCGAGGTCATTGCGTCCACGTTCGACCGACCGGCAGATGACCACACCACGGTGGCGGAACTTTCCATCGAGCGTGCCAAGCGTCTGGTTGAAATGGGTATGGACGTTGTTGTCCTCCTGGACTCCATGACACGTCTTGGCCGGGCCTACAACCTGGCCGCTCCAGCGTCGGGGCGTATCCTCTCCGGTGGTGTGGATTCGGCTGCGCTGTACCCGCCCAAGCGGTTCTTCGGTGCCGCCCGCAACATCGAGAACGGTGGATCTCTGACCATCCTCGCGACTGCTCTAGTGGAAACCGGGTCCAAGATGGACGAGGTAATTTTCGAGGAGTTCAAGGGCACGGGCAACATGGAACTGCGGTTGTCGCGTCATCTGGCGGACAAGCGCATCTTCCCGGCCGTGGATGTCAATGCTTCCGGTACCCGCCGCGAGGAGAATCTGTTGTCTCCGGACGAGATCAAGATCATGTGGAAGCTTCGCAGGGTTCTCTCCGGTCTTGAACAGCAGCAGGCACTTGAGCTGCTCACTAACAAGATCCGGACCACAGAGTCCAACGTCGAATTTCTCATGCAGGTGCAGAAGACCACGCTGGGTAATAGGTCCGACGACGACAAGAAGTAGCAGTTCCGACCGCTACTCTTCGTCGCCCTTACCGCGACATCACCCCCAAACTGCGAGATCACCGCTTGCAAAGGGTGATCTCGCAGATAAAGGGTGATCTCGCGGAAGGGGTGGCGGAAGTTTAGGTCGAGAGAGGTTATAGATGTTCGAGTCAGTGCAGGGCATGCTGGATGAGCACGCCGCGTTGCAGAAGGAGCTCAGCGATCCCGCTGTGTATGCAGACCAGTCACTGGCTCGCAAACTGGGACGCCGGTCCGCTCAGTTGAACGGGATCGTGGACTCGTACAACACCTGGCACGGTCTGGAGGGGGACCTCGCGGCTGCGCGCGAAATGGCCACCGAGGATCCTGAGTTCGCGGCCGAGGTTCCGGAGCTGGAAGCCCAACTAGAGATTGCCCAAGAGCGTTTGCGGCGTCTGCTGATCCCTCGCGATCCCAATGACAGCCGCGATGTCATCCTGGAAGTCAAAGGCGGTGAGGGCGGCGATGAGGCGGCTCTCTTCGCTGGCGATCTCCTGCGGATGTACATGCGTTATGCCGACAGTCGCGGCTGGAAGACAGAGATTATTTCTGCCACGGAATCTGATCTCGGCGGTTACAAAGACGTTCAGATGGCGGTCAAAGGATCCTCACGCGATCCGGCTGAGGGCGTCTACGCCCGCCTCAAGTTCGAGGGCGGCGTTCACAGGGTCCAACGGGTGCCTGTCACAGAATCACAGGGCAGAATTCACACCTCTGCAGCCGGTGTGCTGGTCCTGCCCGAAGTTGACGAACCCGAAGAAGTTGACCTTAACCAGAACGACTTGAAGATTGATGTCTACCGATCATCGGGTCCCGGTGGGCAGTCTGTGAACACCACCGACTCCGCGGTTCGGATCACGCACCTCCCCACAGGGATTGTTGTAGCCATGCAGAACGAGAAGTCACAGCTGCAGAACCGCGAGGCAGCCATGCGCGTGCTGCGTTCGCGGTTGCTCGCGCATCAGCAGGCGGAGATCGACGCCGCCAACTCTGACATCCGCAAGTCACAGATCCGCACCATGGACCGGTCCGAACGAATCCGTACCTATAACTACCCGGAGAACCGGATCGCTGACCACCGCACGGGCTACAAGGCCTACAACCTGGACACTGTCATGAACGGTGATTTGGAACCGGTAGTCCAGTCCGCCATTGAGATGGACGAACAGGCGCGGCTTGATGCCATTGGCGCCGATACCCCATAGTCGTGAACACGACGCCATCGATTTTCGAATCCGTATCTGCTTTACCACTGGTCATGGCAATAGCCGAAGCCGTGGCGTGCCTGAGTGCAGCCGCTGTTCCAAGTCCTAGAGTTGACGCAGAAACGCTAGCAGCCCATGTGCTCGGTACGGAGCGCGGACGTATACGCGCCCTTTTGGCCATGAACGACAATGAGACGCTTCTCCCGCCCCGGTTCGGTGAGCTCGTGGCGCAAAGAGTGGATCGCGTGCCGCTGCAGCACCTGACCGGCGTAGCCCATTTCCGCTATCTAAATCTGCTCGTCGGGCCCGGCGTCTTCGTTCCCAGACCAGAAACAGAAACTGTTGCCCAGTTAGCGATTGACGCTGCCCGTGAAGCGGGCGATGCCACAGTGGTGGATCTTGGAACCGGGTCCGGTGCGATCGCTGCATCGGTTGCACATGAAGTTCCCGGGGCTACGGTGGTTGCTGTTGAACTCGATGAGTTGGCGCATGCCTGGGCTCAACGTAACCTTGCCGGTCTCAGCGTGGAATTGATCCATGGGGATCTACGTGACGCACTGGGCGAACGGAACGCCACCTTCGACGTCGTCGTGAGTAATCCCCCCTATATTCCCTCAACCGCCGTTCCCCAGGATCCGGAGGTAGCCAACCACGATCCGCGCATGGCGCTGTATGGCGGCGGGGAGGACGGCATGGAACTGCCTCGAGCGACCATGGCGACGGCGGCTCGTCTGCTACGGTCCGGCGGCTACTTTGTCATGGAGCACGCCGAAGTACAGGCACACGACATGGTCGCGGAGTTGGAATCGACGTCGTTGTGGGAGGACATCCGGTCACACTCTGACCTCAACGACCGAGCGCGGGCTACGTCGGCAGTGCGCAGGGTTGCGCAAACCATCGAGATGAAAGACTGATGTCGTGAGTACCACCTTTAACTGCGCTGATGAGGCCTCCCGGAGCGAGGGGCTTGCCTCTGCCCAGCAGGCCATCGCACACAAGCAGTGCGTCGTCATGCCAACGGACACCGTTTACGGAATTGCAGCGGATGCATTCTCACCACAGGCGGTCGCGACGCTGCTGGCCGCTAAGGGTCGGGGGCGTAATATGCCTCCACCTGTGCTGATTCCGCGTGCCGTGACGATGGACGGGTTGGCAGTGGATGTCAGTGTGGACGCCAGAAAGTTGGCCGAGGCCTTCTGGCCCGGTGGACTGACACTGATTTTCCATGCGCAGCCGTCACTGACCTGGGACCTGGGAGATACCAGAGGCACCGTTGCGCTGCGGGTTCCCAACGACCCAGTGGCTCTTGACCTTCTATCCATGACCGGACCTCTGGCGGTGTCCAGCGCCAACCGCAGCGGCCACGCGGCAGCGCTCACGGTAGCCGAGGCGGAGGAACAATTGGGGGAGTCAGTCGCGGTGTACCTTGAAGGCGGTTCAAGGCCTCTAGCGGAGGGTGCTGACCGCCAACCGTCCACGATCGTTGACGCTACCTCCAGTACCCTGCGCGTGGTACGGGAAGGATCGATCAGTATCGAGCAATTGCGGGAGGTTGTGCCCGAACTTGAACACGCAGGGTCAGCCGATGATGAGCCGAGCCCTGCCGATGAGCCGAGCCCTACCGATGAGAGCGGGCACGCTCCAGCGTGAGTTCAACGCATGGACGGACAACAAATCCTGAGCGAGCGGCCCAAAGGGCTTCTTGACGCTGGCCGAACCACATTAGTTCAACGCGTCGGATGGGCCCGTGCAAACGTTCCCCGAACAAAGTGGACACAGCGTAACCCGTTCGCAGAGCCAGCCGACACAGTCCGGCGGGCAGCCTTAGCGGGTCGCGGCCACCGGCAGCTCGAAGGACGGATGTGACGGTGACCCCTTCCCACGGTTGAAGGACGATGCCGACAGGTTGCTGTTGAACTGTGGCGGCATGGACCACGAACGCTGCTAGGGAACTGATCGACGACACCGGCGTCGGCGCCGTTCCGGGGGTCGCCACTGATGACAATGGCGAAGACGCGATGCGAACCAGCGCCGCCGTCGTCGGGCGGTTTTGACCCTGCACCGATGTTGCGCGGAGGATGACCGTATTACTGGCCAGCGCCGTCAGCCCCTGCTCGCCGAGGGCCTTCGATCGGGAGTATGCCGAAAATGGCGTCGTGTCAGTGGACTCATCGAGAACCGTGCTTGGCCCCTGAACGGCCGCACTACTCACGTGGATGAATCGCTGAACATCTGCCACAGTGACTGCTCGAGCAACCAGAACGGCCAGGAGCGCGTTGGCTCCTGTGAGCTCAGGTGAGCTCTGACCGCCAGAGGTAGCCAGGCCAGCGGCATTGATGACGACGTCGGCGGCGGCTATCGATTCCGCGAGAGCCTGTATTTCCGCATGCATTGAATGGGACTGTGCTAGCAGCTTCCCTACGCTGACCGCCGTGGAAACAAGCCGGGGTGCCTTCACTCTCATCACGGTGTGACCCTGCTTGGTCAACTCATTCGTGACGGCACTGCCGACGAAACCTGTAGCTCCCAATACTGCGGCGATCACGGGCAGTCCTGGGAATAGTCCGCAGGGTGGTTCAGCGGCTTCATAGGTTGCCAGGAGGTGTCGCCCAGAATTCGGCGGGCTTCCCGCCAACCCCGCCACAGAGTGGGGATACCCCGCAAGGTATGTTCGACGGCGATGAGCCGGAAGATCTCTTTGACAGCAGTCAGCACTGTTCCCAGCGCAAATCCCCATCCGTTGTAAGCGTTCTCGTGACGGAGATACTGACCAATATGCCCCCGGTTTCGCATGGCGCAGTACCGCCCCAGATCATTGGAATCGTTGAGATGCCGAATCACGAGGTCGATCTGCTTCTGCGGGCGCGCCTTGGACAAGACGTAATGGTTGATGTACGCCACGGGAAACTTACGCGAAATCAGCCACCCGTAGGTGGTGTCGTCACCGTTGATGAAAAATCGCGGATCAGGAAGCCCGATAGCGCGAACAACGTCCGAGTGAACGAGCATCCCCTCAAAACAGCCAACATTTGTGTGGAAGACCTCGGACGATGCGAATACATTTCCACGGACGGGTAGATGAATGCCCAAGTAGCTACAGAAGCGGTGCTGCCAGAAGAAAGGTTTGCCCTGTTCGTCGTACCGGCGTCCATGGATGCACCGGTAACGATCCATCCACACGCTGAAGGCCTCCAACGCGTCGGGGTGAGCCACGACGTCGTCGTCCATCAACCAGATCCACTCCGCGCCGAGGTCAAGAGCCTTCGCGATGCCTGCCGAGAAGCCTCCGGCGCCACCAACATTTTCTTCGAGGCGGTGGTGCACCAAGGGGATCGGGAACTGTTTGGCGGCCACTTGGATAACCGTTGTCGTGTCGTCTGAACTGGCGTTATCCACAACGACGACGCCGGTTGGTGCCGGATCAAGCTTGGCGACCGAAGCCAGCAAGTTCTTTAAATAGGCGGACCTGTTGAAGGTGGTGATGACCAATTGCAGTTCCATTTAGAAGCCCTGGTCTGTCGGCGGACCAAATCTGATTCCACGCACACCTGCACTGTAGGCTGCAAACCATTGGCGCAGACCGCTCAAGTCTCGTTTCTTCAGGTAGTACAGCGGATAGCCGGTCAGATCCGCGATCAACGAGCGTGGTCTGCGGTAGCGTCGCAACAGGTACCCCCGGTTGCGAAAGTAAAAGAATCGTTTGAACGCGGTTTCGGGTACCAGGACGTGCATCCGGTCACCGAGTAGCTCCTGGACTTCGCCCCACCCCGGAGGGTGGCTCAGGGCCGTGCCAGTATAGGTACCAAATGGTATGCCGGACTTGCGTAGCCGCAGCATGAAGTCAGTTTCGTCCCCGCGGATGAACAGTCTCAAATCTGGCAGGCCGACACGGAAGAAGACATCTCGGCGGATCAGCGCACCGTTGAAGAACTGACCGATGTCCGGAAGGAAGGCTTGTTTCTCCACCGTCGCGCGGTCATGCGTTAGGTGCCCGTTGAGCCGGAAAGGAAAGGACAACCGGGTGTGGTCCTCCGGTGCGACGACCAGTGGCAGCACGACGTCGAGCTGCCGTGATTTTGCAGCCTCCAGCAGGTCGCCGAGGCACTCCGGATCTTCGGGATGCGCGTCGTCGTCCATGATCCAGATCCACTGCGCACCTGATGCCATGGCGGAAAGAATGGCAAGGCAAAAACCGCCTGCTCCACCCAAGTTGGTTTCCGAGCGGATGTACTGCACCGGCGCGGCTGCATTCTCCGCGATTGCCCGTACAGCCTTAGTGCCAGAGTCCACGAGGGAAACGGAGAAGATCCGGTGGGACTGGGTGTGCAGAGATTCGAGCAAGGTCCGGGCGTCGTCCGGGCGATCGAACGTTACTGCCGCGACGGCAACGGAATCCAGCAAATCAGTCCTTTCCAGAACCGTCCGCGCGCCGGTGGGTTCGTTGTGCGTTCGAGGCGGCCGGACATGGTGCGGTTAGTATTCTCAGTAGGTCCAAGTTTAGTACAGGACCGCGGAACCATTCTCTCAACGAATCCGGACCATGCCTGCCGTGAGCACGAACTCTTTAATCACTAGCCCCGATAACCCTCAACGCACCAGCAAGCCCGCGCTGTGGCTCTGGTCTCAATATCTGCTTGACTCGCTGGCGTGGATCGTCTCCATCATTCTTGCGCTGATACTCCGGTACGAGCTCACCGATGACGTGATGAACATTGAGGGCCTGCTGGTGTATTGCTTGGCGGCCATCGTCACGCAGGGAATCGTCGGATTCGGGTTCGCCCTGTATAAAGGACGCTACAGTTTCGGCAGCTTCCATGAGGTGAAGTTGCTCGTGTTGGTGACCGTTGTCGTCACGGCGATTCTGGTGCTCGTGTCCGTAGCCTTTGGCCTGCTGATAGACGTTCCACGCAGTACCGGAATCATCGCTTTCCCCTTTGCCTGCCTCTTCATGGCGGCCATCCGCTACCTGAAGCGCATGTATGTCGAGAGCAAAGCCCGCCCCGGTGAGGAAGCACAAGCAACGCTGATCTACGGTGCTGGTTTCTTGGGAAGTTCGCTCGTGACGCGGATGGTTCAGGATGCAGAGTCTCCCTATCGCCCAGTCGGCCTCATCGACGACGATCCGGCTAAAAAGCACTTGCGGCTTTCCTCGGTACCCGTCCTAGGCCGCACCGAGGACCTGCCAGATGTCATCCGGCGCATGGAGGCAAAGGTCCTCATCATCGCCTACGCCAACGTTGAGGCAGCCCAGGTGCGGCGCATTTCCGACCTTGTCGAGGGCTTCGACATCCGAGTGCTTGTGCTGCCGCCGCTGCGCGAGATGCTTGCCAGCGGGGATAAGGGTGCCATTCCTGATTTTCGCGATCTAGCCGTGGAGGACCTGATTGGTCGGAGCCCGGTGGATATCCATGTCAGCGAGGTTGCTGGCTACCTGCGGGGGAAGCGTGTCTTAGTCACCGGAGCTGGGGGCTCCATCGGATCGGAACTCTGCCGTCAGATAAAGCCGTTTGCCCCTGAAGAGCTCATCATGCTGGACCGCGACGAGACGGGACTCCAGCAAACACAGATTTCGTTGACAGGCAGGGGGCTGTTGGACGGCCCAGACACCGTCCTGGCAGATATAAGAGATGCTGCAGCGATCCGGAAGATCTTCGAGGAACGAAAGCCCGACGTCGTTTTCCACGCCGCTGCACTCAAGCATGTTTCTCTTCTGGAGCAGTACCCGGCAGAAGCGTGGAAGACCAATGTCCTGGGAACGCTCAATGTCCTAAATGCCGCCATGGCGGCCGAAGTTCCCTCCCTGATCAATGTCTCAACCGACAAGGCGGCGGACCCATCAACGGTCTTGGGTCACTCCAAGCGTGTGGCGGAGAAATTGACGGCGTGGGCGGCAAATCAGACTGAAAGACCGTATGTGTCGGTACGTTTTGGCAATGTCATCGGTAGTCGCGGCTCCATGCTCCCGCTGTTCAGCGAACAGATTCGGCAGGGTGGACCTGTGACTGTTACCGACCCAGATGCCACCCGCTTTTTCATGACCATCCCGGAGGCTTGCCAGCTGGTTATACAGGCCGGAAGCGTCGGTGCTGCAGGCGAATTGCTGATCCTGGATATGGGTGAGCCCGTGCGCATACTCGATATTGCCGAACGTATGATCAGCCTGTCTGGTAAGGACATAGAAATTGTCTATACAGGCCTGCGGCGGGGCGAGAAACTGCATGAGGTACTGATGGGTGAGGGAGAGGACGATGCCCGCCCAATCCATCCCAAGATTTCGCACACTGCGGTGAAACCGCTGGACCCGCATGAGATGCAGATCGAGGCGTGGATGGCTCAGTGTGAATCCAAGGTTGGACAGGACCAGCATGGGGAGGCTGGCTGATGATCGGACAAGTACCGTTGTTCATTCTGGTGCTGGGCGTGACCCTGGTGGCGAGTTTGTTGCTGCCTTTTGCCCTTAAACCGGTACTGCTGCGGTTGGGCGTCATCGATATTCCGAACGAACGGTCCTCACACCAGACTCACGTCATCAGGGGGGTCGGGCTCACCGTAACTGCAGCTATTCTTCTGGGGTTGGGGATTGCGTTCCTGACAGGTCTCGTAGAAGTAGACAGGTCGGTACTGCTCATTGTCGCCCTCACCGGTCTCTCCGCAGCGCTACTCGGGTGGATAGAGGACTTCCGGGGTCTTTCCATCAAGAGGCGCGCGGCGTTTCAACTGCTCATCGGAGTACTAGGGGCGCTTGCCCTCGCCTGGACTATGGACCAGAACCTACTTTGGGTCGCCGTCGGTGCATTGGCCATTGCCGGCTATATTAACGTGGCTAACTTCATGGACGGTATCAACGGCATATCCGGGCTCCATGGTGTCGTTGTTGGCGTGTTCTACGCTCTTGCGGGATACCTTGACGATCAGATGTGGCTCACCATCATGGGTGCCGTTATCGCGGCCTCGTTCGCCGGCTTTCTACCCTGGAACGTTGGTCGCGGATTCGTCTTTCTGGGCGACGTTGGCAGTTACCTCCTCGGAGGGATCATTGCGGCCACGGCGACTGCGGCGTTCCTCTCCGGCACTTACGTTGAATACCTGTTCTTCCCGGTCCTGATCTACCTTGTGGACACATTCTCGACGCTTGTTCGAAGGATCCGGGCGGGCGAGACGTGGTACACCTCGCACCGTCAGCACGTGTATCAACGCCTGATTGATTCGGGGCTGAACCATGTTGGCGCCGCGCTGTTGGTCACCGCATGCACGGTGGTCGTCAGCGGTTGCGGTTTTGTGGCCGCGACTGCGCCGCCCCCCGTCAGCGTGCCGCTGTTTTTCCTTATGGCGCTGATCCTTGCCTTCTACCTCAAGTCCCCGTCCATTCTCGCGCGGCGTCGGGTAGGGGCTGCTGAATCGTGACGCGTTGGTTTCAGTCAAGGCACGGTTCTTCCCCTGACTTCTATCTGTTGTAGAATTTTGACCGACACGGCCGGTCAATCCGGTTGAGCCCTCCATGATTGGTATTCCATGACACCACCAGCCACCGATGGTTTTCGTGCCGCCGGGTACGTCGATGGCGTTTCAGGACCCACGCAATCACCGTGGCTGCGGATTTTGGGCACCTGTCTGCAGTTCACCGCAGCGGCTCTGGTGACGATGACAGCAATTGCGATGGTCAGCGGAGGAGTTGCCGGAGCGGTCAGTGCACTCTACGGTGCCGGAATTGTTGTGTTGTTCTTCGGAATCAGTCTTCTGATCGGTCATTATGCGGGCAGAAATAACCCTTCTGGCGCCATTGGGCTCTTCATGGCTGCGTATGTGCTCAAAGTCGTTGGTTTTGCCGTCGTTCTGTTCCTACTGGGAACACCAGACTGGCTGGATCGAACATGGTTCTTCGTTGCCGCAGTGGTAGTCGTGATCGTGTGGCAAACAGCGGAAGTCTTCGCCTTCTCCAAGACACGTAACCTTCTCTACGGTCCCGTGACCGGCCCAGTGGCGGGGGAGGAGAAAAGATGAGCAAGTCTTCACGTCAGCGCCCTCGCAACGGAGAAATCGATGCCCCGTTGAGCAACGACACAAGCAGCGGGGGATACAACGCTGGGCTCGCTGTTTTCAGCTATGTGGTTGGCGGGATCCTGGTCTGGAGTTTGATAGGCTGGGGATTGGATAGTCTGCTCGGAACAGGTTGGATCGTTCTGGCCGGCGCGCTTGTGGGAGTAGCTGGAGGGTTCTATCTTTCAGCCATGCATAACCTCTTTCGCGCTAGAGATCAGGACGACGGGCCGAAACATCCCAAGGCCACGGAGTAGGACTAATGCCAGAGAATTCCATTGATCAAGCACTTCACTGCTGTGCTTGATCACCTAATGCCCAATGACGGACACTGCAGAGAGGAAACGCGTTGATCGCGCTTGCGCTCCCCGCCGCTGAAGAGGGTGGGTTTGCTCCGCCCGGTGTTGGTGAACACCTGCCAGCCATCTTTTCGATCGGCTCATTCGACTTCACCAAGCACTCGTTGCTTGTTCTGCTTTCGGTGGTGATCATCGCCTTCTTCTTCATGTTCGCCATTCGAAAAGGCTCGATGGTACCAGGGAAACTACAGTTTCTGGGCGAGACAGCTTATGGCTTCGTGCGTAATTCCGTCGCCAAAGACGTTCTTGGCGGTCAGGACTTCATCAAGTACGTGCCGTTGCTGTTCTCCCTGTTCTTCTTCATCCTGGTGAACAACATTTACGGTGCCATCCCGATTCTTCAACTCCCAACGTTCTCGCACGTCGGGGGAGCCTACGTACTCGCTGCGCTCGTCTGGTTCATCTGGATCGGGCTCGGTTTCAAGAAGTACGGAATACGGTACCTGAAACTTGCCACGGTGCCCTCGGGCGTCCCTTGGTACCTGCTGCCGATGATTATTCCCATCGAGATCATTTCAAATTTCCTCGTCAGGCCGGTCACGCACAGCCTCCGACTCTTCGCGACCATGCTTGCCGGGCACCTGATCGTTGGGGTAGCTGGCTCGGGTATCGAATTCCTGATTGCCCAGGAGAACATTCTGCTGCAGGGTACATCCGTTCTGGTTCTTGCCGGAGCGGTTGCAATGTACTTCCTGGAAGCTCTGATCATGGTCTTGCAGGCGTACATCTTCGTCCTGCTGACCGCGATCTACATTGAAGGCGCAATGAACGCCGACTCGCACTAGCGTAAAGACTTCCCCGCCGGGGATGATCCCAAGCAACCTGCCGCGCATAGCGGCATCTTGAAAGGAACACAATGGAAGTACAGGGTAGCCTCAACCTCATCGGATACGGTCTCTCGGCAATCGGTGGTGGCATCGGCGTGGGACTTGTCTTCGCGGCATACATCAATGGTGTTGCTCGTCAGCCTGAGGCGCAGCGCGTTCTCCAGCCGATCGCGTTCTTGGGCTTGGCACTGACTGAAGCCCTCGCCATCCTGGGTCTGGTCTTCGCGTTCGTTCTGCCTATCTAATAGCATCACCCGAACGCAGACCTCTTAACACTTAGGACGGATCGAAAATGCATGAGGCAGTAATTCTCGCCGCAGAGGGAGCCAACCCCATCGTGCCCGACGTATGGGAGATCGTGGTTGTCGCGATCGGCTTCGCGGCGCTCTGGTTCATTGCCGTCAAATTTGTGGTGCCCGCTTTTGAAAAGGTCTACGCCGAACGTGCGGAAGCCATTGAGGGTGGCATTGCGAAAGCTGAAGCCGCTCAGGCTGAGGCAACCGCTGCTCTCGAGGAATACAAGCAGCAGTTGACGGAAGCCCGTACGGAAGCCAACCGCATCCGTGAAGAAGCGCGTACTGAAGGTGCCCAGATCCTTGCGGAACTGAAGGAAAAGGCTGCTTCTGAATCGGCGCGTATCACCGCGCAGGCACAGACACAGATTCAGGCGGAACGAGAGGCAGCCGTAGTATCGCTTCGCGGCGAAGTTGGAGCCCTGGCCACAGAACTTGCGGGCAAGATCGTGGGCGAGTCACTCAACGACGACGAACGTGCAGGACGTGTTGTGGACCGGTTCCTCGCGGATCTGGAAAATCAGAGCTCAGGTGCTGCGAAATAATGGCAGGCATATCGGCTACAGCGTTGTCAGTAGCCAGAGAAGATCTGGAGACGCGTCTGCCAAGCGCTCCGTTGTCTCTGGCGGAAGAGCTCTTTTCGATTCTTTCCGTTCTGGACAGCAATGCTGGCCTGCGTCGAGCGCTGACGGACCCGGCACGGGACCGCGAGAGCAAGGTGAATCTCGTATCGAATCTCTTTGCTCAACAGGTGTCCACGGACGCAATTGCAGTCACCGCTGGACTTGCCTCTGCCCGGTGGGCAGCTGCCAGGGACATCGGCGACGCGCTGGAGACGTTAGCTGGGCTAACGGCCATCTCCGTTGCTGAGCGTCGGGGAAACGGATCGGAAGGACTCGATTCGCTGGAGGCAGACCTCTACGCCTTCAAACGCGTAGTGGCATCAAATCACGAGCTGCAGAGGGCGCTTGCCGATGGTCGTGCCGATGACTCGGCCAAGGCCAATCTCGCCAAGAAGTTGGTGCCTGGAGCATCGGAGGAAGCCCGTCTTCTCATCCGTCAGGCAGTTGTTGCTCCACGCGGTCTGAAACCGAGCGGCGTCGTCGAACGTTTCATTGAACTTGTAGGCGAACGTCAGCAACGTTGGATCGCTGAGGTTTCAGTGAGCCGCCCGATGTCGCAGATACAGTTGAGCCGGCTTGAATCCGCGCTCAACGGTCTATATAACCGTGACCTGACTGTTCACGTTGCGGTCGATCCTGCACTCGTTGGAGGCATCCGAGTCAAGGTTGCAGATGAAGTCGTTGACTCCTCCGTGATTACGCGACTGAATGAACTCGGCCGGAGAATGGCCGGATAACCGTTCCGGGGCCGTCCTCGGCGCGGAACATCGAGACTGAACCAAACACCGGTCACCGCTCAGGCGGAGATCACAACACAGGAGAGCAGGGACTGCAGATGGCCGAATTGACCATCAACGCCGACGACGTCCGCGACGCGTTGAACGAGTTCGCGGCGTCCTACGAGCCCGGGAACGCCGAGCGCGTAGAAGTTGGCCGTGTGACCACAGCCAGTGACGGTATTGCCCGTGTCGAGGGTCTTCCCTCGGTCATGGCCAACGAGTTGCTGCGCTTCGAAGACGGAACTCTGGGCCTTGCCCAGAACCTGGATGTTCGCGAAATCGGCGTCATTGTCCTCGGAGACTTCACCGGCATCGAAGAAGGACAGGAAGTGCACCGAACCGGTGAGATCCTGTCCGTGCCTGTCGGCGATGAATTTCTGGGACGGGTCGTTGACCCGCTGGGCATGCCCATCGACGGCCGTGGGGAGATCAAGGCCGAAACTACCCGTGCACTGGAATTGCAGGCGCCCGGTGTAACGCAGCGTAAATCAGTGCACGAACCGCTGCAGACTGGTCTGAAGGCTATCGACGCGATGATCCCTATCGGTCGTGGACAGCGTCAGCTCATCATCGGCGACCGCAAGACCGGCAAGACCGCCATCTGCGTGGATACCATCCTGAACCAGAAAGCTAACTGGGAGTCCGGAGATGTCCAGAAGCAGGTCCGCTGCATCTATGTAGCCATCGGGCAAAAGGCATCCACGATCGCCGAGGTGCGCCAGACGTTAGAGGACAGAGGGGCACTGGAGTATACGACCATCGTTGCTTCACCTGCTTCTGACCCGGCCGGCTTCAAGTACCTCGCACCTTATGCGGGCTCGGCCATCGGACAGCACTGGATGTACGGCGGCAAGCACGTTCTGATCATTTTTGATGACCTCTCAAAGCAGGCCGAGGCGTACCGTGCGGTATCGCTGTTGCTTCGCCGTCCGCCGGGACGTGAAGCTTACCCGGGAGACGTCTTCTACTTGCATTCACGTCTTCTCGAGCGCTGTGCCAAGCTGTCGGATGAGTTGGGCGCGGGTTCCATGACGGGTCTTCCGATCATCGAGACGAAGGCTAATGACGTCGGCGCGTTCATCCCGACCAACGTCATTTCCATCACCGACGGGCAGATTTTCCTTCAGTCCGATCTCTTCAACGCCAATCAGCGTCCGGCAGTTGACGTGGGCGTCTCTGTTTCCCGAGTTGGCGGTGCCGCGCAGGTGAAGTCGATGAAGAAGGTCTCGGGTACCTTGAAGCTGGATCTCGCTCAGTACCGCGATATGCAGGCATTTGCCATGTTCGCATCGGATCTCGACGCTGCCTCCCGTCAGCAACTCACCCGTGGTGAGCGTTTGATGGAGCTGCTCAAGCAGGGGCAGTACAGCCCCTTCCCGGTCGAGGATCAGGTTGTGTCGATTTGGGCCGGTACCAAGGGCCACTTGGATGATGTGCCTATCGAGGACATCTCACGGTTTGAGTCCGAGTTCCTTGATCACCTCAAGCGTTCTACCAGCGTGCTGACGACTCTGCGCGAGACGTCCAAGCTAGAGGACTCTACGGTTGAACAACTCACGACCGAAATCAGCGAGTTCAAAAGGGGCTTCTTCGGCGAAGGCCATGATGGTCTCGTCAGCTCCGGCCACGAAGAGCACGATGCTCTTGATGGTGGGTCTGTGGACCAGGAAAAGATCGTCAGACAGAAGCGCTAGCAGCCCTGCACTAAGGTGCCCGCCGTCACGGCGGGCACTCTGGGGCTTTGAATTGATGAAAGGACAAGTATGGGAGCCCAGCTTCGGGTCTACCGCCAAAAAATAAAGTCCACCCAGTCCATGGGGAAACTTTTCAAGGCGATGGAACTGATCGCTACTTCGCGGATCAGTAAGGCTCGTGCGCGCGTTAAGGCGTCGCTGCCTCATGCGAACGCGATTACCCGCGCGGTTTCGGCTGTGGCGTCACAGACTGAACTCGATCACCCACTGACCACGGAGCCGGAACAGATTCGTCGGGCCGCGGTTCTCATTATGACGTCAGACCGCGGTCTTGCCGGTGCCTATTCAACCAGTGTCATCAAGAAGGCCGAGCAGCTCAACGAGTTGCTACGCGAGGAAGGTAAGGAAGTTCGCTCCTACCTCGTAGGCAACAAGGCCCAACAGTATTTTCAGTTTAGGAAGAGAGAGTTCGAACGTTCATGGCTCGGGAATACTGACTCTCCCGAGTTTGAGACGGCACAGGAAATAGGTCGCACCCTGCTCGCGGACTTCACCAAGGACTACGAAGATGGTGGCGTGGACGAGATCCACGTTGTCTATATGAGCTTCCAGACCATGGTGGTCCAGGTGCCAACGGTCATTCGTTTGCTTCCTCTGGAGGTAGTGGAGGAAGAGGCCGCCGCTGCATCGGATCTGCTGCCACTGTACGAGTTTGAGCCGGAGACTGAGCAGGTGCTCGACGCACTGTTGCCGCGGTATATCGAGTCCAGAATCTTCGCGGCTCTCCTTCAGGCGGCCGCAAGTGAACTGGCCGCCCGTCAGAGGGCAATGAAGTCCGCCAGTGACAACGCAGACGACCTGGTCAAGAAGTTCACCCGTTTGGCCAATACGGCTCGGCAGGCTGAAATCACCCAGGAACTTTCGGAAATCGTTGCGGGTGCGGACTCCCTGAGCGCGTCTTGACGGCCGCCTCGCTAGCCCGCACATCGCATGAACTTAAACCCACGCCATCCAAGAAGTGAAGTGAGAGAGATGACTGCCACAGCAAACGAAGCTGGAGCCACCAGCGGGCCTGCGCCCGCCGCGCCCGGCGCAACGGGCCGTATTGCCCGTGTTATCGGCCCGGTTGTTGACGTCGAATTCCCGGCGGACGCCATCCCAGGCATGTACCACGCGCTGACGTCCGAGATCACCCTCGACGGTGAAACGCACACGGTGACGTTCGAAACCTCACAGCACCTTGGTGACAACCTTGTCCGGGCGATCTCCCTGCAGGCCACCGACGGTCTGGTGAGAGGTGCGGTCGTGCAGGACACCGGCGCACCAATTTCTGTACCTGTTGGCGACGTCGTCAAGGGCCACATCTTCAACGTTCTGGGACAGCCTCTCGATGTTGAAGAGTCCGCACTTGAAATCACCGAGCGTTGGCCCATTCACCGCAAGGCACCGGCGTTCGATCGTCTCGAAGGTTCCACAGAGATGCTCGAAACCGGAATCAAGAGCATAGACTTGCTCACCCCATACATCAAGGGTGGGAAAATTGGGCTCTTCGGCGGAGCTGGTGTTGGCAAGACCGTCTTGATCCAGGAAATGATAACCCGTGTAGCGCGTAACTTTGGTGGTACTTCGGTATTTGCCGGCGTAGGCGAGCGTACACGTGAAGGAAACGACCTCTGGGTCGAGATGGAAGAGGCAAACGTCCTCAAGGACACAGCCTTAGTATTCGGCCAGATGGATGAGCCGCCGGGAACGCGACTGCGCGTTGCACTGTCGGCGCTGACCATGGCGGAGTACTTCCGTGATGTACAGAACCAGGACGTGTTGCTCTTCATCGACAACATTTTCCGGTTTACACAGGCTGGTTCCGAGGTGTCCACGCTGCTTGGCCGCATGCCGTCAGCCGTGGGTTATCAGCCAAACCTGGCGGATGAAATGGGACTGCTTCAGGAGCGCATTACGTCAACCCGAGGTCACTCCATCACGTCCATGCAGGCTGTTTATGTTCCTGCGGATGATTACACGGACCCCGCGCCAGCAGCAACATTCGCGCACTTGGACGCCACAACGGAACTATCACGCGAAATCGCTTCCCGAGGCCTGTATCCAGCGATTGATCCCTTGACCTCGACGTCACGTATTCTCGATCCTCAGTACATTGGCAAGGATCACTACGACACAGCAGTTCGGGTCAAGCAGATCCTTCAGAAGAACAAGGAACTACAGGACATCATAGCGATCCTTGGTGTGGACGAACTGTCGGAAGAAGACAAGATCGTTGTATCCCGTGCTCGCCGTATTCAGCAGTTCCTGTCTCAGAACACCTACACTGCAATTCAGTTCACGGGTGTTGAAGGTTCAACGGTGCCGATCAAGGACACCGTCGAGAGTTTCAAGATGATCTGTAACGGCGATGTGGACCACATCGCGGAGCAGGCATTCTTCAACGTTGGTGGCATGGATGACGTTGAGCGTGCATGGGCCAAGATCCAAGAGCAGACCAGGTAACTCATGGCTGAACTTGATGTTGAAATTGTTGCCGCTGACCATTTTGTCTGGTCTGGTCCAGCCACGCTGGTTCGCGCTCGGACCAGCGATGGTGAAATAGGCGTTATGCCTGGGCATTCGCCGATTCTGGCAGTCTTGGCTGCGGGAGATCTGGGGATTGTGCCTGTTGAAGGTGCACGAATGACGGTTTCCGTCGATGGGGGTTTCTTCTCTGTTGATGGCGATCGTGTAGTTATTGTCGCCGACAACGCGAAGGTAACCGAAGGCGCACCTGCCGCATCGAGCGCAGGAACTCGCTGATCAAACATTGAATGAAATCGGCTATACGTTCCTCGTTCTGGCAGTAGTCTTTGTTCTGCTTGTTCTGGTTCTCATAGCCTTTGGAGTGCGTCGCATTCAACTGCGACGCGCTCTGGGTACTTTCGACGCCTCCATTTACCTTCCGCCTGACGGTTGGCAGATGGGGGTTTGTCGTTATGGGGACAATCATCTCCAGTGGCTGCGCTTGATGTCTCTGAGTCCCCGACCGAAGTACAAGTTTCTGCGTAGTTCACTGGAGCTGCAGGGGTGGCGGCAGCCCACAGAGGCAGAGAAGCCGAGAATTCAACCTGGTGCGGTGGTAGTTTGCCTTCACTATGAGGGGAAGGAACTGCTGCTCGTGATGAAGTACGAAGCCTATACAGGCCTATCTTCGTGGCTCGAGGCAGGTCCAGTAATCGGGATTGGCACCTGGCGCTGACCGAGGACACGTGGAGAACATTTTAACGGCGTTCGGACGGCAGTTGTTCAGCAGCGTTTCGTTCTCAGCCATTCTCCTCGGCGAACAACAGCTACAAGGTCCAGATCGGAATTCACGACGAGGCAATCTGCCCGCAGGCCGTTACGCAGTGCACCAACCTCATCAGCCAGCCCCATGACTTCGGCGGGCGTCGCCGTCGCACTCGAGACTGCGTCTGCCAGCTCGACGCCGGCAGCAACGGCAGCCCGAACGACGTCCAGTAGAAAGCCTGCCCCACCAGCCAAAGTATGCGACCGCTTAAGCTCGATGGTGGAACCACGGATCGTGACGGGGGCCCCGCCGAGCAGGTACTCGCCGTCGGGCAAACCGGTTACCGCCGTGGAGTCGCTCACCAGTGCAATCGCGTTCGGTCCCAGTAAGGCGAAAACGGTTCGGATGACCTCCGGATCCACGTGGACGCCGTCAGCGATGAGTTCAACGACGGCGTTTCCCTCCGCCGCAGTGCGCAAGAAAACTGGGATTGGGCCGGGGTCGCGGTGATGCATGGGAGGCATGGCATTGAATAGGTGCGTGACTGTTGGTTTTCCGAAGTGCCCATCGAATCCTGCGGATGCCATTTCCTCGCTGATCAGCTGCAGGGAAGCCTCGGTAGTGCTGGCATCGGCGTTGGTGTGACCCAACGACGGCGTAACACCATGGGTTGTCAAGATGTCGACGAGCATGGCCGAATTATTAAGCTCAGGTGCACAAGTCATGGTCAATAGGTTTCCTGCCGCTGCGTGCAGAAGTTCTATAAGTTCACGTTCGTTGGGCTCTCGGACGAAGTCCGGGTTCTGGGCACCGCACCGTTGTGGCGACAGATACGGCCCCTCGGAGTGAATTCCTGAAACCAGTTCCTCGTCGACGAGCGTATTCAGGGCTTCGAACGCCCTAAGTAAACGTCCGTGAGGCAGTGCCATGGTGCTGGCGAGAAGAGTGGTGGTTCCGCATTCGTGTTGGTGGCCCGCGGCCGTGCGATTGCCCACCTCATTGCCGTCACTAAAATCAAAACCAGCTGCCCCGTGACAATGAAGATCCACCATGCCCGGAAGCAGTAGAGAGTCCGTGGCGCTCTGATCGGATTGCCTCCAACCGCTTGCCACCGGATTCGTGCCAACTTCATGGAGAAATCCCTCGCGAGTCCCGGCATAGTGAATGCGGTCCTCCACAAACGCCACTAGGCCGTCGTTGATGATCTCTGCGCCGGAGACGATCCGCCCGACGAGGTATTCGTGGTCCGCTCGCTCAGTGGTCATGGACCGAGTCTAGGCGGGGATGCTAGAGGTCGCATCATCTGGGTGGCAGCGGGGTCAGAAAAGTCGGGATTCTGAATTGTCCACGCCGCGCATGGCGTCATAGTCAAGGGTCAGGCAGTCGATGCCGCGGTCTGCGGCGAGCACACGGGCCTGGGGCTTGATCTGTTGCGCGGCGAAGACGCCCCTGACCGGTGCCAGGAGTGGGTTGCGGTTAAGCAGTTCAAGATAACGCGTGAGCTGTTCAACACCGTCAATATCGCCGCGGCGTTTGAGTTCGATGGCGACGGTGGAACCGTCCGCGTCCCGGGCCAGTATGTCCACGGGGCCGATAGCAGTCATGTACTCCCTCCGGACCAGAGTGTAACCGTCGCCCAGAGTGTGGATCTGTTCGGCTAGCAACCGCTGGAGGTCTGCTTCCACGCCATCTTTCACGAGGCCGGGGTCAACACCAAGGTCATGGGATGTCTCGTGGATATGTTCATGAATGCGGATCACCAGACGATCGTCGCTCTTTGCGCTCTGCACTGTCCAGACATCGATAATGCCCGCTTTTGCATCAGTATCATCCGGTGGAGCTGCGGATAGGCGGGCCGGAGGACTCATCCAATTGAGCGGCTTATACGATCCGCCGTCCGAGTGCACCAGGACCGAGCCGTCAGCCTTGACGATGAGAAGCCTGGTGGCAAGAGGCAGATGAGCCTTCAACCGTCCGATGTAGTCGACGGAACAGCGGGCAATGACGATTCGCACGGCTGCTACTCTACCGCGATGGCGGAGTAGGGCAGAATTGGGACCATGCCGCGTTCGAATAGACCCAGACGCAGACGTGGGACACCTCTGCCTCGGGAGCACGGGGAACCTAGTCTGGAATGGACTCGGGCTGGGCTTCCACAGCGCGAGTCCGCGCGCGACGGCGTCTGGGCTGTGCGTCGAATCACTCCCGGAAACGCTGCGAAAGAGTACCGCTGTCCCGGATGTCATACGATTATCCGTCCCGGTACGGCGCACGTGGTGGTGTGGCAAGAAGATTCCTTGCTGGGTGCGCAGACCGCCTTGGAAGATCGCAGGCACTGGCATGACAGGTGTTGGTCCACGCGCAGTTTCCGCTGACCTTAGACTGTTTTCTATGACGACTTCACCCCACGACCTGGAGTTTTCCGCAACAGACGGCTCCCAGCCCATCCGCGCCTCCTCCGTGCTACCGGCCAACCGCGAGAACGTGGAATTGCGCACCGCGGATGGGCTGACGCTTGTGGGTGAGTACGCTGAACCGTTGACCGGTTCCCCGGATGCCGTACTTCTCACGCTCCACCCGTTGCCGACCCACGGTGGATTCATGGACTCACATGTCTTCCGCAAGGCTTCGTATCGGTTGCCGGCTCTGGCGAACATCGCAGTGCTGCGATTCAACACCCGCGGTACGTGCTCACCCCGTGGCTGCAGCGAGGGAAAGTTCGGGGACGGTGTCACTGAGCAGCATGATCTCGAGGCTGCTCTCGCGTGGTGCGTTGAGCGCGGACTGGACAACATCTGGCTTGTCGGATGGTCCTTCGGAACTGAACTCTGTCTGAAATATGGTGCGGTTGAACCGGCGGCGTCCGCTGCTCAGGGTGCGGTTCTGCTATCGCCGCCGTTGCATCGGGCGGGGGAGAAGGATCTGGTAGCGTGGGCTGCCTCCGGTAAGCCGCTGACGGTCCTTGTCCCGGAATTCGATGACTATCTGCAGCCGGAGGAGGCAGTCCAACGCTTCTCCGCAGTACCGCAGGCTCGCGTTATAGGAGTCGATTCGGCAAAGCACCTGTGGGTGGGCGAAAAATATGCTCGGCGTGCGCTGAATGAGATCACGGACGCCGTGCTGGACAACGGTGGTGCCTCCACTCCGCTTCCGGAGTCTTGGAATGGTCAATTGGCGGAGGCACCTGCCCCGAAGGTCTAGAGCCTGTTTTGCCTGGCGATGAAGATTTCTTCCAGTAGCAGCATCACTGCCGCGGCTGCTGGAATAGCTATCAGGGCACCGAGCACACCCAGCAGACTGCCCCCTGCAATAACTGCAATGACCGCAACGGCTCCCGGCACGGATACCGCTTTGTGCATGATCCGTGGGGATACGAAATATGCCTCAAATTGCAGGTATGCCAGATAGGGGATGACGAACAACAAGGTGGTTTGCCATCCGGCGGTCAGGGCCACGAGAGTCACGACTATCGCCGCGATGACGGCCCCAATGAGTGGGATGAAGGCCAGCAACGCGACGACGAATGTCAGCAGTATCGAAAATGGCACATGGGCAATGCTCATGAAGATGAAGGCTGCCGTGGCGTTGAGGAGGGCAACGCATGCCTGGCCGATGACGTAGTTGCCCACGCTGCTTGTGATGGTTTCGGATAGTATCTCGACCCGCCGCCGTTTGCTTCGCGGCGCCAACTTGTACGCCCATTTTTTCATGGCAGGAAGCGATGCTAGAAAATATAGCGTCAACACCAGAACGATCAGTGTGCCGAACAGGCTGTTGACGATGACGCTCCCCACGCCCAGAACTCCACCGAATATTCCGCCGATCACCCCGGAGTCAGCGAATACTTTGTTGGCTTCTTCTGCGACTCGGTCCCGGACCTGAAACTGTTCATCAACGCTCCGGAAGAACTCCGAGTTCAAGAAGTCCTGGACATACCCGGGACCGTTTTCTATCAGTTGGGTGGTCTGGTTGACGATCGTAGGAATCAACGTCGCAAAAAATGCCGTGATGATACCGACCAGTATGAGCAGCGATGCGGCGATACCACCGGGTCGCGGAACGCCCTTTTTTTCGAGCCACCGAACTACCGGGTCCAGCCCGAGGGCGATGAACAGCGCAGCGCTGATCCAGACCAGCAGTTGTCCCACGTTCGTCAAGATGAAAAACAGCAGCAGTGCCAGTCCTACGCCTACGCTGGCCATGAAACCGAAGTGGATTGGGTGACGGACCGGGTTTTTCATCTCCGGTGAGGATGGGATCCTACCTGGATCCATCCCGTTGTTGTTGATGGTCACGCCCGCCTGTTCCGCCTTTCGGTGTCGTCGAATTGGCTCCAATGTCCGTCACATTATCAGCAGCGTGCTTCTTGGTGTGGGCGGATCGCCGAAGTGCACTATCCGCGGACCTGCACGCCAGCTGAGTGGATTGCAAAGTGGCGGCGGGGGAACACGTTGGGCGTGGTCTTCGTTACCATAGGGTTATCAAGCATCGGGTCCGTTCGTGCCTTGGCTGAGCGCCCGGGTTCACCGATACGCGTAGACGTGACTGAAGTTAGGTAGTTTTGTGCGTTTGAAAATTGCGGTACCACTGGTACTTGCTGGGTTACTTCTCGCGGCCTGGGGTGTTGCCCAGACGACGTTCTGGGCTCCAGCTCAGACGATGGCAGCCTCCACGGCAACGGATGTACAGAAAGCACCGGTGGTGGTCGTTGACGCGGATATCCGTCCCGATGACCTGGAAAAGATCGACGTGACCGTCCAAGGCGAGGGTGACTTTGTGGTGGCCATTGGCCGCGCCGACGACGTCGAGGCGTGGGTTGGCAAAGCGGCTCACGTGCGGCTGACTGGTGTCACCGAGGACAAGATAGAATCCTCCTATTCCGAGGGCGAGAAATCAGTGCCCGACCCGCGTGGTTCGGACCTCTGGGTGAGCGAGGACACTGCATCGGGAGAGACAGTCTTATCGTGGGTGGATCCGGCACCGGGTGAGTGGTCATTGCTGATTGCCGCAGACGGCAAGGCCCCTGCGCCAACGAGCGTGTCGATTTCCTGGCCAAACGACGAAACCACCCCATTCGCTGTTCCTCTTATAGTTGTCGGGGCGCTTTTGTCGGTTCTGGGCATTGCGCTTGCGTTCACATCCAAACGAGGCGGAGGCCGACGCGCGACCGCCTCGGCTCCCCGGTCAGCTCGGCGCGCTGGCCGCTCCGGTGCCACTGCGTATCGAAGTGGCGGGCAGAATGCCATGGTCGTGCCGGCCCTGCGCACATCGCTTACCGCGGCAGTCCTGCTGGGTCTTGTTGCGACCGGTACCCCGGCAGCGACCGCTTCCACTGCAGGTTCCGAGGAGGGTGCGCCGGCGAAGATCGAGACCACCCCGGCGCTACTGGAAAGCCAGTTGGTGCGGATCCTCGAATCTGTGGCAACAGCAGTAGAGCAGGCCGATGCCGCCCGCGATCCCGAAATGCTCGAGGCCCGTGTAGATGGCGCTGCGCAACAGCTCCGGAGCGCAAACTACCAGGTCAGAGCAAAGGCTCCCGATGAGGAGCCACCGGTCGCTGTTGCGGCGGAACCGTTGTTGACGCAGATGATCACCACCGAACAAGATTGGCCCCGGACCGTAGTCGCTGTGACTCAAGGCGAGGCCAATGAGGTGCCACAGGCGCTGGTGCTGACCCAGGCTGAAGCTCGCAGCAATTACCAGCTCGTCTCGGCCATGCAAATGCTCCCCGGAACCACCTTCCCAAAGGTGCCGGCTGGCGGAACAGGTGTGGCACCTCAAGCCAAGGAATCCGGTGAAGGTCTCAAGGCATCGCCGGTGGCGGCACTGGAGACCCTTGCCGATACGCTCACGGCGTCCAAGCTGAAGACGGACGACGGAATCGCCGAGAATACCTTCGTCGACGACGTCATCGAATCACAGACTGCGACGGTCAAGAGTGCTGAGAGTAAATTTGCTGACATCAAGTTCACCCACACGGTTGTGCCGGAACGGACTCACGCGCTGCGCACGGGCGACGGCGGCGCCATCGTTTTTGGATATCTGAACAACACCTACGCAAGCTCTCCGAAAGGTCCTGGAGATACGTTGAAGCCCAAGGGCGTCGTCGAACAGCTGCTGGGAAAGAAAGAAACGGAAAAGAGGATTGATGTCCAGTACGGTCAAGCGGTCATGATGTATATACCGCCCAAGGACAGTGGCTCGGCGATTCAGGTCATTGGCGCGGCGCAGGCGTTATTGTCGGCCAAGCTCAAATAGCACATACCCAGTACGTCATAAGGTGAAGTAATGACTCCACAGCAATCACAGCCCATCCCCGAACCATCCACGATGCATCTGCGCGGTGCTGTTGACCTAGCGTCGCTGAAGAAGCCGGCGCAGTCTGCCTCGGCTTCCGATCCGAATCAGGACGCCGGATTCGTCATGGATGTCGATGAGCAGGGATTCCCTCAACTTGTTCAGCTCTCCGCCGAGGTCCCGGTGGTCGTTGAACTTCATGCGGATTTCAGCCCTGACTCGGTCCAATTGGCACCCGTCTTGAATAAGGTTGTGCAGTCCTATCAAGGAAGACTTGTGCTGGCCCGCGTGGATGTGGAGGCGAATCCGCAGATCGCGCAGGCGTTTCAGGCTCAAGGGGTTCCCACAGTTGTCGCAGTACTCAAGGGCCAGCCCGTTCCGCTGTTCCAGGGCGCTGTTCCAGAGCAGCAGATCCGTCAGTTCCTTGACGAGCTGCTTAAAGTTGCCGGCGAGAACGGCGTGACGGGAACCGCAGGCGAAGGCACCGGAACGGACGCGGTAGAGGACTCCCCAGAACCGCTTCCACCCCTCCACCAGGCAGCTTTCGACGCGATCGAGGCGGGAGACTACTCTGCAGCAGCCGAAGCCTACCGCAAGGCCTTGGCAGAGAACCCCGCTGATGCTGAAGCTAGAACAGGCCTTACCCAGGTTGAGTTACTGCTCCGGCTGCAGGGCAGGGGCGCAGAGGACATCAGGACCGCGGCGGCTGACGATCCACAGGGCCTCCAGGCTCAACTCGATGTAGCCGACCTCGACATCTCTGGCGGACATGTGGAGGACGCGTTTAATCGACTTCTGACATTCATTGCTCGCAGCACGGGTGAGGAACGGGAGACTGCGCGCGCCAGGCTTGTGGAGCTCTTCGATATCGTTGGTGCTGCCGAGGAACGTGTTACGGCGGCACGTGGCCGATTGACTCGCGTATTGTTCTGACGCGCTTGCAGTGACGTAGCCGTCATCCTGCGGGTGACCGAACTGTCATCCGCTCGGATGACAGCGTGGAGCGAGGTGTCTTGTTAACGTTGGATCATGAGCGATTTTACGTATATACATCCACCCGCGCCACATGGCACGCCTGCGCTGTCGTTGCGTGGACTGGTCAAACGGTTTGGGGATAAGCAGGCCGTGAACAACATCAGCCTTGATGTGCCGTCGGGGTCCTTCTATGGGCTCGTTGGTCCCAACGGGGCAGGTAAAACCACCACGCTGTCCATGGCTACCGGCCTACTGCGCCCAGATTCAGGCCAGGCTTGCGTTCACGGAGTGGATGTCTGGGTACATCCGCTGAAAGCCAAGAAGCTGATGGGGATCTTGCCCGACGGGGTGCGTCTGTTCGACCGCCTGAGCGGGGAGCAACTTGTGACGTACTCCGGTCTGCTCCGTGGTATGGACAGGGAAACTGTCAAGGAGCGAGTAGCCGACCTTTTGCGCGCCCTTGATCTCTTGGAAGACGCCGGCACCCTTGTTGTGGATTATTCAGCGGGGATGACAAAGAAAATTGCTCTTGCCGCAGCGTTGATTCATGCCCCCAGGCTGCTGGTGCTTGATGAACCGTTTGAATCCGTGGACCCGATCTCGGCGGCAAATATCCGTGACATTCTGAACGGCTACGTCCGCTCGGGCGGAACGGTCATCGTTTCCAGCCACGTGATGGACCTGGTCCAGCGTATGTGTGATCATGTGGCGGTTATCTCGAGCGGCGCCGTGCTCGCTGCCGGGACCGTGGGCGAGGTGCGCGGCACTTCGAGTCTGGAAGACCGCTTCGTCGAGCTTGTTGGTGGGCGCAGCGCTTCGGAAGGGCTCGAATGGTTGCGGAACTCGTAAGGCTGAAACTTGCGCTCCTCAGAAATTCACTGAAGCGCAATGTCTGGCAGATGATCGGATTGATCCTTGGCGGAGTTTACGGGTTGGGGATTCTTGGGCTGATTCTCTTTGGGCTGATCACTCTGGGATTTGCAGATCCCGAACTGGCGCACACCATTCTCGTCTTGACGGGATCACTGGTCATTCTGGGATGGATGATCATCCCACTGGTCGCATCGGGTGTGGATATGACTCTGGATCCGGCTCGTTTTGTCACGTTCGCGGTACCCATGAATACGTTGATAGCAGGGCTGACAGCAGCCGGACTGGTCGGTATTCCCGGTGTTGTAACGCTCATTGCCTCGCTCGGAACTTCCGCTGTCTGGTGGCGCAATCCGGCATCGTTGGCTACGGCTCTGGTTTGTGCGGTGGTGGCGGTGTTGACGTGCGTTGTGTTCTCGCGCCTGGTCACCACCGCGACCACATCGCTGTCCGCTTCGCGCAGATTCAAGGACGTGAGCGGGATTGTTGCCTTCATCCCGCTGATTCTGCTCGGACCCATCATTACCGCGTCTATGGCTGGCATCCGTAACGTTCAGGATCTCCTTCCGGCACTGGCTGAAACCATGTCATGGACGCCACTGGGCGCGGTCTGGTCAGTTCCTGGCGACGTGGCGCTGGGGCATGGCGGTCAAGCAGCGCTCAAATTCCTCATCGCGGTCATGACGCTGGCTCTTGCGCTGTGGCTATGGAAGATACTGCTCGCCAAGGCACTTGTGACTCCTGTACACCAATCGGTTAACCGACGGGCAGCGGGCAAGCTTGGTTTTTTCGGTTTCTTTCCCGGTACCCCGGCAGGGGCAGTGGCGGCACGATCCCTGACGTACTGGTTCCGGGACCCGCGATATGGGGCATCTTTGATTGTTATTCCCCTTCTTCCGGTGATTCTCTGGTTTTCGGCTAGCCAGAGCGGCAGCCTGGCCCTGTTGAACATTCTTGGCCCCGTGACCGCGTTTCTTCTGGCCTGGTCCATTTCGGCGGACATTTCCTATGACAACACAGCTTTTTCTCAACATGTATCCACCGGTGTCAGCGGAGTGGCAGACCGGATCGGCCGTGCCGTAGCCTGTGGCCTCGTCGCTCTCCCGATCTGCGTGTTGTTCGTTGTGGGCACGGCCTGGGTCAACAATGGGTGGGCTCAGTTGCCTGCGCTGGCAGGGCTGACCCTTGGAACACTGTTGTCGGGGCTCGGTCTGTCTTCCGTCATATCGGCGCGCTTCACCTACAACGTTCCCGTGCCCGGGGATAGTCCGTTTAAAACTCCTCCGGGGTCCGGAATGCAAATGTTCGTGGTGCAGATGGGCGGCTGGCTGGTCCTGGGTGTCCTTATCTCCCCGGAGCTGGTTCTGGCCATTCTGGCGTTCACCACCGGACAGGGAATTTTTGCTTGGCTTACGTTGGCGGTGGGTGTGATTTTGGGCTCTGTGTTCCTGATTGCAGGAATCCGGTTGGGTGGACGCTGGTTTGACAACCGGACACCGGAACTGTTGTCCGCTGTCTCGAAGAACCGGTGAGACCAGGCACATTGGGTAGGTAGAATATCCTTATGAGTACGCCTGCGGACCCCACAGAAACTGACCCCTTCAGGTCGGACAACCCCGGCACTTCCACAGCCACCCTGGAGAGGGAAGAGTTGCGTCAGGAGGTGGAACCTGGAGACAGCGAACGCTTTGCGCATTATGTGCGCAAAGAGAAGATCATGGAGTCGGCGTTCTCCGGTGACCCAGTGATTGCGCTGTGTGGAAAGGTGTGGACCCCGGGGAGGGATCCACAGAAGTTTCCGGTCTGCCCCGATTGCAAGGCCATCTTCGAAGGCCTGCGCCCTGGGGGCGACGACAAGGACTCCAATCAGTAAATGCCGTGTTGTGAACCGTCGGGCAGCCGGGGGATTCACAGTATTTTGGCGTGCCCAGATGAGCCGGGCACAGGGAGGGTCTGCTAAGGCATGAACAATGACACCTTGTTCGGCACGGGGCCAACACTTCCACCGGCATACCCGGAGCGCGCTGCGTGGGGGACAGCTCCGAAGCTGCGTCAGTGGCAAGAAGAAGCGCTGGGCAAATATTTTGGGACCACGCCGCAAGACTTTCTCGCGGTCGCAACGCCCGGCGCCGGTAAAACGACCTTTGCTCTGAGGGTTGCCACGGAGCTGGTCGAGCGCGGCGTCGTCAACAGAATCACGGTGGTCGCCCCTACCGACCACCTGAAACGGCAGTGGGCTGATGCCGCAGCCAAGGTGGGCCTGGCCATCGACCCGAATTTCAAGAATGCCGACGGTCGTCACGGCAGCGGCTTCATCGGTGTAGCCGTAACTTATGCGCAGGTAGCGTCCAAACCGATGCTGCACCGAGCCAAGACCGAAGCCGCACGCACTCTGGTGATCTTGGACGAGATCCATCACGGAGGCGACGCCCTGTCGTGGGGCGACGGCATCAGGGAAGCGTTTGAGCCGGCCGCCCGTCGTCTGGCCCTGACCGGAACTCCTTTTCGTTCGGACACGGCCGCCATCCCGTTCGTGGAGTATGCGCAGGACAAGGACGGGATCCGTCGGTCCAAGGCAGACTTCATTTACGGTTACGGGGACGCGCTGAAAGACAATGTGGTCAGACCGGTCATGTTCATGGCATATTCCGGCCACATGAGGTGGCGCACAAGTAGCGGTGAAGAAATGGCGGCATCTCTGGGCGAAGCCGCCGTCACCAAGGACATCACAGCGCAGGCGTGGCGGACAGCCCTGAACCCTACGGGTGAATGGATCCCCTCTGTGCTGGCGGCCGCGGATAAACGGCTGACAGAAGTGCGCCGTACAGTTCCCGATGCAGGAGCGATGGTTATTGCCACAGACCATGAGGATGCCCGAGCCTACGCGGGAGAGCTGCAGCGAATAACAGGGCAGTCACCCACCGTGATTCTTTCCGACGACGCTGGCGCCTCACAGAAGATTGAAGACTTCTCCGCTGGGGAGCAACGCTGGATGGTCGCTGTCAGAATGGTGTCCGAGGGCGTGGACGTTCCCCGGTTATCTGTTGGCGTCTATGCCACGTCGACCGCAACTCCACTGTTTTTTGCTCAGGCGGTGGGCCGGTTTGTTCGTGCCCGCAAGCGGGGAGAGACGGCTTCTGTGTTCCTGCCGTCAGTGCCGAACCTGATGGAATTGGCCAACCAATTGGAGTTGGAACGCGACCACGCACTGGACCGGCCGGAGAATCACCTTGCCGAGGAAGGGTTCGCTCTCGAGGACTCGTTGATGGAGGCAGCGAACCGGGAGGAGAAGGCTTCTGATTCCCTCACGAAACAGAAGTTTGAGGCGCTCGAATCACAGGCATCGTTTGACCGCGTACTATTCGACGGCGGTGAGTTCGGAGCTGGCGGAGCCGCAGGCAGCGAGGACGAGCAGGATTATCTGGGAATCCCTGGGCTGCTGGACGCCGATCAGGTTGCTGTATTGCTCAGGGAGCGTCAGCGCGAACAGCTGGCTCGGCGGGGAGGCAAGCGCCCTGCTGAGGTTCCACCAGTCAATCCGTCCGTTGCCGATCACCGCCGCCTGACGGAGCTGCGGGCAAAACTAGCAAAAAATGTTTCTGCGTGGTCCGCCCGCACCGGAACGCCTCATGGTGTGGTGCACTCGGAGTTACGCCGAATCTGCGGTGGCCCAGCCGTGGCTCAGGCGGATGAGGACCAACTCACACGGCGTCTGGGTAAACTTCAGGACTGGTTCATCGGACGCAAATAGTCCTGCGTCACTGAACGTCGACGCCGTCATCCTCCAGCTCTTCCAGAGTCTTGGTGATGCTGGCCTCGGCCATACCGCGGGTGAGGTCCCTCAACACCACGGTGTTGTACCCGGCGCGTTGGGCATCCAGAGCAGTGGCACGGACGCAATAGTCCAGAGCTAGACCGACGACTTCCACAGTGTCAACATCGTTACTGCGCAGCCAGTCGTCAAGACTGATGGTTTCGCGTTCTGGTTCGCCTATCTGGCGTTCGCCCGTTGGAACTTCATCCTCTGGGGCCAGCAGGCCCTCGAACCCCGAATAGGCCGCCTCATAGGCGCCCTTTCGAAACCAGGCGTCAATATGCTCTGTATCCAGTTCCGGATGAAGTTCAGCTCCGCTGCTTCCAGCTACGCAGTGCCGCGGCCAAGAATCTACAAAATCCGGTGTATCTGAGAAGTGGCTGCCCGGTTCGATGTGCCAGTCCTGTGTGGCAGCAATGACGTCGTAGCGGTCTTGGTTGTTCTCGATGTGATCGCTAATGAGTTGCGCGAGGGCCGCTCCGCCAGGCACAGCCAGCGACCCTCCTTCGCAGAAGTCATTCTGGACGTCGACAATCAGCAGTGCAGTACTCATTGGTGCTCCTCTTTGTGGTGTTGTGCGAACTCGTATTCGGTGGGAATGACCGGCTCTCCACGCTGAAGGCGGTGAATGCTGTCAGGGAGTTCAGCGGTGGAATCCCGATGACGTTCGGTTGCTCGGTTGACGCCCGCCGGACCCGTCCAACCGGGCAGCAGCTCACCCCTGATGACGAACTCATGCAGAAGCTGCCGGTCATCGCCGTCGTTCATATGGTCTGTGTCGATGCTGATCACTTCCGCAGTGGCGCGGCCAGTGGAGTTTCGACGGCGCATGGCGTCTTTGCGTCCGCCTACGCTGACTTTGCCCTTGGAGGCCTTGGCGACGGAGACGAAAGTGCCGTCGTCGTTCTCCCGCGCGACAAGCTTGTAGACCATGCCAGCTGTGGGGTGTCCAGAACCGGTGACGAGCGATGTCCCCACGCCGTAGGAATCTACGGGGGCAGAACCCAGCGCCGCTATGGCGAATTCGTCCAGATCCGAAGTGACCATGATCCGGGTGTTGTGGTTACCCAGATCGTCGAGGAGCCCCCGGACCCACTGCGCCTGGGCCACCAGATCACCGGAGTCCAGCCGGACTGCCCCGAGGGCAGATCCGGCGAGTTCCACGGCGGTCCGGACACCCTGCTCGACGTCGTAGGTGTCCACGAGCAACGACGTTTCGTTACCCAGCGAAGCGAGCTGGGCGGCGAAGGCTTCCCGTTCCGAATCGTGGAGGAGCGTGAAGGAATGCGCCGCCGTCCCGATGGTACGTATGCCGTATCGGCGGCCGGCCTCAAGGTTGGATGAGCCGGCAAAGCCAGCGATGATAGCAGCCCGGGCGGCGGCGACGGCGGATTCTTCATGGGTTCGCCGTGATCCCATTTCGAAGCAGGGACGGTCGCCGGCAACACCGGTCATCCGTGAGGCCGCTGATGCGATAGCACTGTCATGGTTGAGGATGGACAGGACAAGTGTCTCCAGGATGCAGGCCTCGGCGAATGTTGACTCCACCGTCAGGATTGGCGAGTTCGGAAAGTATGCCTCACCTTCCGCGTAGCCTTGGATGCTACCGCTGAAACGGTAATCAGAGAGCCATTTCAGCGTCTCGTCATTGACCACGCCTGTATTGGATAGGTGTGCCAGCTGGGCATCGTCGAAGCTGAAAGTCTCTAGGGCCTCGAGCAGACGCCCTGTACCGCCGACAACACCGTATCGTCGTCCCTCTGGGAGCCGTCTGGCGAACGCCTCGAAAACGGAACGTCGGTGCGCAGTCCCCGAGTGGAGCGAGGCTTGGAGCATGGTGAGCTCATAGTGATCCGTGTAGAGGGCGGAATTCGGCGGGGTCCAGGCACTTGAAATACTCACACCCAGAACTGTAGCCCCGAGAGAGTTTTTCCTACAGCCTCGAGGCGAGGTTCGGCGGGTTCAGTCCCGGGCTATTACACTGGCAAGCATGTCCGTGAGTACCCCTGTGAGGGAGTCCGAGGTTGAAACCCGCAGCGAAGAGCTGACGTTCAGTGACGTGCCCTGGGTGGTTATCGTCTGGAATGATCCGGTAAACCTCATGAGCTACGTCAGTTATGTGTTCAGGAGCTACTTTGGCTATTCGGAGTCGAAGGCCAATACGTTGATGCTGGAGGTCCACGAAGCGGGTCGGTCTGTTGTTGCGACTGGCAGCCGGGAGAAGGTGGAGAAGGACACGCTGGCCATGCATTCCCACGGGTTGTGGGCAACGTACCAGCGCGCAGATCAGCCGTAGTGCCTCTCATGAATTCAGCGGAAACGAGGAAGTAGAATGGCCAAAGCGTTCAAGCGAAACCGGCGGGGAATCTCCGGATATCTGGAACCCGGAGAGCGGCAGCTGCTGCGGAGGCTGTTCGAAGATGTCATAGCGATGCTGGAACCAGACGAGCCAGCCAACGAAGATCCACTGGCGGCAATGGTCGGGGTAGATGGGCAGGCCCGGGTTCCTGAGGATTCGGCGCTGTTGAGACTCCTTCCTCATGCCGTGGGCAACGACGACGATGAAGCTCTTGAATTCAGGCGCTTGACCGAACGGTCGCTACGAGAGAGCAAAATCGGCGCCCTACGGGGAGCTGCGCTCCTGATTGAAAAACGAGAAGCGGCTTTCTCGGATGAGCAGGCGCACGTGGTGGCGAAGGCGCTCAATGACGTCCGGCTCGTGTTGGCGGACCGGTTGGGGATCGAATCGGATGAAGACGCCGAACGCCTCCACGGGATTGATGACTGGTCCAAGGCCGACGACGTAGACACTTATCTGGCGCTCGTCTATAACTTCGTGACATGGCTGCAGGAAACCCTCATGCAGGCCATGTTGGAGGGGCTCGACGACGTCAGCTGAAGGGCAGTGACACCGTAGTGTGACGAACGGAACGCTGCCTGAAATTCCCAAGTCCGGACGCGGACGCATATCCTCGGAGGATCATGTCCACCAATGAGAACCAGTTCCAGACCAGCCACCACGAGGGCAAAGGTGCTGCCAGCACAGAGGCGCCAATCGGCATCTTCGATTCAGGAGTCGGGGGACTCACAGTTGCTCGGGCTGTGATTGATCAGTTACCCGGTGAATCGATCCTGTATGTCGGAGATACCGTCAATGCTCCATATGGTCCTTTGCCGATAGCCCAGGTGCGGGCGAATGCCCTGGGCGTCATGGATGAGCTGGTCGACGCCGGCGTGAAGCTACTGGTCATTGCCTGCAACTCTGCGTCCTCAGCCGTGCTCAGGGATGCCCGTGAGCGATACACCGTCCGCTACGGCATTCCCGTTGTCGAGGTCATCCAACCGGCGGTCCGCAGTGCTGTCACGGCCACACGGTCTGGTCGGATCGGTGTTATTGGAACCAACGCGACTGTCGGTTCGAGGGCCTACGAAGACACGTTCGCAGCGGCACCCCAACTACACATCACCACCGCGGCCTGTCCACGGTTTGTCGATTTCGTCGAAGCTGGAATTACAGCAGGACCGGAACTTCTCGCGACGGCAGAGGAGTATTTGGAACCACTGAAGACTGCTGGCATCGACACCCTGATTCTGGGTTGCACGCACTATCCGCTGATGACAGGGGTCATCTCCTACGTCATGGGAGAGGAAGTCACCCTCGTCTCAAGCGCTGAGGAGACGGCCAAGGACGTTTACCGGTCGCTCGCCCGAAATTCGCTCATGCGGCAGAACCACACAAGTCCGGGCCATCACTTTTTGGCGACCGGCGACGCAGCCTCCTTCGAGGTTCTGGCCCGCCGCTTCCTGGGCCCAGAAGTATTGCGGGTGGAACAGGTTGCCAAGGTTTCCACACAGTACCCGGCAGGAAGCATGAAGCTAATGCATAGGACCACAGCAGATCCAGGTGCTGAGGCAGGGGAGAGCCTTGCGCATCTGGTGGAACAGGACACACTCCGGTGAAACTGACCATCGTAGGGTGCAGCGGTTCATTCCCCGGTCCCCAGTCGCCGGCGTCGTGCTATCTCCTGACCGCCAACGACGGCGAACGTGACTGGAAAATTCTTCTGGATCTGGGCAATGGTGCACTGGGCGCCGTCCAGCGTTATATGGACCTGCGGGACATCGACGCGGTGTTTCTCAGCCACCTTCATCCCGATCACTGCATGGACCTTTGCGGCCTTCACGTGGCGATCCATTGGGACCCGAACGGTTGGGGCCGTCCGCGCGTACCAGTGTGGGGACCGGCAGCTACCGCTCACAGAATGGCCACCGCATACGGCCTCGATCCAGACCCGGGCATGACAGAGGACTTCGATTTCCACGTCTGGGAGCTGGAAAAGCCCGTTGAGTTTGGGCCCTTCACCATCACACCCTTCCCGGCGTTGCATCCAGTTGATGAGGCGTATGCACTGCGGGTGGAAGCCCGCGAAACTGACCCAGCGGGAAACGTTTCCACCAGTGTGCTGGCATATTCTGGCGATACTGATGCCTGTCCAGGTCTTGAGGATGCGGCTCGGGACGTCGACGTTTTTGTGTGTGAAGCTGCTTTCCATGAAGGGCGCGACGACGCCGTCACCGGAGTTCACCTGACCGGTAAGCGCGCCGGTGCAGTAGCAACTGTCGCCAACGCCAAGAGACTGTTGCTGACGCACATTCCAGTATGGAACGACGCCGTGGTTACCGTTGCCGAGGCAAGGGAAAGCTACACCGGCGATCTGGCCGTCGCCGTCGCCGGCGTCTCCTATGAGGTGTAACGGTCGGTCAGCTACCGTCGCCATCCCAGTAGACTTGACCCATGACTGCACACGGTTCAGACTCATCGTCCGCTTCCACCAAGAACCAGCCACCGGCCCCCGGCGCTGATTCCACCGCCCGGAACAGTCTCCGGGCAGACGGCCGTGGCCCAGACCAGCTGCGTAATATCAGCATCACGCGTGGATGGTCCAATCAGGCAGAAGGATCCGCCTTGATCGAGTTTGGCAACACCCGGGTGCTGTGCACGGCCTCAGTTACCGCGGGGGTTCCGCGCTGGCTCAAAGGTGAGGGTACCGGGTGGGTCACGGCCGAGTACGCCATGCTCCCACGAGCCACGAACACGCGCTCCGCTCGCGAATCCGTCAAAGGGAAAATCGGTGGGCGGACCCATGAAATCTCCCGCCTCATCGGGCGTTCCCTGCGAGCCGTCATCGATACCAAGGCTCTGGGGGAGAACACCATTGTCCTGGACTGCGACGTGCTACAGGCCGACGGCGGAACACGTACCGCTGCGATCACCGGCGCCTATGTGGCGCTCGCCGATGCCCTGCACTGGGCGCGGGAGAACAAGCTCATTTCCCGCAAGGCCGAGCCGCTGACGGACACTGTCGCGGCGGTCAGCGTTGGCATTATTGACGGCGTTCCCATGCTGGACCTGCCGTACGTTGAGGATGTGCGGGCCGAAACGGATATGAACGTGGTCGTCACCGGAAGCGGTAAGTTCGTGGAAGTTCAGGGAACGGCGGAGGGAGCACCCTTCGACCGGGATGAATTGAATGAGCTGCTGGACCTTGCTCTGCTGGGAACTGCCCAGTTGGCCCAGATCCAGCGTAGAACGCTGGGAGAGTAGCCGGTGCCAGAGACTGCGGAACCGCGGCTTGTTCTAGCCACCCGAAACGCTGGAAAACTCAGGGAGTTCAGGGAGCTCCTGCGGGGCCAGGTACCCGGGCTCGACGTCGACACTCAGGTGATCGATGCAGCGGCGGCAGGGGCGCCGGACGTTCCCGAAACAGGTGTGACGTTCGAGGAGAACTCGCTACTGAAAGCGCGCTCAGTTGCAGCGGCCACCGGCCTGGTTGCTGTTGCTGATGACTCTGGGCTCACCGTTGATGTTCTTGGCGGTGCCCCCGGGATCTTCTCCGCCCGTTGGTCCGGGCGCCATGGCGATGACGAAGCGAATCTGAGGTTGGTGCTGGATCAGCTCGCCGACATCGACGAGGTGCACAGGGGCGCGGCTTTTGTTTGTGCTGCGAGCGTGGTGTCCGTCGGTTCCGAGAATGTGACGCGCGGGGAACTGCGCGGCAGCCTCCTCCGCGCGCCCAGAGGGGACGGCGGCTTCGGCTACGATCCCATCCTTATGCCCACTGGCACAACTCGTAGTTGCGCTGAACTAAGCGCCACCGAGAAGAACGAGATCAGCCATCGGGGGCAGGCCTTTCGCGCGTTGCTACCCCATATTGTCAATGCTTTGCGCTGAACCGGCGTTTTCACACGTTTCCCATCGTCGATAAGGCAGCTTTTATGATCATGACCATGTCCGTACTCCAGTCCGTTCCACGGCAGGTGAACACGGCCTCGCAGGATCCCTCGCTTGGCGGTGTTGCAGGTTGGGCTGTGGATGTCATGGAGACCATCGGCGCGCCGGGAGCTGGTTTGCTGGTGGGGTTGGAGAACCTCTTTCCGCCGCTGCCCAGCGAGATCATCCTCCCGCTGGCTGGTTTCACCGCCAGTCGCGGCGACTTCACCCTGTTCGAGGCAATTTTCTGGACAACAATGGGGTCCGTCTTCGGTGCGTGGGCGCTCTACGGGATCGGTGCCTGGCTTGGACGCGATCGCATGTGGAAAGTTGTCAGGGCTGTTCCGCTCGTGGACGTAGCCGACGTCGAGAAAGTCGAGGCGTGGTTTATCAGACACGGGTACAAGGCCGTTTTTTTTGGCCGGATGATTCCCATTTTCCGGAGTCTGATTTCAATTCCGGCAGGTATCGAACGGATGCATATCTGGAAGTTTCTGGCTCTGACAACAGCGGGAAGCCTGATCTGGAACGTGATTTTTGTTCTTGCCGGTTTCTATCTGGGGGAGAACTGGCATCTTGTCGAGGGGTATGCCGGAATTTTCCAGAAGATCGTGATCGTCGTCGTCGTTCTGGCTCTTGTGGCTTACGTGGTGTCAAAAATCCGTAAGAACCGGCCGGGACCACAGTGACGGCCTGAGCAGATGTCCATAGAATTCACAGCCATAGACTTTGAAACCGCCAACGGTTTCCGGGGTTCGCCATGCTCTATCGGCTTGAGCAAGGTCAGAGACGGTCAGATCGTTGAGGAAACGTCCTGGCTCATGCGACCGCCGGAGGGGTTTGATCATTTCGATCCGCGGAATGTCAGGATTCACGGAATTCGTCCTGACGCTGTTGCTGCAGCTCCCCGTTTCGGTGAAGTTTTTCCGGAAATCGGCGCTTTCATCGGTGCAGATCTGGTGGTGGCTCACAACGCGGCCTTTGATATGGGAGTTATTCGTTCTGCGCTGGAGGTTTCCGAACTTGCCGGTCCTGCCTACGATTACACCTGCACGGTGACGCTTTCGCGCCGTAATTACACACTGGATTCGTACTCTCTTCCTTTTGTGGCTGCGGCGGCAGGCGTTCCGCTGATCAACCATCACGACGCCGTGGAGGACGCCAGGGCTTGCGCGGGCATTCTGATTGATATCGCAGCCCGTAACCAGTCCTCGAGTCTGGCCGAGCTGTTTGCCTCGCAGCAGTTGCAGGCCTCGACCATGGAGGCCTATCGGCCGGGGGAGTCCTTGCTCTCCAAAGCAACGCGGACGGCACGGGAAAAGCTGGCTACTGGCGGTGCGGTTGATTTCTGGACAGGCTGGCCGGAAGAGGGCGAGAACCCGCGCGCCAACGTGAGAGCGCCGCGTCAGCATCCTCTGTATGGTCAGACGATTGTTTTCACGGGGAACCTCGGAATCAGCCGTCCGGTGGCCAAACAGCGGGCAGCCGACGTCGGCGCCCAAGCTGCCAGCAACGTTACCCGGGCAACAACTGTCCTCGTAGTGGGCGATGGCTTTTCTGCCGAAGACCTTCGCAACGGCCGCCTGACGGGTAAGGCCAGACGCGTTCTTGATCTTCAGGAGCGAGGTCAGCGGATTGACGTGCTGACCGAGTCCGCGTTTTTGAACCTGCTCGACGGGTCGCGAAGGAGCTGACGCTTACCTCAGGCCTGTCAGTTTGATGAAGCGCTCGGCGGCCTCGCTCAGGACTGCGGCGACATCCAGTAACGGTGCCCCGTCATCTGGCAGCGCTGCCGTTCCGTAGGCGGCGCCCATAATGCTTCCCGCCATGGAGGCGGTGGAGCCGCTGTCGCCGTCGTGGTTGACAGCAATGCGCAGCGCCATTCGGAATTTGTCTGTAGGGCTTCCACCGAGGCGTTCCGCCGCCAGCGCGGCGTGGAACGAAATGGCCAGTGCTTCCTCTGCCACCCATCCTCCGCCGAGTGCTCCTGTCAGTGACGTGGGATCCGGGGATCCTGAATCGGCGGGCAGTTCGACGGCGGCTCTCAGCCGCTGCTCCAGCTCCGGGACAGGGCCCTCCGCTGCGCGTTCCACTGCACGTTCCAGTGCGGCCGGGATGTCATGTCCGCCATGAACCACGTCATTGATCACCAGTGCAAAGACTGCTGCGCTGTGGTGTGCGCCGGGGTGTCCGTGGGTGAGGGCGGAGGCGTTGATGGCCAGACGGGACAGTGCTTTTTGGGGCATGTGAGGAATCAGCCCGATAGGGGCAGAGCGCATAAGCGACCCGTTGCCTGTGGATTCGACGTTGACCGGGCGGGCTATAGTCCCCATGTCTCCGCTCATGAGTCCGGAGATGCACACGTTGTCCGGTGAGCGCCGATGGTGCAGTACGTCGTGAAAGTCAATCCACCGGGCTGGTTGGGATGGCGCGGACGACGGCGGCTGTTCGGACTGCGTTGCGAGCCAGCGGAGATAGGCTAGCCACAGACCTGCAGTTTCGTCGGATTGAACCCCATCGTTGGCCCATTCGAGTGCCTCCAGCAGCCCGTCCACGGTGTACAAAGTCATCTGAGTGACGTTTGTGACCAGCAACTGTCCTGATACGTTTTCCGGACTGTTCAGCCGCTGCTCCCGGTCATCTTGACGGATATGGTTCCAGCGGGCATCTTCCACCAGGTGGCCCAGGGCATCACCCAGGGCGCCGCCGGTCAGACAGCCGCGTACTCGGTCGGCCAAGGACATCTCATGGGTGTGCATGAAATAAGTTTATTCTCTTGATCTGTACTACGTTGCTGTGCGGACCCTCCCAGCGGACGCGCAGAGTCGCATGGCACGATGGGTGAGTTTGCCGCCGTAGAACCGAGAAAAGGACACCTGCCAACCATGCCAGTTGAAACTGACCCAACCTCCACCGCCGAATCAGAAGTAGCCAGGGAACGTGCCGTCGAGCCTCATGACTCACGGGCGAGGCCGCTGCTTCACCGGCTGGCCGCGGAAGCAGCGGGTTCATTCCTGCTGGTGCTGGCCGGCTTGGGTGTGGCCATGTTCAACGCCCAGGCAGGTTTTGGTCCGGCGATGGCCTTTGGTTTCGCCCTCATCGTTGCCTATCTTGCCTTCGGTTACTTGGGCGCCCATTTCAACCCGGCCGTAACGCTCGGCAGTGCCATCGCAGGACGTACGCGTTGGGTACAGGTGCTGCCGTTGGTCGTTGCCCAGCTCGTTGGCGCGGTAGTGGCGTCCGTCATGTTGTGGGCAATGCTGGTGGGCCATCCTCAGATCCCTGAGACGTCTGCGCTCTTCTCAGTTGCCGCGAATGGCTTCGGGGAACATTCACCAAACTTGTTCCCCCTGGCATCGGTTCTTCTTGCTGAAGTCCTGGCGACGGCCGTGTTTGTCGCCGTTTTCCTGGCCTCAACTACGCCCGGGAGGAGCCGAGCGTTGGCACCGTTCGCCATCGGGTTTGCCTATATCGCTCTGCTGACGTTCCTGATCCCCTTGAGCAACGGATCGCTCAACCCTGCACGTTCCACTGCGGCCGCCCTGTTCTCTGAGGACTGGGCGCTGGGCCAGCTGTGGATGTTCTGGGCTGCGCCCGTGTTGGGTGCGGCCATCGCGGGTCTGATCTATCGCAGCATAGACGTCTTCAAGATGCCCATGGCCGCAGGTACGGTGACGACGGATGAGCCATCCTCGGAAGCGGAGGCGGAGGCGGAGGCGGAAGCGGAGGCGGAAGCCGACGACGTCCCAGCGGCTTCGGGTACGACTTCTGATCAGGATGCCCGCTCCTTTTTTGATCAGGACAACACCAGAGCCGACTCCGGAAAACAGTAGCGGTAAGAAGCAGTGTCGCAGGTGCTAAGTAAAACGTCAGTCTGACGCGGTAGTTTCTTCACATGCGCTTTCTTCATACCTCGGACTGGCATCTGGGCCGTTCATTTCACGGTGTCGGCATGCTGGAAGCCCAGCGGTCATTCATCGACCAACTGGTAGAAACTGTTAGGAACTCTGCGGTGGACGTTGTCCTCGTCTCCGGGGATGTCTATGACCGAGCCCTGCCCGGTGTCGACGTCGTGCGGCTGCTCAATGAAGCATTGGTGCGCCTTCGGGCGGTCGGGGCGTCGGTGGTTATCAGTAGCGGGAATCACGATTCAGCGGTCCGGTTGGGATTCGGCTCAGGCATCATGGAACGTGGCGGCGTTCACCTGCGAACCACCGTGAGCGAGCTTGCCCGGCCCGTTATCTTTCGAGGAGCTGCGTTCGAGGTTGCGGTTTACGGCGTCCCCTATCTGGAGCCGCGGCTGTGCGCGCAGGAACTTGTTGCTGAACCGCACCACGCCGCGGTGACTGGGAGTGCCCTTTCCCGGGTGCGTGAAGACCTTGCCGCGCGCCGGCAGCAATGTCCAGATACGGTCATCCACTCCATCGTCATGGCGCATACGTTCGCCAGCGGGGGCATCACCTCGGAGAGCGAGCGGGATCTGAGCGTAGGCGGTGTTGGGGCCGTGCCGCTGGACCTGTTTGATGACTTCAGCTATTCGGCGCTGGGCCACTTGCACGGGCAACAACGGCTCAGCGATTCGGTTCGATACTCGGGATCGCCGCTGCCCTATTCATTTTCTGAGGCGCGGCAGATCAAGGGCGGCTATGTGGTCGACGTGGATCACTCTGGTGTGACGTCGGTGGAGCCTGTCTCGTGGTCGGCATTGAAGCCGCTGGCCGTTTTGAAGGGAACGTTGGAGGACATTCTCTCCAACCCGGACTACGTCCCAGAACAGGAAGCGTACTGCCAGGTGACGCTGACAGACCGGCAGCGTCCCGCCAAGGCTATGGAGACTGTGCGGACCAGGTTCCCTGACACACTTGTCCTGGCGTTCGCCCCGGAGGGCGGTGCTCCTGCCCAGCAGGCTACCTACAGCCAGAAGCTGGCGGAGGCGGAGAATGACCTCGATGTCTGCTGCGGATTCCTAGAGCATGTCCGGAGCCGGGAGGCGTCAACAGAGGAGGCTGAGACGTTGACGCGTGTTCTGGAGACCGTCCGTTCCTCGGAGGTTGGAGCATGAGGATTCATTCGCTGGAGATTCAGGCCTTCGGTCCTTTTGCGGGCAGAGAAGTCGTCGATTTTGATGCTCTCGGTGCACATGGTTTGTTCTTGCTCAATGGCCCTACCGGCGCTGGCAAGACGAGCATCCTGGACGCTATTTGCTATGCGCTCTATGGATCTGTTCCGGGTGCACGCCAGGAGGGTCGACGCCTGAGGAGCGACCATGCCGATGCAGAGACTGCGCCGGAAGTGGTCTGCGAGTTCTCGGCTCGGGGACGTCGCTTCAACGTGGTGCGCAACCCGCAGTGGTCGCGGCCATCGAGGCGCGGAGGTGGCACCACCACTGAACAGGCGCATACGCTACTCAGCGAATGGGTTGATGGCGCCTGGGTGGAAAAATCTGCTCGAAACGACGAGGCGGCTGCCGAGATCACAGCGATTCTCGGCATGAACCGCGAGCAGTTCACAAGAGTAGTCATGTTGCCACAAGGAGATTTTGCAGCTTTTTTGCGATCTGACGCGCGGTCCCGGCGTGATCTTTTGCAACAATTATTCAACACGGACCGGTTTGAAAAAATAGAGCTACAGCTCGGAGCAGAAGCTGCCCGTGCACGGTCGGTCTGGGAGGATCGTCAATCCGAGCTCGAACGTACCCGCCAGAGAGCTGTGGAAGCGTGGAGTGCTCATGCCGGGTCCTGGGCCGGGAACCACGAGATAGAGGGTTCTGCAATAACCGGCCCGGAGGATGCATCAACTGGAGAAACAACATCGCTAACGGTGTCCGCCATGTTGGAGCAGTTGAAGTCGGTTGCTGCCGCAATGTTAGCGAGCGCGCAAGAACATCGAGTTCAGATGGAGTCCGCGCGGAGCGCCTCATCGGAGGCGCAGTCCCGATGTGAGCGGCGCGAGGCTCTGAACGAGTACCGTCGGCGGCGTCACGCGTGGAACTCTGCGCAGGACCAGGCAGCAGATATTTCTACGGCCCTCCAACTGCACCGAAAAGCAGAGGCCCTTGCATCTTCTTTCCACCGGGTCGAGGAGGCGCTGAAGGTTGCGACGGCCCGCGAGCAGGACACAGCCGCTCGACGCCAGAGCCTGAACCAGAATTCGTTATGGATCGCCGGGCCACACCATGGTCAGCGAGTTCTCGAGGATGTACTCACCGCGGAGTCTCGGGCTGCTGGCCGTACACTCGGTGCCATCGAAGCGGGCCTTCCCGATGAGCACCGGCTCCACGGATTCATCCAGGAGCGGCGGTCGCTGCAGGAATCTGTGCAGAAGGATGGACGCCGGCATGCGGAACTGCTGACAGGGCTCGACCAAAGGCGTCAAACGAAGAAGGACCTGGAAGAAAAATCGGCTGAACTGGTCCCTGCGGCCAACAGCCTGAAGGTAGCCGAACAGGCCCTGGAAAGCGCCTTTTTGCAAGAGAAAGCCGTTGCGGAGAACGTTGCGCGCATCGCTCTGGCCGAAGATATCCGCGGTCGTCATGTGCAGGCCAAGGAGACAGCGCTGGATAAGAAGGCGTTCTGTCTAGCTCTCATGCGAACACGGCTGGAACAGGCCTCTGCGGAGCTAGCGAGCCGTTTGCTCGATGATCGCCCTTGTCCAGTATGTGGAAGTCAGATCCACCCCGCCCCGGCGGTCGTCGGCGATGGCTCTCTGGTGTCAAAGGAGGATGAAGATCGTGCCAGACAAGACCAGGACACTGCGGAATCCGAACTGGAGTCTGTCGCTGCCAAATTGTCGCTGGTCAGGGAGGAAATATCGGCTCTGGTTGCGCGTGGGGGAGACCAATCCTCTGAAACCGTCGCAGGTGCCGTCGCCTCCGCACAGAACGCGGTTCAGACCGCACGAACTGCGGCCATTGACCTAGCGGACGTTCAGCTCCGCGTATCTGGGATCGATCAGCAAATCCGGGAAGATGAAGAACTGAGTAGCACTTTGAAGGACTCTCTGGCGGAGTCCAGGCAGCGACTGGGACACCTGGAGAAAGACATCACCACCCTCGAAGGCCGTTTGCTTGACCTCAGGGCAGGACACAACACTCTTGCGGAAAGAAAACGTGCAGTTGCCCAGTACCGTGATCAGCTCGACGAGGCCCGGGAGGCTGCAGGGCGTGCTCGGGCCGGCCGGGAGGCAGCAACGGATGCCGAGGCACATCTGATGTCCGAACTTGCCCATGCAGGATTCGCATCGGTGAGTGATGCGCGGATGGCACGTCTAGACCCACCTACCGTTCGGTCATTCGAAGAACAGGACGCGGCCCGTCTGCGCGAGCACATTGAGGTAGATGCGCTCGGGGACTCGATCGTAGTCCAGGCTGCTCGTGCTGACGAAGAGAAGGCGGTCCCAATCCTGGACCAGGCTGGTCTCGTGGAGTTGCGTGAAGTGGCCCAGAGTACAGAGGAGCACTACACCCAGTCGCGGGTGCAGGCAGGGATCCTCGCAGAGTCGGTGACGCAGGCCACCGGGCATGTGATGAAGTACGAGGAGCTGGAACGTGATGCAGAGCCTCTTCGCCAGCAGTGGGAGCTGCTGGGAGAGTTGGCAGAAACAGCACGTGGAGGCGGAGACAACACGTACCGGATGACGTTGGGGACCTATGTTCTCGCTGCACGGCTGGAACAGGTTGCCATCGCAGCCACCGAGCGTCTGGCAGCCATGACAGATGGCAGATACGCACTGGTGCACAGTGATGCCAGATCGGGCAACCGAAAATCCGGCCTGTCGTTGCATGTCACGGATGAGTGGACCGGAGCGAGCCGTGATACCTCCACGCTCTCAGGAGGCGAGTCATTCATGGCCTCGTTGGCTCTAGCCCTGGGCCTGGCAGACGTCGTCCAGCAGGAAAGCGGCGGTGTGGAAATGGAGACGCTGTTCGTCGATGAAGGCTTTGGAAGCTTGGATGAACAATCTCTGGAGCAGGTCATGGACGCTCTGGAAGGTCTGCGTGACGGTGGGCGCATCGTCGGGCTGGTCAGCCACGTCGCCGAGATGAAGCAGCGAATCACGGCCCAGCTGGAGGTCGTCAAAGAACGGACGGGATCGAGCATCCGGTTTCGGGAGCTCAGCGTCTGAGGGTGTGGATTGTTCTGTTGATGGAGCGCACGGTCAGGTCCTCGGAGTCAAAGTGGCAGCTAGGGCAGCCAGTGCCCCCGGGACCAGTGAGTAGTATGCCCAGACTCCGCGCTTTTCGCGGTTGAGCAGGCCCGCCTCCACCAGAATTTTCAGGTGATGCGACACCGTGGGCTGCCCCAGATCAAGCGGTTCGGACAGGTCGCAGACGCACGTCTCCGCTTCCGGACTGGAGGAGATGATCGAGAGGATGCGCAAGCGGTTGGGATCGGCCAGCGCCTTGAATCGAAGGGCGAGGACCTCAGCCTCCGCGCCAAGCAAGGATTCGTGTCCGTGGGAGGAAACGCAGCACGAAGCTGCCGGTGCGCTTGAGGTATCCACGGGAGCCCTTGTGCTTGTTGCTGCAGCGACCACTGGTGGAAGCATGTACCTTACCTCGCTTTCGTTTTACTCGTCGTCGAGAGATTGACAATCGTCGATATACGTCATCATACTCAAGACATCGAGATTAGTCGATGTCTAACGACTGGAGAGAATTTACTGTGACAACCACCGCGACGTCCGCTGAAACGGGGCACTTAACTGCCAAGCTGTCCACCCTTGACCGCTACCTTGCCGTATGGATCTTGGCGGCTATGGCATTCGGACTTGGGCTGGGGCGGCTCATCCCGGGACTGGGCAATGTGCTGGATTCCATCCAAGTCGCTGGAGTGTCGTTGCCCATAGCGCTGGGTCTGCTGGTGATGATGTATCCGGTACTAGCGAAGGTTCGCTACAACGAAACCCATCGGGTCATCAGTGATAAGAAGCTGATGATCACGTCCCTGGTGATCAACTGGCTGTTGGCTCCGGCGTTCATGTTCGTCCTCGCCTGGCTGTTTCTGGCCGACCTGCCAGAGTATCGAACGGGGTTGATCATCGTTGGGCTCGCCCGCTGCATCGCTATGGTCTTGATCTGGAACGACCTGGCCTGCGGCGACCGAGAAGCAGCAGCCGTCCTGGTTGCCATCAATTCTGTCTTCCAGGTCTTCGCTTTCGGTGTTCTGGGCTGGTTTTACCTGCAGGTGCTGCCCGGGTGGCTCGGACTACCCACGACCAGCGCCGAATTCTCCATCGGGGCCATCACGGCCTCCGTCTTGGTCTTTTTAGGAATCCCGCTGGTCGCCGGCTTCCTCACCCGAACCCTCGGCGAAAAAGCCAAAGGACGGCACTGGTACGAGAACAAGTTTTTGCCGAAACTTGGCCCCTGGGCACTCTACGGCCTGCTGTTCACCATCGTGATTCTTTTTGCCCTGAAGGGAGACACCATCATCGCCAAACCCCTGGATGTCGCACGCATCGCCTTGCCTCTGCTGATTTACTTCGCGGTGGTCTTCGGTGCGAGCATGCTCATCGGCCGTGGCCTGCGCATGGGATACGAGCGCACCACCACCCTCGCCTTCACGGCTGCGGGCAACAATTTCGAACTGGCCATCGCGGTGACCATCGCCACCTTCGGTGTTACCAGCGGGCAAGCCCTGGCCGGCGTCGTCGGCCCTCTCATCGAGGTCCCCGTCCTCGTGGCTCTGGTCTACGTCGCGCTCTGGTCCCGGAAGTTCTTCACCACTACCACCCCGCAGAAGGTCACCGCATGAACACCAACACCAAGCCTTCCGTCCTCTTCGTGTGCGTCCACAATGCCGGACGTTCACAGATGGCCGCAGCCTTCCTGATGAACCTCTCGGCAGGGCAAATAGAGGTCCGCTCCGCTGGCACGGCCCCCGCCGACACTGTGAACTCCGCCGTCGTCGCCGCCATGAACGAAGCAGGCCTGGATATGTCCACTGAGGTTCCCAAGATCTTGACCACGGCGGCCGTCAAGGAATCGGACGTGGTCATCACCATGGGATGCGGGGATACCTGCCCCATTTTTCCCGGCAAGCGCTACGAGGACTGGAAGCTCGATGACCCCGCGGGTCAAGGCATTGAAGCGGTGCGCCCAATTCGGGACGAAATTCGCGCCCGTGTTGAAATTCTTATCTCCGAGCTACTACCGGCCACCCAATAGAAGCACCTCACTTCACCAACAGGAGAAGAACATGAACCAGACATACCCTGTGATTGTCATCGGTGACGGCCCCATCGGACTGGCCGCCGCCGCGCACCTCATCGAAGGCCAACAGGGAGTTCGCGTGCTTGAAGCAGGGCCTGCTGCTGGCGCTACCATCCAACAGTGGGGCCATATCAAACTCTTCTCCCCACTGGGGCGGACATGGTCAGCGAGTATTTGGAGCCTCTAGCGGCTCACCCCGCACTCGCGCCCATCGTGAATTACGGGCACCGTGTTACGAAGGTTACCCGTGTTCAACCTCAAGGTAAGGGCGTAGGCAGGACTCGATCGCAGGGCCGTGAGGACTCTCTCTTCCTGGTCCGTATCGAAACTGCGACGGGAACCGAGGACGTTCTGGGCCGTGCCGTTATTGACGCATCCGGCACTTGGAATACCCCCAATCCGGTGGGGCGTTCGGGCATCGAGGCTATCGGCGAAATCGAAGCCAAAGTCGCAGGATTCATCACGTCACCGCTGCCCGACCCCATGGGTGCCGATCAGGACCGCTTTGTCGAGAACGAAGACATCACACTCCTCGAGAATGTTTCCGTCTCGTCCGTGGTTGTCGGGGAGCAACTGACGGTCCACCTCGCCGACGGGCGTCTGCTCAGGCTAGACCTAGTGGTTCCCGCCACCGGTTTCCGCCCCGATCTGAAACCCCTAACCGAGCTTCGATTGGATCTGGATCAGATAGTGGAAGCCCCACGAGCGCTCGGCCCGCTCATCGACTCCGAATTCCATAGTTGCGGCACGGTCACCGCGCACGGTGAGCGTGTCTTGGCGCATCCGGAACCTAACTTCTACGTGGTGGGCATGAAAAGCTGCGGTAGGGCACCGACCTTTCTCCTGGCCACCGGGTACGAGCAGGTCCGCTCGATCGCAGCTTACCTGGCAGGGGACCGCGCGGCAGCGGATCTGGTGGAACTGCAACTACCTGAATCTGGTGTGTGCTCCACCGACCTGGCCGATTCCTGCTGCGGAACGTCGAATCCAGGAAACATTGGTTTCGCCACCGGGACCCTGCATGGTCACGCTGAGTTGGTCTCCGCGCAGAAGAGCTGCGGGAGCGCGTAAGGCGGTAGGATTGACAGGTCACCGGGTAGTGCGCATCGGGAGGGGGGACGATGCGCGATCAGCCGTACCTGAGAGATCATGAACCTGTTTTCCCGCCTGCCGGAGCTTGCCGGTAAATCTTTCCTTCCCATTGGATTCGTGGCGCGCGTTCCGCTGGCCATGCTCACCATTGGTGCCGGCACCCTGTTGATCGCGGTCAGTGGCTCCTATGCTGTCGGTGGTTTTGCCGCCGGGGCCGTCGGAATCGGCTCGGCCCTGGGGGCCCCCATTCTCGGTTACCTGGCCGATCACTTCGGGCAACGCCCCGTTCTACTGCTTTCCGCGTTTATCAATACGCTGTTCATTGCCTGGCTCGTGGTCAGCAGTTATCTGGTCTCTGATTACAGCGGTTCGGGGGCTTTGATTTTCCTGTCCGCAGCGTTCCTGATGGGTGGAACGTGCCCGCAGGTGGGTCCGCTGGCAAGAGTCCGTTGGATGGCTATGGCATCTGGCAGCACTGAAGACTCAGCACGAGACCTGGACACTGCATTGTCGTATGAGAGCACCGCGGATGAACTGACTTTTGTGCTTGGACCGGCAGTGGTAGGACTCTTGGCGAGCTTGATCACGCCGTGGTTACCGTTGGTGCTCGCTGCTGTCATCACGCTCACCATGGTCCCGGCATTTGCAATCCATCCCACGGTCAACAACGTTGTGCCCCTGCGAAAACTAGGTGCATCCGCACGGAAGCGCGATGCGTCTGCTCCGAGGACCAACTGGCTCCTGGTGGCGATACCGGTCCTGGGCATGGTGTCTATGGGTACGTTCTTTGGCGCCACGCAAACGACCCTTTTTGCCTTCGGTGGCACTTTCGGTGCGGCGACCACGGCCGGTTTGCTCTATGCAGTCATGGGTCTGAGCTCGGCTGCCGCTGCCCTCTCGGTAGCGTTCTGGCGTCGGAGCATTTCCTATCAGCTCCGGTGGATCGCGGCATCTGCAACCATGGCTGCTTTGTCCGCGATGCTGCTGTTGGCGAACGATCTTGTCCCGATGCTAGTTGTTCTCTTTATTCTGGGTATCCCGGTAGGCCCCACGATGGTGACCATTTTCAGTATTGGTTCAGTGGTCGCGCCAAGAAAACTCATGGGCACCGTTATGACCATGCTGGCAAGCGGCATCGTTGCAGGTACGGCACTGGGGGCTTCTCTATCCGGAAGCATCTCTGAGAAGTCGGGTTATACCGCGGGCTTCACGGTGTCCGTTGGTGCGGCACTCGCACTGCTGGTGCTGAGCAGCATCATGTTTGTGGTCCTGCGTCGGCGTAAAGCCTGAGCTATCGCAGCTGCGTCTCGATCGCCGATGCAGCCTTGGACAGGGCTGCTCCCAGTTCGTTGACGTCGTCGCGTTGGTTCAGGTAGACAACGGCGATGGACGCCGGCAACTGCCCGGGAATACGAATCGGGGCTGCGATCGAGGAAACACCGGGAATTACCTCGTCATGACTGAGGGCGTAGCCGCGTTCACGTGCCTCGATAGCTTCTTGGCGGTACGGCTCTCCTGGTGCGAGACGCTGCCACTCTTCATCAGACAGGCCTGACTGAATGGCAATTCCAGGAGCTCCGGAGCTGAAGGGATGCCGTGTTCCGGGGCGTTGCACCAGTGTGGCAGCGGGGTGCCTTGGCTCCACTGTCAGGAGCGTTACGCAGCCGTGTTGATCCCATACTGCAATGAACGCCGTCGTTCCCACAGACTCTGCCAAGCGGGTGAGTTCAGGCAGCGCAGCACTTTGAAGGTCACGGGACACACCCCGTGCCAGAGCTGCCAAGCCGACGCCGGCCTGGACCCGGCCGGCGTCGTCCCTCACCACGAGCGAATGGTCCTCCAACGTGCGGAGTATGCGGTACGCAATGGACCGGTGAACTCCGAGGGCTTCCGACAGCCCTGCGATTGTCATGGGAGCGTCCGCTTCGGTGAGAATTTCAAGGGCTCGGATTCCCCTTGACAGAGTCTGGCTGTGCAGGGGTTTTTCTTGGACTGTGGCTGAGGGATTCATCTGCTCTCCTGGTCGCGGGGACTGTGGTCCTGATCATCACAGTACTCGATATGAGAACTTGGTGTTCAAATATCGAACACTCACGCGAAAGGTGCATCGCGCGAATTATTGCGGAGAAAATGCACTTACTACGCCGTCGGGAGCATATTCGGGGGCTTTCGGCGGTATGATCTCAATCACGTTATTAAATACTGACCGAACTGTCGGTCAGTAACCGTTCACACAATTCTGGAGTTCGAATGACTGCACCGTCGCACGCGGTTCCACTGCCGGCAGCACGCCAGCGGAAGGAGGAGCGCAAAGTACTCGCAGGTACCTTGGTTGGCACCACCATCGAGTGGTATGACTTCTTCATATTTGCGCAGCTCACGGCTACACTGCTCGCGCCGCTATTCCTCACGCCACTCAACGAGGAAAGTCCGGGCCTGGCACAGATTCTGTCTTTCGCCCTGATCGGCATCAGCTTCTTCTTCCGTCCACTCGGGGCCATTGTTGCTGGCCGTTTGGGGGACCGGATCGGACGCAAGCCCATGCTGGTCTTTACCCTCGTCACCATGGGGGCCGCGACCGCCCTGATCGGCTTACTGCCAACGTACGCCAGCATCGGCATCTGGGCTCCTATCCTGCTTGTTCTCCTGCGGGTTATTCAGGGCTTCTCCGCCGGTGGCGAGTGGGGTGGCGCCGCCCTGATGGCCGTTGAGCATGCACCACTGAAGAAGCGTGGGCTCTTTGGCGCCTTTCCGCAGATCGGTGTGCCGATAGGAATGATACTGGCCACCGGGTTGCTGTTCTTCCTGCGGGTAGGGATGTCCGAGGAGGACTTCAAAGAATGGGGCTGGCGCCTGCCGTTCCTGCTCTCCATTGTGCTGATTCTGGTGGGGTACCTGATCCGCCGCACGGTTGAGGAGAGCCCGGTGTTCAAAGAGCTCTCTGAACGCAAGGCCGAAAGTAACACCCCGCTGCGAAGCCTATTCCGCCATCACTGGCGCGAGGTGCTCTATTCCTGCATGATTTTCATCGGTAACAACGCCGCGGGCTATCTGGTGATCGCCTTCTTCATCTCCTACGCAACCAAGACGCTAGAGCTTCCGTTGCCGGAGGTATTGCTTGCCACAACTCTGGCGTCCTTCGGGTGGCTGATCTTCACACTGCTGGGAGGTTGGATTTCCGATCACATTGGTCGTGTCAAGACCTTCCTGTTCGGGTACGCCATCATGTTCGTGTGGATGATTCCGATGTTCATGCTGGTCGACACCGGAAACATTGTCCTTTATGGTGTGGGCCTCTTTGTCCTGACGATTGGGCTTGGCTTCTCCTACGGCCCCATGTCTGCGATGTATGCCGAAATGTTCCCGGCAAACATCCGCTACTCCGGCATCTCCATTGGGTATGCGCTCGGTGCCATCTTCGGTGGAGCCTTCGCAGCTACGATTGCCCAGTGGCTGCTCATCACCACGGGTTGGTCTGGCTCGGTAGGGATCTACATCATGGTCCTGTGTGTGATCTCTTCAGTGGGAGTCATTCTCGCCAAGGAAACCAGGGGGGCGGATCTGCGGATCGGCTCACTTGAAGCCAGGAACAGGAAAGCAACCGCTGAAAAAGCTGCTGACTAAGTCCGATTGTGAGACATACTCCTGATCCGGGGTGGGTGCAAACTAGCCACATGGGTAGTTCTCCCCATCGCGGACTGGAGCCTAGTTATTTATAGTTGTCAGTGAGGAAGGGGCTACCGACAAGCCCCAACCACCATCCCAGACTTTGTCAGGGACGATAGATAGCCGGAACGCCAGAGTTTCCCCAGCCTCTGATGTTCCGGCTATCTCTTTTAACACTAATCTCACGCCGAATCAGCATGGTGCATAGCACTCGTTATGCTTACAAAGCAAATGCGTGGATGGGTAGAAGTACCCATAGCGTGGCATCCATAACACCCGTATTGTTCTTTTTGTAGAGCTTACCGAGACAAGCTCACCACACAGCCTGGGCTACGGCCCACGGCAAACGAAAAGCCGAAACACCCGAGCTTCCCCAGCCTCCGGTGTTTCGGCTTTTTCGTGTTCGTGCACTGTTAGCCCTGTTAAACCTGCGAGCCCACCTTGAAACCCTTTTCTTCACCGGGTTCGCGGGTGTAAGAGAATCCGTCAGCGCCTATGGTCACGTCAGCTTCGCGAGACTCCTCACGGTGGACCAGTTCGCGCACGTTGCCGTCGAGGTCCAGCACGTTAGATGCCTCGGAGTACCAGCTTGGCACCACGGGGCTGCCCCACCAGTCGCGTCGCTGATTGTCATGCACGTCCCACGTCAGGGTTGGATTATCCGGATCCCCCGTGTAGTAGTCGTGCGTGTAGATTTCGATCCTGTGGCCATCCGGATCCAGCAGATAGAGGTAGAACGCGTTGGATACCCCGTGGCGTCCGGGACCGCGCTCAATCTTGTCGGACTGCCGTAGCGCCCCCAGATGATCGCACAGGTGCAGAATCTGCGTCCGTTCATGGGTAGCGAACGCAATATGATGCATGCGGGGTCCGTCTCCGCCGGTGAGCGCTACGTCATGGACCGTTGGCTTACGGTACATCCACGCGGCGTAGACAGTGTTGTTATCGTCGTCGCCGCCGCGGATATCCTCGGAGACCTTGAACGCCAGCCCTTCGTAATATTCGCGCGCCGCGCCGACATCAGGGGTGACCACGTTGAAGTGATCTAGCCGGGAGATTGCGCCTGCGCCATGAACATCGTAGCGCCGGGTGAACCGCTCCACATGCTCAGCTTCGTAGAAGAACTCGACGGGGAAGCCCAGCGGATCCTCGATCCGGACCGCTTGGCCGATACCGCGGGTGTGACCGGCGGCCATGCGCTCTACCCGCACGCCGAGAGCACGGTAGTACTCCTCGGCAACGTCCAGCTCGGCCTCAGAACGAACACGATAGGCCATGACCGACATGGCGGCCTCGGGCCCCTTACGCAATATCAGCGAGTGGTGCAGGTACTCCTCGAAGGCGCGGAGGTAGATGGCGTCGTCGTCCTCATGGGTGACGACCAATCCCAGAACATCCACGTAGAACTCGCGAGATTTCACGAGGTCTGTGACGATCAGCTCCGCGTAGGCGCACCGCAGAACATCCGGGGGAGTGGGCAATGAAGTATTCATCTCAGGTATGTCCTTTGCTCAGGGAAGGCTAGCCGTCAACCAGGGCGGCGTCATCGGAACCGAATTTGGGAGTGTGTACCGGGCCCAGGCTGATGTGTACTGCCTGCTGGTCCGTGTAGAAATCGATGGACCGATAGCCGCCTTCATGGCCAAGCCCCGAGGCCTTGACCCCGCCGAACGGAGTGCGGAGGTCGCGGACGTTATGACTATTGAGCCAGACCATTCCGGCGTCGATGTTCTGCGCGAAATTATGTGCACCGGCCAGATTGTTCGTCCAGAGGTAGGCGGCCAGTCCGTACCGGGTGTTGTTGGCAAGCTCAAGGGCTTCATCCCAGGTGTCAAAGGGGGTGATGGCAACAACGGGACCGAAGATCTCTTCCTGGAAGATCCTGGCGTCCGGAGCGACATCGGCGAAGACCGTGGGCGCAATATAGTTGCCCTCCGGAAGTTCCTCGGGGCGTCCGCCACCGGCCAACAGCCGTCCTTCCTGCTTGCCGATCTCCACATAAGAGGCCACCTTGTCGAAGTGCTCGGGGTGCACCAGCGCACCCACCTGGGTCTCCGGGTCCTGAGGATCTCCCACCACGATCGTCTTCGCACGGGCGGCGTAACGGGTGCAGAATTCTTCATAGATACCGCGCTGGACCAGAATTCTGGATCCAGCGGTGCAGCGCTCGCCGTTGAGTGAGAAGACTCCGAATAGCGTGGAGTCGATGGCTGCGTCCAGATCCGCGTCCTCAAAGATGATGGCCGGAGACTTGCCGCCGAGCTCCATCGACATGCCCTTGAGGCCTTCGGCGCAGTTGCGGAAGATGGTCTGGCCGGTGCTTGATTCACCGGTGAAGGAGATCAGCGGGACGCCCGGGTGCTTGACCAGCGCGTCGCCGGCTTGTTCGCCTATGCCGTTGACCAGGTTGAAGACACCCTTGGGTAGACCCGCATCTTCGAAGATCTGTGCCCAGAGACTGGCGGACAGCGGTGTGAACTCCGCAGGTTTCAGCACGACGGTACAACCTGAGGCCAACGCCGGTGCGAGCTTCCAAGACTCCAGCATGAACGGCGTGTTCCACGGGGTGATGAGACCGGCGACGCCGATCGGCTTGCGGTTGACGTAGTTCAGTTGCGAGCCTGGGACCTTGTAAGTGTCGTCGCTTTGGGCAACGATGAGGTCCGCGAAGAAGCGGAAGTTTTCCGCTGCGCGTTCGGCTTGGCCTTTTGCCTGTGTGATGGGAAGGCCTGTGTCGAAGGTTTCCATCTCAGCGAGTCGGTCTTTCTGCGCGACCACGGCGTCGGCAACCCGGTTCAGTACTGTGGCGCGTTCGCGGGGCTTCATCCGCGGCCACGGTCCGGTGCGAAAAGCCTCCGTTGCAGCAGCGACGGCTGCGTCGATGTCGGCTGACTGGCCTGCGGCCGCGGTGCAGTAGTTCCGGTTGTTGGTAGGTTCCAGGACGTCGAACGTCTCGCCGCCGACGGACTCCACGAATTCGCCGCCGATGTAGTGCTGCAGGTGGGTGGGGAGGTTCTGGGGAGTGCTCATGACTGTGCTCCGATCTCGAATCCGGTAATGGGGGTGAGGAAGTCTTCGCCCTGTGCCAGCAGCTCTTCAATCTTGGTGATACCTGCGTCCGTCGGCGTGATCAGGGGTGAGCGTACGTGGTCTGAGGAAATCAGTCCGCGGCGTGCCATGACCCACTTCGACGGTGCTGGGTTGGTCTCAACAAACAGGAGGTCTGCAAGAGGGTGCAGGCCGTAGTGAATATCGCGGGCCTTCTCAAGGTCGCCTTCTTCCCATGCGTGGTACATGTCTGAGATGGCGCGGGGAGCGAGGTTCGCCAGCGCGGAGATGAAGCCGACGCCGCCAAGTGCCATCAGCGGCAGGCAGAGGAGCTCGATGCCGGACCACACCAGCAGGTCACGTCCGCAGGCGTGCATGACGCGGGAGAAATGCTCAAAGTCTTTCGTGGTCTCCTTGATTCCGACAATGTTCTCAAAGTCGCGGAACAACCTGGCAACTGTCTCTGGTGCCATGTCGACGGCGGTCCTGGACGGAACGTTGTAGATGACGAACGGCATGTCCGGGAACGTCTGGGCCACTTCGGCGTACCAGCGGTACAGAGCTTCCTGGGTGGGCCGTGAGTAGTAGGGCGTGATAATCATCGAGGCGTCTGCGCCAGCGTCGATGGCTGCCTGAGTTAGCTCGAGTGTTTCGGACATTTTCGCCGTGCCGGTACCGGGCATGAAGGGGACTCGGTCGTTGATCTCGACGGCAGCTACCTTGATGGAATCGATACGCTCGGCGACGCTGAGTGAACTGGGTTCACCGGTTGAGCCGCCCAGCGTGATTCCTGTGGAACCGTTGGCAATCTGCCAGTTGATCATGTTGCGCAGGCTCACGTTGTCCACGTCACCTTCTGCAGTGAATGGCGTGAAGAGAGCGGCAAGGGCACCGCTCAGGGAACGGGGGTCGGAACGAAACTTCATGGTTGTCCTTTCTCGGGGGGTGAGCTGGTCAGGGTGTGGTTCAGGTAGGCGGTAAGAGTTGCTTCTCGGTGTTCTCGGGCAGCGTGTTCCACAATGCTGGAGTCAGCACTCTGCCGAATGAGCACCAGTAGGTGGGCGTGCTCAGCGACTGATTCTTTGGCGCGTCCTGGAACATAGGCGAAGGTCGAGGACCGCAGCGCATGCAGCCTTCCCCAGCCGCGATGTACAAGGTCCAGAATGTGCGGGTTGGGGCATTGCGAGTACAAGATGGTGTGGAACTGGCGGTTCAGCGTGGTGAATCGGACTGGATCGAAATCCTCCAGGCAGCGGCGCATGTCCTCGTTGATCAGTTCCGCCGTATTCAGCTCTGCTGCGGTCAATAGCGGCGCGGAAAGAGCGGTCGCGGCGCCTTCCACGATGCTCAGTGTCTGCATGGTGTGCAGGTACTCTGTGGGGTCAATGCCAGCGACGGTCGCTCCAACGTTTCGTTCGAACGTCACCAGTTTCTCGGCTTCTAGACGTCGGATCGCCTCCCTGACGGGAACCACGCTGATGCTGAGATCGGCAGCGATCCTTCCGAGCACTAGCCGATAGCCGGCGCCGTAGGTACCGTCCAGGATCCGCTCCAGAATACTGGTGTAGGCGAGCTCGGATTTGCTGGCCACCGGCGCGGCCGCGCTCACTGTGCGGTTGCCCACTGGGTGAACTGTGACTTCCAGTCGGCGTTCATCGGGTAAAGACCGTCCACGCCGTGTCCCTGGGCCACCATTTCTGCGATGAACGTTTCCTCGAGTTCCTGCTGGACGGCGTCGTCTGCGAGTTCGGCAACAAGGGCGGGTGGGATGACCAGCACACCGTCGGCATCGGCGACGATGATGTCGCCGGGCTGGACGGTTGTGCCTCCACAACCGATGGTCGCGTCGATGTCCCACGGGATGTGCTTGCGGCCGAGTACGGCAGGATGTGCGTTGGCGAAGTAGGTGGGCATGTCGAGTTCAGACACGGCTCTCACGTCGCGGATGCCACCGTCAGTAATGATCGCCGCGGCCCCGTTGACCTGAGCCCGGAGAGCCAGGATGTCCCCAACGGTGCCACAGGTTTTGTCGCCGCGAGCTTCCATGACCAAGATCTCGCCGCTAGTGAGTGAATCGATGACCTGTTTCTGGGCGTTGAACCCTCCACCGTGGGTCTTGAAAAGATCCTCACGGTTGGGGACGTAGCGCAGAGTTCGTGCGGTGCCCACCACTCGAGCCTCAGGGCGTGTGGACATGAGTCCGTCCATGCTGACGTTGTTCAGACCGCGTTTACGCAGCTGCGAGCTCAGCGTTGCGTTGCCCACGGACATCAGCTTGGCTTTTATCTCGGGTGTCAGGACGGGATCGGCCTTCGGTGTAGGGGTCCCCCATGCCTCGGCCCGCTGTGTTTCGTCCCGCCGGGGCTGGGCGCCATAGGCCGCCAGCGGAGTTGTTCCCTCGGTGGCGGTTGTGGTGAGCCGTCCGCTGGTCAGACCGTTGGAGGGGGAATCGACCTCTACTTCGATGACGTCGCCGGGAACTGCCACGGACGCCCCAGCCGGAGTTCCAGTGAGGATAATGTCTCCGGGCTCAAGAGTCAGTAACTGCGAAAGGTCAGCGATGAGTTGTCCAAATGGAAACAGAAGAGTCTCCGTTGTGTCGTCCTGCTTGAGTTCTCCGTTAACCCAGGTGCGTACGCGCAGACCCCGGGGGTCGACGTCGGCTGCTGGCATAAGGCCCGGCCCAACGGGGGTGTAGCCGTCGCCGCCTTTGGAGCGCAGATTCGATCCTTTGTCCGCGTAGCGGAGGTCGTAGACGCCGAGGTCGTTGCTAGCGGTGACGAACTCGACATGCTGCCAAGCTTCATCTGGGCTCACTCGGCGCGCGCTCTTGCCCATGATGATCGCCACTTCGCCCTCATACCCCAGCAGTTCGCAGCCGTGTGGTCTTTCCACGGTCCTCCCACTGAGGCTAAGGGAAGTGCCCGCCTTGAGGAAGTAGGAGGGGAGCGAAGGAGTACGGCCGCGCTGGGCCGCCCTGCTCGGATAGTTGAGGTGGACGGCTATCACCTTGCCGGCCTGTCCCAATTGATCCTGCGTTATCTCTGTCACTGCCTCGCCCACGGGGGCTCCTCACCTTATCGAGTACAAAATCGTATACGATCCAGTGTGATCCGTGTCAGCGTTCCCGTCAAGGGGTAGTGACATTGTCTAGCGCAGCCTGCGCGTCTCAGCTGCCGATCGTTGGTGCGTGCGACGGCGGGGCGGGAATACGCACGTTTCCGGTGGTGATTCCGCCGGTGATCAGACCACCGTTGATCGCATCCTCGGAATCGGTCTGGGGGATAGGCAGGGATTGCACGTAGCTGCCCGTCATGTTGCGCAAGACGACGGCCACTTCGTGCGCAAGGGGACGGGCCTCGGGGGTTCGGGCAGTCATGCGGGTCAGAATGTCCCGCCAGAGAGAACCCAGGGTCTCGGGGACCTCGGGATCCCGCAGCAGCCTGGCGACAGCGGATTCAACGACCGGTCCAGGAAAGGCTTTTTCACCGGTCAGGCACTCAAGTAGTACCAGTCCAAGGGAGTAGACATCGGTTCGAGGTTCGACACCTGTACCCTGTGCCTGCTCCGGGCTCAAATAATTGGCGGTACCGATCGCGGCGCCGTGAGCCGTGGCCGTGGCGGCGTCCACCATGCGGGCAATGCCAAAGTCGGTGAGCTTTGGATAGATCTTGGTGTCTTGGTCTGTACTGTGCGAAAGCAGGATGTTAGCTGGCTTGACGTCCCGGTGAATAACGCCGTTCTCATGAATGTACGCCAGCGCGTCCGCGAGGTCAGCGCCCAGCTGGGCCACCTGCGCCGACGTCAGCGATCGTTCCTGCAGAGAGCGACGGAGGTCTTTGCCCTCGACAAGTTCCATGACCAGATAATTGGAGATCTCGCCGTCGGAACTTTCTTCCAGGCCGGCGTCGTGCAGTGTAACCAAGCACGGATGGTTGAGGGCGGAGAGAATGGACATCTCCGTGTGTTGGCGACGGTAGCCATCGTCGTCGCTTGTGGCGGGGCGAAAGAGTTTTATAGCTACATCGCGTCCGAGGTTTTCATCCAGGGCCCGGTAGACGGACGACGCGCCGCCTGTGCCGACGAGTTCGGCGGTTCTGTAGCGAGTGCCCAAAAGCATCCCCACGTGCGGTCCTCCTGCTACTGGTGCCAGATAACAAAGCCTGCTGATTACTGGCTGCTCCTAGAAGACTACGTGATGAGTGTCTGTTCTCTAGCCCAGAAGGACGCGAATAACGATGATCGTGACCGTTAAGTAACAATTGCGGTGGAGTGGCAACACTGAGCGTCAAGCCGAAATCAAGAAAGTTCAGCGAATCTTGAGTAATTTATCATGCCCCACCGGCTGTAAATGTCGGAGCAGCCGGTAACATTGATTACAGTTACCCGCGAGTAGCGGGAACCACGGCATCGGGACGGTAGCGGACAGGTTTTCCGCGCAGGAGGCCCGAGCGGCCACACAACCAACACAGCCGGGGAGAGTAATGATAGAGAAAGATAGAGTCGGTTACTGGGCTTCACGCGTCATGGCCAGCTTCCAGAAGGCCTGCAAAGAGAACCAGGACAGCCTCGGAATTTCGGATGATCAGGCGCTGGTGCTCTCGGTCCTAGATCAGGAGGGTCCGCTTGAGCACTCCCAGGTTGAAGGCAAGCTCAGCCAATTCTGGCGCCTCGACGTCGTTCAGTGGGAGACGGCCGTCGGGGAGATGATGGTCCGCGGACTCGTCGATTTCCACGACGGGAAACTTGCGTTGACAGAACTCGGACGCAGCATCAATCAGCAGGAGCTGGAAGGCATTGACCTGATGCGGCACGACCTCTGCGCCGGACTATCTGCGGACGAATACTTTTTAACTGTCTCACTGCTCAAGAAACTTGCCCGCGGCGCGGAAGAGTACCTGGAACTCAAAGACTCAACGTCGCCTCTGGACGCGCTCAAGGCGTCCTGAGTTTCACGACAAAGTCACAGGTCGGGAGGGTTTCCTGCGCTGGTTGAACTACCGCGAAGGGCAGCTCAACCAGCCAGGAACTCTACCGCCGCTTTTTTGAAGGCCCGTGATGACACCGCATTGGCGTGCGTGCGCGCAGGGAGCCAAAGGGTCTCGGCAGTGCCGCTGAGCTTTGCGAGCTCGGGCATTGTTGTGGCCAGATCGTCGCGGTCCCCGGCAACCAGCAGTAGCGGCATGGTGGGAATGCTTTTCGCAGGGACGAACGGCTGACGTTTGATTTCCCCAATGAGGAGCATTAGCGCATCGACATTATTGGAGGGCACCAGCTGGGCCATCCGCAGCAACTCGGCCGTTAGCGGATCCCCAATGGGAGTCTCATTGTCCAGCCAGGCGCGCGCCGCTGGTAGATCAAATACTGAGAGTGGGTCGCCGCTACCAGGCCCACCGAGGACCATCCGATTCACGAGGTCTGGGCGCGCGGCGCCCAGTTCCCATGCCAGCCGTGAACCCAGTGAATAACCAATGATGTCCACGCCGGACGCACGGTCTGCCGAATACATAGCTGTGATGCCCGCGGACTGTAGCAACTGCTGAAGACGTTCGAGGATGGCAGACGGCGCATAATCCGCTGTGGCTGCCGGCGCGGGGGACTCCCCGTGACCTGGCAGATCCACGGTGATGACACATCGACCAGCGGCTGTCAGCGCCCCGACCCAGCCTGAGTCCACCCAGTTCAGCTTCGAGGAAGACGCAAAACCGTGAAGGAGCAGTAGCGGCCGTAGCCCGGCGTCCTCCTCTGGTTCATAGACTTCCGTCGAGAGGCCGACGTCGGGTAAAGAGGAGATGGTCGTTGCCACGCGGTCTAGTCCTCGTCGTCCAGTGCCGCGCTGAGGCGCACCCGACGCTTGGGGGCCTTTTCCTCGGGCACCGTTCCGACGATACCGGCGGTGTCATCGGGGACCTCGAAAACGATCAGCGGTTCGCCAACGTTGATCTTTTCTCCGGCTTCACCATGGATGCGCAGTACCTTGCCGGATTGCGGCGAGGGCAATTCGACGGCGGATTTGGTTGTTTCTACCTCGACCAGCGGCTGGTTGCGCTCTACCTGGTCTCCGACAGCGACGATCCATTCGAGGATGGTTGCTTCGATCAGGCCTTCGCCAAGATCCGGAAGCGGAAAGGAAATTTCAGCCACGACGATACTCCAGTACTCTTTGGATCCCGAACAGGATGCGGTCGATATTGGGAATGTACTCGTCCTCGAGATCACCGGAAGGATAGGGAACATCGAAACCGGTAATTCGTTCAACGGGTGCCTTGAGGGTACCAAAACACTGTTCGCTGATCAGGGCTGCTACCTCGGCGCCCAGACCCGAGGTGCGCGGCGCTTCATGAACGACGACGGCGCGGCGCGTCTTCGCGACGGAAGCTGCCAGACCCCCGGCGTCAATCGGCTTCAACCAACGCAGGTCCAGCACTTCGATCTCAATGCCATCCTCGGCAGCGAGCTCGGCAACCTGGAGGCAGCGGGCCACCATGGCACCCCAGGCGACGAGCGTGAGGTGCTTGCCGGGCCTGACGACCTTTGAGCCCTCGACGCTGCCAGCATTCTTGAGGTCCACTTCACCCTTTTGCCAGTAACGGGACTTCGGCTCCATGAAAATCACGGGGTCCGGACGCGTGGCTGAATGCTTGAGGAGGTGATACGCCTCATGCGGACTCGACGGCGACACAACTTTCAGCCCCGGTACATGGGCAAAGAGTGCTTCCAGGGATTCCCCGTGGTGTTCCGGCGCCCGGATTCCACCGAAGCTGGGAACACGGAGGGTGATCGGCATGGGCATTGTTCCGCGGCTGCGGTAGTTCATGCGGCCGATCTGGCAGACGATCTGATTGATGGCCGGGTAGGCGAAGCCGTCAAACTGAACTTCGGGGATGGGGTGAAAGCCCGCCATGGCCAGGCCCACGGACATCCCGAGAATGCCGGACTCCGCCAGGGGAGTATCAAATACCCGGTCTGCGCCGAACTTCGTCTGCAGGCCATCAGTGATCCGAAAGACGCCGCCCAGTTTGCCGACATCTTCACCGAAGATCACCGTTTTGGGGTTATCTTCCAGTGTTTCTGAGAGCGCAAGGTTGAGCGCAGCCTGCATGGACATGGTGGTGGTCTTGGCGGTTTCCGAAGGGAAAACGTTCTCGCGAGATTGCTGTTGGGTATCGGTTTCCACGGTGTTGTCCTGGGCTGCGTCGAGGTCGCTGGCCGTCGTGTGCTCAGACATGTTCTGATTCCTCCCGCCAGGCTGCGGCCTGTGCCTTGAGTGCTTGAGTGGGTTCTTGGAAAACGAAGTCGAACATTTCGTTTCCCGGGCGGGGCTCCAGTGCCACCACGCCGTTTCGGATGCTCTCCTCTTCCGCCTTGGCAGCTTCGAGGGATTCGGCGATGAACGCTTCGTCGATGATGCCGGCGTCGAGCAGGCGCGTACGGAGCCTGGTCACTGGGTCTTCGCCGCCATCGGACCGCTCATCTTCGAGGGTTCGGTAGCGGCCAGGATCATCCGAGGTGGAGTGCGGGCCGCGACGGTACGTCATGGCTTCGATAACCACCGGTCCGTGGCCTGCACGTGCATGGTCAATGGCCTGCCGGGTGGCACGGACAACGGCTTCGACGTCGTTGCCGTCGATCCGGACCGACTCCATCCCATAGCCTGCAGCGCGGGCTGCTACGGAGCCACCGGCCACCTGGGACTCGGTGGGTACGGAAATGGCCCAGCCGTTGTTCTGGGAGAAAAAGACCACGGGGGCCTTCATGACGGCGGCAAAATTCATGGCCTCGTGGACATCGCCCTGTGAGCTCGCTCCGTCGCCAAAGTACGTGAGGGCAACCCCGCGCTGTTCCAGTGGCAGCCCCGAGAGTGTTTGTCCGTGTGCCCAGCCAACAGCGTGCAGTACTGAACCCGCCACTACTGCCTGGATTGGTGCCAGGTGAGTTTCAGCTGGATTGTAGAGCCCACCGTGCCAGGTGGCTTTATGAGTGGACATGTATTCAACCATGTCGACGCCCATGGCTCGCGCGACGCCCATTTCCCGGTAGGTGGGGAAAACGAAGTCAAGGGTGGGGTCGACGGCGTAACCGCTGCCTACCTGGGCCGCTTCTTGTCCGAACTCGGGTGCGTAACCGGGGATCAGCCCCTGGCGCTGCCAGGCGATGGCGGACGTGTCCAGATGGCGAACGGTGACGAGAAGGCGGTAAAGCTCCCTCAGCTCATCCTCCGTCAGCGATGGGTGCTGAGTTGGCGCGTTGAAAACCATGTCCAGCTTTCTGTAGGCGTTGTATTTATACTTCCCAGGACAGTATCTCGTAGTTCGCGGGGTACGCAATAGTACTAACGATATATCAACAGGCTGCACAATCTAGTCACCCGAAACCGGTCAGGCTTGTACAAACTGTTATAAATATGGACGTTTAGCACATTTAGTTGGCCAACAGGACAATTGTTATGAAACTCTTCGACCAATCCGGCTACTCTCCTGTTACTCTTTCAGCAGAGTTGGGGAACATCTCTAAACGGTACCGCTGACAGCAGCGGAACATGCGTCCACCGTTTTTCACTTTTTTGAAGGGTCTTTCACCATGTCGGCTTCACACTCGCGCCTAAAACGCCGCCGTTTTACTCCCGCAGTTCTGGCTGCCGGCGTTCTCGGCACTCTTTTGCTGTCCCTGTCCATGACGGGAACACTGTCTGCCTTCACAGCACAGATTACCAATAACACCAACACCGCCGCGTCCGGATCCCTCATCATGAAGGAGACCAGCTCGGATGGAGTCAAAGAGTGTCTGAGCACCGGGATCGGGACCACTGTCACGAATAACGCGGCCACTTGCTCCACCATCAATAAGTTCGGTGGGAGTAACGCCATGCTGCCCGGAACGAAGGTCACCACACAGATCAACATTCAGAACGTAGGAACCGCACCAGCGAGCACGTTCACGCTGACCCCGGCGGCCTGCACTCAAGCGAAGGTAGGCACCTATAGCGGGACTGCTACTGATCTGTGCGCAAAGATGAATATTGTCATCAAGTCAGGAGCGGCCACGGTGTTCACCGGGACGCTGGCTGGACTTGCCGCGTCCACGCCCGCAATCACCATGCCTCCTGCCCCCGCAGCCGGAGTCAGTGTTCCGTTCACTTTCGATGTCACCCTGGATGCGGCCGCGGGTGACACGTACCAGGGGCTTCAAGCATCGATGCCGTTGGTCTGGACCTTCAGCACGTAGGAAGTCCTGAATTCCATAACCACTAGAGAGCAATTGTGGGGATCCTCGAGCGTCAGATGTTGTTGGAGCCGGAAATGACGGGCTCCAACACTGTTGCCATGCTTGAGCGCGGGACGAGCGCCCGGCGACGCACCGGTAAACCCTCACGGCCCAGTGCAAAGGTGCTCCTCCCCATATTTCTGGCCCTCGTCGTCGGGCTCTTGGTGTTGGTGGCTGCGCTCGGCTACCTCGGCGGGATGAGGTGGTTCATCATTAGTACTCCATCCATGGGGGAGGCAGCACCGGTGGGGACTCTCATTGTTACAGCGCCTGTGGATCTGGCTGACCTCGAGGTGGGGGACATTGTCACGTTCCGCCCGCCGCCCGCACCGAGCCAGGTGTACACGCACCGGGTTGAGGCCGCGGCGGAGGGCGGCGGCCTGCACACGCGAGGCGACATCAACGGCGCCGCCGATCCGTGGATACTCCATGAAAACGATATTGTGGGCGAAGCTCAGAGCGTGCTTCCGGGGGTCGGTTGGCTGATCCGTGCTCTGCCTATGGTGCTCGTTGGTTCCTGTCTCCTGTGGTTTCTGACGCGGCTGGTTTCTGATGCCGGTCAACGGACAGCGTGGCGCATTCTCGGACTGTCCTTGGTTGTGTCGATCCCGGCAGTGGTGCTCCGGCCGTTTGTTGGACTGGACGTCCTGACCACGAGGGCGCAAGAGGGCGGTGTAGAGGTGACCGCCGTTTCCACTGGCATGTTGCCCATCTCTGTGGAGGCGAACGGCGGAACCAGTACACAGCTGGTCAGCGGGGAAGTGGGCACCGTCTTAGTACCCTCATTGACGGAGAGCGGTGAGTACCATCTGGCGTCGTCCTTGGATTTGGGCCCTGCTGGTTGGGCGGTGCTTGCCGTGGTCTGCGTGGTTCCCCTCTTGTGGTGTCTCGTTGTTGGTCTTCCACCGGTCGCTGAAGAAGATGCCGACACCCACGGAGCTACCGAAGGGACTGCGGCATGATTCTTATCGGAGTCGAGAAAAGAAGCCGTGCTCTGGGAATGGTCACTCTCGCGCTCGCTCTGGTGCTGTGCCTGACTGCCCAGCTGATGCCGTCGAGCTCGGCGGGGTTCACCGCCAAGGTCACGAATAGCGCAAACACTGCGGCCAGTAATCCGTACTTCACGTGCAATGCGGCGGTCCTGGCAAAGAGTCCGTACCTCTATTACAAGTTCGATAACACCCAAAATATCGGTCTCGACAGTTCGGGAACTGGCCGTAACGGACAGTACTACAGGGGCGGATCCGGTAGCATCACTGCGGGCACCACCACCAGCGACGACGCATGCTCGCGTGATGGTCTGGGGAAGTGGATTCAGCTCTATGATTACGGTTCCAAAACGCAGAACGATCAGAACTACGGTCTGATTTCCTCGGGGGCAGTCACCCCGCCCAATACGTTCACCATCGAGATCTGGTTCAAGACCACCACAACCAGGGGCGGCAGGATTTTCGGCCTGAGCCGTTCACTCACCGGCGTCTCCTATGTAGACCGCCACATCTATCTGGATAACCAGGGGCGCGTGTACTTTGGCGTCTATCCCGGTTCCTACAAAACTATCTACAGTTTCGCCAGCTTCAATGACAACACATGGCATATGGCCACGGGCACGCTCTCCAGCGCAGGCATGTGCTTATACGTTGATGCAGTGCGGATGACCTGCATTCCAAACGTCACGCAGGCAGATAATACTTTTAGCACCGGATACTGGCGCGTAGGTAGCGATTCGGTAAGGGACTGGCCTGGATTTCCCTCCAGCGACGCATTCGGCGGCAACGTTGATGAAGCTGCCGTCTACTTATCGGCGCTGACCGCGGCGCAGATCCAAGCACACTATATCGCCGGCCGCTGAGTCTACTGCGTGACCCTACCGGATACTCCGGCCCGGCGTCGTGCATTAGCCCTGCTCAAGACGGCAATGACCGCCACGAGGACAAACGTGGACAACAGCTGGATTCGAGTGGTTTCCGCAAGGAAACCGATGGTTAGGATCCCCACCAGCAGGGCGACGCCGAGATAGGACAATGCGGGGAATGCTGCCATTCGCATGGGGAGCTCGGTTCCGTCGCGGTCAGCGCGCCGACGGAGGATGATCTGAGAGATCAGTGCCGACCCCCAGACCACCAGGCAGGTGGAGCCCACGATGTTGAGCAGAAGTGGAAGCACCATTTCAGGGAAGAGAAGCTCAAGCCCGGTGGCCATGAACCCAAAGACCACTGATGCAAGGACCGCTGCGACGGGCACGTTCAGACGGTTGCGTCGGCTGAGGAAGACAGGCGCTTCGGTGCGTTCTGACAGCGAGAAGATCATCCGGGATGCGCCATAGAGATTGGCGTTCAGCGCTGAGAGGAGCGCGACGACGGCCACGAGGGTGATCGCTGTGTCTGCGCCTGGAATCGATGCGATAGACAGTACAGCCGCGAACGGTGAACTGAGCGCATCTGAGGTCCAGGGCACCACCATGACAATGACGAATACGGAACCGATGTAGAACACCATGATCCGCCAGACGACTGTGCGGACGGCACTGCGGACGCTGCGTGAGGGGTCTTCAGTTTCTGCAGCCGCCACACTGACGATTTCTGTGCCGCCGAACGCGAAGACCACCACGAGCAGGCCTGCGGCGATACCGCCTATTCCTGCGGGGGCAAAGCCGTCGCCGCCGAACAGGTTGGAGAATCCCGGAGAGGGAACGTCCGGCAACAGTCCGAGGATAAGCGCCGCGCCGATGCCCAGGAAAATGACAATGGCGGCCACTTTCAGGATGGCGAACCAGAACTCAAATTCGCCGAAGTTCTTCACCCCCAAAAGGTTGACGGCGGTGAAGAGAATCATGAAGATCAACGCCATGATGCCTGCGGGCATCACCGGCCAGATCCCCGCCAGCAGACCGGCGGCCCCGACGGCTTCCGCAGCGATGACAATGACCAGCTGGACCCACCAGAGCCAGCCGATGGTAGCTCCGGCGGTAGTGCCCATGGCTTTGGCGCAGTAAACGGAGAACGCACCGCTGTTGGGATTGGCAGCAGCCATTTCACCGAGCGCCTGCATCACAATGATGATCAGCGTTCCAGCGATGAGGTACGCGATCAGGACGGCTGGCCCTGCTGCCTGAACGCCGACACCTGCTCCCAGAAACAGGCCTGCGCCAATGGCGCTGCCGAGCCCCATCATGATGAGCTGTCGGGGCTTCATGGATCCACTGTTGGTGGATTGCGGCGACGACTCCACGACGCCGGTCGTTTCCGGATTGTTCAGGGAGCTCGTGGTCATGTGCCGCACTTTCGACAAAGGATTGTGTTGGTCATCCATAGTGGGCGGCCCCAGTGACCCTAAACACTGCTCCGGTCTTCGTGCAAATCGTGACGGAGGTCATAACCACTCTGTACAAAAGAAGTAGTCCATGTGAGGTCACTCTGTACACTTTGACTTACGTGGAACCGGCTAGGTGTCTGTTCCCTCGAGGAGGACCATGGAGATCGACCAGCTCGATGCACGCATCATCACGCTTTTCACCGATGACCCCCGGATGAGCGTTCTTGAAGCCTCACGCTTATTGAAAGTTGCCCGGGCCACGGTGCAGTCGCGCCTTGACCGCATGCAGAGGTCTGGCGTCATTTCCGGGTGGGGGCCTCGCGTGGATCCGGTGGCGCTTGGATACAACGTGGTGGCCTACTGCGCTCTGGCCATCCGCCAAGACAAGGGGCACGACGCCGTCGCCGAGGCGCTGGAGAAGATCCCTGAGATTCAAGAAATCCATACGGTGTCCGGAGAAAGTGACCTGATGGCGCGGGTGGCAGCGCGGTCCAATTCAGACCTTCAGCGGGTCATTGACTCCATTATTGCCACCGACACCATTGTGCGGTCCTCTACTGTCATTGTTCTCAATACCCATTTTGATGGACGCACTCTTCCACTGACTCAGGCGGCGGCGGGTCTGGACCCTCGGTAGAGACGGGGTGCGGTGAACAAGCCGCTATGTTTTTAGATTAACGAATAGTCCCAAAAGTGAGTTATGGTCATACTGACCGTTACTAGCGGCGTGAAAGCGCCGTCCCTCCTTCGACAGGGTTCCCGTGTTCACCAGCGCCAACGTCTCGGAGCGCCGCCAGGCTACTCCTGGCCTGGCGATCTCCACGGTGATCTTCGCGCTGCGTCCCAGCACCGGTTCAGGAAGGCCCACTTTGTGGCTCCCGCTGGTCCGCCGTGTACGCCAGCCGCACCTGAAGATGTGGGCGTTGCCGGGCGGGCCCCTGGGCCACGACGAGTCGCTCTCAGATGCAGCGGCGCGGAATCTCGCGGACACCACAGGTCTCTCTCCACGGTATCTCGAACAGCTCTACGCCTTTGGGGGTCTTGACCGCTCACCGGGGCAGCGGCTGGTCTCCATCGTCTACTGGGCGCTGCTTCAGCAGGACATCGCCGCTCTGGCGCAAGAATCCGAGAACGTGCGGTGGTTTAGAGCAGATGATCTGGACGAGCTGGCGTTCGATCACAACGAGATTGTCCGCTATGCATTGTGGCGGCTACGCAACAAAATGGAGTACGGCTCAATAGCGTATAACTTCCTTGGCCCCACGTTCACGCTGGCACAGGTGCGGGAAGTGTATGAGGCAGTCCTGAACCGGCCGCTGGATCCGGCAAACTTTCGCCGGCAGCTCCGCGCCACAGTAGATATCGAACCCACGGACGAGTTCCTTCAAGGCGGTCGACACCGACCGCCGCGCCTGTACCGCTATACCGGCAGTGACCCCGCAGAAACACCCTCTGACACGAATTCCGTTCCATCCACCACCGAAAGCGAACATCGGAGCAACTCATGAGCAGCGTCAACACCGCCGTGCAGCTGATCACACGTCAAGAAGCAGAACAAAACCTTGAGAGCCGGGCATCAGCCGGAACCTGTAGCCCCGAGCTAGCCTCGGCTCCCTGGAACTTCGACGACGGTGCGCCGTCCTATGGTCCGGGGGCGTCGGTGGCGGATGCCATTCCCTCGACCACCCCCAGACAGGGGAGCCTCCCTCAGGAGTACCGGGACGCGCACGACGACGAACTCCACCACCGCATCATGGCGGCGAAGGAAGCGCTCGGGGACAGGGTGGTCATGCTCGGCCACTTCTACCAGCGTGATGAAGTGGTCCGTTACGCAGATTTCGTGGGGGACTCCTTCCAGCTCGCCCGTGCCGCGACCGAGCGCACCGAGGCCGAGGCAATCGTCTTCTGCGGGGTGCACTTCATGGCTGAGACCGCGGACCTGCTATCACAGGAAGACCAGGCGGTCATCCTGCCCAATCTGGCTGCGGGTTGCTCCATGGCGGACATGGCGGACATAGATTCTGTAACCGAATGCTGGGAGCAACTCGAAGACGTCTTTGGCACTGAGCCCGATGCGGATGGCCGTGTGCCGGTCATACCCGTGACATACATGAACTCCTCCGCCGCGCTCAAGGGTTTCTGCGGCGAACACGGCGGAATAGTATGTACCTCGTCCAACGCCTCAACGGTCCTTGAATGGGCCTTCGAGCGCGGACAGCGCGTCCTGTTCTTCCCTGATCAGCATCTGGGCCGCAACACAGCCAAGGCCATGGGCGTGCCGCTGGAACAGATGCCCATGTGGAATCCGCGGAAGGCGCTGGGTGGCAACTCAGAAGAGGGCCTGCAGGATTCCCGCGTCATTCTCTGGCATGGCTTCTGCTCCGTTCACAAGCGCTTCACAGTGGCCCAGATCGAGAAGGCGCGCAAGGACTTCCCGGATGTCCGTGTCATTGTGCACCCCGAGTGCCCCATGCCCGTGGTGGATGCCGCCGATGAATCCGGTAGTACCGACTACATCCGCAAAGCTATTGCAGCAGCAGCGCCCGGAACCACCTTTGCGGTGGGCACCGAAATCAACATGGTCAACCGTCTTGCTGCCGAACATCCCGAACACACCATCTTCTGTCTAGATCCAGTCATCTGCCCGTGCTCCACTATGTACCGCATCCACCCTGGCTACCTCGCGTGGGTTCTGGAAGGACTGGTTCGTGGAGAAGTCCTCAACCAGATCAAGGTCCCGGATGCCGTAGCCGGTCCTGCACGAACGGCACTGGAACGGATGTTGGCGGCGAAGCCATGAACCCAGCGGGTCACCCGGAGGACCTTCTGATCGCCGGTACCGGGATTGCGGGTCTCCACGCTGCCCTGTGTGCTGTCCGCATGCTTCCGAGCACGGCGATCACGCTGGTCACCAAATCGTCGTTGCAGCAGAGCAACACCTGGCACGCCCAGGGCGGAATAGCAGCAGTCCTTCCCCAGGGGCAATGCGCCACGGGGGATAGCTGGCAGGCGCACAGCGATGACACCGTTCGGGCCGGGGCATCAACGGCGAACACCGAGGCAGTAGATGCACTCTGCAGCGACGCCGCGGCGCGTATCCAGTCGCTGCTCACTGAAGGTGTTCGGCTGGACCGGGAAGCCGACGGCCGCCTCTGCCTCACCAGGGAAGCAGCCCATTCAGCGCCGCGGATCCTGCATTGCGGTGGCGACGCCACCGGAAAAGGCATAGCTTCTGCATTGATTGACGCCGTCCTCGCTGAACCCCGCATCACCGTTCTCGATGATGCGTTCCTTATCGACGTCGTCGTGAGGCAAGGAAAAGTTACTGGTGCAACCGTTCTGATGGGGGGATCGGAACAGCATCTCGCGGCCGACGCCGTTGTGCTCGCGACGGGCGGGGCCGGCCAACTGTATGAACACAACACGAATCCGGACGTAGCCACAGCCGACGGCGTTGCTATCGCCTGGCGGGCGGGCGCCGCCCTGACGGACCTGGAATTCTTCCAGTTCCACCCGACGTCGCTCGATGTGCCCGGCAACCCCCTGATCTCTGAAGCACTGCGCGGGGAGGGAGCTGTTCTCCTTGACGCGGCCGGCGAACGGTTCATGACCGGCTACCACCCTGACGCGGAGCTTGCACCACGCGACGTCGTCTCACGATCCATCATGCGTCACCTCCAACGGACCGGAGAACGCAACGTCTTCCTCGACGCACGCGCACTTGACCGAGGCCGCCCCGAGTACCTCGCGGAAAGATTCCCCACGCTGGCCAGGCTCACCTCGGATCATGGCTTTGACTGGACGTCGGAGCCAATTCCAGTAGTGCCTGCCGCGCACTACTGGATGGGCGGCGTACGCACCGACCTGTTTGGGCGCACCTCGCTGGAAGGGCTCTACGCCGTGGGGGAGACTGCCTGCACCGGAGTTCACGGCGCGAATCGTCTTGCCTCAAACTCGCTACTGGAGGGCCTAGTCTTCGCCGAGCGCGCCATCACGGCCATGGCCGCGGGCACTTCGGGTGGTCTTGGCAGTGCTGCTGGCGCCCCCATGACAGGCGTCTGGCCGCTAGCCGACGTCGGCCTCCGCGAACTCCCCACGGCCGCAACCGAGCCGTTCACCCGTGCAGAACTACAGCGTCTGATGTGGGAGAAGGCAGGCGTGATCCGGGACAGCGCCGGCCTCAGAACAGCATCCAAACAGCTTGCCACCTGGTCCAGCCTCCACCACGGCACCAGACACGTCACCGACTACGAGGACGAAAACCTGCTGATAACTGCCCGCCTCCTGGTTGCCGCGGCCGCAAACCGTAGAGAATCCCTCGGAGCCCACTACCGAACCGACTTCCCCCTAGCACCGACTACGGACACCACCGAAACCGAAACCAGCCGACTCTACGCGAGGACCTCTGCATGAACCACCTCCAGCAACCCGACTCCGTGACCGTCCGGCGCATCGTCGAATCGGCGCTCGCGGAGGACTCACCATGGGGTGACATCACCTCCGAGACGCTCATCCCGATCGGCGCACAGGCTACGGCCAGATTGAGGGCGCGGGAGGCGGGCATCTTCTGTGGTGAAGCCGTGATCCGCACCTCCCTGGCGTTGGTTCACCCAGAGGTACAGGTGGAGTTTCTGGTGAACGACGGCGACAGGTTCGCCTCGGGCGCCGAGCTGGCGGTGATCAGCGGAGACGCACGCGCCATCCTGCGGGCCGAGCGCATTGCGCTCAATCTGGCCCAGCGGCTCAGCGGTATCGCCACGCTCACCGCTGAGTTCGTCGCTGCTATAGAAGGCACCGCAGCCAGGATTGTTGATACGCGCAAGACGACCCCCGGTTTGCGCGTCCTGGAACGTTTCGCTGTGCGCTGCGGTGGCGGTCACAATCACAGGTTCAGTCTTTCCGATGCCGTGATGGCCAAGGACAACCACTTGGCGATCCTGACCGCCGGTGGAGGGGATCTGACGCAGGAGCTTATAGCGGCCAGAGGGCGCCTGCCACACACCGTCCACTTTGAGGTAGAGGTGGACCGGCTCGATCAGGTGGAACCTGTCCTGGCAGCAGGCGTAGACACGATCATGTTGGATAACTTCTCCCTCGATGACCTGGTCAAGGGCGTGGACCTCATCGATGGCCGCGCGATCGTCGAAGCCAGTGGCAACGTCCGCCTGGAGACCGTTGGCGCGATTGCGCGAACCGGCGTCGACGTCATCTCCTCGGGCGCGCTGACGCATAGTGCTCCAGCGCTGGACCTTGGCCTCGATATCGAAATCCGCACCCCGGCCATCCCATGATCTATCTCGATGCCGCGGCAACATCCCCGCCCCGCAAGGCAGTCCTTGAGGCCATTTGGCCGCTGATGACGGGCGACTTCGGCAATCCCGCGAGTTCACATTCGCTGGGGGAATCCGCAGCACGTGCAGCTGAGTACGCGCGGACGACGGCGGCCCAGGTCCTGGGGTGCCGTCCGGGAGAGCTGGTGTTCACCTCCGGCGGTACCGAGGCAAACAATCTGGCCATTAAGGGAATGGCGCTGGCCCGACCCGCCGGAAAGCACTTGGTGACGTCGGCTGTTGAGCATCCGTCGGTGCTGGAGAGCATCGATTACCTGCGGGAGCACCACGGGTTCCACATCTCGGTCCTGCCCGTTGATGAGGATGGACTGGTGGCTCCTGCGGACCTTGAGGCAGCGCTGACCCCACAGACAACACTGTGCAGCATCATGTACGCCAATAATGAGGTAGGCACCATCCAACCAGTCGCCGAGCTCGCGCGGATCTGTGCCGAGTACGATGTGCCGTTTCACACGGACGCTGTCCAGGCTGCTGGCTGGCTGCCACTTGATGTCGCTGCCCTCGGAATCGATTCGCTCTCGATTTCCGGGCACAAACTCGGGGCCCCGAAAGGCTGCGGTTTGCTGTATGTCAAGGGCCGACGTCGGTTGCAACCGCAGATCCACGGCGGCGGACAGCAGCGGGGGAAACGTTCAGGAACGGAGAATGTGGCGGGTGCCGTTGCCGTCGGCACTGTTCTGAAACTGGCGGAGGCTGACCGTGCATCCGCAGTGGAGACCGCGGTGGTACTTCGCGACCATCTCATCGAAACCGTGCAGCGTGATGTACCCGAGGCGATCCTCACGGGGCATCGTTCGTTGCGCCTGCCCGCGCACGCATCGTTCTGTTTCCCCGGTACCAGCGGGGAATCGGTCCTGCTCGAGCTGGACCGAGCCGGCGTCGTCTGCTCCAGTGGATCCGCCTGCGCGGCTGGCTCTGATGAGCCATCCACAGTACTCACGGCCATGGGGTTCAGCCGTGACGTTGCCCAGACTGCGGTCAGACTGACGTTCGACTCTGGGATGCGGGAAAAGGAGATGTCGCGGGCCGCACGGGCCGTGGGACAGGCAGTGGCCGCCGTCAAACGGTTGGGGTTGCCTCAGCAGTAGTTGACGCCGGTCAGCTCTTCGCTCCGCTTCCACAACCGGTGAGCAATTTCTTCATCCAGCACAGCCGGTGAGGGTGCAACCAGAGTTGCTGTGCCGCGAAGTTCGCCGGGTCCGCTGGGGCCGTAGTAGTCGCCTCCCTGAACATCTGCGCCTGTAGCGGCGTAGAGCGTGGGCAAGCACGCTGCTGCGGCGGGCTGACCCATGGCCGCGAATACTCCTCCGAGCAGGTCCAAGGCTCCTCGGTGACCGCCACGTTTGGTGAGGTTCGTTCCCGAGACTCCCGGGTGAGCCGCGATCGAGATGACGTCCGTACCCTTTGTGCGCAGCCAGCGCTCAAGCTCTGTAGCGAAATACAGGTTTGCCAGCTTGCTCTGGGAATACGCCCGCCACCGACGATAGCCTTTCTCAGAGTTGAGGTCCTCGAAGCGGATCTTCCCGCGGCGGTGCGCAATGCTGGACAGGGTGACCACTCGCGGCACCGAACCGGCACGGAGCTGGTCCATCAAAAGCCCGGTCAGCGCGAAGTGGCCCAGATGGTTCACCCCAAACTGCATCTCGAAGCCGTCGTGTGTTCGGCTAAGTGGCGGCGCCATCACTCCAGCGTTGTTGATCAAGACGTCCACCGGTTGTTTCACACGCCCGGCGAAGTTACGGATACTCTCCAGGCTGGAGAGGTCCAACGCGACCGTGTTGCAGGTCTGGTTTCCGGTTCGTTCCTGAACCATGCGCAGTGCGGTCTCTGCCTTATCCGGGTTCCTGCAGGCCATCGTGACCACTGCACCAGAACCAGCCAACGCCAAGGAGGTCTGGAGACCGATTCCACTATTTGCACCGGTGACGATGACACGACGGCCGGAAATACTGGGGATCGGAGTCCATGTGATCGGGGGAAGATCAAGGTGGGGTCTATTCGTCTGGCTGGGACGCATATGCTCAGGCTCCATCGACGCTGCGTCGCAACTTGTCCGTGAGTCGCTGCAGCTCCCGGAGCTCTTCCGATGTCAGCGCGGGTTCGAGTAGGCTTCGGATCCGCTTGACGTGCACTCGGCCCATGGAGCGCTGAAGCGCCCGGCCCGCATCCGTCAGGGAGAGCTCAACGCCGCGATGGTCAGAGGCCGCCGCCCGACGCATAACAAGCCCACGAGCTTCGAGCCGGTCCAGCATCCGGCTGAGACTGGGTTGACTCAGGAGTAGGTGCTCGTTCAGGTCTTTCAGCCGCGTCCAGCCGGTAGGGCATCGGGTCAGGTTGAACATCACGTCGTACTCGCGCATGGTGAGTTGCTTGAAGTCTGGGTCACTTTGTAGTTGACGCATGACGGACACCTGAGTCCGGAACAGCGACTCCCACGTGTCGGTGCTCAAGTGGGCATCGTGTTCAGTGTGTGCTGGCATCGTTGCTGCTTTCTGCCGCTGCCCGCGCGGCCTTGCGGTTGTCATGGGTGGGGCTTGCCGGCACATGAGCAGGCGTTCTGTTGGCGAACTCCTTGCGCAGGACGGGGAGGACTTCTTCGCCGAATAGGTCCAATTGCTCAAGGACGGTCTTCAGCGGCAAGCCCGCATGGTCCACCAGGAAGAGTTGCCGCTGGTAGTCGCCGAAGTACTCGCGGAAGGTCAGCGTCTTTTCAATGATTTCCTGAGGGCTGCCAACGGTCAACGGCGTCTGCGAAGTGAATTCTTCCATGGACGGACCGTGTCCGTACACCGGCGCGTTGTCGAAGTACGGACGGAACTCGCGGACGGCGTCCTGAGAGTTGCGTCGCATGAAGAATTGCCCTCCCAGACCAACGATGGCCTGTTCGGCAGTTCCGTGTCCGTAGTGGGCGTAGCGGCTGCGGTATAGCTCAATGAGCTGTTGGTAATGCTCTTTTGGCCAAAAAATGTTGTTGGCGAAGAATCCATCGCCGTAGTAGGCAGCGATTTCTGCAACCTGCGGCGTCCGGATGGAGCCGTGCCAGACAAACGGTGCAATCCCGTCCAGGGGGCGGGGAGTGGAGGTAAAGTTCTGCAACGGTGTTCTGAATTGTCCCTGCCAGTCCACGGTGTCCTCATCCCAGAGGCGTCGGAGCAGGTTGTAGTTTTCAATCGTCAGGTCAACGCTGTCCTGCATTTTGCGGCCGAACCATGGGTAGACGGGAGCGGTATTGCCCCGTCCAAGAATGATGTCGGTGCGTCCATCCGAGAGGTGCTGGAGCATCGCGAAGTCTTCGGCGATCTTCACGGGGTCGTTGGTGGTGATCAGCGTCGTCGATGTGGACAGAATGATCCGCTCTGTCTGCGCCGCTATGTACCCGAGCATGGTGGTCGGGGAGCTGGGAACGAACGGGGGATTGTGATGTTCGCCGGTTGCAAAGACATCGAGACCAACCGCTTCGGCGTGCCGTGCAATGGTGACCATTGCCTTGATGCGCTCATGTTCTGTCGGTGTCTGGTTCGTCGTGGGATCTGTTGTGACATCTCCTACGCTGAAAATACCTATCTGCATGGCCATGCCTCCTGATTTACATGCATTTGCATCTATACCTCTGGAGAAACAGTAGGATCGCCGGGATTGTTCCCTGAACCGGGCATCGACTCAGGCAGCGTTCTGCCTGCGCTCACGACGACCCTCCAGTAACCGGTACAACACGGGAACCAGAACCAGGGTAAGAGCAGTCGAGGAGACCAAGCCGCCAATGACCACAATGGCCAGTGGCTGGGAAATAAAGCCGCCCTCACCGGTCAAGCCCAGAGCCATCGGGACCAGGGCGAAAACGGTGGCCAGCGCCGTCATGAGGATGGGACGCAATCTTTGACGTGCACCTCGTTCCACGGCTTCCGCGACGGTCATGGCCCCCACGCCATCGTGAGGCTGTCTGTACTGGTTGATCAAGTCGATCAGAACAATTGCATTCGTCACCACAATGCCCACCAGCATCAGCATGCCAATCAGCGATGGCAGTCCCAGCGGAACCTGCGTGATGACCAACAGCGCGATAGCCCCAGTCGCCGCAAATGGAACAGAAACCAACAGAATCAACGGTTGCAGCAGGGACTTGAATGTTGCGACCATGATGACGTAGACAATGGCGACGGCGGCCAGTAACGCTAGGTAAAGCTGCCCGAACGAATCAGCCTGCTGCTCCGCTGCACCGCCAACCTCAGCTGTTGCTCCAGGCGGAAGATCCAACGTCTCGACCCGCTCCGCAACCGCGGAACTGAGACTGCCTAGATCATCTTCTGCCGGGGTGATCGAAATTCTAGCCGTGCGCTCTCCGTTGGCACTGGTGATCGACAACGGAACAGAGACCTGCTCCACTTCAGCAACGTCCGTCAGCGGCACCGGTCCGGCCGGGGTCGGTAGGGTCAATGCCTTCAACTGCTCCAGGCTGTCCGGCTCCACGCCCTTGCCCACGAGCACGGGGTAGTCGGTGACCTCGAGTCGCAGCGTACCTGCGGGAATGGGGCTGAGAGTACTAGCAGTCAAGGACGAGATCTGCTCTTCATTGAGCCCGGCCGCAACGGCCTTCTTGCGGTCCACCCGGATTTGGACCAGCGGTTGACCCTCAGCAAGGTTGCTCGAGACTTCACTGGCACCAGGGAGACCTTCCATCTGGTTCAGCATCTGATCCGAAGCCTTGCGCAGAATGTCCGAAGAGGGAGCGCTGACGTTGACATCGATGGTGCTGCTCATGCCAAAACCGCCGCCACTGGCTGAAACGAGCACGTCTCCGGCGGCGCCGCTGTCCTTAATCTTTTCCCGGACTCTGTTCTGCAGCGCCTCTTGATCAGAGTCGGCATTGGTGATGACGGTGAACGACGCCGTTGAAGCACCTGCCGCCAGCGAGGAGCCAATGAGGTCCGTGGAGTTGCCGATAGTCAGCTGCACGTCCTCGATGCCCTCTATTGAGCCGAGAAGTTTCTCCGTCGCTTTTGCCTCGTCGAGGGTGTACTCAAGGCTGGAACCAGGCTCCAGTGTCTGAGTGATACTCATGCTGTTCTGGCCGGTATTGCCCAACAGGTTGGTCTGCATGAGCGGGGTCATCGCGACTGTAGCGATCAGCACCAGAGCACCAGCCACCAGTGTCCAGACCGGATGCTTCTGCGTGCGGCGGAGAATGGGCAGATACCCACGCTGCAGCAGCGAACGCTGTTCCCGCTCCTCGGCCTCATCGCGCGATAAGGGAGCCGCATGGGCATGCCCCTTACTGCGTAGGAACCAATACGCAAGAACGGGCACGATGGTCAACGCAACCGCGAGTGAAGCCAGCAGCGCGATGGTCACTGTGAGGGCGAACGGGCGGAAAAGTTCTCCGGCCAGGTCCCCAACGAAAGCAATGGGGGCGAACACGGCCACAGTAGTCAGGGTGGAGGCTGTGATGGCGCCAGAGACTTCTCTGACAGCAGTCAGAATAGCGGCGCCCTTTTCTTCTCCATAGGACAAATGCCGCTTGATGTTCTCGATCACCACAATGGAGTCATCCACCACTCGGCCGATAGCAATCGTCAGAGCGCCCAGCGTGAGAATGTTCAGTGAGAACCCAACGGTGTAGAGGCCTATGAACGTTATGAGCAATGACAGGGGAATGGAGATCGCAGTCACGATCGTGGAGCGCACTGACATCAAGAAGACCAAAATCACCAACACGGCGAACCCGAGTCCCAAGAGACCCTCCGTGGTCAGGTCTTCGATGGACTTCTCGATGAAGGGAGCCTGATCGAAGACCACAGTGATGTTGGCCCCGCTGCCCAACTCTTCTTCGAGCTGGTTCAGCAAGTCCGTCACTTCATGCGAAATCGTGACGGTGTCGCCGTCCGGGGTTTTGGTGACCGAAAGCGCGAGGGTCTCCTCGCCGTTTGTCCGGGTGATGGAGGCTGGGTCATCATTTTCAAGAGAGACTGATGCCAGCTCGCCCAGCGGCACCGGTCCATTCTCACCGGGCAGCGGAAGGGCACGCACATCATCGAGGGACTCAATCGGGCTGCCGATCTGGATTGTCAACGCCTTCTCGCCAGTGTCCAGGACGCCGACCGGAATCAGGGACCCATTCTTCTCCAGGGCATCAAGGACGTCCGGGGTCGTCAAGCCCGCAGCCGTCAATTTAGCCTGATCTGGGAGCACCGCGATATGACGGGTTGTGCCACCGGTGACCTCTGCGCTGCGGACGCCGTCGATCTTCTGAAGACGGGGGATCGTCAGCCGCTCGAGGTCACTTTTGAGCTCACTCAGCGACTGATCCGAGGACACCGCCATGAAGACAATCGGAAGGTCACTGATGCTGCCAGCCAGAGCATTGGGGGCTACATCTTCCGGTAGTGCCTGCTCAGCAGTCGAAATGGCGCGATCCACCTGGCCGCGTGCGCGGTCCAAATCAGTACCGTAGGCAAAAGTCAGGCTGACAGTGGAAATTCCTGTCCGCGACGTACTGGACGAGGATTCGAGTCCCTCGACGGCGTTGAGGGCACTTTCGAGCGGCTCACTGACTTGCTTGTCAACCACCTCAGGCGATGCCCCCGGCATAGCCGAAATGACCGTGATCTGCGGGAACTCAAGAGACGGGATGAGCTCCTGTTTGAGCGAACCCATGGTGATCACACCAAAGACAGCAGCAAACACGGTGATCAAGGCAATAAGTGCCCTGTTGGCCAGCGAAAGCTTTGCCAGTCTGAACATCGGACCGCCTCACAGGAAAAGACTGACTCCGGACACTGGTGTGGCCCGCAGGAAAACTACGAAAGGTTGAGCACTTTACCCGTGTGAGCAATAATCTCGTCCGCCAGCGACTCATTTTCATTGAGCTTGACGTCGTAGCCAGGGATCATTTCCCGGAGCTTGGGCTCCCAAGCATCCATGTGCTTCGGGAAACACCGCTTCAGGAGGTCCACCATGATTGGTGCTGCCGTTGAAGCTCCGGGAGAGGCACCGAGCAGTGCGCCTATGGAACCATCAGCGGAGGTGATGACTTCCGTGCCGAACTGAAGAATTCCGCCCTTCTTGGCATCCTTCTTGATGACCTGGACACGCTGACCGGCAGTGATCAGATCCCAGCGATCGGCGTTGGCTGACGGGAAGAACGCCCGAAGCGCATCGTTCTTTGCGTTGCGGGTCTTCAGGACTTCCGTCACCAGATATTTGACCAGGCCAAGATTATCCTTGGCTACCGCCAGCATGGGAACGAGGTTCGATGGCCGAACCGACGTCGGCAGGTCGAGGAAGGATCCGTTCCGGAGGAACTTCGTGGAGAACCCGCCATAGGGACCGAACAGCAGAGAACGCTCGCCATTGACGAAACGGGTGTCCAGGTGAGGCACTGACATGGGCGGCGCACCGACGCCGGCCAGCCCATAGACCTTGGCGTTGTGCTGGTCAACCACGTCCGGGTTGGTGCACCGAAGAAACTGGCCGGAGACAGGGAAGCCGCCGAAGCCGCGGCCCTCGGGAATTCCCGAACGCTGGAGCAGATGCAGCGCTCCACCACCAGCGCCGACAAAGACGAACTTGGCATGGACAGTGCGCTTTTCACCGCTGGCCCGATTCTTGACTTTTACGTTCCACCCGCCCGAGGAGGAGCGCTCCAGATCATCAACGTCATGACCGAAGTTCAGATCTACGCCTGATGTACCGAGATAGGAGGTGAGCTCCCGCGACAGTGCGCCAAAATCGACGTCGGTTCCTCCGACGACTCGTGAGCCGGCCACGCGCTGGGATGGGTCGCGGTCCTTCATGACCAACGGTGTCCAGTCGGCCAGGGTCGCATGGTCTTCCGAGTGCTCAATGGTCTTGAACAGGGGCTGAGAGCGAAGCGCCTCAAACCTGCGTTGCAGGTACTCAGCTTGCCAATCGCCCCAGACAAAACTCATGTGTGGCAAAGGATTGATGAAGTTACGTGCTGGCCCAATATGGCCTTTGGAGATGAGATGGGACCAGAACTGGCGGGATACATGGAACTGCTCGTTGATCTTGACCGCTTTGGCCGGATCGACGCTACCGTCCTTGGCCGCGGGCGTGTAATTGAGTTCACACAGAGCCGAATGGCCGGTGCCTGCGTTATTCCACGGATCCGAGCTTTCCAGACCAGCCTGATCCAGGCGCTCAAAAAGCGAGATGCTCCAATCGGGCTGCAACTGCTTCAGGAAGGTCCCCAGCGTGGCACTCATGATGCCGCCGCCAATTAGTACTACATCAACGTTCTCAGCGGCGTGGTCCGTCGCAATATTCGCAGTCAACTTCTATCTCCACTCGCAAGGGTGCTGGCTTCGAAAGCTTATCGCGCCCTCGATCGCATGGGTAATCTCAGTATCGGGTTCAGCTGGGTTTTCGCTGCGGAAGCAAGGGGCGTGTGGGCCACGTCACCGAAGTTCGATTTTGTTGAAGACTTCATGGAGGACAGGGCTGACCGGATAGGACTGCACCTGCTCCGACACCGCTAGGGCTGAAATGGGGAAGACAAGCGGAACTGCCGGGATGACATTGGCAATCTGATCATTGATGTCCTGGTAGGCAGTTTGCCGTTCGTCTCCGTCCTGGAGCGTCCGGGCCCGGTCGATCTTGCTGAATAACTGGCTGTCGCTGAATCCGAACTCCTCGCTGTAGGAACCGAAGAGTGGGCCCACAAAATTGTCCGGATCCTGGTAGCTGCCGTTCCACCCCAGTAGATGAATAGCGCGGTCACCTGACTCTTGCACCCTGGCCAGATAGCCGTCGGACCAGTCAATGGGGACGGGCTGGATATTGAGCCCGACGGCGGTTAGCTGGCGGCTCAGCTCAGCGTAAATCTTTTCCGGGGCGGGAAGGTACGGTCTGGCCACGTTGCGTGGGTAGTAGAACGGCAGCGGCTCACCCTTGTAGCCGGCTTCTTCAAGGAGCCTTCGCGCTTTTTCCGGATCGTGATTGTACGTTGGGAGGCCCTCATCATCTATGGCGAGCTTTGGTGGAATGAAGGTGGCAGCGGTCTTCGTTCCGTTCAGAAAAGCTCCATTGCGGACAGCGTCCTTGTCAATGGCGTGGGCGATGGCCTGACGCATCTTTTTGTCTTCCAGGCCCGGAAATTTCTGGTTCATCCCCAGATACAGCACTGAGTAGGGATCGCGTTGCAGGATTTGTTTGCCGCTGCGGGCGAGCTCGGCGACGGTCGAAACGCTGATCATGTCATAGCCGTCGATCGCACCTTCCTGCAGGGCCCGAAGTCTGGCATTCGAATCGCGGATGGCGCGGAAGACTACGTGCTGCACATCACCTTGCTGACCCCAATAGTCCGGGTATGCATCGAGGACGACTTTGTCATCCTTCCAGCTAGTGAAGGTGTACGGACCCGTGCCCACGGGCTGCTGCGCGTACCGGGAGATCTTGCTGCCTTGAAGCTTAAATACGGGCTTGTCGGCTGAGAGTTCCTTGAGCGCCTTGGGTGAGGCAATGGCGAATCCGGGCATTGACATTGCCGGAATGAACCCTGTGAACCGGTGACTGAGGTCTATCCGCACCGTGAATTCAGAACTGGCGGTGCACTTCTCGTAGTTGCTGATTTCAGGGGTGTCCGCAAAGCCGCCGAAGACCGTCTTGAACGGCGTTGCCGAGGATGCTTTGCGAGCCTCTGGTGGAAGGGTGTACCAGCGGTCAAAGTTCGCGCAGACCGCTGCGGCGTTGAACGCTGTGCCGTCATGAAAAGTGACGTCTTCCCGTAATTTGAAAGAGTACGAGCGTCCTTCGTTGAGCTCGGTCCAGCTCTTGGCAAGTAGCGGAGCGGGCGCGGACGTCATGGGGTCGACGCCCACCAGGCCCTCCATGACCTGCAGCGTTACGCGGTAGGTTTCGGCGTCCGCCACAAGAGCGGGATCAAGCCCAGCAGGGGCGGCGCCAGTACCGAAGATGAAGGTGCCTTCAGCGGAGGCAGCGGACGACGTCGTCGTGCCAGGATCTGTAGTCGGTTGCTCAGGAGGGGCGGTTCCGGTGCATGCGGTCATGAGAAGTGCGGAGGCCGCGGCTGCGATCCTCAGGCCCAGAGACCATGCATGGGGTCTGTGTTCAGAAGGTATCCGGCCGGGACCTGTTGGGTGAGCTCGCACGTGACTCCTCGGGCATGGCCGCAGCAGAACTGGTTGATGGAAGAGGCCAGTCTAATGGAGAAACATTCGCGTTCCCTGTGCGTGGAAACGATCTGTGCGTGGAAACGATCCGGACAGGCAAAGAGCGGGTACCCGTCATCCGGGTACCCGCTCCTGCCGTGCCTGATCCCCAGTAGAGGGAGGAGTCAGGTGGTTTACTTTGCTGCCGGCGGCATCAGGACCGAATCGATCATGTAGACCGTTGCGTTGGCAGTCTGAACGCCACCACAAACGAGGGCGGCGTCGGAGGAACCGACGGTGATCATGTCGCCTTCACCCTTGACAGTTACTTCTTCGCCGTTGACCGTGGTGTGGGTTCCGGCGATCTCATCGGGGGAGAGCTGACCTTCGATGACGTGGTAGGTCAGGATGCCGGAGAGCAGGTCAGCGTCTGTGCCGAGCTTCTCCATCGTGGCGGCGTCGATCTTCTTGAAGGCGTCGTCGGTGGGAGCGAAGACGGTGAACTCGCCACTGTTGAGGGTGTCAACCAGATCCACATCCGGGTTGACCTCACCGGAAACGGCCGCCGTCAGGGTGGTCAGGATCGGGTTGTTCGAAGCTGCTGTGGCTACGGGATCCATGGCCATACCGGATACGGATCCGTCGCCCTCGGGAACCTGTGCTGCGTAATCCGCGCAGCCCGGTCCAACCAGGTTAGCTGCGGGATCAGCCATCTCCGATGACTCCGAGCTCGGTGACTCGCTGGCCATCTCGCTGCTCACGGGTGATTCAGATGACGTGTCTTCTGATTCCGTGCCACTGCTGCATGCGGAGAGACCGAGCATGGCGACTGCTGCGACGCCGAGGATGCTGAGACTTTTGCGCTTGGTATTCATGAGGTTCTCCTGGTGATTAGTCTGCAGCACCGGGCGGTGCCTGCCTTGATATTTCAACCTTCCGTGTCGAGGTTTCATGGACTATTCGGACGGGGTGATCAGATGGATGGGTGGGATCTAAAAACTTTCTGCCGAGGCCGGAAAGGGGCGGGCAGCAAAAAGCCGCCCCGGTTCAAAACCAGGGCGGCTCAGGGTGTTGCTTGACGCACATGTTGTACGCGAGATGGGACTTGAACCCACACGTCCGAAGACACTGGAACCTAAATCCAGCGCGTCTGCCAATTCCGCCACTCGCGCGCAGTCCAGAAGGACCTATATAAGAGTACCGGACGTCAGTCCAGACTCAGGTCCCGACGCAGCTTCGCCACATGTCCGGTGGCCTTGACATTGTACTGCGCAAGGACAACTGCGCCATCTTTGTCAATGACAATCGTCGACCGGATCAGTCCTTCGTAAACGCGTCCGTAGTTCTTTTTCTCACCCCAAGCGCCAAAAGATTCTGCGACCGTATGCTCCGGGTCAGCCAGAAGCGGAAAGCCGAGACCTTCCTTTTTAGCGAAGCGGGCCAGCTTGGTCTGTGCATCGGGGGAGATGCCCAAGACCTGATATCCGTGGCTTGATAAGGATTCGAGATTGTCCTGGAAATCGCAGGCCTGTTTGGTGCAGCCGGGTGTGCCGGCGGCCGGGTAGAAGTACACGACGACGCGGCGTCCCCTGTAGTCGGAGAGGCTCACGTCCTTGCCGTTGGCATCTTTGAGAGTGAAGTTTGGCGCTGGATCTCCAACGGACAATCGATGGTCGACTGCGTCCACGGTGGTCCTCATTTCTGTTGCTATTCGGCAAAGAATGTAACTTTTTCGATGAATCGGAAGTCCTCCAACGCTATCAGCGTTATGATATATGGCAGGGTTCGGGAGTCGGCCCGGATGAGCCGGACTGGCAGTTATGTGTAAGGGGATTTTTAGTGCCTAATATGGATCAATGGCCCACAGGGCGTCTACTGTCCACAGCGGCGCGTCTGGTAGAACATGCGTGGAATGAACGCTTGTCCTCCATTGGCGTCACACATGCGGGTGTCATTGGCCTTGGAGTTCTTGCCGACGAGGGCCCCATGACCCAGGCACGCCTCGCACAGAACGTGCATGTTCAGGCTCAAACGATGGGCAAGACTCTGGCACGGTTGGAAAATCACGGTCACGTATCGCGCGTTCGGAATGACCTGGATCGCCGAAGCCACATGGTGTCGATCACCGCTGCAGGCACTGAGGCGTTGACCTGCGCACACGACGTCGAGACAACGATCGTCGAGGGTGATGAACTATTATCGGAGGAGCTGCGAGCTCATCTCTTCAGCGTCATCCGCGGACTCGCCGTTCAGCAGAGCGTCAAGGATGTCGTGGAGACTACGGGGGAACCGGCAGTCGCAGACATCATTGCGGTGAGGCCCAGCGAGACAGAACCAGATTTGCTTCCGGTTGCCGTTGGGGAGTAATTTGCACCCTTGAAGTGGCCTCCTGCGTGCAGGCACATGCTGCACGCAGGAAACGAAAACCGAGGTAGCAATAGCAGAGACAGAAAAAGCTCCGATTGACCGTTGGTCAACCGGAGCTTTTCTTTGGTGCACCCCTCGGGACTCGAACCCGAAACCCATTGATTAAGAGTCAATTGCTCTGCCAGTTGAGCTAGGGGTGCGTTCCGCGTTGCGCTAGAAGCTGTCGTTTCCGGCCGAATCAGTCACTGGCAACGACATGAAACATTACCAGCAAGATTCGTGAAACGAAAAATCGAGCTACGAGTCCTGTGACATTCTGATTAGGTGTCCTGCCGGTGGGTAGATCCGGCTGTGTGCTCGTCGCCGGGTCTTGATACGACGGTTTCGGATTCGTCAATGTCCCAGTCTCCGGACCCATTGTCGGCCACGGGCTCGACGCCGGAGTCCTGATGGCCCGCCGGGGTGTCTGCGGTCGGGTTTTCCTCGATGAACGGCTCATTGGGGTTGACCGGTTCATGGTCCACACGGCTGGATCCTGACGCATGTGGCCGTTCCGTGTCATCGGTCCTGCGCCTGGCAGCAGCCTCGTCGCGTGCCATGGCCGCCTTGCCACCAAGGCCTGGCCCTGCGCTGGGCGTTGACGCGTCGTGGTTACTGAACGTTACGGGGACCTGCTGGCCGACGTCGGAAAATCCGTGCTGGAGTGTCCCAGGGGCATGGTCCAGTGAATCCGGGCTGTCGGCACGGTTGGAGTCCCGGTTCAAGAGCCACCACACGACGGCGACTATGGCAACGATAACGATGAATCCGATGACCCATTCCATGACAATCTCCTTCATTCGCGCGGTCTGGTTCCCGCGTTGCTTCTGACGTTACGACGTGGCACGTGCAGTGTCCATAGACTGTAGCCTGTGGGGTATGGCCCGTGAGCGCATTGTGCAGACCCTTACCGTTCCCACACCAGAGTTATTGGAGGCATTGAGTCCCCACGCCGGTCAGGTTCGGCTGGGTCTGTGGGACCTGAAGTCAGCTCCCGTGGGATTGAGCCTTGGAGAGATCGACGGCGTCGTACTTCCCTATGCCAACGGGGCGGACTGCGCTCCGGCGTTGTCGCGGATCGACGCGTTGAAGTTCGTGCAGACGCAGTCCACTGGATATGAGGGGTTACCGGAGATTATCGGGCCCGCCGTTGGTCTGGCCAGCGCTGCTGGTGTCCATGCGGCTGCAACGGCTGAGCTCGCCGTCGGACTGGTTCTGGCATCCCAACGTGGAATCGCACATGCCGTGCGTGATCAGGGACAGGCAGCGTGGAACCACCGGCGCTATCCAGGACTGGCGGACAAACGAGTGCTGCTGATCGGTGTGGGCGGTATTGGACGCGAAATAGCCCGGCGCTTGGATCCGTTCGAGGTGGAGCTCGCCAGGGTGGGCAGCAGAGCCAGGAACGACGACGACGGCACAGTTCACGGACCCGATGACCTGGTGGCGCTGGCGGAACAGACGGATGTGCTCATCATCATCACGCCTCTGACGGAGGCCACCCGCAAACTGATCGGCGCCGAGGTTCTGGGTGCTCTGCCTGATGGTGCCCTCGTTGTCAACGTTGCCCGTGGCGGTGTGGTGGATTCGGAGGCGCTAACCCGCGAAGTCGTTGCGGGCCGATTGCGCGCGGCCCTCGATGTGTTTGATCCAGAACCCTTACCAGCGGACCATCCGCTGTGGGGTGCCGACGGCGTCATCATTACGCCTCATACGGGAGGGAACACGGAAGCCTTTGATCCCCGGATTCGTGCGCTGCTTCGTAGACAGCTTGAGGCGCTGAATAATGGCCGCAGCCCGGAGAACCTTGTGCAGTCAGGCCCATTCCCCGCTGTGTGAGCGGGGTTAGCGCCGCAGATAGTCCGGTCTCAGTCCACGGTAACGAATTGGGTCATGAATGCTGTGAAGTCCTCGTAGTCTTCTGACTGGACAAGGGTGCGTACGGAATCCAGCAGCGGTAGGTCGATGGTTGTGGGCACTTCGAAGTAGAAGATGGCCCCGGTACTGGTGGCCGTTTCATAGTGATCTGGTGCTAGTTCTACGGCGTGGGCAAGGTTGGTCATGTTCAATTCCACCGGAGTGCCCGCGGGACTCATTTCGCCGGCCTCGAAGGGCGCCATCATGATCTCCAGCGGCTGCCAGCGATAGCCCACCACATAGTACTCGGGGCCAGCGACGTCGCGGTCTGTGTCCGAGAGCGGAGATCTACGAGCACACACGAGGTTGTAGTCACCGTAGTTGGGAATTTGAGAATCGAACACTTGACGCAACAGGTTTTTCAGGCGCGTGCTGTCTTGGGGGCTGATCGGGGAGACGCTGGCAGGTGTCATGTAGGACGGGACCTCTTTGGCGGCGCTGGAGCTGCGGCGTTCGACTGCGCGTCAGCTGCCCATGCCTTGCTACTTGGGTATGTTCCGGAGAGCTCAGCCTACCGGACGCTGCACGAATAATTTCAGTGCCTCACCCTTATTGTTACCTCCTCGCCATCTTCGAAAGGGTCAGAATCGTGTGGTGCCTTTCCGGAACTATAAGATTTCAGGATGGACCTGAAGCGATTGCAGATTCTCCGTGAGCTAGCGGACCGGGGGACTATTGCTGCCACTGCCATCGCTTTGAACGTCACGCCATCGGCCGTGTCTCAGCAACTCAAGGTGCTTCAGGAGGAGGTGGGTATCGAGCTGGTGGAGCGGACTGGCCGCCGTGTTCGTTTGACTGAGGCGGGTGTGGCGATGGCGGCGGCGTCGGCCGATTTGTCCGCAGCCATGGAACGGGTCAAATCCACCGTTGATATTTATCGGCGGGGCTGGCAGACAGAGATCCGTGGTGCATTCTTTCCCAGTTCCGCGGAGATGCTCCTGCCGGGGCTCCTCACCCGAATAGTCGAGCTCGACGGTGTGAAGGTGGAGGCGGTCCTTGAGGACCCGTCCATGCGCGACTTTCCACCGTTGACTGCAGACTACGACTTTGTTCTGGCGCACAGTATCGAGGGCGTCGATATGTTCATTCAACCGGGCATCGTCGTTGTTCCTCTGATGCAGGAGCCACTGGACATTGCCATGCCAGCCGGGCACCTCTTGACTTCCAAGGACGTAGTGACCCCGGAGGATGTTGTTGATTATCCGTGGGTTGGCGTAGCCAGGGGGTTCCCGCTCGATACCGTGTTGTCACAGATAGAGGTGCGCGCTGGACGGTTGGCCACCCGCATCCAGCAGTACCCGGACCTAAGAGTCATGGAGGCGCTCGTGGCGGCAGGCCATGGGTTGGCGATGTTGCCCCGTTACACCGCGCGCGGCCACATTTCCGAGAAGTTGGAGCTTCGTGAATTGACCGGAGTCCGTGCGCACCGGTCCATCGCCGTACTTATGCGCAAGGACGTATCCGAGCGGACGTCCGTCCGCAGAGTCGTCGAGATGCTACAGGCCGAAGCCGAAGCGATCGTAACAGGCGCTGGAGAAAGCGTCACATGAGGGTGGCAATTATCGAGTTCCGGGCTGGGGCGTCCTAGACTTTCAGGCATGAGCACTGCCCCGAAGAATCAGACACCGGATATCAAACCCCGTAGCCGAATTGTCACCGATGGGATTCACGCGGCTCCGGCGCGCGGGATGCTCCGTGCCGTTGGCATGGGTGACGATGATTTCGCGAAACCACAGATCGGTGTAGCGAGCTCATGGAATGAGATCACCCCGTGTAACCTCTCACTGAACAGGCTGGCCCAGGGTGCCAAAGAGGGTGTTCACGCTGGCGGCGGATTCCCTATGCAGTTCGGAACCATCTCGGTATCTGACGGCATTTCCATGGGACACGAGGGCATGCACTTCTCCTTGGTCTCCCGGGAGGTCATCGCGGACTCGGTCGAGACGGTGATGCAGGCCGAGCGCATCGATGGGTCCGTGTTACTCGCCGGCTGCGATAAATCTCTTCCGGGCATGCTCATGGCTGCTGCGCGCCTGGATCTTGCGAGCGTTTTTCTCTATGCGGGCTCGATCATGCCGGGATGGGTGAAGCTCGAGGACGGCACGGAGAAGGACGTCACGCTGATCGATGCTTTCGAAGCCGTCGGAGCGTGTGCGGCTGGGCGGATGTCCACCGAAGATCTTGACCGAATTGAACGCGCTATCTGCCCTGGTGAGGGCGCTTGTGGCGGCATGTACACGGCCAACACCATGGCGTGCATCGGTGAGGCGCTCGGAATGTCGCTGCCGGGTTCGGCTGCCCCTCCCAGTGCGGACCGTCGTCGTGATGCCTTTGCGCACCAGTCCGGTGAAGCGGTGGTCAATTTGCTGCGTCTGGGCATAACGTCCCGCGACATCATGACCATGGACGCGTTTGAGAACGCTATAGCGGTGACCATGGCGTTCGGAGGCTCCTCCAACGCTGTACTGCACCTGCTGGCGATCGCCCGGGAAGCTGAAGTGGACCTCACCCTCGATGACTTCAACCGCATCGGCGAGAAGATTCCGCACCTGGGTGATCTGAAGCCATTTGGCCGGTACGTGATGAACGACGTCGACAGGGTTGGTGGCGTTCCCGTCATCATGCGGGCGTTGCTCGACGCCGGTCTTCTCCATGGTGACGCGTTGACGGTGACCGGCAAGACTCTGGCTGAAAACCTGGAAGCCATTAATCCACCGGATCTCGACGGCAAAATTCTGCGCGCAATGGATAACCCCATCCACAGCACGGGCGGCTTGACCGTTGTGAAGGGCTCTATGGCGCCGGACGGCGCCGTCGTGAAGACTGCGGGTTTCGACGCCGAGGTGTTTGAAGGGACCGCGAGGGTTTTCGAGCGTGAGCAGGGTGCCCTGAATGCGCTGGACGCTGGTGGCATCAAGGCCGGCGACGTCGTCGTCATCCGTTATGAGGGGCCCAAAGGCGGTCCGGGGATGCGGGAGATGCTGGCCATCACCGGCGCAATCAAGGGCGCAGGATTGGGTAAGGATGTCTTGCTACTCACTGACGGTCGGTTCTCGGGAGGCACTACCGGGCTGTGTATTGGGCACGTTGCCCCGGAAGCGTCCGACGGCGGCCCCATAGCTTTTGTACGGGACGGGGACAGAATTCGTGTGGATATCCCCAATAAGTCCTTCGATCTGTTGGTTGATGAGGTGGAGCTTGAATCCCGTCGCGAGGGTTGGCAGCCCGTGCCGCACATTTACACCAAGGGTGTGCTGGCTAAGTATGCAAAGCTCGTTCATTCGGCGTCGGAAGGCGCTTACTGCGGTTAGAACGTTGAGGTGCACAGCGTTCGGTTAATGTCCACTAACTGGACATTGTGTCCACATAATGAGACAAGGGCGTCTCCGGTTGACTCTCCATGGGGGAGGGTAAAGACTACTTATATGCAGCTCGTATCCGTAGTCCTTATTAGCAGGCGCGTGGCCTAACCGCCCCACCTGGTAGCACTACACCACGCGCAAACCCCAAGGAGCCAACCGGCCTGAGGGGTTTTTTTGTTCCCACAGGGACATAGCGCAACAGCAAGACACGTACCCCGGCTACGGGGTACACCACCGTAGTATTTCGGTAAGGGAAGGCCCAGATGAGCAAGGGATCGCCAATCAGTCCGGCGCTGATGCCACCAAAGGCTCAGCACGGCTCAGCAGGAACAGGCCAGGCAGCGTCAGCCGCAGGCCAGGCAGCGTCAGCCGCAGGCCAGACAAAGACCGGAAATGTCCACGGGGCACCCGCGGCAGTCAACCTGGTCCAGGGACCAAACAACGTGGTATCGGCAACACCAATGCTGGGCTCTGAAGCCATTGTCCGCACCCTCGAAGAGCTCGGAGTCGATGAGGTCTTCGGTCTGCCCGGGGGCGCCATCCTTCCAACGTATGACCCACTGCTGGCATCAAAACGGCTGCGGCATATTCTGGTTCGACACGAACAAGGTGCCGGACATGCTGCGGAGGGCTATGCGCTGGTCACCGGAAGGGTCGGGGTCTGCATTGCAACCTCTGGACCCGGCGCCACCAATCTGGTGACGGCCATAGCGGACGCGAACATGGACTCAGTCGCGATGGTGGCCATCACCGGCCAGGTATCCAGTGCGGTCATTGGATCGGATGCCTTCCAGGAAGCGGACATCGTGGGAATCACGATGCCCATTACCAAGCACTCCTACCTCGTGACGCGGGCTGAAGACATTCCCCGCGTGCTGGCAGAAGCGTTCCATATTGCGTCCACGGGCCGCCCGGGACCAGTGCTCGTTGACATCACCAAAGATGCACAGCAGGCCAAAACCACGTTTTCGTGGCCACCACGATTTGAGCTTCCCGGCTACAAGACCGTGGTCAAAGGCCACTCCAAGCAGGTTCGCGAAGCTGCCAAACTCATAACGGCTTCACAGCGGCCAGTGTTCTACGTGGGCGGCGGGGTCATTCACGCTCACGCGTCCCAGGAACTGCTGGAAGTGGCGGAACTGGTGAATGCGCCGGTGGTGACCACGCTGACAGCTCGCGGCGCGTTCCCGGATTCCCACCCGCAGCACATGGGCATGCCCGGAATGCACGGATCGGTCGCCGCTGTGACCGCGCTACAGCAGGCGGACCTCTTGATCACCCTCGGCGCACGCTTTGATGACCGCGTCACCGGAATCCTCCATACCTTTGCTCCGGGGGCAAAGGTCATTCATGCCGACATCGACCCGGCTGAAATTTCCAAGAACCGTACGGCCGATGTGCCCATTGTCGGTTCCGTGAAGCAGATTCTCCCGGAGCTCAGCGAAGCCTGCCGGGCCTACTTCGCCGAGCACGGACGCCCGGACATCTCGTCCTGGTGGTCCATGGTCAACAGGCTCAAAGAGACCTACCCGGTTGGGTTCACCAGTCCGCCCGACGGGCACTCAGCTCCCCAGAAGGTCATCCAGCGGATCGGCGAAATGACGGGTCCCGAGGGTGTGTATGTTTCAGGCGTGGGACAGCACCAGATGTGGGCCGCTCAGTTCATCAAGTATGAGCGTCCGCACTCCTGGCTGAACTCCGCTGGCCTCGGAACCATGGGCTACGCAGTACCGGCAGCCATGGGCGCCAAAGTGGGCAACCCGGACCGTGTGGTGTGGGCAATCGACGGCGACGGCTGCTTCCAGATGACCAACCAGGAACTGGCCACCTGCGTGATCAATAACATCCCCATCAAGGTAGCGATCATCAACAACTCCTCCCTGGGCATGGTTCGCCAGTGGCAGACATTGTTCTACGACGGCCGCTATTCCCACACTGATCTGAACACCGGTCATGACACAGTTCGTATTCCAGACTTTGTGAAGCTCGCCGATGCCTACGGTTGCGCCAGCTTGCGCTGTGAACGCGACGAGGACATTGACGCCACCATTGCAGCAGCACTGGAGATCAACGACCGCCCCGTCGTCGTCGACTTTGTGGTGAGTCGCGATTCCATGGTCTGGCCCATGGTTCCCGCCGGTGTGAGCAACGACCTCATCCAGATAGCCCGCAACATGACACCCGAGTGGGAGCAGGAGGACTAGACCATGGCACGTCATACCTTATCCGTGCTGGTTGAAGACGTTCCGGGTGTCCTGACCCGGGTAGCCAGCCTCTTTGCCCGCCGCGCCTTCAACATCAACTCATTGGCTGTTGGGCCCACCGAGACCGCCGGAATTTCCCGGATCACCGTGGTCGTCGAGGCCGAGGGAGACCTCCTCGAACAGGTCACCAAACAACTCAACAAGCTCATCAACGTCATCAAGATCGTTGAGCTTGTTCCCGAATCCTCCGTGCAGCGTGACCACATCCTGGTCAAGGTTCGCGCGGATGCGGCAACGCGACTGCAGGTAACCCAGGCAGCCGATTTGTTCCGCGCCTCCGTGGTGGATGTCTCCACCGATTCACTGATCATTGAGGCCACCGGTACCGCCGAAAAGCTGGGGGCCCTGCTGGGCATCCTTGAGCCCTTCGGTGTACGGGAAATTGTCCAGTCGGGCACCCTTGCCATTGGCAGAGGCGCCAAGTCCATGAGCGACCGGGCTCTCCGAAGCGCCTGATTCCACCTATCCACCCACACGAGGAGAAAAACAGTGACAGACATGTATTACGACGACGACGCAGACCTCTCAATCATCCAGGGCCGCACCGTAGCGGTCATCGGCTACGGCAGCCAGGGACACGCCCACGCGCTGAGCCTGCGCGATTCAGGGGTGGACGTCCGCGTCGGTCTCAAGGAAGGTTCCGCGTCACGGGCCAAGGCAGAAGCGGAGGGCCTGCGTGTCCTCACCGTCGCCGAGGCGGTATCGGAAGCGGACCTCATCATGGTCCTGACCCCGGACCAGACGCAGTGGATCGTCTACAAGGAAGACATTGCCCCAAACCTACAGTCTGGAGACGCCCTCTTCTTTGGGCACGGCTTCAACATCCGGTATGGCTTCATTCAGCCGCCCGCCGACATCGACGTCGCGCTCGTTGCGCCCAAGGGACCGGGTCACATTGTCCGCCGCGAGTTTGAAGCAGGCCGCGGTGTACCGGACCTGATCGCCGTCGAACAGAACCCGTCAGGTACAGCCAAGGAACTGGCATTGTCCTACGCCAAAGCCATCGGCGGCACACGCGCCGGTGTTATCGAGACCACGTTCACCGAGGAGACCGAGACGGACCTCTTCGGCGAACAGGCTGTCCTGTGCGGCGGAACATCGCAGCTGGTGCAGTACGGTTTCGAGACGCTCATCGAGGCCGGATACCAGCCGGAGGTCGCATACTTCGAAGTGCTGCACGAGCTCAAACTCATTGTGGACCTCATGGTGGAGGGCGGCATTGCCAAGCAGCGCTGGTCAGTGTCGGACACGGCTGAGTACGGCGACTACGTTTCAGGGCCTCGCGTCATTGACCCGAGCGTCAAGGAGAACATGAAGGCCGTCCTGGCGGATATTCAGAGCGGTGCGTTTGCCAAGCGCTTCATTGACGATCAGGACGCTGGAGCTCCCGAGTTCGCAAAACTGCGCAAGAAGGGCGAAGACCATCCCATCGAGTCCACCGGACGCGAACTGCGCAAACTCTTCTCGTGGATCAAGTCAGATGATGACTACACAGAGGGTTCCGTAGCCCGCTGACCACGCGGGTCCATGGCAGCGGTTATTACGCCGCTGCCATGGGCCCTTTCATCCCGCCTGACAAGAGATCCCGGAAGGATCCTGCCTTGACCTCCATGAAACCCGTTGTCCTGATTGCTGAGGAACTCTCTCCCGCCACCGTTGAGGCGCTGGGACCCGATTTTGAGATCCGATTTACCGATGGTGCTGACCGCGGACGGCTACTGGACGACATAGCGACCGTTGACGCCATCCTGGTTCGCTCTTCGACACAGGTTGATGCGGAGGCGATCGCGGCAGCACCGAGGTTGAAGGTCATCGCCCGCGCCGGTGTCGGACTGGATAACGTGGACATCAAAACGGCCACTCGCGCCGGCGTCATGGTGGTCAACGCGCCGACGTCGAACATTGTTTCAGCAGCGGAACTGACCGTTGGACATATTCTGGGCCTTGCCCGGAACATTTCCGCGGGCAGCGCCTCGCTGAAGAACGGCGAGTGGAAGCGTTCCAGGTACACCGGCGTGGAACTGTATGAGAAGAAGATCGGCATCATCGGGTTGGGCCGTATCGGCGCCCTGGTAGCGGCCCGGCTGCAGGGTTTTGAGACCGAGATCCTTGCCTATGACCCGTACGTGACATCCGCCAGGGCCGCCCAGCTCGGAGTGCAACTGGTGAGCCTGGATGAACTGTTGGAGCAAGCGGACTTCGTCACGATTCACATGCCCAAAACACCGGAAACTCTGGGGATGCTCGGCACGGAGGCTTTCGCGAAAATGAAGGACACTGCGTTTGTCATCAACGTGGCGCGCGGTGGACTCGTTGACGAAAGCGCCCTGTACACAGCGCTCACGGAAGGCGCGATTGCCGGGGCTGCGATCGATGTCTTTGTCGATGAGCCCAGCACCGATCTGCCGTTCTTTGCCCTGGAGAACGTGGTGGTCACACCACACCTGGGAGCATCCACGCATGAGGCGCAGGAAAAGGCGGGCGTCTCGGTTGCAAAGTCGGTGCGGCTCGCTCTGGCTGGGGAACTGGTGCCCGACGCCGTCAACGTTGCCGGGGGAGTCATTGCACCGGAGGTCCGTCCCGGCATTCCGCTGATGGAGAAGCTGGGCCGGATCTTCACCGCTCTAACCCATGATTCACCCACGGCCATTGACATTGAAGTGGCGGGTGAAATCGCTGCTCTGGACGTGAAGGCGCTGGAACTGGCCGCTCTCAAGGGCGTGTTCACCGACGTCGTCTCCGAGCAGGTTTCCTACGTCAACGCCCCGGTGCTCGCCGAACAGCGCGGCATCGTGACTCGGCTGATCACCACCTTGGAATCCGAGGAGTACCGCAACGTACTCACGCTGCGTGGGGCGCTCTCGGATGGGTCGCAAATCTCCGTTTCCGGAACGCTGACCGGGCACCGTCAAATCCAAAAACTCGTGGGGATCAACGGTTTCGAGATTGAGATTCCCATCAGCGACCACCTGCTGCTCTTCGTCTACCAGGACCGTACGGGCGTGGTTGGCACAGTAGGACGGATCCTGGGGGACCACAACATCAATATTGCGGGGATGCAGGTTGCACGCAACGACGACGGCGGGCAGGTGCTGTGCCTGCTAACCGTTGACTCGTCGGTTCCGCAGGAATTGCTCGAGGCCGTGAAAACTGAGGTTGGGGCAACCCTTGCGCGCGAGGTGGATCTGCAGGACTAGCGGTCTCCTCTTTTTTGGCGCGAGGTCGGGGTTTTGCCGTCGAGGTCAGGGGTCATACGGCTGATTTGGTGGGTAACCCCCGATCTCGCGCATCTTCAGGGGAGGTTCGAGGACGCTCCTGTGACCCCTACCGGTAACACCGATGGGCACCTACGCGGCCGGGTGCGGTAGATTTTTGGGGTGACATCACCACAGAAGACCCCCTTTTACGTAACGACGGCCATTTCCTACCCCAACGGTGTCCCGCACATTGGGCATGCCTATGAGGCCATCGCCGCAGACGCCCTGGCGCGTTTCAAGCGACTCGACGGATTCGACGTCATGTTCCTTACGGGAACTGATGAGCACGGGTTGAAAATGCAGCAGACGGCGGACCGCGAGGGCGTGGCTGTGGTGGACCTTGCCACCCGCAATGCACGGGCGTTCAAGGAAATGAACGACGACGTCGGCAGCTCGTATGACCGCTTCATCCGGACCACTGATGAAGACCACTTGGCATCAGCGCAGGACATCTGGAAGAAGATGGAAGCCAAGGGTGACATTTATCTGGACCAGTACGTGGGCTGGTATTCCGTGCGTGACGAAGCGTTCTATTCGGAAGACGAGACCGAGGTTCGCGACGACGGCGTCCGCTACTCAAAAGAGAGCGACACCGAGGTCACCTGGACCGAGGAAGAGTCCTACTTTTTCCGGTTGTCGGCTTATCAGGACAAGCTGCTGGCGCTCTACAACGAGCAGCCGGACTGGGCAGCGCCGGCCACCAAGCGCAACGAAGTGGCTAGTTTTGTCCGTGGCGGACTCGAAGACCTCTCCATCAGCCGGACAACGTTTGATTGGGGAGTGCCGGTTCCGGGCAACCCTCAGCATGTGATGTATGTCTGGGTGGACGCATTGACCAACTACTTGACCGGTGTCGGCTATCCGAACACCAACTCTGAGGCGTTCACCAAGTACTGGCCAGCCGACGTTCACATCATTGGCAAGGACATCTCGCGGTTCCATGCAGTGTACTGGCCAGCATTTCTGATGAGCGCTGACCTGGCGCTGCCGAAGCGGGTCATGATCCACGGCCACCTGCACAACAAGGGCATCAAAATGTCCAAGTCGCTCGGCAACACAGTGGCACCGCGTGACTGGGTTGACCAGTACGGGTTGGATCAGGTGCGGTATTTCCTCCTGCGCGAAGTGCCGTTTGGGGCAGATGGCTCTTATAGTCACGAGGCCATTACCGGGCGGATGAACTCGGACCTTGCCAACAACCTTGGCAATCTTGCACAGCGATCACTGTCGATGGTGGGCAAGAACTGCAACGGACGGGTGCCGACGCCCGGTGCTTACACGGACGCCGATCATCAGATTCTGGACCAGGCCAATGCGCTTCCCGCGATCTGCCGCGACTTCTTTGAGCGTCAGGAGTTCAGCCGCGCCCTTGAGACGGTGTGGGCAGTGCTCGGGGAAACGAACGCCTATTTTGCGGAACAGCAGCCGTGGGTTTTGCGGAAGACCGACGTCGACCGCATGAACACGGTGCTGTACGTGACGATGGAAGTGCTGCGCGTAGTGGCGCTGCTGATTCAACCGGTGATGCCCGGTGGGGCTGATAAGTTGCTGCACGTATTGGGACAGGCCGACGACGATGCCCGCACGTTCTCATCGCTGGGTACGCCTTTGGTACCGGGTATTGAGCTTCCTGCGCCGGCCCCGATCTTCCCGAAGTACGAGGACTGACCTCTGCTCTGCCCGGATCTGGGTGGCGCGGCCCTGCCCGGATCTGGGCTGAAGTCGGGGTTTGCCGCCGAGATCACCCCGTACAAGGGTAATTTTGTGGCTAAGGGGTGATCTGGCGCGGTGGCGGCTGCGCTGTGAACGACCGATCTGTGCGGAAACGAATCGCGGCTGTTTCTCGCACGATCTCCGCGATTCGGGATTGTTGATCTTGAGCTCGACCCAACAGGTTCTGGATCCGCGAACCACTGATCCGTGGGTCTCGGGTGGAGAGTTCCGCAAGGGTGTGCCAGAGACATTCTTTACCGGCGACGGCGGCATGCAGCGCCTCGAGTTCGAGTTGGCCTGGAAGGCCGTCGCGAGAACCGGTTGGATTCAGCGGGTTGAGTCGTGACAACGTGCGGCCGGCTCGCGACAAGACTTTTGTGGACAGGTGCATTCTGATCTTGAGCCTGGAGGCGATGTTGTTCAGCTCGACCCTGTCACTCTCGACCTCCGCGGCAAGGTTCTTGAGTCTGCGTCCGATGTCGGTACCTGCCCAGACCTTCTTCGTTTCGGCGAAGAGCTGAGCCCCCGATTGAGCAGCCACCATATGGCCCAGTACATACTTTTCGAGGAGTTTCTCGTCCATTGTCGCCGGGGCTTTTTGCTTCATAGCCGTCTCCTGGAGTCTCGATGCGCGTATAGCCTCTCGTTCATAAGCCTACGTAATGTAAGGCGCTGGCTCCGCCTTTTCACCCAGCTAGACCTTTCCGCCGAGCCCCACTGGTCGAGATCGGGGGTTACCGTCCGAGATCACCCCGCACAAGGAAACTTTTGCAGCTAAGGGGTGATCTGGGCCGGGGGTGGTCGAAGGCGCGCACGATCAAACGCAGCATCGAAACGCTGACGGAGGCCGACGTCGTCGTTCAGATCCTGCCAACGAACCCGAATGATCTGCCAGCCGGCCTCCATCAGGTGCGTCTCCCGGCGGCGCTCGTCGATCAGAGTCTGCTCCGTTGGTCCGTACGCCGTGTACTTGCCGACGCCGTCGAATTCGGCGATGAGCCTGAGCTCGGGCCAGCCCATGTCGGCGCGGAAGAGTCCGACGACGGTTGGAACCTCGAGTTGCAGGACGGGAACCGGGAATTGCCAGTCCAGAAGCTTGAGCCGGAGTCGTGATTCACCAGCGGACTCGGAGCGGCCGTCTGCTATGTCAAGAACCCGGCGAACCCTGTTGATATTGCGGCTACCAACCCCTGCCTTGACGAGCTCTCGCAATTCGACGATCGAGGCACCCAGTCTGAGACCGGAATCCGCCATCACCAGTGCACTTTCCGGACTGAGTATCCGGGCGCAATCAACAATGGTCCGCTCCACGGATGTAGTGAGAATGCCGTTGACGAGGATCACCTGTTGTGGAGGGACGCTCTGATTGTGGCGGATAACGTCACCGACTGGCCCTCGGTCGCCCCTGCGCCCCAGATGCATGACATGGACAGCGGATGGGGCGTTCCAAAGATCGACGCCGATGAGCCTGGCAGCGGAGACATGCGAGTAGATGCCCCGCTCCTGCGATACGGCGTGATGCGCCACCACTGAAACGACGTTTTGCTCCCAAAACGGGGCGTCGTTCCACCTTTGAGCATCGATGAACACCCCGCGCCGCATCCTTCGCAAACGCGCAGCCTTGAGATCCGCTGCTATCTCCCTCTCTGATAGGCCGGTGCGCCGGAGTTGCTGATACGTCAAAACATCGCTTGCTGTCAGTGGCTGATGCACAGGTTCCATGGGCCCAGCTTGCCGGGCGCCGTCGTCGTGCGCATCTGTCGGGTTCAGCATGTGAGTGAGGCGGGACCCAATCCCAGTCGTGGAGGACAAGTGGGTTATGTCCGCGAGGGCCGGGGACCGGGGATCCGGGGCGGCATTGTCGGCCGAGGTCACCCCCTGTCCGCAAAGCCACCCACACAGGGGGTGATCTCGCGGACAAACCCCGACTTCGGCCCAGGTGGTGCCCAACCCCGCCCAACCCAGCCCCGCCCAACCCAGCCCCGCCCAACCGAGCCCCGGTGAAACCTACTGCGCAGCAAGCCCCTCCACCGGTGAAAGTTTCGCCGCACGGCGGGCCGGCAGCACGGAGGCCAGGAGCCCGGCGACGACGGCGACCGCCAGTACCGCGGCCAGCTGCAGCCACGGGACGGAGGGCTCCACGATGGCAAACGAGCCAAGGGCAGCCTGGGCCCCGAGCCACCCATACACGGAGCCCAGCACACAGCCGATGAGGGCGGCAACGCCGGCGATCAGTACCGCTTCAACAGCGAGCATCCCGCGAAGCTGTCCCCGGGTGAGACCCAGTGCTCGCAGGAGCGACGATTCCCGGGTGCGCTCCAACACGGATAGGGACAGCGTATTGGCCACACCGATCAGAGCGATGAGCACCGCGATAGCGAGCAATCCGGTCACGACCAGAAGCAGGACGTCAATGATCTGGTTGAACGTGGCTCGTTCAATAGCAGCGCCGCTGACTTGATATTCATCTATTCCGAGTCGTTCCACCAGCTCGCTGCGCAGGTCCATGATGGCGGCTGCGTCCAGTGAATCATCGACGCCAATCCAGACTTCGCCGGGCATGTCGGCAGGAGCGCTACCTAGTTGCGCCGCGGTTGCGGTGGTCATCAGTGGAGTGAAGCTGTAGGTGTCCATCTGGGTCACTGGAAGGGTGAGCGTTGCGGTTGCTCCGGTGACGGTGATTTCTGAGGCCGGGAAGCCCTTGGGTACCAGCACCATTCCGTCTGTGAGTTGCACGGAATCGTCCCGTAGCACTGAGGTAACGTCGGCGGCAGATCCGGAGTAGACGGGCATTCCGTCATCCGAGGAACCTGCTGGGGCAAGGACGGCAGTAGCGGTGACACCAGCGAGGTCCAGAGCTTGTTTGGATGCACTCGACTCGTCCTGGACTTCGCTGATGGACAGGTCCACCGGGTAAGCGCCGGCGAGCTCCTGATTGAACGAGTTTCGTGAGGTCTGCGCGCCGGTCATCATCATGGTCACCAGGGTGACTCCCACGAGGAGCGCTGTGGCTGTGGCCGTGGTCCTGCCCGGGTTGCGCACGGCGTTGACGGCTGCGAGTTTCCCCGGGACACCCAACGGCGACGCGGCTCGACCGAATACCGACACGAGCGAGGGAACGAACAGCCCTGCGCACAGGAGGACTCCGAGGAAGGAGAGAAGCCCGCCCGGCAGCGCCACCAGTAGAGCAGAAGTTGATGCACCGTAGGCCAGAAGGACGGCACCAACCAGGGCCAGGAACAATCCTATGCCCAGCCGAATCCGCCCTCGCTTGTTCCGGATTCCAGCCTCTTCCGCGGGACGGAGGGCGGCCAACGGTGCGACGGCGGTGGCGGCACGGGCGGGCAGGTACGCGGCGGCGAGGGTCATGACGAGGCCAACGCTGATTCCTGTGGCGACGGCCGACGCCGGGATGGCCAGGGTAGCGAATTCCGTATCGGGGTTCTGTGCCACCCATCCCACGAGGAGCGCCATGACCCCTGCGGCCAGCAGCACGCCAAGGACGGAGGATACGAATCCGACGATTGCGGCCTCAACGAGCACGGAGTTGCGGATCTGTTTCCTGTCGGCTCCGATGCAGCGCAGCAGTCCGAGTTCCCGCGTGCGTTGGGCCACGAGGACAGAGAACGTGTTGGAGATGACGAGGGCGGTCACCAGAATGGCAACGATGGAGAAGGCCAGCAGCACGATGGTGAGCTGATCTTGGCCGCCGGACAACGCAGCGACATCGGAGAGGGTCTGTTCTTCGGCGGTGAGTACGGTAGCGCCGTCGGTGCCGTTGGCTGAGAGCGCGGCGGTTACAGCCGACGTCGTCGCCTCCATGTCCGCGTCAACGGCCAGTTTCAGCTGCGCGCTCTGGGCGAGTGCATCTGGTCCAGCAACGGCGGAGAGAAGTGTATCCGTGGCCGCAATCTGTACTGCACCGGCCATGTAGGGTTGCGCGGACGGGACGGTGATCCCGGTAATGAGCACGTCGCGGGTGGGGGCAGCCTCCAGGGGCGCACCGTCTTCTGCGGGCGTCGACTCAACAGAAGGTGCCAGGCCCAGTTCCACGGTGTCCCCGATGTCGAGGCCCAGGTCCTGGGAGGAATCGGAGTCAACGGTGACCTCGTTCGCCGCCGCAGGAAAGTCGCCCTTGGCGAGCGAAACCGGTTCCATCGAGGGCACAGGCGAGAGGCTCTGCAGCATCGCGGAGGTGGCGGTGTTTCCCGATGTTAGTGGCGCGCTCGCTGTCCGCACGGCATACGTACCGGAGACGCCATCGACCTCCGCGACGGCAGCCAGTGCTTCGTCGGGCAAGCCATCCAATGAGTTGATGACCAGGTCTGCTTTGGCGTAGGTGGCACCGATACTGTTCTGCAGGGACGCCGTCGTGGTGCCGCCGACCATGAGGGTCGCAGACAGGAATCCGACGCCGAGGATGACAGCGAGTGCGACCGCCAGGAACCGCCGGTAGTGGGTTCTGAGTTGGGAGAGAGCTATCTGCAACATGGTGTTCAGGCCCCCAGCCCGGCGAGTGCGGCAAGGACGTCGTCCGCTGTTGGGTTGGTGAGTTCGCCGGCGAGCGCGCCGTCGTTCATGAGGATCACGCGGTCCGCGTAGGAGGCGGCGACGGGGTCGTGGGTGACCATGATGATGCTCTGTCCCATTTCCGCGGAGCTGCGGCGCAGTAGGGAGAGGACCTCAGCGCCGGAGCGTGAGTCGAGGTTTCCGGTGGGTTCGTCGCCGAAGATGACGTCGGGTCGAGTCAGTAGTGCGCGGGCGACGGCGACGCGTTGTTGCTGTCCGCCGGAGAGTTCGTGAGGTTTGTGCGTCAGGCGGTCGGTGAGGCCCAGGGTGGTGGTGATGTAGTTGAACCATTCTTTGTCCACGGTGCCGTTGGCTAGGGAGACGGGCAGGGTGATGTTCTGTTCGGCGGTCAGGGTGGGGACGAGGTTGTAGGACTGGAACACGAAGCCGATGCGGGTGCGGCGCAGGCGGGTCAGCTGGGCGTCTTTGAGCGCGGTTATTTCGGTGTCGCCAATGTGGATGGTCCCGCCGTCGGCGTTGTCCAGGCCGGCGAGGCAGTGCATGAGCGTGGATTTGCCGGAGCCTGAGGGGCCCATGATGGCTGTGAAGCGGCCGCGTTCAAAGCTGAGGTTGATGCCTTTCAGCGCTTCAACTCGGGTTTCGCCCGTGCCGTAGGTTTTAATCAGGCCCGACGTCGATACGGCAGCTCCCGAGGGGGCGGACGCTCCCGGTGGTACGGAGTTGGATTCGTTCGTAAAAGTGGTCATGAATCCAGATTAGGAAATGTTGTGGGCCAGCGGATCGGCCTGTGGTCGCGATCCTCAGTGGCCCGTTCTCATCCCACGGGATGAGCGTGCCTTCCCGGGAGTCATCCTCCGGCTGAAACAATCCCGGTTTCGTAAGCAATGACGACGGCTTGAACCCTGTCTCGAGCCTGCAGTTTCGCGAGGATATGCCCTACATGCGTTTTAACTGTGGCCTCGGACAGGAAAAGAGAAGCCGCGATTTCTGGGTTGGAATGACCCTGCGCCATGAGGGTGAATACTTCGCGCTCGCGGGGTGTGAGGGTGGCGACGGCGGCGCTGTGCGTGTCTTTTGCCGGGGAGGGTTGGCGCAGCAGCGGTGCAACGTGTTCCAGGAGTCGACGGGTAGTGGAGGGGGCTATAACGGCGTCGCCGCGGTGAACGGTGCGGATGGCTTCGAGGAGCTCTTCCGGGGGCGCGTCCTTGAGGAGGAATCCGCTGGCCCCGGCGTGGATGGCGGCGAGCACGTATTCGTCGAGGTCGAAAGTGGTCAGGACAACGATGCGGACGGTTGGTTCGCCGTCGCTGGTTTCTCTGGCGTGGTCCAGGATGCGTTGGGTTGCTTCGATCCCGTCCATGCCGGGCATACGGACGTCCATGAGGACGACGTCGGCCCTGGTGGTCGCCAGCGATGCGACGGCTTCGGCGCCGTTGCCGGCCTGGGCGACGACCTCGAGGTCGGGTTGTGAGTTGATGAGCATGCTGAAGCCGCTGCGGACCAGTTGTTGGTCATCGACGAGGGTTACCCGGATGGGTGGGGCGGGGGTGGTCATCATGCCTCCGTGTAGGGGATGAACGCGCGGACGGAGAATCCGCCGCTGCGCGCTGGTCCGGCGGTCAGGGTGCCTTCGTAAAGTTTTACACGTTCGCTCATGCCGCGGATTCCCTGGCCTGGACCTGCGCTGGTGGGGTCGGGGGCGGCGCCGCGGCCGTTGTCGTCAGCGTGGAGTTCGAGTCCCCGGGCGGTCCATGTCTGGGTGATGTTGGCGTGAATGTTGGGGCCGGCATGTTTGAGGATGTTGGTGAGGGATTCCTGAACCACACGGTAGGCGGTGAGTTCGGCGCCCGGTGGTAGGGGTCTGCGGGGCTGTCCGTGGAGAGTGAACTGGGCGTCGAGTCCTGAGGAGTTGAGCGTTTCAACGAGGATGGGGATGTCCGCGAGGGTGGGCAGGGGGCGGGTGGAGGATGCTTCGTCGCCGCGTAGCACTCCGAGTAGGCGGCGCATTTCGCGCAGGGAAGCGCGGCCGGTTTCGGCGATTGTTTCCAGGGTTTGCGGCGCGACGTTGGGGTCTGCTGCGCTGGCGTAGCGCGCGCCGTCGGCCTGGGTGATGATGACTGAGAGGGAGTGCGCAATGATGTCGTGCATTTCGCGGGCAATGTGACTGCGTTCGTCTGCGGCGGCGAGATCGCGTTCTTGTTGCCGTTCGACTTCGAGCCTGCGTGTGCGGTCCTCGAGAGCTTGGACGATGAGGCGTCGGTTGCGCGCTAGGTCGCCAAAGGCCCAGCAGGCAAGCAGCAGGGAGACGGAGAAGCCGAAAATGATGACGAAGGCCACCGGGTTCTGGCTCACTCCCAGCAAATCGCTGTAGCGGGTCAGCGCCATGACGACGCCGAGCACCGCCAGCCCCAGCGCGCCAAGACTGGCCCAACGAGGTCCGTACGCTGCAAGGGCGTACACCACCATGAGGACGCTGAACTGTGCCGGCATGGGTTCAACGCCTGTAGCCCACTGCACAATGCAGACCAGCGCGACGGCGGCTCCGGCGAAGACCGGACGGGTGCGGCGCCAGGTCAGGGGGATCAGCAGCCCTGCAGAGGCGGGTAACTGGAGCGTATAACCCATGGACGCATAGGGGAGTAGGCCGAAGGTGAGGAAGAGAGCAGCGGCAAATAGTGCGTCAACAAGTTGACGGTGATTTCCCATCCAGCGGACAAAGCGGTGGTGCAGACCCATGAGGTAAAACTCTATGCCGTCCTTGAGCCGCCCGGCATCCACCCACGGGCTGAGTCGCCCGCCGCCCGCCACCCGCCACCCGCCACCCGCCACCCGCCCCACCACCCGGGCCGAGATCACCCCTGGCCCACAAAATACCCCACGCTGGGGGTGATCTCGTCGGCTAAACCCTGACCTCGGCCAAAGGAACGGGGCGAAGCAGGGAGAAAGCAGGGGACAGCAAAGAGGAAGCGTCCAGAATGTGGAACCGAGTGACCACGATGTGGCGGGGTTTCCTATGCTGGGGGTATGAGTGCATCCATGAATCTGGCAGTTATCCCCGGCGACGGTATTGGTCCGGAGGTCATCAGCGAAGCAGTGAAGGTCCTGCGGAAGGTGGCTGAGGCGGACGGAGTGGAGCTCAAGCTCACCGAGTATCCGTTGGGGGCGGAGCACTGGCTTGCCACAGGGGAGACGTTGCCGGATGAAACGCTCGCTAAGTTGCGCGACCATGACGCGATCCTGTTCGGCGCGGTCGGTGCTGCTCCTGGTGATACGCGGATCCCCTCGGGAATCATCGAGCGCGAGATGCTCCTGAAGCTGCGTTTTTCCCTTGACCATTATGTGAATCTGCGTCCGTCCAAGCTCATGGCCGGCGTTGAGAGTCCGTTGGCTAATCCGGGCATCATCGACTTCGTGGTGGTGCGCGAGGGCACTGAGGGTCCCTATGTTGGCAACGGTGGCGTGCTGCGCAGCGGGACAAAGCATGAGATTGCCACCGAGGTTTCGATCAACACAGCGCACGGTGTGGAGCGTGTGGTCCGTGATGCGTTCCGCCGAGCGTCGGCTCGTGAGCGCAAGCATGTGACGTTGGTGCACAAACACAATGTGCTGGTTTATGCGGGGCATCTGTGGCGGCGCACGGTGGAGGCGGTGGCGCAGGAATTCCCCGAGGTCACGCACGATTATCTGCACGTGGATGCGGCGATGATCTTTTTGGCCACCAACCCATCGCGCTTCGATGTGATTGTGACTGACAACCTTTTCGGTGACATCATCACGGATCTTGCCGCGGCGGTGACGGGCGGTATTGGCTTGGCTGCGTCCGGCAACATCAATATGGACCGCACGGCGCCATCCATGTTTGAGCCGGTTCACGGTTCGGCTCCGGACATTGCAGGCCTGCAGAAGGCGGACCCTACGGCGGCCATCCTCTCGGCAGCTTTGCTGCTTCACCATGTGGGGTACGACGACGCCGGCGCACGGATTGAGGCGGCGGTTGAGAAGGATGTGGCGAACCGGGGGAATGGGCCGCGTTCGACGTCGGAAGTGGGCGACACCATTGTTGGGGCTTTGGGGTAATAATTTTCGTGTTGTGACTTACAGTTGTTAACGACCATTAACCCAATGACCCGTTGTCGGCACGATGCTGCTGTGGCGGTACTCGTGGAGGAAATATGACTGCCAGTTCTCTGGAGTTCACCCAGACGTTGACTACCCATCCAAAGTCGGATGCCGAGCGCACTGAGATTCTTGCGAATCCGGGCTTCGGGGACTATTTCTCGGATCACACCGCGGTGGTGGATTACTCGGTGGACGAGCACGGCCAGGGTTCCTGGTCCAATGCCCGGGTGGAGCCGTATGGGCCTATTGCTTTGGACCCTGCGGCCGCAGTGCTGCACTATGGTCAAGAAATTTTTGAGGGATTGAAGGCTTACCGCCACGCAGATGGTTCTATCTGGACGTTCCGTGCTGATAAGAACGCGGTGCGTTTGAACCGATCAGCCCGCCGTCTGGCGCTTCCGGAACTTCCTGAGGATGTGTTCGTGGAGGCAATACGCCAGTTGGTTGGCGCGGACAAGGCGTGGGTTCCCTCGGGCGACGGTGAGGCTCTGTACCTGCGCCCGTTCATGATCGCCACGGAGGCGTTTTTGGGTGTGCGTCCGGCGCGTGAGGTGTCTTTCCGCGTTATCGCTTCTCCTGCCGGTAACTATTTTGGTGGGGACCTGAAGCCTGTGTCGATCTGGCTTTCGCGTGATTATGCGCGTGCTGGCCGTGGCGGTACTGGCGCAGCCAAGTGTGGTGGCAACTATGCGGCGTCGCTCGCGGCCCAGTTGGAGGCGGAGGCCCACGGCTGCAAGCAGGTGCTGTTTCTGGATCAGTTCAATGACAATGCCGTTGAGGAATTGGGCGGCATGAATGTCTTCTTTGTGTTCAAGGACGGTTCGTTGGCTACGCCTGCATTGAGCGGGACCATCCTCGAGGGTGTTACCCGTGACTCCGTGCTGGAGTTGGCCCGGCAGCGTGGACTGAAGGTTGAAGAACGCAAGATCACGTTGGATGAATGGCGCGACGGCGTTGCCTCCGGGGACATCACCGAGGTGTTTGCGTGTGGCACAGCTGCGGTTATTACGCCTATCGGTGAGCTCAAGGACGGCGATTCTGTCATCGGCGCTCCTGAGGCCAAAGCCGGTGATGTCACCATGTCGATCCGTGAGGAACTGCTCGGAATCCAGACGGGTGCGGTCAAGGACACCAATGGTTGGTTGACCCGACTGGCCTAAGTTCTCCGGGATGGCAGCCGTCCGCCTATGAGAGCCAGGCCTGTAACTGCGATCCTTCGCAGTGGGGTGTGCTGCAGGCCCTGTAGCCTTATTCCATGCGTATAGCCCGTTTTGTTGTTGATAGTGATCCTGCGTTTGGTGTCGTTCAGGGAAACGATGGTCAGGAGGAGGTTGCCGTCATCAACGGGGACCCATTCTTCTCCGGAGTCCAGTTGACCGGCGTCCGGCACAAGCTCGAAGATGTGCGGTTGTTGGCGCCGATCATTCCGCGGAGCAAGGTGGTGGGTATCGGCAGGAACTACGCCGAGCACGCCCAGGAGCTGGGGAATGAGGTTCCGCCGGCGCCGTTGATGTTCCTCAAGCCCAATACCGCGGTTGTGGGCCCCGGAGATCCAGTGATTCTGCCGTCGTTTTCCGATCAGGTCTCGTTCGAGGCAGAGCTCGCCGTCGTCATTGGTCGAATCTGCAAGGACGTTCCGCCCGAACGCGTCGATGAGGTCATTTTTGGGTACACCTGCGCCAACGACTTCACAGCGCGGGATGTCCAGAAGACGGATAATCAGTGGGCCAGGGCCAAGGGCTTTGACACCTCCTGCCCCATTGGGCCGTGGATCGAGACAGAGCTGGACACCGAGACCCTGGGTGTCCGCGGCTGGCTGGATGGCACGTTGACCCAGAATGGTAATACCAGCGACATGATCTGGGGTGTGAAGGAACTCGTCTCCTATGTCTCGCAGGCCTTCACGCTGCTGCCCGGTGACCTCATCCTGACGGGCACCCCAGCCGGTGTTGGACTGATCACGGACGGCCAGCGCTACGAGATCGAGATCGACGGCATCGGCCGCCTCTCGAACCCCGTACGTCGCTGACACGCGGAAAGTACAGAAACAGATGACGACGGCGGATCCTACGCAGCAACGGGTGGGAGCCGCCGTCGTGCGTTCAACGCCGCCCGCAGTGGTCTGGGCGGTCGCCCTGCTGCTGAGCCCCATCGTTGAGGACGGCTGGCCCGCCAGCATCATCTGGGGCATCAGCACCGCCATACTTGTGTCCCTGGTGCCGTGGGCGATCGTCACCTGGTTGGACCGGCGCAACGATCTACGGCGCGGCATCAGCAGGCTCGGCGCGACGCCTGTGGTGGTAGCGGCCGGCGCCCTCATGTACATGACGTTGCGGCTGATCCGTTACCTGGATGGCCCGCTCGGACTGGCCGCCGTGATATTCGCGATCTTCGCAGGCTACGCCGTCGTCCTCGTCATCCAGCGGCAGGTTCAGCTGGATTGGCCCATGATGACCTATGGGGGAGCAGCGGTAGTCTTCCTGCTGATGCTCGGCTGGTGGGGGCTGACCGCGCTCGCGGTCTTGGCAGTAGCAGCGTGGGTTCGCTTTCAGGGAGAAAAGAAGCCAGCACGACGGCGGCTACTGGCCGCACTGATCACCGGAGCCGTGATCTGCGGCGGCACCTATGCGGCCCTGCTGCAGGCGGTTAGCTAGCAGATTCCTAGTGGTCTTTGACCCGGGCGTAGGCGTCCAGTGCCCGGTGCCGGGTTTCCTTCAGGTCAACGATGGGTTCCGGGTAGTCCGGGGCAACCTCCGGATTTTTCCAGGGCTCGTGGACGGATGAGTCATCCAGGGCTGCCAGTTCAGGAACAAAACGCCTCAGGTATCCGCCGGAGGGGTCAAACTTTTTACTCTGCGTGACGGGGTTGAAGATCCGGAAGTATGGCGCAGCATCGGCTCCGGAGCCTGCTACCCACTGCCAGTTGGCGGGATTGCTGGCGGCGTCGGCGTCAACAAGGGTGTCCCAGAACCATTGTTCACCGGTACGCCAGTTCACCATGAGGTTCTTGATCAAAAAAGATGCCGTCACCATGCGGATTCGATTGTGCATCCACCCGGTGTTCCAGAGCTGCCGCATCCCTGCATCGACCATGGGGTATCCGGTGTGCCCCTGCTGCCAGGCACTCACGTCGTCGGCAGTGTCCTGCTCCCATTCAAAAGCATCGTATTCTCGGCGATAATTCTGGGTGGCCAGATCTGGGTTGTGGTAGAGCAGTTGCCAGCAGAATTCACGCCACCCCACTTCACTGCCGAAGACCCGAATCTCGTGCTCAAGTCCGGTTGTCTTGTTTTCTTTTGCGGCCTGCCAGATCTGGAAGGGACTGATCTCTCCAAACCGCAGATGCGGGGAGAGTCGACTGGTGGCTTCCTGACCGGGCTTTTCGCGGCCTTGGCTGTAGTCCTCTACCCGTTCGTCAAAGAACGTCGTAAGGCGGTTGTGCGCTCCGGCTTCGCCCGGCGTCCATTCATCACGCAGACCTCCGGCCCAGTCAGGGGTGCTCGGCAGCAGCCCCCAATCATCCAGTGCATCGGAGGAAGGATGCGTGGCGCTGTCCCGCAGGGTGGCTGGGGTGAGCGACGACGGCGCAGGCAGTGGCTGTCGTGGTTGCGGCTGTTCCAGGCAGGCACGCCAGAAGGGTGTAAATACTTTGTAGTTCTCGCCCTGTTTGGTCTGCACCTGCCACGGTTCAAACAGGAGGTTAGCCTGGAAGCTGTGTGCTTCGACGTCGTGCTCGTGTGCCCAGTTCTTGAGGGCTGTATCAGTGGTGCGTTCGGGGAGTCCGTAGCGCCTGTTCCACAACAGTGCGTCCGCACCAATTTCAGCAATCAAGTCCTTGACAACGTCGGCGGCGATTCCGTTGCGGAGGATCAACTGCCCGCCGACGTCCTCTATTTGCGTGCGCAGGGCTTCGAGTGAATGATGCAGCCACCATCGGGTCGCTGCGCCGAGCGGGCGAATGTCCGGGGACTGATCAAAAACGTACAGCACACAGACCGTGCCGCCATGCTGAATGGCTTCGTGTAGTGCCGGGTTATCTGCCAGTCGCAGATCGTCGCGCAGCCAGACCAGTGATGTACCCATAGCCCCAATCTACAGTTAGGCGGTGCGCTGCTGCAGGCGGTCGGTTAGCGAACGCCGTGTGCCATGGACTGCCGGTTCACGGCGTTGGTCCTGCCTGGAATGAGGAACAGGTCGATGAAGAGCATCAGGACAACGACCCCGAGGAACACAAAACCGATGAGAATGAAGGTTGTTGCCGCGCCGACCAGCGTAAGGCAGATATACAGGATTCCCAGCCCGGTTTGATTGAGGTAGAACTTGTGGATTCCCAGGGACCCGAAGAAGAACCACAACAGGTAGGTGATAGCCGACATGTTGTGAGACTCTCTTCGTGGTGGATCGTAAGGACTTCAGGGGTGGGGAACGAGCGAGAGCGGCAGCACCACGCCTGGCACGAGTAGTTCTTCTATGTGCGCCAGCGGCAACGGTCGGCTGAAGAAATATCCCTGCCCGGAAATGCAGCCCATGTCGCGTAGCTGGGCGGCCTGTTCACAGGATTCGATTCCTTCAAATACGGCGTCTAGCCCAGCTGCGCGGATGAGTTGCAGGATGGCCGCCACAAAGGCGTTCTGCTTGGCTCCATCGGCCAGTTCCGCCACGAGCGTGCGGTCTACTTTCACCATGCTCACCGGTAGCTTGCGCAGGTAGCTGATGGAAGAGTACCCGGTGCCGAAGTCATCAATTTCTATACACACGCCGAGCTTCTGCAGGCTGAGCAGGGAATACCTCTCCACGTCGGCACCGGTGATGAGGGCCGTTTCGGTGATTTCCAGAACCACGTTACGTGGCGGGATGGCGTTCTGTTTCAAAGCTCCGCGAACAAAGTCTATGAGGTCCAACTGCTGGAGGTCTATCGCTGAGACGTTAATGCGGAGCTGGAAGTCTTCGTCCAGGTCAAAGCGGGTTCTCCAGTCTTGAAATTGCCGAAGGGCGGCGGTCATGACCCATCGGTCCAGATCCACGATGGCACCAATTTCCTCGGCCACCGGGACAAAGTCATCTGGCATGACCAGGCCGCGGGTGGGGTGGTTCCAGCGGACCAGGGCCTCTACGCCCTGGATATGTCCGTCGCGGAGGTCTACGACGGGTTGGTAATGAATATCCAGCTGGTCAGAGGCAATAGCTTCGCGGAGTTCGGCGGCTGTCTGATTGCGGACCTGACGGGCGTAGAGCATAACGGGCTCAAACACGCTGAGGCGGCTACGGCCCTGGTCTTTGGCCGTGTACATGGCGGTGTCGGCGTCGAGAAGCAGGCTGTAGGAGCTCTGGTCCTTATCCGCCAGGCGCAGCCCAATGCTGGCGCGGGCCCAGAGTTTGAGGTCTTCGAGTTCTATGTGCGCACTGAGCGCGTCGAGGGCACGGTTGGCAATGCCCTGCGCGATCCCCATCGTGGCGTCGGGGATCAGGATGGCAAATTCATCGCCGCCCAGCCGGGCGACGACGTCGGTGAGGCGCACGGCTTCGCGTAGCCTCTCCGCCACGATTTTCAGAACCTGGTCACCGGCGTCGTGCCCCAGGCTGTCGTTGACGTTTTTGAAGGAGTCGAGGTCCAGCAATAGCAGCGCCGGTGCCGTGGCGCTTCCGTTCGCAAAGGACGTGAGCGCTTTGTCGATTTCGGTGACGAGGGCAACCCTGTTGGCTAGGCCAGTGAGTGGGTCTGTCATAGCCATCTTCTGCATCTGCAGGTGGGCTTCGTGGAGCTCGGCAGTGCGCTGTTCTACGCGGTCTTCGAACTGCTGGTAGACCAGGTCCAGTTCTTCGACGAGGAGATTGACGCCGGTAATCACGGCGTCGACGTCGTCTCGGGCATCCGAGGGGGACATTTGGTGCCGAAGATCTCCTCGAGATACCCCAACGATCCAGTCTACGAGGTTGGCCAACCTGGGATCACTGCTCATCTAGGTATCTTTCCAGCCAGGCCAGCGCGTCCGCTTCTGAGCAGAAGAATTGGTTGGGGCAAGCTGGCGCTGCTCCGCCGAGCAGGAAGTTGCCGATCACCCTGTCCACTGGGCTGGCTCCTACAACGGCTATGGCAGTTGATACTGTGGCCCCGCCGTAGACGGTGCGAGCTTCGCGGGTGATGGAGGAGACGCCGCTGATCACGAGCATGAGGGGACGGCGTCCTCCATCTGCAGCCTTTATGACTGCGGCACTTGCTGCTGTGGCCATGTCTCCGGTGATGGTGGCGCCAGCGGGCAGCACAATCCGCGTGATGCCCTCATAGCTGGGCTCAGGAACATTGCCTGTCTCGGTCATCGTGACAATTGCCACTGTTTCTCCCCCACCTCTTCGGTTGCGTTCGATGATTGGCCGTTAGCGTAGCGAAACACGTCGACGGCGGTCGTTCTCCCCTCGGAGGTCTCTGTTCAGGCGGCGGTCCCCGTGGTACAGGATGGATGTCCAGTCCACCTCTTCCGGAGTTTTTGGAACTACCGGTGAGGCGGTGCTGCGCTTCTTGCGGGGGCCTACATACAACCAGTTCAACATACCAAGCGTAATGTCAACGACAGAATTGCCGATGCCAATGTAAGCGCGTATTGCATAAGCCGCTAGCAGTGCGTTGAGCCCGGCGAAGATGACGTTCCCCCAGCTGCCGTCGTCGATGTTGCGCCAGAGAGTCAGCAGTGAGAACGCAACAATCGCGTACGGTACAACAACGTAAAGGGCAGGTGCAGCAGTGCGGTCCTTGACCTTCGGGGTGCGGACAAAGGCGATCTTTTCGCCGGTGAATGCTTGCTGCAACGATTTGAGGACGCCGGCCAGGTTGACGGGAAGCAGAACCAGGTTGAAGCCATAGATTCGGAAGATGTCGCTGAACCGGTGTCCGCAATCGCGTAGGTCACTTCCCATGGCGAGGAAGTAGGGCAGCGCGGCGAGGAATACCACGGGGCTCAGGAGCCGGCTGTCGTAGGGGTAGGCGAGCAGGAACACCAGGCCAAAGCTGGCCCAGGCGATGGACGCCATGTAGTTGACCCGCAGGAGCACCTCACGGTAGAGGATGCGGTCCCGGCGGAACCGGCGTTCGCGCAACTGGTTCCATAGTTTGGGCAGGATGAGCAGTCCGCCGTTGGCCCACCGGCGTCGTTGGACCACCAGGGACCCGAAGTCTGGGGGAGTGGCGCTGTAGCTGAGGCGTTCGGGGTAGTTCACTAATGACCAGCCGTGGGTGCCCAGGTCCACGCTGGATTCGGTGTCTTCGATGACGGTGCGGTCTTGGATATAGGTGCGGATTTCAAATCCTCCCACATCCTCGACTTCAACGATGTCTTCAATGGCGTCTTTGCGGATAACAGCGTTGGCTCCTACCCAGAAGGTGGCGCCAAAGTAGGTCATGCCCTGGTGGAGTATGTGCTGGATGTCCGTGGTGGCGCCGGCCACGCGTTCAATGCGTGTCGGTGCGCCGCGGAAGGATGAGTACGGGGTCTGCGTGACTGCTACGCGCTCGTTGCCGGGTGATTCGAGCAGGTACACCAGCCGGAGGCAGTAGTCGCGCAGCAGCAAGGAGTCGGCGTCGAGCGTTAGCAGGTACGTAGAATCCAGTACCTCTACGATGTCAGCTGCTGCAAACGCGTCAGCAGCAACTGGCCGCAGGACGGTCTGGCCGGCAGATGTTTCTTCTCGTCGCCAGCGTTTGCCCATCAGGGAGATGTACGCGTTGAGGTTCATCGCCTTGTTCGCTTCGTGCGAGAGAGAGGCGAACTGCTTGCGTTCAAACGTTTCCATGCGTGCTGAGAAAATGCGGGTCAGCCGCAGGTACAGTTCCAGCGTTCGGCCGGCGCTCGGTGCGTCCTGCTGTGCCTGTGCGGCTTCGAGGGCCAGGATGGTGAGCCGGAGTTCGCGGGCAAGTCCCATGAGAACGAGGTCTACGAAGAACTCGTCTACGTGGTCCTCGACTGTTTCATTCTCCGCCATGGTTTCAAGCCATTGGGCGGCCGCATGGTACTCACCGATGAGGACGGGAAGTTCTTCGGAAGCGATGGTGGTGCCGTCCTCGACCCGAGCTTGGAAACGATCCAGCGCCGCAGTGAACCGTCCGGCAGGCGCCAGCAGCTGGGCTTCGATTTCAGTGGTGAGGGCGCGTGTAGTGTCCAGGCGCTCGCGGATGGCAGGGTCCGTGGGGTTGGGCGGGTCATCGAGGAGGAGCACCACTCGTAGGTCCGGGAATTCCTGGAGGGCAGCGGACCAGAGGGTGCCGCGGACTACCTGTGGTTCTTCGGCGTAAGACGGGACCAGGACGGTGATGCCGTCGTCGTAGGTTGCGAAGTGGCGGTCCAGTTCGCCGCGGGGGACTCGCCGGTGGTCGCGGAAGCGGTAGAGCGCTCCCTGACGTGCCACGAGGTACATGAGCGCGGAGAAGGTCAGGAAGGTGACCACTACAAGGTACGACGCCGCTTCAAGCTCGAACCGGAACCCTGCGTTCGGGTTCTCGGAGAGTTGGCGAAGGATCGTGGAGATCACGTAGGTGAGCCAGGCGAGGATGGTGATGACGATGCCTACCCGGCCACGCGCGATTTTCCCGCGGGATGGAGTGGGATGAACTATCGAGAGTGGCTCGGATCGTTTTTCCGCCCCCCATTGGCGACGGCGGGCTGTTCCCTGGACCTGTTCTGGCGTTTCCGAGCTCGTTTTGACAGTCTGGTGTTGCATCTGCACTCCGACATTAACGGACGGTTTTACCGTCCTCCCCAACAAACGCCACGTACGCCCCCAGGACGTCTGATGCCGACATGCATCAGCGTGACGCAGATAACGCTATCATTGTTTTTTGTGGTTCCTGCTGGGTGGGAACTATAGTGTCTGGCCAGTCGGGGCCGGGCTGTATTTATTTGTTGGGGGATCAGTGTCTAAGCATTTTCCGGGTCGCAAACTGTCGGTTCCGCGTCTTGCGCTCGTTGTTCTGTTAGCCGGTGCGTTGGTGGGAGCGTCGTTTGTGGGGTGGGGTCGGTTCACTGATACGCGGGCTGCAGCGGATGGTCAGTCTTGGTTCGCTGGTTATGTGGATGCCACGGCCACGCCCTTTTACGCGTTTGAGACACCGGCCACGGAAGCTGGCGGCAGCGTTGTTCTCTCGTTCATTGTGGCGGACCCAAAGAATCCCTGTGAACCGTCCTGGGGCGGTTATTACGGTTTTGACGATGCCGCGGCCACGATGGATCTGGACCGCCGCATTGCCCGTTTCATGCAAGAGGGCGGCGAGGTAGTCATTTCTTTTGGTGGTCTGCTCAACGATGAGCTGGCAACGTCCTGCACCGACGTCGATGATCTGGTTTCGGCCTACCGCTCGGTGATTGAGCGTTATGAAGTTTCTACGCTGGATTTCGATATCGAGGGTGAGAACCTCAAAGACACAGTTGCCGGGAAGCGGCGGGCGCAAGCGGTTTCTCAGTTGCAGAAAGAATTTCGGCAGGATGACAAGCCGCTGAATGTCTGGATCACTCTGCCGGTCGCGCCGACGGGACTCACTGAAGTGGGGACGACGGCGGTGAGCCAGTTCCTGGATGCGTCGGTGGATCTTGCCGGGGTGAACATCATGACCATGGATTACGGTGCTAGCCGTACCGGCACCACAACGATGTTTGAGGCATCCAAGCAGGCGGCCGTGTCTACGCACCGTCAATTGGGCATTCTCTATGAGCGTGCTGGTATTGAACTGGGTCCCCAGACGCTGTGGGGCAAGGTGGGCATTACACCAATGATCGGACAGAACGACGTCGTCGGTGAAGTTTTTGATCTGGACGCGGCTGAGAAGCTGAACGCTTTTGCTCGGGAGAAGGGTGTTGGCCGCATGTCCATGTGGTCCCTGAACCGGGATGCCACGTGCAGCGCCAACTACCCGGACCTTTCCGTGGTTTCTGATAGTTGTAGCGGCATTGATCAGCAGGGCCGCTCATTTGCCGAGGTCCTGGGTAATGGTTTCTCTGGTCGTGGCCTGACGCTCAGTACTGCACCCACGACGTCGGAGCCCTCCGCTACTGCGACTGCCACCACGGTGGTCGATGATCCCGCGACCAGCCCGTATCCGGTGTGGTTTGAGGATGCCACGTATGTTGAGGGCGACCGCGTGGTGTGGCACGGCAACGTGTATGAGGCCAAGTGGTGGGCCAAGGAGGCCGTTCCGGATAATCCGGTGTTGAAGGCTGAGGAGACTCCGTGGCAGCTTATTGGCCCGGTCCTTCCGGGAGAGACGCCGTTGCCGGAGGTCACCGTGCCTGCCGGTACGTTCCCAGACTGGGATGCGGAGATCACCTACTTGAAGGGCAGCAAGATCCTGTTTGACGGCCATGCGTTTGAGGCCAAGTGGTGGAGCAAGGGCGATAGCCCGCAGGCGGCGCTACAGGGTGCGGACAGTTCGGCGTGGAGCATGCTGGAGGATGAGACTGTATTGCAACAGCTGGAGGACGGAACTCTGGAGACCTCCTCTGCCACAGACGGGGCTACCGCTAAAACAACGGTCAAGCCAACCTCCCCCGCCAAGGGCAAGGACAAAAGCGGAGACTAAGGGGATGCAGGTGTTGACTCTGCGACGTCGTTGATGGCGCTTCGCGCCTGTTCGGCGCGGTGCAGGGCGCCTGCGTCTTCGAACAGCATTTCGCCCATGGTCATCTCTTTGATGCCTTCCGCCGTATGGCCCTGCTGGTGGAGTGCTTGTCCCAGCAGGAGGTGCGCTTCCGCTGAGGTATGCGTAGCGAGTGACTCGGTTGACTGGCAGATGGAGCGCAGCATGACGGCGGCGTCGTGGGCTCGGCCTTCGAGAAGCAGCCAATGAGCCCGGATGATGTGCAGCTGAAGCTTTTCCGCGGCACTTCCTTGGACAATAGACTGGGCAACCTCAGCACGGTCAATGAATTCGAGCGTTTCCTCGCCGGCAATACCTGCGGCAAGACGCATGTCTGCGGACGCACGATTGAATCGCGCCCACAGCTCAAGGTCATTCATGGGGGATAGGCCGGTCGCTGCCTTCCGGTGGTAAGCCACAGCATCATCGAGTGCACCGCGGAGAAACGCAACGTTGCCAATGACCCAGTTCGCCTTACCAGCCGTCTGGGTGCTGATCGAGGAGGTCAGCTGTTGTGAGAGTTTTTGGCAGTGAGTCCATGCTTTGTCAAGATGCCCTGATTCCGCGAGGGCAGCGATGAGTGCTTGCAACGCTTCTATCCCCACCTCGGCCACGGCACCATCGAGGTATGCCATCTCAACGGCGTGCCGGGCTTCATCAACTGAGTCCTGAAGGTGTCCACAACCCTGGAGGGCCATCGCCAACAATGTGGATACCCGTGCTGCCAACGCCGGGGATGTGGCCGTGAACGAATGAGACTTGAGCTCTTGCGACTCCATTACGCAGTGCTGGAAGTTATTCGTTTCACGCCGACTTTGCGCCCGGAGAAACGCCAGATTCCACCACGCGGCCTCATCTCCAGCAGCGCGTGCCTCTTCCATACCTTGTTCCGCAACTGAGTAAACTTTGTCGTACTCGCGCTGGCGCCATGCCTCGTGTGCTCTCAGCTCGAAGGTGATAAGGCTCGACGAGTCGGTGTCCCTTGCCATGGTGAAGCTCTCTCTACTGGGCGGAATGTCCCTCCATGTCAATAATCTTCGCACGGCTCCGTTGTGAGTCTATGCGCGGCACCTTATGATGAACGAGTTACATCTTCTGGGGGGATTCGCTTCCTGGAAATACTGCTATCCATGAGGGGTCTCGATCATGAAAAAACTTTCTGCATCGTTGTTGTTGGCTGGTCTTGTTGCAATGGGGGGCGCTTCAGCTGCTTCGGCGAGCGACGCGTCAGCCGACCAGCAAAGTGCGGGCGCGTACACCGTCCAGGTTGGTAGCTGGCCTAATGGGGTTGGTAGCTGGCCCAACTAATTCTGGCTCATTCTTCCTAACTAAAGAAGCCGGCCTCGAACCTTGCCACCATGTTGTAACTCGGTTCGGGGCCGGTTTTGCTTTGTCCGGAACAGTCTTGTTCTGGTGCAGTCTAAACTGAGGACATCATGACTACTTCTACTGATTCCTCCATGCTTCCGATTGTCGACGACGCTACGCCGGTGCGCGTTCGCTTCTGTCCTTCCCCAACGGGTACCCCACATGTGGGGCTCATCCGGACGGCCTTGTTCAACTGGGCGTATGCCCGGCACACGGGCGGGAAGATGATTTTCCGCATCGAGGATACCGATGCCAAGCGGGACAGCGAGGAAAGCTACGAGCAGTTGCTCGAGGCGTTGCGCTGGTTGGGCATTGACTGGGATGAGGGTGTGGAAACCGGCGGTCCGCACGGACCGTACAGGCAGTCTGAGCGTGGGGACATCTACCAGGACGTCATTGCCAAGCTTGTTGATGGTGGTTATGTCTATGAGTCCTTCTCGACGCCGGAGGAAACCGAGGCGCGGCACAAGGCTGCCGAGCGGGATCCCAAGCTAGGCTATGACAACTTCGATCGCGACCTGACACCGGAGCAGGTTGAGGCGTTCCGTGCCGAGGGGCGCAAGCCGGCCCTGCGTCTGCGAATGCCGGAAGAGGACATTACCTTCACGGACCTGGTGCGCGGTGAGATCACCTTCAAGGCGGGCACCGTTCCTGACTACGCGCTGGTGCGGCCCAATGGGGCACCGCTGTATACGCTCGTGAACCCGGTCGATGATGCCCTGATGGGGATCACGCATGTGCTGCGGGGCGAGGACATTCTCTCCTCGACGCCGCGTCAGATTGCCCTGTACCGCGCGCTGGTGGAGATTGGTGTTGCTCGGTACATCCCGTTGTTCGGTCACCTCCCGTACGTTATGGGTGCCGGGAACAAGAAACTTTCCAAGCGCGATCCTGAGTCCAACCTGTTCCTGCACCGTGAGCGTGGCTTCATCCGCGAGGGTTTGCTGAACTACCTGTCCCTACTGGGATGGTCCCTATCTGCTGATGAGGACATCTTCACCGTTGATGAACTCGTGAAGAACTTCGACATCCACGATGTGCTGGGCAATCCTGCCCGCTTTGACCTGAAGAAGGCTGAGGCCATCAACGGTACGCATGTGCGACTCTTGGAAGTTGAGGACTTTCGCGACCGCCTGGTGCCGTACCTACGGCATGCCGGACTGGTGGGGGAGACACTGAACCTTCGCGAGGAGGAGATTCTTCGCGAGGCAGCGCCGTTGGTGCAGGAGCGCATCACGTTGCTGGGTGAGGCTCCGGAGATGCTTGCTTTCTTGTTCAAGAACGACGACGCCGTTGACGTTGCTGCCGATGCCCGCAAGGGGCTCCCGGCGAACCTCAGCGAGGTTCTAGACGTTGCGCTGGCAGCACTGGAGCCGCTGGAGGAATGGAACGCGGAGAATATTCAGGCAGCACTGCGTGAAGCTTTAGTGGACGGAATGGGTTTGAAGCCCAAGTTGGCGTTTGGCCCGGTTCGGACAGCGATGGCTGGCCGCCGAATCTCGCCGCCGCTCTTTGAGTCAATGGTGATCCTCGGGAAGGACTCATCGCTGCGCCGGCTGCGGGCGTTCAAGGACGCGGAGGCGTTGTGATGATCGTTTTGTGCTTCCGCCTCTTCATCGGGTAAAGTTATCACTCGTGCTGAGGCGCTGGAACGCCCGGGTTTTGCCCAGAGATCCAGCTCGGAAGCCGCTTTGGGATATGGTGTAATTGGCAACACATCGGTTTCTGGTACCGACATTCTAGGTTCGAGTCCTGGTATCCCAGCGCTATAGATCGTGTAGGCTTACACGGTTGTTTAGTACTAGGGCCCCATCGTATAGCGGCCTAGTACGCTGCCCTCTCACGGCGGTAACGCGGGTTCGAATCCCGCTGGGGTCACAAATGAAGGGTCCCGAACTTCGGTTCGGGGCCCTATTCTATTCCTAGCAATCTCCGCCCGTAATCCGATTGTTACCCATGACCCTTCAATGAGAAGAGTGACAGGCGAAGAAAGACGGGAACGACGATATATTGTCCAGTGGCAGCATGCCTTCAGTGAACGAGTCTCAGCCCACTTGGTAAGGTCGTTATAGAAGGGATGGGGCTGCGCGACCTGCAACTGGCAGTTCAGGAGAGCGGCACAACCGTGTAATACGTAAGAAGTACGAAAGACAGGGCGGAAATGAATGAACGAGTACTCTCGCCAGTTGACTGACCGAGAAATGCTGGAACTTGCCATGGCCGAATTGGATGCGGCTCATCAGGAGATAACACGCTTAGACGCAGCATCCGCGATTGGTTCGCAGTCTCCCTTGTCCGGTCTATCTGCAGTGCGGTCATACATGGACGTGAAGCAATATGACAAGGCGTATATATGGGCTTGCGCTATGCGTGAACGCATGAACGGAAATACCCACTTTCTACGAGGCTTACGGGATCTACAGGTAAAGCGCGGGGAAATTAGCCAAACTCTCTTGCTGGCTAACGCGATTGCGGCTAAGGATAAAAGTATCCCGCCCAGGTCCATCAGAAGGCTTGAGGGGCGCCTACGCGAACTTTCAGGTTGGGTTCCGTCGATCACGGGCGGCAAAAGAGAACTCGAGCCCCCCATTGCCGGCAGGGTTCTACACTTGGTGAAGGAAAGTAGACCGTTTCTTTCAAACGGATTTACGTCGCGGAGCCACAGGAACTTTATCGCGGAGGCTAAGGCAGGATTGGAACCGATTGTAGTCACGGAACCAGGCTTTCCACGCGAACTAGTTGGCTCCGATTTCAAGAGACGCGAGTTAGTCGATGACATCCTTCATGTTCGTCTAGATCTCGGAGATATTGATTATAAACAGATGCCGGTGGATGAATATTTGGAATACTTCGCACAGCTTGCTTATGAGGAAGTTCTCCGTACCCGGCCATCCGTTATTCACGCGAGTTCTGGGCGCCGAGGCTACGAAACGGCTCTAGTTGGGTTGTCGCTTAAAGAGAAAACCGGCCTTCCCTTTATTTACGAAGTACGATCCTTCTTTGAAGCAAATTGGACCGGTGACGTGGCTTGGGAGACATCTGGGGAGGTGTTCAACAGGCGAATGTGGGTCGAGGAAATGTGTATGCACGGGGCCGATCGTGTCCTGACCATAGGTGTCGCCATGAAAGAGGAACTCATAAGTCGGGGAATTCCAGAGAGTAAGATTGGAATCATCCCAAATGCAGTTGACTTAGCCGATTTTGTACCAAAGACCCGTGATGGGGAACTCTCGGCCAAATACCATTTGGATGGATTCCAAACGTTTGGATACGTTTCAAACATGGATCACTACAGAGAATCGCAAGAGACGCTTATCGAGGCATGCGCGCTGATGAAAGATATGGGCTCGGAATCAAGATGCGTGCTCGTTGGGGGGGGAAATCGTATTCCGCTGCTTCGAAAGATGGCCGAAGACCTGGGAGTATCGGACAGAGTCGTCTTCACGGGAGCGATCGACCATAAAGATATTGCAAAATATTATTCGCTGATTGATATTTTTGTCGTACCGCGGATTCGAGAGCGTGCGGCCACATACGTTACGCCACTGAAACCTTTTGAAGCCATGGCATCAGGAATTCCGCTGGTTGTGAGCAATCTGCCAGCACTTGTAGAAATCGCTGAGCCACCGCTTAGGGGTGAATCGTTTGTCGCCGGAGATCCTGAGTCCTTGGCTGACACACTTCAACGGCTATATAATGACCAAGAAGAATGTCGACGTATGTCCGAACGATCCTACGAGTGGGTCAGAACTGAGCGTACGTGGGACAGCAACGGCTCTCGATACGTTGAGGAATTCCGTCATCTTGATCAAAGTCAGGAAGTCAAGTGAGAGTAGAATATCGAAGCTTTACCGCAGGGCCTCAGTCACCCGCACTCGAGTTGATGTCGGCCTTTAGATCGGTTTCGAATTATAACGAAAGACCACATCTTCTCGGGTACACTCCTGCAGCCAGACTAAATCCATTCCAAGCGCTACTATATAAAGAGTTTTCGGGATCAAATATTGCTGTGGCTCCCATACTGCGCCCGGATAAATTCAGAAGCATTCTTGACTTCAAGGGAATGGCTGAAACAACTTCACTTCATCTTCACTGGAATTCTTGGATGACTTTTGGGGAGTCTGATGAATCCAGGGCTCGCACTCTCGGCATGGGCATGGTGGCAAGACTAGAACAGCTGCGAGCTAAGGGTGTAAACATCATTTGGACAGTCCACAACGTTTATCCTCATGATGCTATTCACATCGATCTAGAATTGAATCTCCAACAGAGAATCGCAGAGATAAGTAATGTAGTGCACGTCATGTCCAATAGTACTGTCGATGTAATGAGGGAGTATTGTGCCCTCGACGAGCGGAAGATCATTTATGCGCCTCATCCCAATTATAGAGGAGCCTATGCGGACGTTGTTTCTCGAGCGGAGTCGCGCGCAATGCTTGGTCTAGAAGCAGATGAGGTTGTTTTTCTGCTCTTTGGGGCAATTAAGCCGTATAAGGGTCTATCAAGGCTCATTAGCGCCATAGATATTTTGTCAAAAATCGCTCCGAAGCTTCGATTTAGAGTGTTGGTAGCTGGAGGATCTGACGGGTCTATTGAAGCGCATAACTTTATTGATGCGGCACTCCTTCATCCGAAGATTCTGCTGGAGAGTAACAAGGTGCCCAACGAACGGGCACAGTATTTCTTACGTGCCGCTGATGTTGGATTGGTGAATTATGAGCGCTTATTAAACAGTGGCGCGGCTTTGCTTTACGGAACGTTTAGTCTTCCACTTGTTGCTGCAGACGTTCCTCCACTCCGTGAGGGCCTTCATGAAGACTCGACGACCTTTGTCGAAGATGCTTCTCCCGAGGCGTTTGCACAATCGATGTTGGAGGCCGCTTCGAGTTTTGGGGATCAGAGTCGGCTACGAGGGCTCATGGGACACATGAATGATCTGGATCCAGAAATTGTAAGCGCCAAATTCGGAAAAGACCTAGTGGGGCGACTAGAAGGCACGATTCGGCGATAATATGTGGACTGAAAGGTAAGCCTCGACGATTCCGCTTCGTCTCGGCTTCATAGGTCGGCTGCCTACGGCGCGGGTAGACGGATTTATTATTAATTTTCAACGCGCACTATTCATGAAAGGTTTTATGATGGAGAACGCCCTTTTTTGCAAATCCTTTCGGGGTGATCTCCAACGGATCAAAATTCTTGTTGCCAGTGTCGAGGCCCACATGACCGGCCGTTCCTGTCCTTTTGTTGTTGCTTGTCCGACTAATGATGTGCAGCTCTTTCGAACTTCGATGCCTAAATGGATTGAGGTATACGATGAGACGTCGATGGCACGGTTTGACATAAATAGTAGAGTGGGAGTTTGGCGCGAGCAGCAGCTCATTAAGATGATGTTTGGAGTGCAAGGTCGGTTTAAGAACTTCCTAGTGCTCGATTCTGATTCTTATTTCATAAGACCCTTTACTGAGCCAGAACTATTTTGTGCAGGGGAAGGGATATCATTGACCGTGACGGAGAATGATTACCTCTTTCGAGCCAGCCATCAATTCGCTGTGGAATTGGCGAATGAGCGGAGACACAAGTCCAGTCACTTGCGCCTAGACGCCATCCAGTTCAAGTCGAATAGTCACTTTGAGATCGAGAGGTCTCTTGTTCGCGATGCTAGCCACGCCGCGCGCCGGCCTTCGGAAGTTTCGGATTTAATAGGCGACGCCTTTGGTCGTATCGATTCGAATCAACTGTACTTCCTGCCGACTCCAATATCGTGGAGCAGCGAGGTTCTGCAGGACATGTGGACGACCCTAAACAATGAGGGAATAACTTTTTCAGACTTACTTCGATACTCTCCGTGGGAGGCCATTTGGTACGGCCACTGGGCAATTCAGAGATTTCGAGAACGAGTCGTTCCTAAAGAGCCCGACTTCTTGCATTTTTCGTCCGATAGTGAAATTGATAGAGCAAAAGAGTTGGGGATAACTGAGAAGTCAATGTCGGGGGCCTTTATGGGGGTGACGCTCGCGGCGCGCCATCAGGAGAAGGTTCAGTTCGGTTCTCCGTGAGGAACGGAGTCCTAACTTAGCTCTTTGACTATCTGGCTAATGCTATCCAGGGTACGCTTCAGCTCTGATACGTGTTTCTCGTCGAATGCACTAAGAATGCGTTTCATTTCCGTTGTCGAGATACCAGAAGTGCGAGGTAAGTAGACGACTTCCACCCTTTCCCCCAGGCTGTCAAACTTACCCTTCCAATCTTCGCCGATTCCGAAAATATCTACATCGTATGCACTAATATCGGTGAGTTTTTGTTCCCAGCTATTCTCCTCAATAGCCTCATCGACGAAACGTAAGGACTTCACAATCTCGAGTCTGTGTTCAAAAGGTACAAGTGGCCTTTTGCCCTTCTGTGCGTTGAACGAGTCAGTCGATACACCCACTATCAGCCGGTCCCCCAGTCCGCGCAAACGTTTGAGGATGTTCAAATGGCCAATATGGAATAGATCAAACGTACCGTAGGTAATTACAGTCTTACTCATTTGGCTGCCCTATCTTGTTGGTGAGGTTTAACCTCGATGTTAGTTGTGAATATCTATCGTATGCCCTTCAATCACTAGCTATGCAGCTCCGTGCCGAGAGTCGTAGATCGAGTAACCAGGGGGTAATAATGTCCGCTAGGTTTGGTTCAGCCCGTCCAATGAAGACAGGGACGAAATCATGCTGCCTTTCTTTACTTGAAATCAGGCAGGCATCTCAGCTAAAGACCCAAAGTCGACGATTGGAGCACATGCACCTTTATACCATTGGTTGCGTGAGTTACTAGTAAAAAGAGACTCAGTTTTTGGCTATGTGCATCATGTAACAGAGAACGCTAATAGATCTAATGTGGATATCTCAAGTTTAGGAACTCCACCGTTTTCAATGTTCTCTAGTATCGACTCGAGTGGAGACTGTATGTCTTCAAATATCGCCGCTGGTTCAAAGGCCCACCAGTCCGACGCAAGAAGTCTCAGGACGATTTCCGCGGGAAATCTCGACCGGATGAGTTTAGCTGGGTTACCACCCACTATCGAGTATGGCGGTACATCTCTCGTGACGGTACTACCTGTCGCGATGACGGCTCCCGTGCCGATGGTTATTCCCATGGACAACGTGACGTCGGCGCCGACCCATACGTCGTGGCGAATTTTGGGGTAGGGTTTTTCACCTGAGGCCTTGAATGATTTTGCATACTCTGCGATGTTCTCAGTCGCGTAATCCCTAAACAAAAGATTGCTGGGTCTAAAAGTTATGGCAGAGGTGGTTATCTTGTCCAAAGGATGCACCGAATCTACAAATTTCAAGCCCGATGAAATGGAACAATATCTGCCAACTTCAATTCCGCTGGGAAGTGGCGAATATGAGTAGCTGAAAGCACCGATACTAGCTAGCCCCGAAGCTGGTGTCCCTCCGACTAGTGGTTTATACGGTCCACCGTATAGACCTGTGTTTTGTTCGATCGAGAGTTCTTTGTTGACTCTGATTACTTGACCTTCACTAAGCCATCCGTAGGCGCCTTTCTTAGGCTGATCTGAGTTTGCCCTGAGTAGGATTGTGTTGTCGTATAGCGACTGGAGAAATTCTACGGTCACCTGTACCTTAAATTGCATAATGCAGTACTAACACTTCGAACTCCTCATGGGGTGTGATCCTTCTGTCACCGCTGTGGCTGTGTGCGACTCCTTGCGGCACAATATGGTGCCTATGATGCTATATCTTTGTTTGAGTAGTAATTCAACTCAAATAGCTCAAGATCCTGATACGGGGCCACCATTGTTAAGATTTCGGGATCAACTATCGGGTATTGTTGAATAGATTTTAGCTTCTCGATTGCCTTTGTAGCGGCCGCTTGTCCGCCCTTGTGGACACCAATAATCGCCTCGTTCAGTTTGAAGCCGCTTCTTCTAAAATAGTCGGTTGGATCTGACATTCCCCATATCTTGAGTGGGCCAAAGTCGTAGCGTTTTCTTGGGAAAACGTCGTGAACTAGTACATATCTGTCGTTAAACCATCTTCGGAAGCTTGGGCTTTTGTAGTGAAATGCTTCGTCTGGTCCTTTTTGAATTCGCTCGCCAATGAATATGTCGAATCCCATGAAATATTTTGAGCCGTTTAGAATCCGGTCGCCGAACGGCACAAATTGTACCAAGCCACTTTCGACAGCGTTCGAGGTACCCAACTTTATTCCATATAAATGTATGTCGTCCATTAGGTTCTCGAGTTTGCCTGAGTCTGATTCAGGAATCATCACATCCACGTCGTCATCCCAGGGGATAAAGCCCTGATGACGCATTGCTCCCAACATCGTCCCAGAGTGGGCAAAATACTCGATCCCATAGTGTTCCAAAAGTTCGAACATGACATGTGCAAAAATGTAGTAGGCTCTCCGCTTTTTTGGTGGAATAGTGATGTCAGCAACTATTCCTTGTATCTCATTCATTGCTGCCCCTCTTCGTAGCTAGTTTTAATGGCTGAGCCGACTCGGTCGATCTTGTTTACCTGCATGTTACCTGACGTTCATGGTGCGTTTGGTCGAGGCGGAAGGGCAGGTTGGGTCTGGACTAATTGGTTGATTCATGGGGCTGGCTCTCGGCGTCACTTCGTCTGGCGTCGTTCCTGACATGATGGTTTAATGAATGCGAACGTCATCATCGGTCCGAGAGACTCTGCGGCCGGATCCCCAACGGCCATACTGGACAACGGGCGCCGAGTCCTCGGCGGCGTCACCCTTTCACTAGAACTCCCCGGCGTCGTAGAATCTCGCGCCATTTCTCAAGCAGCGGTGGACCAGATCTATGACTACATCCTGCCGCGCTACCGCAGTCTGGACGCGTCGCTACTCGCGGTCGTTGGAGGTTCCACCGGCGCAGGGAAGTCCACACTCGTCAATGCCCTAGCTGGCCACCCCGTGACACGGTCCGGTGCCATTCGCCCAACAACGCGCCAGCCCATCTTGCTGCATCACCCCTCAGACCGCCGCTGGTTCGCTGATCAGCGCATACTGCCCAGCCTGAGCCGAGTCACAGGGGTTGTCGTCGGTGCAGGGGAACCGAGCAAAGCCGCAGATCAAGCAGGTGCTGACCCGGATGCTTCCGCTATCGGTTCGCTGGTCATGGTTGGTGACGAACAGATCCCTGAAGGGGTAGCGCTCCTCGACGCACCGGACATCGACTCCATCTCCGATGACAACCGGCGTCTCTCCGGACAATTACTGTCCGCCGCTGACCTCTGGCTCTTCGTGACCACCGCCAACCGGTACGCGGATGCCGTCCCCTGGAAACTGCTCCTCGACGCCGCTTCCCGAGACATCCTCGTTGCCGTCGTCCTGGACCGGGTACCCGAAGGTGTCGCGGACGAAATCACCGAAGACCTGACACACATGCTCCAGCGGCAAGGCCTGGGAGAAGCCCAGGTGTTCGTGGTGCCCGAAACACCCCTGGACGAACTCGGAATGCTCCCACCGGAATCCGTCCAGCCCATCAGGGATTGGCTCATCGACATCACCAAAGACGCTGCAGGCCGCGCGGCCATCGCCCGTCGAACCCTCACAGGGGCCGTCAAAGGGCTAGCCGACAAAGTCACCGTTATCGCCGAAGCCGCGGACAGCCAACAGAAAGCGGCCAACCGGCTGGCCGAAGACGCAGAAACCGCCTATCAGGACGCCGTCCAGCGCATCCTCGATTCAACCAAAGACGGCACCCTCCTCCGCGGAGAAGTACTGGCACGGTGGCAGGACTTCGTGGGCACTGGAGAATTTTTCCGCTCCTTCGAGTCGGGAATTGGTCGCCTCCGCGACCGGATTGGCTCCTTCTTCACCGGCAAACCCACTCCGGCAATCACCGTGGAAACTGCTATCGAAACGGGTCTGCAAGCCGTCATTGTGGACCAGGCAGCCAAAGCCGCGGAACAAGCAGACCAGCGCTGGCGCGACGATCCAGCCGGTCGGTCGCTGTTGAAAACCACAGACATGTCGCGGCTTCCAGCAAACTTTAGTGAGCGCGCTGCCAGCGAAATTCGTGCCTGGCAGGGCGATCTGCTCACCATGATTCAGAAAGAAGGCGCCAACAAGCGCTTTACCGCGCGAATGCTCTCTTTTGGCGTTAACGGATTGGCGGTCGCGCTCATGGTCGTCGTTTTCGCGACTACTGCGGGACTCACAGGACTGGAAATCGGCATAGCTGGCGGGTCGGCCATCGTCGGCCAAAAAGTTCTGGAAGCAGTGTTCGGCGAGGACGCCGTACGCAGACTCGCGGCCACCGCGCGCAAAGATCTCCACGCACGCTGCGTCACGCTGCTGGGTGAAGAAAAGCGCCGCTTCCTGGAGCTGCTGGGAGACGCCAGCAAGGACGGCCAGGCACAGAACCTCCATGCTCTCGCGGCAGAGCTCAAAGAGCTTGCCCAGCTGACAGGTCAAGCGACCCCCGACGAGCCCAACACCGGAGATCAGCAGTGAGTCGACATCGGAGGTCCGCGCAGGGATCACCGCTACGCGCCCAGCTCGAAGCACTCGACGAAGCCAGAAACCTTGCCGAAGGCAGACTGCCGGAAGAAGCTCTCGACAAGGCCAGGGGAGTCTTGGAGCGGGCCTCCGGACGGCGTTCACTCTCCTCAGAGCACACCGTGGTGGGCTTCTTTGGAGCAACGGGAAGTGGCAAGTCTTCCTTGTTCAACGCAGTCACTGGCCAAACACTGGCCTCTGTGGCTGCACGGCGGCCCACCACGTCCGAACCACTGGCAGCCGTGTGGGGTGCCGAGAACAGCGAGCCACTTCTGGACTGGCTGGAAGTACCGCATCGCCACGTTATGCCGAGCGACGATGCACCAGAAAACCGGTCCAGCAAGAACGCCCCGGGCGGCATCATCCTGTTGGACCTTCCAGACTTCGACTCAACAGCCCTTCAGCACAGGGATGTAGTGGAACGACTAGCGGGACAAGTGGATGTTTTGGTGTGGGTTCTCGATCCTCAGAAGTACGCTGACGCGGCACTTCACCATGACTTTCTGCGACCGCTTGCCTCCCACGGCGCAGTCACTCTGGTGGTCCTGAACCAGATCGACAAGCTTGCCGAAAAAGAGGTCAAACCAGTTGTCGCCTCCCTGCGCGGCATCCTCGCTGACGACGGATTGAAAAAAGTCACTATTCGTACCACCTCCGCTACAACAGGCGACGGCGTCTCTGAACTCAGGGACGCGATCCGCGCCTTCGCTGATCAAAGGTCAGCCGCTACTGAGCGTTTGGCCGCCGATGCCGCGGCCGCGGCAAAGGTCCTGGGCAGCAGCGCGGAACAGAGTAGTGAGAACGCTGCTAGGAAAGTCTCGGAACCGAACAAGGCTGAGTGTCGTCGACTGACGTCCGACCTCGCCGGGGCGTCGTCCGTGGACGTGGTCGTCGACGCCGTTGAACACTCCTATCGGCGCCGGGCCCACGCCGGAACCGGGTGGCCTGTCACCCGCTGGTTGGGCAGGTTCCGCCGGGATCCTCTGAGGCGCTTGAACCTCCACCGGGAGGACGTCAACCCGCTGGTCAACCGCACTTCCCTGCCACACGCCGGGCCTGCTCAGCGCGCCCAAGCCGATTCAGCCGTACGTCGATTCGGTGAAGAGGCAGGCAACGGGATTCCACAGCCGTGGAAGACTGCGCTCACTCGTGCGGCTCGGTCAAACTCCGAAACGCTGCCGGATTCACTGGATCAGGCCATAGCAGGAACAGACCTCGGCGCGCAGAAGAAGTCTTGGTGGTGGCCGCTGGTGGGTACCATTCAGTGGCTCGCACTCGCTGCTGCGCTGGCAGGGCTGTTGTGGCTGAGCGCGATCTTCGCCGCCGGCTACTTCCAGTTCAGCCTTGGTCCCACACCAGAGGTAGAGGGATTTCCCGTACCCACCCTCCTTGTGGCCACAGGACTGGTCTTGGGTATAGTCCTCAGCATTCTCTCGGCCGTCATCGCCCGATTCGAAGCTAAACGCCGGGCTAGACGTGCTCGCAAGAAGCTAACGACGGCGATCGGCACAGTGGCCAACAGCGAGGTGGTGGCACCGGTAACGGCTGAGATATCCCGCTACAACAACTTCCGGGATGCTCTGGCCAGAGCCGGTGGCGGCAGATGACCAACACAACGGTGGGCGAGCTCAGCGAGGGCAAGTTACTCGAACGCATCTTCCCCCGGTTGGACCCGGGAACGCCGCTCGTGGGGCCCGGGGACGATGCCGCAGTGATCTCGGCGCCAGATGCTCGAACCGTCATTTCCATCGACACCCTGGTCCAGGATCAGGATTTTCGCCTGACGTGGGCCAGCGGCTACGGATCCACCGGGTTTGACGTTGGCTGGAAATCCGCTGCTCAAAACCTCTCAGACATCAACGCGATGGGTGCTGTACCCACGTCCCTCGTCGTCAGCCTGACACTGCCGGCGGAAACGCTGGTGTCATGGGTTGAAGATCTCGCGGACGGTCTCAACGCTGCTATCAGGCAACTTGGTGCCAGCCGCTGCTCAGTGGTGGGTGGAGACCTCGGCCGGGGCAAGGCCATCGTCGTTACCGCTGCCGTGACCGGGGACCTGCAAGGTCGAGATCCAGTGCGGCGATCTGGGGCTAAGACCGGGGACGTCGTTGCCGTTGGCGGTGTGCTGGGCCAGGCGGCAGCGGGTTTGGCCCTCCTCGAAGACAGTCGAAGCGAAGCGGCCCTGCCTGATTCCTTACGCTCTTTGGTCCACCGCCAGTCCAGGCCAAGGCCGCCACTGATATTGGGGCCGGCGGCGTCGGCTTCTGGAGCTACGGCGATGATGGACATCTCCGACGGATTGGTCCGAGACGGTCGGCGCCTCGCCGAGGCTAGTGGAGTGAGCATCGACTACGAAGACGCCGCGCTACGCGGCTTTGCCAATGAACTCAGCGAAGCCTCAGCCCACCTGGGAGTCAACGCCATGGAATGGGTGCTTGGTGGGGGAGAGGACCACGGACTGCTGGCATGCTTCCCCGACGGTACGGAGCTGCCGGAAGGATTCGTCGGCGTCGGGCGTGTGCTCAACGGTGGTGGTGTGAGCGTTGACGGTATCCAGCCGGGCACATCCGGCTGGGATCATTTTGAACGCTAGACCGCGACGTCGCCTGGAACCTTGAGAGCTTCGGTCAGCTCTGCAGCGGCCTTGCAGACAACCTCGGCGTGCAGCCTGCCGGGCTGCCGCGTCAGGCGCTCCATGGGACCAGAAATCGAGACAGCAGCAATCACCCGCCCGGATGGTCCGCGAACTGGGGCAGAAACCGACGCTACCCCCAGCTCCCTCTCGCCCAGGCTCTGGGCCCAACCCCGACGTCGGACACCAGCCAGGACCGTAGGCGTAAATCGCGCATGGTGCAGTCCTTCAACCAAGCGGTCGTGGTCCTCCCACGAGAGCAGTACCTGGGCAGCGGACCCGGCCTTCATGGTCAATTGGGTGCCCACGGGAATGGTGTCCCTGAGTCCGATGGGCCGCTCGGCGGAGGCAACGCATACGCGCCATTCGCCCTGACGACGGAACACCTGAGCGCTCTCGCCGGTGACATCTCTCAGGGCCAGCAGCACAGACCCAGCGGAGGCAATCAACCGGTCCTCACCGGCCGCGGCTGCCAGTTCCACTACGCGGGTACCCAAAACAAACCTGTTCTGCATGTCGCGGCCAACCAACCGGTGATGGACCAACGCCAGGGCGAGCCGGTGCACCGTAGGGCGCGCTAGACCGGTGGCAGCAACCAGTTGGGCGAGGGTGGTAGGGCCTGCTTCCAGAGCGTTCAGCACCATGGCTGCTTTATCAATCACGCCGACACCGCTAGAGTTGTCCATAGACTGATATTGCCGTCTCATTATCTGAGATGCAAGTCAGTGCAGGTATCAAGTTGCTGCTCACATGACGTGGAGGGAGCTGGCCATGGCCGGTCATACAAAGAAGACGCTCGCCGAAAAGGTATGGGATGACCATCTGGTCCGAAAGGGCGAGGATGGTCAGCCGGACCTCCTGTATATAGACCTCCATCTCATTCACGAGGTGACCTCGCCGCAGGCGTTCGAGGGTCTGCGCCTGGCGGACCGTCCCCTGCGGCGCACGGACCTCACCATTGCCACCGAGGACCACAACACCCCCACGCTCGACATCGACAAACCGATCGCTGAGCCCACCAGCCGTAAGCAGATCCAGACACTACGCAACAACTGCGAAGAGTATGGCGTACGGATCCACTCCCTTGGAGATGCTGAACAAGGCATTGTCCACGTGGTCGGCCCTCAGCTAGGTCTTACGCAGCCCGGGCTCACGGTTGTCTGCGGCGACTCCCACACCTCAACCCACGGCGCCTTCGGGGCGCTCGCCATGGGGATCGGTACCTCCGAGGTGGAACACGTCATGGCCACCCAGACCCTGCCGCTCAACCCCTTCAAGACCATGGCCATCAACGTGGAAGGCACTCTCAAGCCCGGTGTCACTTCCAAGGACATCATCCTGGCCGTGATCGCCAAGATCAGCACCGGCGGCGGTCAGGGCTACGTGCTGGAATACCGCGGATCCGCCATCCGCAGCCTCTCCATGGAAGCCCGCATGACCATCTGCAACATGTCCATCGAAGCAGGGGCACGTGCTGGCATGATCGCCCCGGACCAGATCACCTTCGACTATTTGAAGGACAAGCCGCACGCACCGCAGGGCGAAGACTGGGACGCCGCCGTCGAATACTGGAAGTCCCTGAAAACGGACGACGACGCCGTGTTCGACGCCGAGGTCTACCTCAATGCAGACACCCTGGAACCATTTGTCACCTGGGGAACCAACCCGGGTCAGGGAGTCTCACTCTCCGAATCGGTGCCAGCACCGGAAGACTTCCACGACGAGAATGACCAGGCTGCCTGCCAGCGGGCACTGACCTACATGGATTTGGTTCCGGGCACGCCCATGAAGGACATCCGTGTAGACACAGTGTTCCTAGGATCCTGCACCAACAGTCGCGTGGAGGATCTGCGCATTGCGGCGGACATCATTCGCGGCCGCAAGAAGGACCCCAACATCAGGTTCATGGTGGTTCCCGGATCAGCCCGGGTCCGTCTGGAAGCAGAAGCCGAAGGTCTGGATAAGGTCTTCACCGACTTCGGTGGGGAATGGCGATTCGCTGGTTGTTCCATGTGCCTCGGCATGAATCCGGACCAGCTGGCGCCGGGAGAGCGCTGCGCTTCCACGTCCAACCGCAACTTTGAGGGACGCCAGGGCAAGGGTGGCCGTACGCATCTGGTCTCACCGGTCATTGCAGCCGCCACCGCTGTGCGCGGCACTCTGAGTTCGCCATCGGACCTCGACCCGCTGCCTACAGCCGCAGCAACCACCGAACCCGCCAGCAACGCAGCCTAGGAGCGCGCCATGGAACCCATCGTTACCCACACCGGCATCGGCGTCCCCCTGCGTCAGTCCAACGTTGACACCGACACCATCATCCCCGCGGTGTACCTGAAACGAATCACCCGGACAGGCTTTGAAGACGCCCTCTTCTCAGCCTGGCGCAAGGACCCAGAGTTCATTCTGAACAAAGAACCATTCACGCGGGGCTCGGTGCTGGTAGCTGGCCGCGATTTTGGTACCGGATCATCCCGTGAGCACGCCGTCTGGGCGCTGAAGGACTACGGCTTCCGCGTGGTGCTCAGCTCCCGCTTCGCCGATATTTTTCGAGGCAACTCCGGTAAACAGGGACTTCTGGCCGCGGAGATGGTTCAGGAAGATATTGAACAGGTCTGGAAAATCCTGGAGAACCATCCCGGCACTGAGATTACCGTTGACCTCGAGTCCAAAACCGTCACTTGCGACACGCTGGTGGCGCCCTTCACGATCGATGACTACACCCGCTGGCGGCTGATGGAGGGACTGGATGACATTGGTCTCACCCTGCGCCACGAAGAAGACATCACCGCCTATGAATCGACGCGCCCCAGCTGGAAACCAAAGACGCTGCCGGTACGGACCTGAGCCCAAGGCCAAGCACGCATCGGCGCGCTGCATTTCTGTCTGGTAACTCTAGCTCCTATGATTACCGGGAGCCTCTAGTGTAGGGAGGCTTGCATATTTCGAGGAAAACAGGTGTTCATGGATAGCGTTATGACCATTCGCGGCGGTGTCCCGCTCAATGGAAAAGTAGCCGTGCGCGGGGCAAAAAATCTTGTCCCCAAGGCCATGGTTGCTGCGCTGCTGGGCAACACACCGTCCATTCTCCGCAACGTCCCTGAAATCAAGGACGTCGATGTTGTCACTTCGCTGCTGACCATCCACGGCGTGGAGGTCACCAAGGACCCCGTGACCGGGGACCTCACCATGGATCCCCAGAACGCCAAGACGGCACCCTCTCGAGAGATCGACGCGCACGCCGGAGACTCACGGATCCCGATCCTGTTCTGCGGACCGCTGATGCACAGCCTCGGAGAGGCCTTCATCCCGGACCTCGGCGGCTGCAAAATCGGCGACCGCCCCATTGACTACCACCTACAGGTGCTTCGGAACTTCGGCGCCGTCGTCGAAAAACGGCCCGGCGGGATCTCCATCTCGGCACCCAAGGGTCTTCATGGAGCCAAGCTTGAATTGCCGTACCCATCGGTGGGCGCCACTGAGCAGGTGTTGTTGACTGCCTGCCGCGCACAGGGCATCACGGAACTTGCTGGTGCGGCGGTGGAACCAGAGATCATGGATCTCATTGCTGTTCTGCAGAAGATGGGCGCCATCATTTCCGTGCAGACGGACCGAGTGATTCGCATCGAGGGTGTGGAAGAGCTCAGTGGTTATAACCACCGCGCCCTGCCGGACCGAAACGAGTCAGCGTCCTGGGCGTCTGCCGCGTTGGTCACCCACGGGGACATCTATGTTGAAGGCGCAGATCAGCAGGACCTCACGGCCTTTCTCAATACTTACCGCAAAATTGGTGGTGCCTTCGACGTCAACGACGAAGGCATTCGCTTCTATCACCCCGGGGGAGACTTGAAGCCTCTGGTCCTGGAAACGGGCGTGCACCCGGGCTTCATGACGGACTGGCAGCAGCCCCTGGTGGTAGCGCTGACACAGGCAAACGGCGTGTCGATAGTGCACGAGACCGTGTATGAGAACCGCTTTGGTTTTACCGAAGCCCTCATTCGCATGGGTGCCAATATTCAACTGCACCGCGAATGCCTGGGAAGTGTCCCGTGCCGGTTTGGGCAACGAAACTTCCAGCACTCCGCCGTCATCTCCGGGCCTGTTCAGCTCAAGGGCACGGACATCGATATTCCTGATCTCCGCGGCGGGTTCAGTCACCTGATTGCTGCCCTGGCCGCAGACGGAGTCTCCCACGTCACCGGAATCGAACTGATCAACCGTGGTTATGAGCGTTTCCAGGAAAAGCTCGAAGGTCTTGGAGTAGACATCGATTTGCGTACCAGTGGCGTGTAGGAACGCCGAATGAGCGGGACCCGAAAATCACGGCTCACGTTCATGTTTCTGGCCAACACCCTCAGGCCGGTCATGGACCTGCTGATGGCCAGGGAGTGGTCAGGTAGTGAGAAGCTCCCGCGGGACACCGGTTTCATTGTGTGCCCCAACCACGTCACGGAGATTGATCCCGTGGCGGTGGGGCACTTCTTGTACAACCAGGGCATCATGCCCCACTTCATGGCCAAAGCATCTTTGTTCAACGTGCCCGTAGTTGGTTCCACGCTGCGCGCGGCCCGGATGATCCCCGTTGAGCGCATGACGTCAGGGGCAAGCCGGACGCTGGCCCTCGCCCGTGAAATTGTGGACGAAGGTGGGGGCATCATCGTGTATCCCGAAGGTACACTGACACGGGATCCAGACCTGTGGCCCATGAAGGGCCGCACCGGCGCGGCCCGCCTCGCTTTGCTCACTGGCGCTCCCATTGTGCCCATTGCGCACTGGGGAGCCCAGGACGTTTTTCCCCGCTACGCCAAGCGCTTGCACGTGTGGCCGCGGAAGACGGTCCGTCTTGTTGTCGGTGAACCAGTGGATATCTCAGAATTCCGGGACCGTCCACTGACCGCTGCTGTCCTGGACGAGGTGACGGAGCGAATCATGAGCGCGTTGACCGTGATGGTCGCCGAATTACGTCAGGAGCCGGCTCCCACGGAACGCTGGGATCCGCGGGTCAAGAAGCAGCGGCTCACGGGGCGCGATTTCGAGGACGGGAAGCCATGACCGGCCCGGCGGCTGAAAGCAGCATTGCCGTTCTGGGTGCCGGAAGCTGGGGGACCACGTTCGCAAAGGTTCTGGCGGACTCCAACCCGTCCGCGGACATCAGGTTATGGGCGCGGCGCCCCGAGGTAGCCGATCAGATCAACACGGAACATCGTAACCGGCAGTACCTGAACGACATTGCGCTACCCACCAATATCGTGGCCTACCCCGCGGTAGCCGATGCCCTTGACGGCGTTTCCATGGTGGTTCTGGCAGTTCCCGCGCAGACGCTGCGTGCGCAACTACGGCAATGGAAGCCGCTGATCGGCCAGGACGTGCTGGTGGTATCGCTGATGAAGGGGCTTGAGCTGGGAACTGATTCCCGCATGAGTCAGGTCATTGCCGAAGAACTGGGCCTACCGGATCGTCAGATCGCAGTGGTGTCCGGTCCCAATCTGGCCATGGAGATCGCCCGTCGGGAACCCACCGCATCAGTGGTGGCCTGTACCGATCAGGAAGTAGCCGTCCGCGTGGCCAACTGCTGCACGGCGTCGTACTTCCGGCCCTATACCAACACCGACGTTGTCGGAACGGAAATTGGCGGAATCGTGAAGAACGTCATTGCGCTGGCGGTTGGCATTTGTGAAGGACGCCAGATGGGGGACAACACCAAGGCCTCGGTCATCACTCGTGGACTTGCCGAGACCACCCGGCTTGCACTGGCCCTGGGTGGTAAGGCGGAGACCCTGGCAGGTCTGGCCGGCTTGGGAGATCTCATCGCCACCTGTTCCTCACCACTGTCCCGTAACCACACCGCTGGCCGGCTCCTGGGGCAGGGCCTGACGCTGGATGAAGTCACCGACCGCATGAACCAGACAGCCGAGGGCATCAAATCAGCGCAGGCCGTTCTGGACGCCGCCACCAACCTCAACGTGTCAGTGCCGATCACCGAGAACGTCGTAGCCGTCCTCCGCGGCGATATTTCCGTTGCCGAATTGGGCCCGCGTCTGCTGGCCAGAGACTTGAAAGCCGAAGGGGCACAGTGACCTCCAGCCGTAAACCCCGCATTGCCGTCTTGTTCGGCGGCCGCTCCAGTGAGCACGCTGTCAGTTGTGTGACCGCCGCCGGTGTCTTGGAGGCCATCGACAAGGACAAGTACGACGTCGTCCCCATCGGCATCAGCCGTCAGGGCCAGTGGTCCCTGATGTCCGGAGATCCCAAGCAGTGGTCACTGCGGTCAGAGACTCTGCCGGAAGTGACGGGCTCCGAGGAGACCATCACCCTCTCCGCCGTTGGCATCACTTCCGAGGCAGATTCGGGGCAAGAGCTGGTAGCCACAGCCCCAGACCGATTGCCACGCAGCCTGGGCGGCATCGACGTGGTGATGCCGTTGCTGCACGGCCCGTTCGGTGAGGATGGCACGCTCCAGGGCCTACTGGAAATGGCCAACGTCCGCTACGTTGGTGCTGGCGTACTGGCCTCCGCAGTCGGCATGGACAAGCACTTCATGAAGGTGGTCTTCGAGTCCGTTGGATTGCGCGTGGGGCCCTATGAGGTCATTACTGACAGACAATGGCAGAACGACGCCGGCGCGTGCCTCAAGCGGGCCAATCAACTGTCTTTTCCAGTGTTCGTCAAGCCGGCTAGGGCAGGGTCCTCCATGGGGATCTCTCGGGTGACAACAGCGGAGGGTTTGCGCGCAGCTATTGAGTTGGCGAGAGAACTCGATCCAAAAGTGGTGGTGGAAGCCGGCATCGAGGGCCGGGAAATCGAAGTTGCCGTCCTGCAGGGAAGAAATGGCCAAGATCCGCGCACCAGTTTGCCTGGTGAGATAGATGTTCACGATGACCAACACGACTGGTATGATTTTGAGGCCAAGTACGTAGACGGAACAGCGGCCAAACTCAGTTGCCCCGCAGATCTCCCGTCTGATGTTTCAACCGAAGTTCGCAGTCTCGCGGCGGAGGGCTTCGACGCCGTTGGTGCGGAGGGCCTCTCGCGTGTGGACTTCTTCTACACTCCCAGCGGCACCCTGATCATCAACGAGATCAACACCATGCCCGGGTTCACCCCCATCAGCATGTACCCGCAGATGTGGGCAAAGTCCGGCCTTCCGTACACGGAACTGATCGATGAATTGATCCACCTGGCACTGACCAGAAAGACAGGATTGAGGTAGCCTTATGGGGCAACGCAGCAGGACGGCCAGTGCTGTCAGGTTGCAACCCCTGGTTGTCATTGGCTCCGGCGGTTTTGGTCGCGACACTCTGGATGTTGTAGACGCTCTGAACTCGGACCGCCCAACGTACCGCCTGCTCGGAGTGGTGGATGATGATCCCAATCCCAGACACATCCGGTATCTGCGGGATCGAGGGATCATTCATCTCGGTACAGTCGCAGATTTCCTCGCCTCTGGATTGCGCGCTGACTACCTCATCGGGGTGGCCAACCCCTCTGTTCGCTGGCGCATAGCGGCAATGCTGGAAGAAGCTGGATTGTCACCGGCCACGGCTGTGCACCCCATGGCTATTATTGGCTCGCAAGTGGTCATCGGGGCGGGCACCATCGTGTGCGCGGGAGTCCAGATTTCCGTCAACGTTGAACTGGGACGCTACGTTCAGTTGAGCGCCAACTCGATTATTGGCTATGACGCCATCCTCGAATCATTTGTCACGGTGAACCCTGGCGCCATTGTCTCCGGTGACGTCACGGTAGAAACCGGGGCACTGTTGGGATCCGGTTCCATCATCTTGGAGGGACTGCGCGTGGAGTACGGTGCCATAGTTGGGGCAGGAACCGTCGTCGTCAACGGAGTGTGCCCCCATGCTGTCGTCAAGGGCGTACCCGCGCGCTAACGCAGCCCCCGTCACTTATCGGGGATGGTTTGATCCTTGGTCACTGAGAGGCATTTGTTGGTCTGCGGCACTGCATCTACCGCGCCGCCGAGGCTCACCAACACGGTGCTGGAAGGTATTTCGTTGGGATCAAATACGGCTTCTACCGCTGGATCTCTGCCATACGTTGTCGCCGTCCACGCCGGGTCACCTTCCGTGAGTACCCAATCGATACCGTTGACGGTGACGCAACGGTCCGTCGTCGGCCCCGGGGGAGTGACGCCGCATCGAACTATAAGTTTGGACGGCTCGCCCCAAGCCGCCGTGGCCTGACTGTCCGTCTGCCGCAGCTCGTGTGCCGATACCTCGTCCGGCAAAGCCACCATCACTTCCGCACACACGGGGTTTGCTGCCTCAGCGGCGGGTTCAACGTCAACAACAGGGGAGCATCCGGTCACCAGTAGAGTGAGCGTGGCAAGGGGCATCAGGACACGCAGAAGCGGTGACGAAGTGCGGGGCATAATCTCAGCCTAATGGGTGTCCTTGCTAGCTTCCTGTGAACGGATCCGCGTCACGTAATCAACGAGGGCCTGGTGCATGTTTGACGGCACAAACCCAGTGGCCACGATCTTCGCGATGTTGAGAGTGCCATGCCGGGGACGCGGGGCGGCCGAGGTGTTCTTGGAGTACTCCGCGGTGCTCACTCCTGTGACCATCGTCGGATCTTTTCCGCACAGAGAATAGACCGCCCCGGCCAGCTCAGCCCAACTGGCCGATTTGCCGTCACAGGAAACGTTGTAGGTGCCGAAGGCTGCGCGCGTCGCGAGCAGATGGTCAATGGCACGGGCTATGTCATCGGCAAAGGCAAGGCGACCAAACTGATCCTCCACCACGGAAGGGGACACACCATTTTCGGCCAGTCGCATCATGGTTTTCACAAAATTAGTGCCATCACCCACCACCCAACTGGTTCGGAGAATGTAGTGACGCGGTAGTGACTGTACCGCAAGGTCACCGGCTGCTTTGCTCTGCCCGTAGACGCCCAGTGGCGAGAACGGTTCACTCTCATCATGTACTGGGGTGTCGCCGTCGAACACGTAATCGCTGGAAAGGTGGATCAGCGTGAGCTGGTGTTCGACTGCCACCCTGGCAAGAACCCCTGGAGCCGCCGCGTTAACCGACCAGGCCCGCCGTCTGCCCTCTTGGGATTCCGCAGCATCGACGGCTGTATATGCGGCCGCGTTGATGATCGTAGAATACGCACTCCAGTCATACGCCAGTACCGCATCATGGTCTTCCAGATCAAGGTGCTCCCGCGAATGGAAATTAACGTCGGCTCTGTCAACGAACCGCCGCCGAAGTGCCTTTCCCACCTGGCCGTTTGCCCCGATCACGAGGGTGCGTAGCGGCTTCATGGGGGAGACGTCCGCAAGCCGAGGATGGAGCTTGTCCTTCTCAGAGAGCTCGGCGTTGTCCAAAGAAATGGGCCACGCGATGGCTGCCGATTCATCTGCCAGGTTCAGGAACGTGTAGTGCTGCTGATGCTCCTGGGACCAATGGTCATTTACTAGATAGGAATACGCGGTGTGGTCTTCCAGCGTCTGAAAAGAATTACCCACGCCATAGGGCACAAAGACGGCAGTGGACGGATCTAGTTGCAGGGTGAACGTTGTGCCGAACGATTCGCCCGCCCGAAGGTCCACCCACGCGCCAAAGATCCGTCCATGGGCCACGGAGACCAGCTTGTCCCACGGCTCAGCATGAATACCGCGGGTGGTCCCCGCATGTCTGTTGTAGGAAACGTTGTTCTGAACGGGACGGAAATCCGGCAGACCAAGGGCCATCATCTTCTCCCGCTGCCAGTTCTCCTTGAACCAGCCCCGGTTGTCCCCGTGAACAGGAAGGTGGAGGACTAGAAGCCCGGGAATATTCGTTTCCGTGACGTGCAGACCTGTCCCATATTCCATGAGTTACCGGCCCTGCGCTGCGTAGCGGGCTTCTGCGGCGGCCTTCTGCGGTCGCCACCACGCTTCATTCGCGCGGTACCACTCGATGGTCTGCTCAAGTCCGCGGTCAAAGTCCCCGAAAGCCGGACGCCAATCGAGCTCGTTGCGGAGTTTCGATGGGTCAATGGCGTAGCGCAGGTCGTGTCCAGCACGGTCCGTGACCAGATCAAATGCATCATCGGGTTGACCCATATGGGCAAGGATTCTCTCTACGACGTCCCGGTTACCCAACTCGCCGTCGGCGCCGATGAGATACGTCTGACCGATGACGCCCTTGCTCAGAATAGTGAGCACAGCCGAGGAGTGATCATCGGCATGAATCCAGTCACGAATGTTCTGCCCTTGTCCGTAGATCTTGGGGCGTTGGCCATCGATGATATTGGTGATCTGCCGGGGGATGAACTTTTCAACGTGCTGGTAAGGACCGTAATTGTTTGAACAATTGCTGATGGTGGCCTGCACCCCGAACGAGCGCACCCAGGCGCGCACCAACATGTCGGAGCCGGCCTTGGTGGAGGAGTAGGGGCTCGAAGGATTGTAGGGCGTGGCTTCGGTGAATCGCTCCCCGCCCTCCAACGGAAGGTCTCCGTAAACCTCGTCCGTGGAAACATGGTGAAAGCGGGTGCTGTAGCGCCGGGCAGCCTCTAGCAGCGTGTACGTTCCCACAATGTTTGTCTGCAGAAAAGGCGCTGGGTCATGCAGGGAATTGTCATTGTGGGATTCCGCCGCGTAATGCACCACGGCGTCGGCGGTAGACATGACGGCGTCCACGGTATCGGCGTTGGCAATGTCACCCTCAACGAAGGTGAAGCGGTCTTGGGGAAGGTCCACTAGGGAAGCGCGGTTCCCGGCGTAGGTGAGCTTATCGAGCACCGTGACACGCATATCCGTATGTGCCAATACATGGTGCACAAAGTTCGATCCAATGAATCCGGCCCCGCCCGTGACCAAGAGATTTCGCATGGTCCACACTCTATCGTTCTCCTAACGAGGCACTCGTGCGATAAAATGGCATTTCGCCTAACCCCTGGGGGATACACACTTGTCCGATTTTATGCAGGAATACGACGAGCCTGACCGCCGGCAACGCCAGAAGCATCCCGTCCGGGTAACCATTGTGGTCATGCTCAGCATCGTCCTGGTGGGCGCCGTGGTTGCCGGGTTGTTCGTAGCGAACCTTGCAAACACGTTCAATTCCACAACGCAGACCATCGAGACAGCCTTCCCAGCGGAATCCACGCGTCCGGAAAAACCCGCTGAGGCCGGAGACGCAGTAAATATTCTGCTGATGGGCAGCGATAGCCGGGGCGAAGGCAATGCGGACACCACGGCTGGAGCGCGCTCGGACACCTTGATGCTGATGCACATCCCCGGTGACCGCAAGAACATCCAAGTCATGTCCATCATGCGCGATACCTGGGTTGATATCCCAGGGCACGGGCCCAGTAAAATCAACGCAGCAATGGCGTTGGGCGGCGTACCACTCATGGTGCAGACCGTGGAAGGCCTGTTCGAGGTCCCCATTGATCACGTAACCATCATCGATTTTGAAGGCTTCAAGGCGCTGACCAACGCACTCGACGGCGTCAAGGTGGATAATCCACAGGCGTTTCAGTCTGCTGGATCCGAGGGCGAAGCGTTCCCAGCTGGTCCGCAGGTGTTGGACGGTGAGTCCGCACTGAAGTTTGTCCGGGAGCGCAAGGCTTTCTCTGACGGTGACTACACCCGGGTGCAGAACCAGCAGTTGTTCATCAAGGCCATCATGTCCAAGTTCCTCACTGCCGAAACTCTGACTAACCCTGTTCGGGTCAACAACGTGGTCTCCGAGATGTCTCCCTACCTCACCGTCTCGGATTCGTTCGGAGCCGTGGCCGCCGGCAAGCTAGCCTTCAGCCTGAAGAACGTACGGACCAGCAACGTGGACTTCTTCACCCTGCCAACGCAGGGCATTGGAACCTCCGCCGATGGCCAGTCCATTGTGCTGTTGGACGAGGCCGCGGTGAATGCTGTGTCAGACGCTCTCAAAAAGGACACTCTGCACCAGTATGTTGAAGAGCTTGAGCAGGATAACCAGTAGGTAGTGATGATGAGACAACGCTGGGGAGCGGGAATCGCTATAGGGGCTATAGTCCTTGGGGCCACCGCGCCCTCTGCTGTGGCGCTGGATGTGCCAGCTAACCCGATACTGCCGATGGTGGCCCCTGTTCAACCGACTGACCCTCCCGAGACTGTGGAGCCGACGCCACCGCCGACAACGACGCCCCAGCCCCCTCCAGCCGAACCATCGCCACCGCCCCAACAGGCTCCGGCCCCGCCGCCTGAGCAACCAGCCCCTGTTCTGCCGGTGCCTGAGCCGGGACCGCGGATCGATCCGGTTACCGGTTTCGCCGTGGATCCCACCACTGGTTGGCTCATTCACCCGGGTACCGGCTATGTCATTGAGCCGGGTACGGGAAATCTGGTGTATCCGGATAATTACTACTACACGGGCTTTCGCTACGAATTCGACACCGGGCTGGTAGTTGATCCCAACGAGGCAACTCCAACACCTACGCCGACACCCACCCCAATTCCATCGTCGACCCCCACCCCATCTGCCACTCCGTCCGCTTCCGCTTCCGCGACGCCGTCGCCCTCCCCAACTGGCACGGAATCATCGTCAGCGCTGGAAGCAGACAAAGCAGGGGAGAGTAGCGAATCCTGGTCCACGCATCCGGCAACCAGAATTGCAGTGATTCTGGGGCTTCTTGCACTCGGTGCCCTGTACTACACCAAACTTCGCGGTGGTACGGCCAGCGGTAAGAAACCGGAGTAGGTGCCGTCCGGTCTATGCTGAAGAGTCATTACTCATCTATTCACGTGCCACAAACCGGGGGGTTTCCGTTGCGCGTATTACTTCTGACGCATTCGTATGCGCCCGAACATAGCCCACCCCAGCGACGCTGGACGCAGTTCATCCATGCGTTTCGAAAGGAGGGGTGGAATGTGGATGTTGTTGCGCCCATCGCGTATCGCGTTCCACACACACGAATTCTGCCCAAGGATGTAGGCGGCCGAGCGTTCCGTCGCGACACGGGAGAGTTTGGAGAACGCGTGCGCCGCGTCCCGGTCATTCCACACCGGCACTCCCGCCTAGGCAAACTGATGTCCCACCTATTCTCGGCAGCTTTGAGCGTCCCGGCAGCGTTAATGGGTCCCCGCCCCGACGTCGTCGTTGTCACCGTCCCCAGCCTGCCCATTCTCGGTGCCGGCTATGTTGTGTCGACGCTTTGCCGCCGCCCTCTCGTGGTTGATATGCGTGATGCGTGGCCCGACCTTGCCCGTGATGCGCGCATCATCAAGGGAAACGCCAAATCGCTCGTCGAAAAGATTGTCACCGCCATTCAGTCCCGCTCAGACCGAGTGGTCACCGTAACCTATGGTTTTGCGCAGGCACTCAAGGACCGGGGCATCAAGCAAGTCAACACAGTCACCAACGGCGTCCGCCTGAGTTCCATTGCACCCCTTGAGCCACCTTGTTCGGAAACAGGACCGCTGAACGTGTTGTACCTGGGCAACCATGGGGAGAGTCAGAAACTCGGTCTCATCATCCGCGCCGCTGCCCTTGCTGGCGATACCGTCAAACTGACCATGGTTGGTCACGGCGTGAACAAGGAGCTACTGGTGGCGCTCGCCCAGTCGCTGGACGTCGACGTCGACTTTTTCCCCCCGGCCCATGGGGACTGGCTGAGGCGTTTCTACGAGCAGTCCGACACGTGCGTGGTCTCCTTGCGGGACGATTGGAAATCCTTTGAAACCACCATTCCGTCAAAGACGTATGAAGTGCTGTCCATTCGCAGGCACATCACCGCCGTCGTCCTTGGGGAGGCACGGAACATCATCGAGAGCTCGGGTGCAGGCGATGTGGTGGCTGCTGATCCGGCAGCCATTGCTGACCTGTGGCGCGAGCTGAGCGAAGACCGCACGCGGTTGAATGTTGGTGACGGCGGTCGGGACTGGGTACGCGTCAATGCGGACTACGAATCCTTGTCGCTGGAATACATCGACGTTCTGCGCAGCGTCGTGGGGCAGGGGTAGAGGCAAGTGCAGATAGTCCGGAATGTGTGGTTGATGACGGCGACGGTCCGTGATCATCTGCAGGATGATCCACTCGTGTTGGTCCTGCTGGTTTCGCGTCGTCTGCCGGGGCGTATCGCTCGCGCTGTGGCACCCGTCATCTCTCGCCTCGGCCATGCGGCCAAAAACCCAGTGGCTTTGGCGTTGTCCGGCCTTATCTCCGGAGATTCGCTGGCTGTCAAGGAGACCATCGGATCAGATTCGTTCGGTTCTCCTCGCCGCAACAGGTTGCTCGCAGAAATCGCGTTGGCTGCCGATCTGCCCGAATGTGCTGATCAACTGATGTCCCGCATTCCCGCTGGTACCGCAGGGCTCGCCGGAACCATCGCACGCCGGTACTGGTACGACGGCCGGATGACCGCTGCCGTTGCCGCCGTCTCCGGAGTGAAGGGGCAGCGTACTTTCGCCAACCGGCTCCGAAGTGAACTGAAGGTCTTTCAGGGCTGGTCTCCCAGCGTTGTCCCGGTCGAAAATTACACTCCGAAGCCCGCCAGCATGCTCTATGTACTGACAAATTCTTTGCCTCATACGGAGAGCGGATATGCGCAACGAAGCCATTCCGTACTTCTGGCTCTGCGAGATCTCGGCTGGTCCGTCAACGCCGTTACCCGTCTTGGGTATCCGGTTCAGGTGGGCAAGATTGCTGCAAAACGCCTAGACACAGTGGATGGCATCGACTACTACCGGCCCCTGCCGGCACGCCTTGCCAACGGAATGGACCAGCGTCTCCAGCAGCAGGCAGAGCTATTGCTGGAATTGTGCCTGAAACTACGACCAGCGGTTCTTCACACGACTACGCATTTTGTCAACAGTCTGGTGGTGCGGACAGTGGCGAAAGCCCTGGGCATACCGTGGGTTTACGAAGTCCGGGGGCAGCTGGCAGATACGTGGGCTTCCCGGCGATCCCCTTCTGCCCTTCGCAGTGAGCGTTATAGGCTCTTCAATGACCGTGAAGCAGAGGTCAGCCAGACGGCGGACCTGGTCCTTACACTGGGAGAAGCCATGAAGCGGCGTCTGACCAACCAGGGTGTGAAACCAGAAAACGTACTGCTGTATCCGAACGCCGTGGGAGATGAGTTTCTGAAGGATCCGATCGACGCTCGCGACGCGCGAACCACCCTGGGTCTCCCGGAAGGTGGAATGTTTGTTGGCACGGTGAGCTCTCTGGTGGATTACGAGGGGCTGGACACGCTCCTGCGCGCCGTCGCGTTGCTGGCTCCGGACCATCCCGACCTCCATTGCCTCGTAGTGGGCCAAGGCGCTGCAGCACCATCTTTGCGGTCGCTGGCCTCCGAGCTCGGGATTGAAAGTCGGACCATTTTCACCGGCCGCGTTCGCCGTGATCAGGCCCACCTCTATCACCAGGCACTGGACGTATTTGTCCTACCCCGTAAGGACACCGACGTCACCCGAGCTGTCACGCCACTGAAGCCCGTTGAAGCAATGGCGAGCGGGCGTCCTGTGATCTTCAGTGACCTCGAGGCTCTCCGCGAGATTGTTGTGGACGGGCTTTCAGGGACATCAGTACACCCGGACGATCCTGCTGCTCTGGCGGAAGCCATCTCCGGTTATCTGAGTGATCCTCAGTTGCGCAGGACACACGGAAGCGCTGGCCGTAGCGAGGTTATGGCTTCACGCACGTGGGCCTCCGGGACACAGGCATTGACAGAGGCTTACCAGAACCTTGGGGTGATGAGCGCATGAGCGTAGCTCCGGCGCCCGGTGGACACGAAGTTCGCACTTACGTAGATCTGAAGAGCCTGAACCGGGTGGGTGCCCGGCAGGGATTCCTAGATTATCTGGTGTCCATCTGGCGGTACAGACACTTTGTTCTCTATGACTCCCGCTTTCGCGTGGGGTCTGCGAATAGTCAGGAAAAGCTGGGAAACGCCTGGATTATCTTGAGTCCGCTACTCAATGGCCTCACGTTTTTCTTGATCTTTGGGCTATTGCTCAAGACTGGTAAAGGCATAGAGAACTTCATCGGTTATTTGATCATCGGCGTCTTTCTTTTTCAGATGAGTTCCCGGGCCATTTCCGCGGGTGCTCAGGCTATCCGGGCCAACAAGACGGTCATCCAGGCATTCAACTTCCCGCGAGCCACTCTGCTAGCGGCTATCAACGTCCGGGAATTGCTCAGCAATATTCCCGTGGTGATCACCATGATCGTTATGATCCTCGTGTTGCCGCCAACGGAGGCTATCACTTGGCGGATTCTGTTGATCCCCCCAGTGCTCGCCTTGCAGTTCATCTTCAATCTGGGCGTGGGACTCTTACTCGCCCGGTTGGTCCACCACTTCAATGACCTGGGGCAACTCATTAGCTTCGTCATGCGGCTATGGCTCTATGGCTCGGCAGTGTTCTTCTCCATTGACCGCTTTGAATCGGTTCCGGTTATCCAGCAGATCATGGAGGTGAATCCGCTGTTCATCGTCCTCGACATCTCCAGAGACTCGCTGCTGTATGCCACCACGCCCTCGTGGGAATCCTGGGCCACCCTCGCGGTATGGGCGCTCGGCGCTATCGTCGTCGGACTCGTCTTCTTCTGGCGAGAGGAAGAGAGGTATGGTCGTGACAGCTGACGTTGACATTTACCTGGATGAGCCGGTGGTCGTCATCGACGACGTTTCCATGTCGTTCCGGACCAGGACCACCAAGAAGAGCGGACAGCTGGGTAGTTCGACGGTGGATGTTCATGCTCTGAAAAACGTTTCCATGGTGGTGGGACGCGGTGAGGCCGTGGGCATCATGGGTAAGAACGGGTCGGGGAAAAGCACCTTACTGAAAATCCTCGCGGGACAGTTGCCGCCGACTTCTGGTTCGGTCTATGCTGCCTCCACGCCCATCCTGCTGGGCGTCAATGCTGCTCTTATGCCAGACCTGTCTGGAGACCAGAACATCTGGTTGGGTTGCTTGGCCATGGGCATGACAAAAAAACAGATTCGAGACAAATACGATTCCATCGTGGAACTCTCAGGTTTGGAGGACGCTATCTACCTCCCCATGAAGTCCTATTCCTCCGGTATGGGTTCCCGACTCAGGTTCGCTATCGGGGCAGCCGTGGAGCCGGAGATCCTGATCATCGATGAAGCGTTGAACGCCGGCGATGATCAATTCAAGGAAAAAACCAAGAAGAAGATGCACGAACTTTTGGGACAGGCCGGGTGCGTTTTTTTGGTCAGCCACAGTATCCCTACCATTACCGAACTGTGTGACCGCGTCATTTGGATTGACGAGGGCGAAGTGATTCGCGATGGACCGACGTCGGACGTCGTCAAGTGGTACCGCATGTACATGAAAGCTCTGGCATCCGGAGACAGGTTTGCTGCCGCGAAGGTTCGAAGACGGATACTAAATGACCATCACCGTGTAATCATCGAAGATCGTTCATCAGGGCGGCGGAAGTTGACCTCGTGATTGACCGCATCATCCAAAATCCGAGACAAGCGCTGTGGCACCTCCGCAAAGGTGGAGTGAAACGGGTAGCGCAATGGTCGGACAGACTCGACGCCGAAGCTGGACAGCAACGAACGGGTCAACTCCGCGGGGCAGAAGGTCGTTGGTACGGCCGACGTCGAAAGCGCCGCCTGACGTTCGCAGAGATGCCCATGCCGGAGGGTGCACCGCGGCGACCGGACCTGACTGTCGCCCTGATCGCTGATGATTTCAGTGCTATGGCCTTCGGGTGTGAATGGAACATTGTTCAACTCGGGCCCAATGACTGGGCGGAGCACTTGTCAGACAACGATTTTGACCTGCTTTTCGTTGAGTCAGTGTGGCACGGCAAAGCGGGGAAGTGGGCAGGGAAAGTAGCGCAGGGTACCCACTCGAGTGGTCCGTTGAGGGAATTGGTCACTGCATTCAACACAGCGGGCATTCCCACGGTGTTCTGGAACAAGGAAGATCCACCCCACTACAAAGACTTTCTGGAAGCCGCCCGTTTGTTTGATCACGTCTACACCACGGACTCGAACAAGCTGCCGGACTATCAGCGAGATCTGGGACATGGCCACGTGTCGGTTCTTGCCTTCGGCGCCCAGCCGGTGGTCCATAATCCTGTCCGGCCCCGCGACGGCTGGCACCGGCGGGACGTTACATTTGCGGGAATGTACTTCAGCCACAAGTACCCGGAGAGGCGTCAGCAACTGGATGTGCTGCTGAGTGGTGCACAAAGCGCACAGCTGCCCATTGGTCTCGAGATCTTTTCTCGGTACCTGGGGGAAGACGAGAAGTACCAGTTCCCTGCCCCGTATACGGACGACGTCGTCGGAAGCCTGACCTATCGGCAGATGCTCACTGCCTACAAGGCCTACAAAATATTCCTCAACGTTAACTCGGTAACGGAATCTCCAACGATGTGTTCGCGCAGGATCTTTGAGGTCATAGCGTCCGGCAGTACCTTGATTAGCACGCCGAGCCAAGCCATTGAGACGTACTTCGCATCAAACGAAATTTGTGTGGCTCAGACTCCGGAGGAGACGCAAGAGGTCATCAGAGCAGTCGCGGCTAACCCGCGGTTCGCCGAGCTTTCCGGGCATCGTGGACAACGGCGTATCTGGCGCGAGCATACTTACGCCCATCGCGCGGAGCAGGTCATCGGCGACGTCATTCCGTCTGCACGGCAGGAGGTGGGTCCGCCTCCTGTTTCTGTTGTGGTAGCCACGCGGCGTCCTGACCAGCTCACGAACATCTTCGAAAACGTTGGTCGGCAGACGCATCGGAATGTGGAGCTCATAGTCCTCAGCCACGGCTATGAAAACGACAATAAAGAGTTTTTTCGCTTGGCCGATAAGTACGGAATTGAACACTCAGTGAATATGTCCGCAGCAACGGATGTCTCACTGGGCGAGTGTTTGAACAGTCTCGTCGCTACGTCAAGTTCCGCTGTGGTGACCAAGATGGATGACGACGATTACTACGGACCTCATTACCTTGAGGATCAGCTCCACGCAATGAATTACTCGCGAGCGGATATCGTGGGTAAGCAGGCACACTACATGTACTTGGAATCGTTGGACGCCAGCATTCTCCGGTTTGCCCATCGAGAGCACTGCTTCACCAGTATGGTGATGGGCCCAACGTTGATGGCGTCCCGCGAGTTGCTGTCTGATCTTGGATTTGCTGATCTGGGATCAGGGGAGGATTCGGACCTCTTGCGGCGAGCTGTCCGCGATGGTGCGTCGGTCTATGCTGCTGACCGCTTTAGTTTCTATCAAAGGCGGAAGGCCGCTGGCCATACCTGGTCTGTGGGAGATCATGAATTGCTGGCTACCGGGGAGTACCTCTTCCGTGGTAGTCCTGAAAATGAAGTGAATGTCTAGAGTGGGGAAATTTTGTGAACAACATTGAAAACGTAGCTGTTATTGGCCTTGGGTATATCGGATTGCCTACGGCGGCGATTCTAGCCTCCAATGGTCTCAACGTCATCGGCGTTGATGTCAAAGAAGCAAATGTCGAGGCCATTAACCGTGGCGAGGTTCCTTTTGTGGAGCCAGATCTGAACATTCACGTAGCTGGTGCCGTCAGCAAGGGGAGCCTCAGGGCAACAACCCGGACTCCTCACGCGGAGGCTTACATTCTGGCCGTACCCACCCCGTTCAACGCTGACAAGAGCGCCGACCTGTCTTACATTGAAGCCGCGGCCCGAGGCTTGGCGCCGACGTTGAAAGGTGGCGAACTCGTGATCCTCGAGTCGACGTCGCCTCCTGGGACCACCCAGCACCTCGCCAACTACCTGATCAGTCTCCGCCCGGATCTCAGCCTTGATGAGGCAGACGGCAAGCCTTTGGTCCACGTAGCGCACTGTCCGGAGCGGGTCTTGCCTGGCAGAGTTATGATCGAATTGGTCACGAATGACCGCATCGTCGGCGGGATCACGCCTGCGGCTGCGCAGATGGCAAGCGCCCTGTACCAAACCTTCTGTCAGGGGCAAATTCACCTCACTGGTGCGACGACCGCTGAAATGGCCAAGCTGGTGGAGAACTCCTATCGGGATGTGAATATAGCGTTTGCTAACGAGCTGTCGGTCATCAGCGACAAGCTGGATATCGATGTTTGGGAGCTTATTGAGCTCGCCAATTTCCATCCGAGAGTTAATATCCTGCAGCCCGGTCCGGGTGTCGGTGGCCACTGCATTGCCGTAGACCCGTGGTTCATCGTTGCGGCTGCGCCGGACGAAGCAAAAATCATCCGCCAGGCACGGGAGACCAATGATGCCAAGCCCCAATGGGTTATTGAAAAGGTCAAGAGCCACCTGAAGAACACATCCGCTGGGGCCGTGGCCATTCTCGGTCTTGCCTTCAAACCGAATATCGATGACTTACGCGAATCGCCGTCTGTGGCTATCACGGCGAAGCTGGCGAAAGAACTTCCCGAGACCAAAATCCTCGTGTCAGAACCGCACATTGATCAGTTGCCGAAAGAGCTCGCGGGGTTGCCGAACGTCGAACTGGTATCAACAGAAGAAGCGATCCGTAGCGCCGATGTAGTGACGCTCCTGGTAGACCACGATGTGTTCAAGAACTTGAATCAATCACTCCTTGCGTCCAAGGACGTTGTGGATACCCGAGGGATGTGGCGTATGGCAGTGGAACAGTTCCAACCAGTGGCTCGGTAGACACGTCTCCAGCATGTTTCTCGTTTTTAGCCGTAGACAGCAGTGAGGACCAACCATCGTGTCGACCTATGATGAGGCGCAGTCGCCGTCGGGAATGGCTCTGGCTAAGCAGGCCCACTATCTGGATAACGTGCACCAACTCATCTCGGATTACGAGGAGCTGGTGGAGGACGAACGCCATTCATCCCACGAGTTGCGCACAGTCCGTCAGCAACTGAGCCGAGCGGAAGAACACGTAGCCGGTCAACAGCGCCAAATCGAGAAACTGGCGGCGGACAAGGCTCGTCTCGTGACTGTGGCTGAGACCTTGCGAAAATCCAGCAGCTTGAAGGTTGGAAAAGCTGTCATGCTTCCTTGGCGAGCCAGTAAACGTCTGCTGCGTGAGGCGTCCCGACGGTCCAGCTCAACGAAGGCTGAGTCCAAGAGCGCATTGGTGATGGAAGCGAGCGTACCGTCGAACGAAGCCACGACTGCTCGCGATGAGAAGCTACGTCAATGGACCAGCGCTTTTGACGCTGAACCCACTCTTCAGCACCTCTATAACCTCGTGGCCTTCCGCTACTTCCAACTTGGAGAACTGCGCGAGCCGGCCACGATGCTGGAGGAACACGCAGAGCTGGTCGCAGAAGCTGCTGTACAGCAGCGGAGGACCATGGATACGATCCTCGGTGGTGCCCGCGTCCTGGCTGAGGGAATCTTTCTCCCTGAACGTCAACCAAATCCGGGGTACGTAGCCGAACCAAGGCGCACCATGTACTGCGTGCACAGTGCGGCACCGTATAACTCGAACGGATACTCCACTCGTTCGCACGGCATCGTTCAAGGACTCAGAAAGCAGGGAGCCGATTTCGTCGTGGCGGTGCGCCCTGGATATCCGTGGGACGTCAAAACGGACAGGGGAACTGCTAGCCGGTCTTCTTTCGAAGAAGAAATCGATGGTGTACGTCATCTTTTCTCCGCAGGGCCGAGTTGGACGGGCCAACCACTGGATTCGTATGTGCAGTATGCGGCGGACCAGTACGTTCAGGTGGCAATGCAGAACCGAGTCTCGATTATCCACGCTGCCTCAAACCATGTGACAGCGTTGCCGGCCCTCATTGCGGCTCGCCGACTTGGCTTGCCGTTCGTGTATGAGGTCCGCGGGTTCTGGGAAATCACCGAACAATCTTCCAGACCTGGTTGGGAGCACACAGACCGCTTCGCCCTGGCGCTGCAACTTGAGACGTTGGTAGCCAATGAAGCCGATCAGGTTCTGGCGATCACGCTACAGGTAGCGGACAAACTGGTCAGCAGGGGAGTAGCTTCGGAGCGCATCACACTGCTACCCAATTCCGTAGATGTGCATGTATTTTCCCCCTTACCTGCTCACCAGAAGACTCTCGCCAAATTGGGAATCCCGGATGGAATTCCCGTCATCGGCTATGCGGGAAGTGTTGTTGACTACGAGGGTCTGGACCTGCTCGTCAGGGCAACCGGCGAAGTGCTGAGCAGAGGTCTTGATGTTCGTACCGTCATTGTGGGTGATGGCCCCTCACTAGATGGCCTGCGGGCGTTGACCAACGAGTTGCAGCTTGAGAACCACGTAACATTCACTGGTCGCGTACCGTCGTCTTCCGTGCCGCTCTACCTAAGCTGCTTCGACGTCGTCCCCAGTCCCCGACGCCGGCTTCCGGTAACAGAATTGGTTCCTCCGCTGAAGCCGTTGGAGGCCATGGCGTCAGGGAAAGCGGTTATTCTGACCGATCTGCCTCCACTGCGTGATCTAGCCGGGGCTGACGGGGAGCGAGCCCGCCTATGCGATTCCGAAAGTTCCAAATCACTGGCGGATGCTATCGAAGCTACACTCCGCGACACGTCCGGTACTGCCGACATGACGCGCAGAGCGCGCCTCTGGACCGTCAAGGACCGTACCTGGGTTAAGGCCGCGGCCACCCTGAAGAAGGTCTACTCACAGCTGGGTGGTCGTGATGCGGTGATGGCCCAATCTTTGGCATCGCTGAATATCGGCATTATTGCGGACAGGTTTACCACGAGCGGACTTCTACCGGAGACCAACCTGCTGCAGTTGACACCTGACCGCTGGAAGCAGCAAATGCAGGAAACATGTCTGGACGCATTACTGGTGGAGTCAGCATGGGAGGGCGGCGATGGACTCTGGACGGGAAAAATTGGCTTCTACGACGAAGCGTCCTTTGCCCATCTCAAAGCTCTTCTGGCCCACTGCCGCCGTGAGGGAATTCCAACGATCTTCTGGAATAAGGAAGATCCTGTTCACTTCAACCGGTTTCGTGTCACTGCGAAGTACTTTGATCATGTCTTCACGACTGACGATAGCTGCATTCCTCGCTATCTTGAGCATCCGGGTAAACATCTGAAATCTGTGGCTTCTCTGCCTTTTTATGCGCAGCCTCGTCTCCACAATCCTTTGGCGAGCGAGCGCGAGTACTCACACACGATTAGCTATGCGGGGAGCTACTACGGCGACCGGTACGCGGACCGCTCTCGTCAGCTCGATCGATTGCTGGGGGCGGCGTCGCCACTGGGATTGACCATTTACGACCGCCAGCATCTAAACCCTGATAGCCCGTACCACTTTCCAGAGCACCTGGCCAGACACGTGGCCGGTGGCCTCGATTACGCAGAGATGGTGCAGGCCTACAAGGCACACCCCATTCACATCAATGTAAATTCCGTGACTGAATCGCAGACCATGTTTTCCCGCAGGGTCGTTGAGATTGCCGCCAGTGGTGGGGCCATCATCAGTGGTCCTGGACGGGGCGCGCAACGGGTACTTGGGGGAACAGTTCCTGTGCTGGATAACACTGACACTGCCGCAGCCCTCATGGAACTGTGGATGAGCGATGAATCAGTCCGAAATGACGATGCGTGGCTCGCGATGCGAACCGTTTTCAGGGCACACACGGGCGGGCATCGTCTGACGTATGCACTTCGCACCGCCGGACTTGTTGTCAAAGCGCCAGAGCTTGAAAGCTACGTAGTCACCGTCGAGACATTGACGGAAGCGTTGGCGTCTGAGCTGTCCGCTCAGTCGGTGCTGCCGGGCGTCGTGTTCTGTAGAACTGCGCAAGTTGAGGACGTTGCCGGGCTCCCATTCGATGTCCGGGTAATCGGGGAACAGGGCTTCGACCACGCGCTGAAACCGGACGAATCTCTGATCGCCGCCCTAGAAAGCACTTCGGTCTTTGACCGTACCTACTTCGAAGATCTTCTGACGTCTAGACTCTACGTCTCGTGGAGGCAGGCAACTGTCGACGAATCTGATGTGGACGCGGCGGGCTCGAGTATGGTCCAGGTAGTTGGTTCGGTGACCGGCGATTATCCGGTCATGACAGACAGAGCATCCACTTCCGACCACGCAGTGCGGCTTCGTCGACGTATTCACGCTGTGGCCCCGAAAGGTGCGTCACTGGCAACTTCGTCGCGTCCGACGGAGCCCAAGATGGTCGTTGTGGCTGGACATGACCTGAAGTTCGCCACTGCACTGATCGCAGAATTGGAGTCCACGGGACACACGGTGCTCGTTGACAAGTGGACCGATCACAACAAGCACGATGAAGCTCACAGCCGTAACTTATTGGAACAGGCAGATGTCATTTTCTGCGAGTGGACTTTGGGGAATGCTGTTTGGTATTCGCAGAACAAACTGCCACATCAGCGCTTAGTGACGCGTTTTCATCTGCAAGAGCTATATACACCTTTTCCAAGCAGGTTAAATATGGCTGCGGTGGACCAGCTCATCTTCGTCGGCGAGCACCTTCGAAGTATTGCCAGTCGAGACTACTCAATCCCAGAGCAACAGACGCGAGTTATTGGAAACAGTGTCGACATAGAAGGTCTTGATAACGACAAAGTATCAGGCGCTCGCTTCAATCTTGGCTTGGTTGGGATCATTCCACGCAGAAAGCGGCTGGATCGTGCACTTGACCTCCTCAGCAAATTGAGGAGAGAAGATGACCGGTTCCATCTGTACATCAAGGGAAAGCGCCCGGAAGATTATCCATGGATGGCCAAACGCACCGAGGAGATGGACTTCTACTCCGAGCAGCTTAGGCGCATTGAAGCTGATCCTTTCCTCAATGGCGCGGTCACGTTTGATCCACATGGTGAGGACATGCCGGGTTGGTATCGCAAAATTGGGGTGGTGCTCTCGCTGAGCGACTTCGAATCTTTCCATTTGACCTTGGCTGATGGTGCGGCCTCTGGCGCGATCCCTTGCAGCATTGCTTGGCCTGGCGCGGATCAGATATACCCAACAGAGTGGCTCTACAGTTCAACGTCGGCGATGGCCTTAGCCATACATAGTGGAACTCAATCTCTGACTGCATGGGGTCAGTCCGCGGATGCCGCAAAGAAATTTTCAGTAGGGTCTTTCAATGCCAGCCGGACAACACAGAAAATCATCGACTCATTGCTAAATGATTGACGGGTGATACATCTGAGAGAGTGAGAGGACAACCGAAGCTTCTTAGCTATCCTTGGAAGCAATGTTTATTAATCGTGTTGTAAACGCGCAGGTTTTGCGATCGCTACTAGAACGACAATAGATTCTCACTCGATACCGACCAGGTTCAAGCTCGTTGAATGCGACCACTTCATTGGCTGAATAGTGTATCTTTTCGACTAATTCAGTTCCTCTAAATAGACTAAAGGCAGCCTGCAAGTTCGTTGGCAAATACACCCTAAGTCTGACGCTATCTACTTCTTCGCCCTCAGTGAGCGCATAGGGTAGAAAAAATTCACTCTGCCCCTCCATCCATTGTTCGAGGCTCGCTGATAAATACAATCGGAACGGTCTTCCAATGTCCCCGTGAGTCACGTTTGGGAGGACTGTGACATTTGGCGTCGACGTCATCCCGTCGACCAGAGGCACGACATGGTTTAGGAGGTGGTGGTCTTTTTCACCGACCAGAATAAATATTTGACTATCAGGTGTAACCGTCCGTGCTATCTCGGGCACTATTGAATTCAGTCGCTGAACGTCTTCAGCGGAGGTCCCACCAGCCATGAACTCGAGAATATTCGAGTGCGGTTCAGCGACGAAAGAGCCGATCCGTGTTTGGGGCGCTCCTACGATGATGCGGCCCACATTCAAGCTGATGCCGTGAATAAGTGCTGCTGTGCCGCCTTTGGATGAGCCAGCGGTGGCAATGTGATCTGCTTCGATTCCCAAATTCTTCGCTACATCGCTGATGAGACGCTGAACGCTCCGAAATATCGCCTCTGATCCATGGTCTGAGTGGTAGTAGGACCCTTGATCGCCAAAGTCGTCGAGGATGTAGAGCGCATTGACGTCTACTTCGTCAACGGTCGCCTTGTAGTTGTAGGTAAAGTCTCCCGGTTGGTTGATAGCGGAAAAAATCACCACTAGGCGAGTTTTACCTCTCGCGGAGGCTGCACGTTCTAAAAGATAGTTGACTGGTATCTCAGCGTCGAATCTCTGCCACTCGCTATCGACACCCGACAGCCCGCGATCCACATAATTGAAGCAACCTCCCGATAACCGAATGGTCGTTTTCAGTTCGGCGTTGGTTCCTTCGAAGTTGAGGGCGATGGTGGTTGTGGGGACAGCTTCACCGAAGTTCGGGAATCGCCAGCCCAGTGGCCGCGGTTTCATGCGGCCTTCGTGTAAGGACAGGCGGAGTGGGCAGTTCGCACGAACCATCAGATCCAACACCTTGGCGCCCTCGTGGAACAGTTCGAATCCGTGTCCATGGGTAACTACTTCTACCTCCGTGCCCAGATGCCACAGGAGTTGATAGTTGTGTTCGTTCTCGCTTGTGATGATGTCTGTGACGTCGAGCTCGGAGACGCCTTCGACCTCACGAATATTCAGGACCCGTTGATGAACGACATCCTCGTACCTCGCATTTGTCCCCACTACGCTAAAGCCATCGGGACGCTCTCCGGTGCAGGTCAGCGTCACCTTGTCCTTTTTGGCGTCCGTCCGCGGAAGGCTCCGGCCGTCTACGACAAGGCTGTTGTGTGAAAATTGTGAGAACCCATACTTCGTCAAGGGGTCTTGGTAGTTGTAACCATATGGACCTGCTTCACTCAGAAGGTCAACACCGCCGGACCGCAAAAACAGACTCAAATCATCAGAGTGCTTGTGATAGTCGGCGTTGTACGCTGCTGAGAAGAAAGCGAAGGTGCTCGCGGAATCACCCCACGCTGAACGGTACATGGCATATCCAGACTTGGGAAGGACGAGCATCCGTTTTTTTGGCTTGGTGCCCTTCCGTCCTTGGGTGGACGCGAAAGCAAACTCGGGGCTCTGGAAAATCGATTGCATGCCCGAACGTGAGAGGTCCAGCTGTTGCGTATCGCTGACTGGAGGATAAACGCCGTTGGGCATGATGGCGTGCGTGGCATACGTCTCGGCATTGCTTATCAGTGTGGCGTAGTAGGCGGCGTCTTCATGACCGGCGGCTGCTGCAATACGCTGCACAGAGGCCACATGGCGGGAGACCATTAGATGATAGGTGGGTGTGTTCTCAACGTGTACGCCTTCTGCGGTAAAACACTCGCTGAAATATTCCTTGAGCCGGCGCATGGCCGTAGTGAAATAATCTTCACGGATACCCAGGCTGTCGGTCGACGACATGACGGCGTAATAGGCGAGAGCAAGATCCTGGAACATGCCGTGATTATTGCCCGAAGCATGGAAGTTCGGCTTGGCCAACAGCTCCGCTGTCGATCGCATCAGTGGAGCAATGATTGTATCAACGCCCTCCGGCGCTAACGGCGTCAGGGCGAGTTCGAGGGAGATCAGAGCTATGAGCCGCTGGGCCGTTGTTTCATCGTGAAAGGCCATCGTGGATGAGTCTGCGGGTTCTTCATACAAGCCGCTCCAGCGCTGAACTATGCCGAGTGCGGCCTCCACGGCGTTCTGTCGAGTGCTATCCGAGGGGTCCTCGAACACGGTGCCGTACCAGTCACCGAAGAAAATAAAGCCATGGAGGAATCGCCCAAGACTGCGATTCTCCTCGGTGGCCCACATGGCGCCGTTTGCATAGGGGACAGAACCGAAGGCTGACGTTGCGACGATATGTGAGTCGAGGAACTGCTGTGCTCGGTCCCGAGCTGCGTCGCCCCTGCTCCGTGGAAGCAACGGCTCCACAATGGTTCGGAGGACAGGTAGTTGTTCTTTCTCGAACATTCAGTTGCTCGTGAACTCGTCCGCACGATTTCCGAGCCCTAGCAGTGCCTCTATTGCAGCAATACTTCGTCGTGCGGCAGCTCCGTCACCATATGGATTGACGGCGTTTGCCATCGAATCGAAATGTGCTGCGTCCGTCAATAGACTCGAGACCTCGTCGTAGATACGGCCCTCGTCCGTACCTATTAGGCGCACTGTTCCTGCAGTGACGGCCTCCGGGCGCTCTGTGTTTTCACGCATCACCAGTACAGGCTTTCCCAGGCTAGGCGCTTCTTCCTGCACACCGCCGGAGTCGGTCAGCACAATGTGTGACAGGGAAAGTAGTCTGGTGAATTCGCCATAGGCCAGGGGCTCGGTGGTGAGTACATTGTCCAACCCCTGAAGCGCCGGCAATACCGCTTCGCGAACAGCGGGATTCTTGTGCATCGGAAGGACAACCAAGAGGTCTGGATTGTCTGTGGCTATGCGGGCGATGGCGCGCGCCATTCCGCGCATCGCGTTACCCTGGTTTTCGCGGCGGTGCGTCGTCACCAATAAGATCTGTCGCCCTGTATCCGCTATTTCCTCGAGCTTGGGATCCGTGAAGGGGATCTGTTTCTGTACTATTTCCAGCAGTGCGTCAATGACGGTATTTCCGGTCACGACTATGTCTGACACCGCGATGTTCTCTCCGAGGAGGTTCGCCTTACTGATGGCCGTGGGTGCCAGATGCAGGCTGGCAATCTGGGAAGTCATCTTTCGGTTGGCTTCTTCGGGAAACGGAGAAAACAGGTCTCCACTCCTCAGCCCAGCCTCAACGTGGACTACTGGAATACCACGATAAAAGGCAGCGATAGCCCCTGCAGTGGACGTAGTGGTGTCGCCTTGGACAACAACGACATCCGGAGCATTTGCTTCAAAGAGCTTGTCCAGCCCACCAATGGTTTTCGTCATGATTGAATTCAGCGTTTGTCGCTGCTGAATGATGTTTAAATCGTGATCAGGAACAATGTCGAAGAGTTCGTTCACCTGATCCAGCATCGCCCGATGCTGCCCAGTAACTGTCACAACGCAGTCCAGCACTTCAGATTGCTCGAGCGCCTTAATGATGGGCGCCATTTTGATGGCCTCTGGCCGAGTTCCGTAGATCGGCATGACGACAGGCATGTAGTCCCCCACATAGGTAGTTAAAGAGTCCCACTGAGTCTACAGACTCGATTCGATTCATGGACACTCGAACTCTCGCGATGGCCACCTGATATGGTGGCATCGCTCCGCAGCGGGACTGCCAGCATCACCCTATGAGTCAAGGTAATTTAATGCTCAACGCGCCAGTAATCCATTGTAGTCGTAGACCAAACCCGGACCTAGACATCTATCGTATTGATGACAACGTATACGTAGCCAACTTTGCTGGCTCGTTGTCGAGAAGCCGTTACTCGGCTATCGGTGCCCATGGAGCAGGACGAGTATATGGGCGGTTCGTCGACAGCCCTGACACTCTCGCACCTCTCCTTCGTCCGGATCAGGTGGATACGCACTCGCTCGGTGAGAACATTCGGGGGTCATTGTGTCTCTATGTATGGGACCGAAGTGAACGCCTGATGAGTATCCTGCCCGATCCTCTTGGTGGTGGCCTCGTTTTCGTGCACGACGACGAAGACGGTACTTCCATGTCATCTGATCTGCATAGTCTCATCATATTTTTGGGTTCCCTCGGAAAGAAGCCGGCAAAGTCTTTGGCGTACTTAGCATCCATAATCTCGACAGGTAATGGAGGCCTAGTTCCGGCAAGTTACGAGAATATTAGTGTCCTCGAACAGTTTGATTTCGCCGAAATCGACCGCGAAGGAGTTCGAATTGAAACCTATACCGCCAAGAACGAATTCTTTGAGCGCAATATTTCGTTCCACGATTCGGTTGACATAACCGCAGGCGAAATTCGCATGAACCTGGAGGTAGCTTCCTCCTCCGAGTATCAGTCTAAAACCGCTCATCTGACTGGCGGTTTCGATTCTCGTCTCGTCCTTGCGGGACTCACCGCTACAGGTTCTAGCGACCGCTATAGATTTTTCTGTTCCGGACGGAAAGACTCGCCGGATAAATCGGTCGCGGAGAAGCTCGCGGCGGAATTTTCGTTGACGATGACAGAGCACCCGGGCGGACGCGCAACCGTGGCTCCGTCTTCCTTCAAAGATAATTTCTTGAAGCCTATGCAGTACTCTGCCGGAATAATTCCAGGCCAACTCATGGGTCCTATCACAGCGGACATCGGAGGCTCGATCATACTGAGTGGTGGCTACGGTGAATGTTTACGGTCATTCTACGGGGCGGGTGGCGGTCTGGTAGGGCGGAAGGGTGCTCAAGAGGCAGCGCGAAGTATGTGGGGAAACACCGGTTTTTCGGAAGACGCTTCGAATTCGCTACTATCCCGGAGACTTCAGGACCATCTTGTCGATCAACTTAGTCTACTGATCAAGTCCGCTAAAATGCTGGGTATTCGTGACGAAGCGGTCTTGGACTACCTGTACTTGAATACGAGAAATCGGTACTACGTTGGGGAAATATCTCGACTTTGGAGCAGCGATGTGGCGAGATTTGATCCGCTCTATACCCTTTCTGGTCCGGCTACGGCCTTATCAATGGATGTCGTGTCCAGGGCCGCTAACGTACTGGGGTTCGATCTGATGATTAAACTCAATCCACACCTCGCTAGCCTTCCTTTCGATACGCCGAGGTACAGTGATGAGTATGTTGCACTGCAAGGTATCCCTGTATTGAATGATTTTGATGTTCGAGGTTCACCTAAATACGATAATCGTAAAGTGGTTGCACCAGAGGGAAGCCCAGGTGCAGCGTTCCCTAGAGCAACGGAAGCGCAGGTTGAGAAGGCGACGAAATTGCGCGCGTCGGTTCAGCAGGTTGCTGGTCTGGGAGTGGTTCGCGAACAATGCCGCGAAATGCTACAGGGGATTGGACGACAACGTCTCGAAGAAAACTTCAATTATAAGATACTGATGCGTCTCATGACTGCGGAGCTTAACAATAGACGACACATTCGGACGGTGTACAACATCTACACGAGCTTATTGTGGTATTACGACGAACCAGAAGGTATTCGTCTGACTGCCCGGTAGATTTGTCGTCACGTCACGACCAGCAGGATCAGCAATGAGACAGCAGCGACGACAGCGAGGGTAAAAACGGAGCCGGCAATGAATTTCTGTTTGCGCAGACGTCGTTGGCGCTCCGCCTGACGTTCTGGGAACGTGGCGGCGGTGCTGGTCTGGTCCGTGATTCCACCACCGGAGTTGCGCTTACCCGGGGTCACCGGGGTGACCATGTGGCGGGCCGCGGGTTGGTCCGCATAGCGGTCCTTAGGCATCGCCGCTCCTCAATACGTGTTGCATCCCGGTCAACTATAGCGACCGCACAGTTTTGCCGCAGTTACCAACCGCGCCACCAAACCGTTACCCGCGGCTGTCCCACCCCTGCTGTAAGCTCTTACTGGCCTGAAAAGCCACATTCGTCGTGCAACATGAGCCGCAACCGTCATTGGGGATGGACCACCGTGCAAACTAGAATCACCGCTAACGCTCAGGCTATGCGGCGATGGCTCGCCAAGGCGGAAGAGTCTCTCGGCAACCACAGTGACCGGCTCAATGCCATCAACATTTTCCCGGTCGCGGACGGAGACACCGGTACCAACCTCTACCTCACGGTCAAGGCCGCATCCAAAGCTGTCCACGATGTAGAGACGCAGGATATCGGCGAGCTACTCGGCATTGGTGGCCGCGCCGCCATGGAAGAAGCGCGTGGCAACTCCGGCACCCTGTTCTCTGTATTCCTCACGGCCATGGCAGAGCCCCTGCAGAACGTAACACGGCTCACCGGCCCTCTCCTCGCCGCGGGCCTCCAGCGCGCTCAGCTTCGCAGCTGGTCCGCTCTCAGTGACCCCGTGCCGGGAACCATGCTCTCCGTCCTGGAAGAATGCGCCCACGCCGCCTCCACCGCGGAAGCGGCGCAGAGTGGGGATGACAGCAACAACGGCCTCGCCACCACCCTCACCGCAGCGGTGGACGCCGCGCTTGCTGCAGTGATCCTGACTGAAACTCAACTCGGTGCTCTCACTGCCGCCAAAGTAGTCGACGCCGGGGGAGTGGGCTTCCTGCTCATCCTCGACGCCCTGCGCGCCGCCTCCCTCCACGAAGAACGGCTCGAAACACTCCTCGACGGCCTCCATGGCTACGGTGTCCAGGACCCACACATCCACGGCACCATGCCAGACGACGACGGCGTGGAGGTCATGTGCACCATCAACCTCACCCCGCTGGATGCGGCCACCCTACGCATGAAGCTGGACGAACTCGGCGACTCCGTCATCATGAGCGCCGTCCAGGCCATCGATGACACTACGCACCGGTGGCGAGTCCACGTCCACCTCCCCGACGCGGAATCTGCCCTCGAGCTCATCCGAGCCACTGGGGAACCCACCAACGTCAGTGTCACCTCACTCGCCGCCGCCGGAAACACCGCCGGAACGGACACGGGGGACGTCCCCGGCAACGATGGACACTAGGCTCCCGGCAGAACTGGATTTCCCGCTGGAACGCAGGCTCGGCAAGCCCACCGCCAGCAAGCTTGAAAAACATCTACACCTTGAAACGGTGGGAGAGCTCCTCCAACACTTCCCGCGCAAGTACCTCAAACGCGGCGAACTCACCCCCATCGCCGATATGCCAGTCGGTGAAGAAGTCACCCTCATAGCCCGAGTGCAGGCCATCAGCTCGCGCCGGATGCGTCAGCGCAAAGGCATGCTCGTCGAAGTCACGATCGCCGATGACAGCGGCACAGGATTCGGCTCCATGTCGCTGACCTTCTTCAACGGCTACACCGCAGAGAAGCAGCTCAGTGTGGGAACACGAGCCATGTTCTCCGGCAAATCGGACCTCTACCGAAGCCGTCTCACGCTCACCAACCCTGACTTTGTGCTGCTGGCCGATGATGACCAGGACCCCTCCTTGGCGCTACAACCGGTCCCCGTCTACGCCGCTACCGCAAAAGTGCCCAGCTGGACCATCGCCCGCAGCATCGGGCTCATCCTGGACAGCATGGATTGGGAATCACTCCGGGACCCGGTACCCGAAGATGTAGCGCACCGCCATCACCTCATGCCGCTGCGCCGCGCCTACGAACTCATCCACCGGCCCACCGAAATCGAGGAAGCCTACCGTGCGCAAAGCCGCTTCCGCTTTCAGGAAGCCCTCGTCCTCCAGACCGCACTGGCCCGTCGTCGTGCGCTGTCCGCCCAGCAAGAGGCCATTGACCGCCCTCAACACCCCGCCGGCCTGCTGGATCGCTTCGACGCCAGCTTGCCTTTCACCCTCACCAGGGGACAGGACGACGTCGGTCAGACCCTCAGCACTGAACTAGCGCAACCGCATCCCATGAACCGTCTCTTACAGGGTGAGGTTGGCTCGGGAAAAACGGTGGTCGCGCTGCGGGCCATGCTGCAGGTCATCGACGCCGGCGGGCAGGCAGCGATGCTGGCTCCCACGGAAGTCCTCGCCGTCCAGCACTACCACTCCATCCGTAAAACCCTAGGGCCCCTGGCCGAGGGCGGCATGCTCGGTGGAGACACGGACGGAACACGCGTGGTTCTGCTGACCGGTTCCATGACGACGGCGCAGCGAAAAGTGGCGCTGCTTGAGGCGGCTTCCGGGGACGCAGGAATCATCATCGGCACCCACGCGCTGCTTTCCGAGAACGTCTCCTTCTACGACCTTGGGCTGATTGTGGTGGACGAGCAGCACCGGTTCGGCGTTGAGCAGCGCGATCTCCTGCGCGCCAAAGCTGCCCGGCCACCGCACCTGCTGGTCATGACGGCCACCCCCATACCGCGGACCATTGCCATGACGGTGTTTGGTGATCTGGAAACCTCCACCCTCTCCGAGTTACCGGCCGGACGCGCGCCCATCTCGACGCACGTGGTGGGGCTGGTAGAGAACCCCGCTTGGGTCAACCGCATCTGGCAGCGCGCCCGTGAAGAGATCGACGCCGGTAGGCAGGTCTACGTGGTGTGCCCCAAAATCGGTGAAGCGAACGATGACGACATGCCGCTCCCGGCAGATGGTGCAGACACAGCCGAGGACAAACAGCGGAACATCGCCTCTGTAACCGCCATCGCCGAACTGGTCATGACCGTTCCATCACTTCAGGGCACCCGCATCGGTGTGCTGCACGGCAAACTCGACAGCACGGAGAAGACCGAGACCATGGCCGCCTTCACCGCTGGGGAGATCGACCTGCTGATTTCCACCACGGTCATCGAAGTGGGAGTTGATGTCCACAACGCAACGGTCATGGTCATACTCGACGCTGACAGGTTCGGAATGAGTCAACTCCACCAGCTCCGCGGACGAGTTGGCCGCGGCGGGCTTCCCGGGACCTGCCTGCTGGTGACCCAACTGGAACCGGACCATCCCAGCCGCGAACGCCTCGATGCAGTGGCTTCGACAACGGACGGTTTTGAACTCTCTCAGAAGGATCTTGAGCTGCGCCGAGAGGGCGACATCCTGGGAGCCTCACAGTCAGGCGGCAAATCCACTCTCAAGCTGCTGCGCGTCATCAAAGACGAGAAGACGATTAACAAGGCTCGTATCGAAGCCCGCGAAATCATCGACGCCGATCTGCACCTGGAACAACAGCCAGCACTCCGGGCTGCGATTATGGCCTACATGGACCCCGAGAAGGAAGCATTCCTTGAGCGAGGATAGGCCACGCTCAAGTTCACTCCTACGCAAGGGCAGTCGCTCTCCTGATGGCCGCCAACCGCTCCACTTCGCTCAGGGCACCGGCAAACGGACTCATTTGCCTCATTTCGACAGCGTTGGCATCATCTGCCAGCATCCGGCTGTCGAGCGTTTCCAACGTTGCGTTTAACAACTCTCGCCAATCGTTTATCCATTGTTGCGCTAGAGGGTTGCGCTGTCTCTGTTGCATGAGGTCCAAATTGCGCAGGCCAATGCTGCGTAAGTTCTGCTCATCTGAACGCAGCTTCCTACTGAGTTCCACGTGCAGTTCATAAGGTATCCGTTCTTCACGGCGCCGAAGGTGATGCCGCCGGAGCTTGGCAGCTTTGACCGCTGCTTGCACCACTGCTGGGCTAACGCCAATGTGCGTTGCCACCTGCCGGATGGGCAGACCCTCCATATGGAGGGAAAATATTGCTTCCTGACGTCTTCGGGACGCATTCATCATGGCGACCCTTGCGCTCTCGCTTTCATCCGCGCAACTGATAGCTTCTTCGAGAAGCTCCTCAAAATAGCTTGTTACCATGACTGTATGGTACCCCCATACATACCTTGTCTCAAGACCGAGGATAGGCTGAAGCCATGACTCGCATCATCGCCGGAGCTGCCGGCGGCACAACGTTGAACAGTGTCCCCGGAACCGCCACCAGGCCAACCACTGACAGAGTCAAGGAAGCTCTCTTTTCGCGGCTCGACGCCTACGGGGTCTTGGCGGACGCACGCGTCCTGGACCTCTTTGCCGGATCGGGGTCCCTCGGCGTCGAAAGCGCCAGTCGCGGAGCGGCCTCCGTGGAACTGGTGGAACTGGCGGAAAAGGCTGCTGACGTCTGCCGCAGCAACGCCCGCATTGTCAACAAAGCCCTCCGCCGGAACGTCGTCTCGGTGACCCGCACCAAAGTGGAAACATTCCTCGCCCAGATCGGGGGACCGTGGGATGTCGTATTCATGGACCCGCCCTACCCGCTCAGCGACTATGCCCTGAGTTCCATGCTCGAAGCGCTCACGCCCAGACTGGCAGAAGGCGCCCTCGTCGTCGTCGAACGTTCCAAACGATCCAATGAACCAGGCTGGCCCAGTGGACTGGAATTGTTCGCCGAGAAAGCCTACGGCGAAACAAAACTCTGGTTCGCTGAACCGCCTGCCAGCCTCGACGTGAGCGCACCCTGACGGCATACTAAGGCGAGCAGCAATACCGGCAGCGATCGACAAAGGACCACACTTCATGCGCAGCGACCTCTTCAACGAACGTAACCAGGAAACGCAGACCACAGAGCGGTGGGCATTACAGTCACCCCGCATGCTCCGCACCGTCCTCGGCGATGACATGATCGCCACCAAGGGTGCCATGGTGGCGTTTCAGGGAGACATCACGTTCAACCACGAGGGCGCCGGCAGCGTAGGCAAAATGATGAAGAAACTCCTCACCAGCGAGGACGCCCCCATGATGCGCGTCTCCGGACAAGGGGAAGTATTTTTTTCCCGGCAGGCCAACAACATTTTCCTGATGCTCCTCGAAGGTGATTCCATCTCGGTTGCCAGTAAGAACCTGTTGGCCATGGACGCCAGTATCGACTGGGACATCAAGCGAGTCCAGGGCGCGGGTATGGCCAGTGGCGGACTGTTCAACCTTTTGTTGCAGGGCCACGGTACGGCCGCCATCTGCTGCGAAGGTGAACCCCTCATCCTGGATTGCAGTGTGCAGCCAACCTTCGTTGACGCCCAGGCTGTCGTCTGCTGGTCAGGGAACCTGGTTCCTCAGGTTCACAACTCCATGAACGTGCGCTCCATGCTGCGGGGAGGCTCAGGCGAAGCTTTCCAACTGGCCTTCCACGGTCCCGGGTTCGTCGTGGTCCAGCCCAGCGAAGGCGTCCCCGTCCCCACACGCTCTTGAGGCTTGCGGCGTCCGTGAGTCACGGATGCACGATTTCTAGCGCGATGTCAGCTGTGGCATGATTTCTACCATGACGGAGCGTCGACGCAATCACCACTGGACGCGTCGAACCGGCATCGAAATACTGGGTTGGTCCCTCGTGGTTGTTGGTCTCGCCGCGCTGGTTCTGCCCGGTCCTGGCCTGCTGATGGTCAGCGCAGGCCTATTTGTTCTCTCCCAGCAGTACGCCTGGGCCGAACGCCGCCTCCACCCCATCAAACGCCAAGCGCTCAGAGCTGCCGAAGAAGGCGTCCGCACCACCTTCCGCATCACCGTCGCCTGCCTCAGCGCCCTCACCGGCACGCTAATCGGCGTCTACTGGTTCCTCCAGCCGCCCGCGCCGGGCTGGTGGCCACTGAAGGATGAATGGTGGCTATTTGGCGGCGTCGGGGTTGGTATTAGCCTTGTCATCTCCGGTCTCATCGCCTTTAGCCTCATCTTTTACAGCGTCCACCGATTTCGGGTTCGTGGCGAGCTCCCACCGCACTAATCGACGTCGGCCCTGATGCATCTAGTGGCCAAAGACTGCCGCGTCCACACCCGTACGAACTGCCGCCGGATGCGGACCCCTCTCCAACAGGGCAGCCGTCCAATCATGACGCCATCGATCGTTCACCGCGGCGAACACAAGATTTCCCGGGTAACGTCCGCTGAACACTGAAGCGTCCGCCATCACGGCCACATCGCCAGCTGTTTCCAGCAGCAAGTGCGCCTGCCGCCGCGCGAAATCCAGCGGAGGATCATCGCCCACATTCACCAGCAGTACGCCGCCGGGGGAGAGCAACCGCAGGAGCTCCCCGTAGTACTCTGCGCAGGCTAGATGCGCCGGTGCATCCGCGCCAGCAAAGATATCGAGAACGACGACGTCGAACGTGCCGGCAGCAAACCCGTCAGCCTCGCTCCGGGCGTCTCCGATGCGCACTGTGAGGTCTGTCCCCGGAGGCAACGGCAGGTGCGCCAGCACAAAATCGAGTAATTCCCGCTCCAACTCCACGACATGCTGGACAGAGCCGGGCCGCGTCGCCTGAACATAGCGGGCCAGCGTGAGCGCTCCAGCGCCAAGGTGCAGCACATCGATCGGAGCTTCGGCCGGGGCCACCAGATCCACCACATGAGCGATCCGCCGCAGGTACTCGTAGAAGACCTCATCCGGGCTGGCAAGATTCACATGCGATTGCTGAGCATCACCCATGCTGAGGATGTAGGCACCATCAACCAGGGCATCCGGGTCAATGACTGCGTGTGCGCCGAGCGACTTCAGGAAGCGCGATGGAACAGCTCCACCAGGGCCTCCGGCGTGGCCACTCACAGCACAGCCACACCGTCTGAGCAGATCACAAGCGGTCTCGGAGCCGCGAGAGCCGTTCAGCCGCTTCTTCCAGGAGAGGCACCCGCTTACAGAACGCAAACCGCAGCAGCGACGAATACTGGGTGTTCTCCGGCGAACAGAACGCCGACACCGGAATGGCACCAACACCTACCAGCTCCGGTAGCCTCAATGCCAGCTCTGCCGCGTCCGAGATCCCCAGCGGCGCTGTGTCAGCTGTCACAAAGTACGTGCCCTGCGGAACGTTCGCTTCCAGTCCCGCTGACCGCAACCCGGTCAACAAAATGTCGCGCTTCTGCTGGAGCGCGGCAGCCTGATCAGTGAAAAAGGGATCCTCCAAACCGAGCCCCGTGGCAATGGCCAACTGAAACGGCGTGCCAGAACAATAGCTCAGGTACTGCTTGACGGTGCGGACTCGCTCCAAGAGCTGGGCAGGACCACTGAGCCACCCAACTTTCCACCCGGTGAACGAGAACGTTTTCCCCGCAGACGAGATCGTAATGGTGCGCTCCGCCGCACCCGGGAGCGTCGCCACCGGAATATGGGGCACGCCAAACGTCAGGTGCTCGTACACCTCATCGGTGACAACGACGGCGTCGTACTTCTGCGCCAACGCCACAATCCCCTCCAACGACTGCCTGCTGAACACCGCGCCCGTGGGATTATGCGGATTGTTCACCACAATGATCCGCGTCCGCTCGCTGAAAGCCGCCTCAAGTTCGTCAAGATCCGGTTGGAAATCCGGCGCTCGCAGGGGAGCGGTGGTGTGAGTGGCCCCGGAGAGCCCCGCAATAGCGCCGTACGCGTCATAGAACGGTTCAAACGTGAGCACCTCATCGCCTGGGCCCGCCAAGGCAAGGATGGTTGCGGCTAACCCTTCCGTAGCTCCGGTGCTGATGATGACCTCGGTCTCAGGGTCAGGAGAAAACCCGTAGAAGCGCTGCTGATGCGCCGCGACCGCCTGCCGTAGCTCCGGAACGCCCTTGCCCGGCGCGTACTGGTTATGCCCATCGGCAATGGCGCGCTGCGCAGCTTCCTTGATGACCGCAGGCCCATCCTCGTCCGGAAAACCCTGCCCCAGATTGATCGCCTGATGCTGCCCTGCGAGCGCCGTGACCTCTTCAAAGATCGTGAAAGTCAGCTGTCCGTCGTCGCCCAGCAGGTTTGCACCCGCGGCTGTCCGCTGCCATGGTTCGCTTACTGAGGAGTTCATAGACCCCAGTATTGCAAGACAGCATGGCCAGGGGAGAACCATCCACGCACTTTACGGGTAGATTCGATGTATGCGACGCGCCGTATGCCCAGGATCATATGACCCCATACACAACGGACACGTGGAAGTGATTGCCCGTGCGGCAAGCCACTTCGATGAAGTGATTGTGGCCGTATCCACTAACTACTCCAAGAAGTACCGTTTCTCCGTGGACGAGCGGATTGCCATGGCGTCCGAAACGCTCGGTTACCTGCGCGGCATCACCGTGGTTCCCATGGGCGAGGGGCTGTTGGCGGAATTCTGTCGTGAACACGGCGCGGATGTCATCGTCAAGGGAGTGCGCTCCAGCGTCGACTTCGAATACGAAGTGCCCATGGCCACCATGAACCGGCACCTCACCGGCGTCGAAACCGTGTTTCTGCCGGCTGAAAGTAGCTACACACATTTGTCATCGTCGCTGTTGAAGGAAGTACAGAGACTGGGCGGGGACATTTCCGGGTGCGTCCCGCACGCGGTGCAAAAACGCTTTCAGGCACAGCGCAGTGCACTGACCGAACAACAGAACGACGGCGCCTAAACTCTGCTCAGAGCGGGTACAGCTGAACTTCGGTGGACTTCACGGCGAAGAACACCCTCATGCCCGGCGCCAATTCCAGCTCCGCAACCGATGCCGGAGTGACATCCGCTGCTAGGTAACCGGCCCGGACGCTCATCACCCGCCCGTGAGATTCCAGATCCGTGATTGTCACCGGAAAGACATTGCGTGGACTGCCCTCAACCGGCTTGTCGACAAAAACCGAAACAGCCCCCGGACTGAAGACGGCCGCCGCAGCGGTGCCAGCAGCCAACGGGTCACCGGTAGCTGCGCTCAGGCGCTCGCCGTGGGCCGTGACCAGTCCCGTTGCGTCGGCGGTGCCGATGATCAGGTTCAGTCCGGCAAGTCCGGCCGCAAATTCGCTTCTGGGGTGTTCCAGCACCTCCCGGGTTGGGCCCAGTTCCACCACCTTCCCGTCCTCGAGCACCATGACGCGATCGGCCAACATCAACGCGTCCAGCACGTCATGGGTGACTATGATGGCGCTGCGGCCGGTTAGCACCCGTCGCAGAGTGCGGCGCAGGGCAGGAGCCACAGCAACATCCAGAGCTGCCATGGGCTCATCGAGCAGCAGCAAACCAGGAGCCGCCGCAAGCGCCCGCGCCACCGCAACGCGCTGTCCTTGACCACCGGATAACTGTGCCGGCTTCCGCTGCGCGAACTCCGTCGCCTCAACCTCCTCCAACCAGCGCAGTGCAGTTATCCGCGATTCCCGGCGCCCGGCCCCGGTGCTTCGCGGACTGAACGCTACGTTCTCCAGCACGCTCAAGTGCGGAAAGAGCAGCGGTTCCTGGGCCAGGAGACTGACGCCGCGGCAGTGCGCTGGTAGTGACCGGCCATCATCAAAAAGGGTGCGCCCGTCCAGAACAGCAGCGCCGACGTCGGGCGTCAACAAACCTGCCAACAGAGCCAGCAACGTGGACTTACCCGCGCCATTGGGTCCAAGGACGGCCAGCGTTTCGCCGTCGGCCAGCTCAAAGTTCACCTCGAAATTCCGGGACTGGACCTTCGCGCTGAATTGCAGGCTCATCGGCGCGCCTCCCCGTCCCGGACCCGGTGCGCGAGCGTCACCACAATGACGGCCACCGCCACCAGAACCAGTGAAAGCGCGACGGCGGCATCCGGGTCAGTCTCGCGCTGCAGGTAGATTTCCAGCGGGAGTGTCCGTGTGACACCCTGCAGGCTCCCGGCAAAGGTCAGCGTTGCGCCGAACTCTCCGAGCGCGCGGGCGAAAGACAGCACGACCCCGGACAGAAGTCCCGGCAGGACCAGCGGCAGTGTGACCCGGCGCAGAACCGTCGTCGGGCTGGCCCCCAGAGTTGAGGCAACGGCCTCGTACCGGCCGCCGGCCGAGCGAAGCGCACCCTCGAGGGTGAGGACTAGGAACGGTAACGCCACGAAGGTCTGTGCCAGCACCACCGCCGTCGTGGAGAATGCGATCTCAACCCCCAGCACCTGCAGCCCGGAGTTCAGCAGACCCTGGCGCCCAAACGTATACAGCAGTGCAATACCGCCGACGACGGGCGGCAGCACCAACGGCAGCAGCACCAACGCGCGCAGCACCCTCTGGCCCGGGAAGTGGCTGCGCGCCAGGACAAGCGACATGGGCACACCGAAGAGCACGCAGAGCACAGTGCTGATGAGCGACGTCTGCAGACTCAGCTGCAGCGCATCCACCGAGGATTCCGAAGTGATGAGAGCACCGAACTCGGACCACCGCACGCTCGAGACCATCGCAGCCAGAGGCAGAAGGATGAACAGGGCGCCGACTAAGGCCAGAACAAAGATCCAGCGGGGGATAGCAGGGCGCGTGCGGAGACTCACGGTTGCGGCTCACCGAATCCGTGGCCGCTGAGAACCTGCTGTCCGCCTTCACCGGTCACGAAGTCAACGAAAGCCTCCGCCAGTTCCTCGTTCCCGTCTTTGATCGCAGCAATTGGATAGCGGTTGACCGCCTGGCCTGCTTCAGAAATGGGGACCTCGTCAACGGCGCCGTCTGCCGAGGCAATATCCGTGACATACACCAGGCCGGCGTCGGCCTGTCCCGTACGGACTTTCCCCAGGACATCCGTCACCGAGGATTCCTCACTGACCGGGGAAATCTGGATTCCGGTGATGTCCTGAAGAGTCTGCGCCGCCGAACCACAGGGGACCTGCGGCGCGCAGACCACCGTTGTTACGTCAGCTGATGAAAGGTCGGCAAAAGAGCGGATACCAGCCGGATTCCCTGCGGGCACCGCAATGGTCAACGTGTTGGTGGCGAAGATACGGGGTCTTTCCGCGATCAGGTTTTCCGCGCGGACCGTGGACATCGTGTCCTCATCAGCGGACGCAAAAACATCCGCCGGGGCACCGGAGATGATTTGCGTGGCCAGATCCGAAGACCCTGCGAAGCTCATCCGCACCGATACCCCGGGATGCTGTTGCTCAAATCCGTCAGCGATCTCCTCGAACGAATCCTTGAGCGACGCAGCAGCGAACACAGTGAGGGTTCCGGACGTTTGGCCAGAATCAGCCCGGCTGCCGTTGTCCGTGCCTTCACATCCTGCTAGAAGGCCGATAGCGGCCAGCGCGGTCAACAGTGTCGTCAGCAGCGCACCGGACCGCCGCTGACGCACGTCAGGGCTGGGCATCATCGGTTCGGGTATAGACGGTCATGGCGCAACTCTACTGAAGAAGCGGTGTTTCGCAGGCAGGACGGACATACGAGGCGGCCAGCGCAACAGATTCCTCCACGAACCGGCCCAGCCACTCCGCGGGGCCGAACTCCGGGTTCGAGGGCGCCATGACGACGTCGACTGTTGAGCACTGCTCGATATTGCGTTCCGCGCGGGCCAGGTGATAGGTGGACGTGACCACCAGAATGCGCTCCCAATCTTGGTCCGCGCTCAGGCGTGCAATGGCCCGTGCTTCGCCGCGGGTGGTCATCTGTGGCGGAACAAAGCAAAGAATCGCCTCTGACTGCTGTCCCGTGCACGCGTCGTCAGCGCGGGCATTGCCCGGAGAGTTGGTCTGCGAGAGGACAATGACCGGCGCATAACCGGACGCATAGAGTTCATGACCCCGCGGGAGACGCTCATTGCTGGCACCACCGAGGACAATGATGGCGTCCGCCGGAACAGGCTCCTCGACCTCCGGGTTGAAGAAGAGAAACCAGCAGGCGAGTAGCCAGAGCACAACAAGGGCTGACACCATGGATACGAGCCGAAAGGGGAGATATGCCGGAGTCAAGATCCCGTGCGTCGGACCAGACTTGGCGGCAGCGGAATTCGACACGCCAACCAGCCTAGTACCATAGGTGGTTTGGGTCTGACAGTCGTCTCAGGCTAGAATGGCATGTCGGTCATATGTTCTACAGGAGTTCTCATTAGCAGCGATCTCAGTTCGCCGTTGGTTTTCAACGTCAAGGATCTCGGGCGTAGCCCGGGAAGTATGCGAACACTGGAAGAGCAGGTGTCTGCGCCGGGTGACCTCGGCGTGGCGCTGATTGGTGTGCAGGAAGGTTCCCCCGTGGACCTTGAACTGCGGCTAGAGGCAGTACATGAGGGAATTCTGGTTTCCGGTAGCGCTTTCGTCCACGTGGCGGGACAGTGCGGCCGGTGCCTCGAACCTATAACGTACACGCTGGACGCCAAGGTGCAGGAACTGTTCTACTACGCGGACACTGAGGTGTTCGAAGGTGAAGAGCAGGAAGATCAGCACCGGATAGAGAACGGTACAATCGATCTCGAACCCGTGCTGAGGGACGCAGTTGTTACCACGCTGCCGTTCCAGCCGGTATGTCAGGAAGACTGCCAGGGCCTGTGCTCCGAATGCGGAGTGCGCCTGATGGACAACCCTGATCACCATCACGAAGTTTTGGATCCACGCTGGGCGGCCCTCGCAGGGCTAACCGGCAGCTCAGATGTTGAAGATGCATTTGCAGCAAGTACAGAGTCAGACAAGAGAGAAGAGAGTTAGCCGTGGCTGTTCCAAAGCGGAAAATGTCCCGCTCGAATACACATTCCCGCCGCTCGCAGTGGAAAGCCACTGCGCCGAACCTGGTGAAGACTGTTGAGAACGGCCGCGTTACTTACAGCCTTCCCCACCAGGCCAAGGTCGTCACCGACTCAGCTGGCACGGAGTTGTTCCTTGAGTACAAGGGCCGCAAGGTAGCCGACGTTTAGTTCTTGAACGTCATGCCTTCAACTGAAGAGCTTTTGAAGCGTCTCGGAGTCACTATTGACCCCGGGACGCTTCGTCTTGCCCTCACGCATCGTTCCTACGCGTACGAAAACGGTGGTATCCCCACTAACGAACGCATGGAGTTCCTCGGCGACGCACTGCTGGGGTTCGCCGTGACGGATGCCCTGTACCGGGACAACCCAGACCGCTCCGAAGGCGAACTCGCCAAACTGCGGTCCGCCGTCGTGAGCACCCGCGCTCTCGCCGGTGTTGCCCGCTCACTGAGCCTCGGCGATTACATCCTCCTGGGGCAGGGCGAAATCCTGACCAACGGCAAGGACAAATCGTCCATCCTTGCGGACACCATGGAAGCCATCATCGGGGCAACCTACCTCTCCCACGACATCGAAACCGTCCGGCAGATGGTGATGAGACTGATTGCGCCCCTGCTCAAGGACGCCGCAACGCTCGGTGCCGGAACGGACTGGAAAACGAACATCCAGGAATTCGCGGCCAACCGTAAACTCGGGGCCATCGACTACCAGGTCACAGGCACTGGACCGGACCACGCCAGGGTCTTCGAGTCCACCCTCTACATTGGCGGGCAACCCTACGGCACCGGCGCCGGCTGCTCCAAGAAAGAAGCTGAGCAAGAATCCGCCTCGGCCACCTGGAGCATGTTCAGCGCGCCGGCCGAAATACCCGCAGACTAAATGCCTGAACTGCCTGAAGTCGAGGTAGTCCGCCGCGGTCTGGCCAGCTGGGTCGCAGGACGAACCATCACTGACGTCGACATCCTGGACCCACGTTCCACCCGGCGCCACCTGCCAGGCCCCGCAGCACTGCGCAGTGAACTAATGGGGGCACGATTAGCCGACGCAGTGCGCCGCGGTAAATTCCTGTGGCTTCCACTGACTCATGGTCCTCATGACACAAACCGGCCGCCGTCACTAGCGCTCATGGCACATCTGGGCATGAGCGGCCAACTACTGGTGGAAAACGCGGACCAGCCTGATGAGAAGCACCTCAAGGTTCGTTTTACGCTCAGTCCCTCCGGCGGCATGCCTGGTGAACTGCGTTTTGTGGACCAACGAATTTTCGGCGGAGTGTTCCTCTCCCCCTTGGTGCCGTGCTCAGACGGAAAGCCTGGTGGTCAGTCCACCCAGCCGTGGCCCGTGGTTCCCCAAGCCGCCGCGCACATAGCGCGCGATCCGTTGGATCCCGAATTCTCGTTTGACGAGTTCTACCGCCGGTTGCGTCTACGGAAAACCGGCATCAAGCGGGCCATTCTGGACCAGGGCCTGATCTCGGGCATTGGTAACATTTACGCCGACGAAGCGCTGTGGGCTGCCAGGCTCCACTTTGCACGGCCCACTGACACTCTGCGTCGTGCGGAGGCCGAGCGGCTCGTGAACGCGTGCATCGATGTCATGGCACGGGCTCTCGACGCAGGGGGAACAAGCTTCGATTCGCTCTACGTCAATGTGAACGGCGCGTCCGGATACTTTGAGCGATCCCTCAACGCGTATGGCCGAGCCGGTAAGCCATGCCCGCGATGCGCGGCGAACGGCACAGAAACGCTGATGCGCCGCGATCAGTTCATGAACAGATCCTCATACACGTGCCCGGTGTGCCAACCGCGCCCCCGAAACGCCCGCTGGTAGCCAGGCTCAGCGGCCGTAGTGCGCTGCGAGGTGCCGTAGACCCTCGTCAATGCTGACCGATGGCTTCCAGTCCAGCAGTTCCTGCGTCCGGCGTTGATCGAACCAGTGCGCAGTGGACATCTGCTCGGCCAGGAACCTGGTCAACGGGGGCTCGTCCTTGAGCCCGAACCTCTCCCAAGTCTTCTCAACCACAACGCCGGCAATCCGGGCAACACCGCCGGGCAAGCGCAACCTCGGCCCGGGCACGCCACCTGCTGCGCAAATCCCGGCCAGCAGCTCACCGATCGGGCGAGGTTCACCATTGGTCACCACGAGCGCACGTCCGCGAATAGCTGACATCCGTTCCAGCGCCGCAGCGATCGCTGACGCCGCGTTGTCAATGTACGTGGTGTCGATCAGTGCAGTGCCAGAATCCATCAGCGGAAGCCGGCCAGCAGCTGCGCGAGCCAAGACCCGTTCCACCAGCTGCGTGTCTCCTGGGCCCCACACAATGTGGGGTCGGAGAGCAGAGGTTTGAAAATTCGGGGCATCAGCGGCGAGCACGGCGAGTTCGGCCTTCGCCTTTGTCTTCGCGTAGTTGCCGCGGGCCAGATCTGGGGTTGCAGGCTCGGCGCCGTCACCGGAAATTGGGGCGCCGGTATGGGCCACTGACGGAGAGGAGATGAAAAGTAACTTCCCAACGCCGGCCCTTCGAGCGGCGTCCAGCAGCAGGAGTGTCCCATCCACGTTGATTCGCTGGAACTCATGAAGACGCCCGGCCACAGAGACTTTCGCGGCCAGATGAACGACGGCGTCCATACCCTCAACAGCCGTAGCAACGGCCCCTGCATCGGTGATTGAACCCGCCACATCTTCGGCTCCCTTGACACCGGAGGGACGGCGCTGAAAAGTGCGAATATCATGGCCAGCGGCGATGATCTGCGCAGCAGCGGCACCGCCGAGCATGCCACTGGCACCTGTGACAAGAACTTTCACAACCGCTGTACTTTTCCACCGGCCAGAGTGCGCTCGGCCCAGAGCGCAACGCGCGTCCTGTCGATCTTGGCGTTGTGCCGGATATCTGTGGGAAGAGATCGGACGGTCAGCACCGCTGCCAGCGGAACCCCCGCCGTTTTAGCGGCTGAACGCGCGGCCGCGGCAACCTCTGGTGCTGCCAACCCTGCGCGGGTAATCGGGGGATCAGTGACCAGGACGGCAACCGCTGCTTGCGTTCCGGCCGGGCCAACACCGACGACGGCGGCCATGGTGATTCCCGGCAAGCCCTCCAGTGCTTGTTCGATCCCCACCGGAGTAACGACGCCGTCGGCCGTGGTCAGAACGTGGCCAATCCGGCCCTCCACCCACAACCGGCCCTTCGCATCAAAATGTCCTACATCGCCGGTTCGGTGCCAACCAGAATTACGGGCGCTGTCCTGCTGAGTCAGCCATAATCGGTGATATCGATCTTTCACATGGGGTGCTTGCACCAGGATTTCGCCGGTGACCTGGACGTCACTGGTGAGTGGTCCGTTGGCCGTGCCGGTGTGGTCCAGGGGACTGAGCACAATGTTGACACCCTGAACGGGGTGTCCCACGCAGACACCGTTTCCGGCTCCAGCCACGTTCCCAGCCAGCACGTCCGCGGTTGCGGAACGGATGTGTTCCAGATCAATATCGCTCACGGGCAGGGCTTCTGTCATGCCATACGGGGTGTGCAGCGACGCCTTGGGCAGAATCTCCTGCAGAGAGGTCAACAAGCGCTCCGAGACGGGGGCACCGGCTGAAAGCAGTAGCCTGACCGAGGACAGCGCGCCACGGCCCTCCGTCGTAAGATCGGGCGCTGTTGCGAGCACGTTCTGTAGGGCAGCGGGGGACGCGAAAACTGTAGTGGCGTCGATGGCACCGGCGGCGTCCGCCAGAGCCTGCGCACTGAGCGTCCGCGGGGCAGTGACATCCATATCTGGTGTGATGGACGTGGTTCCAAGGGCCGGGCCCAGCAGAGCAAACGGCGCAAATCCGGCTACGAGGCCATGTCCGGGTCCCAGACCAAACGTCGACGCCACGGTATCGCGCATACCAGTGAGCTGCCGGTGGGTGTATACGACGCCCTTGGCTGGACCGGTGGAACCCGAGGTGAAAAGGATGGCTGCATCGGCGTCGGGATCCGCTGTCGGAGTAATGGCTCCTGACGTTTGGGCAGGCGTCGGTGCGGCCGTGAGCTCAGCGATGGAGGTTTCCACCGATAGGAGCCTGCGCTGCGCCTTCGGAAGTGGGTCAACGCTGATTCGGCGTCCTGGCCAGCTGAAGGTCTTTGCGGCGATCAGGGCACGGCTGATGCCGATCAGGAACTCCGGTGAGGTGCTCTTGACGGCGCGGCTCATGCCACGCACACCCAGCCCTGCGTCGGCGACCACGATCACGGCACCGAGCTTCAAACAGGCGTAGAGCACAATCGTGAGATCCACGCCGGGCGGGACCATCAGGCTGATTCGGCTGCCGCGGCGAACACCTAATGCATGCAAGGACTCCGCCAAGGCAGAGACGCTGGCGGCGAGTTGCTGCCAGGACAGCGATCGCTTGATCGCTCCGTCTGCGCCCATATCAGCCGTGGCAATACCCGGTGCTGTGGCACCGGCAGCCAGTTCATCAAGGTGGTGCCACATCGGGGTGAAACTGCCGTCGTCGTCGGGCGTTTCCTTGCCCGAGTTCTCTGGCTTCTCAGGCTGACCCGGCTGACCCGGCTGACCCGGCTGGGCGCGGAGCCAGCGGAACAGGGTGCCTGCAACGTCAGCGTCTTCGGTGACCAGATGGCTGGCCCGCTCAAAACGGTGGACAGCGGCGTGGGGGAGTCGCCGGCACAGATCCTCAAGGTAGCGGTCCGAAAAAATCGGGTCCTTGGGTCCCCAGAGCATCAGAGCCGGAGCATCAAGGGTACGAATACCCTCGGCGATCTCCTTGAGAGGCGCATGGCTGGGGTGATTCGGTGAGGCTGGAATGTCTGCAACGAAGTTGGCGATCCCCTGCCGGCGCGCCGATGTCTGGTAGGGGGCCTCGAACGCGCGGCGAACGTCCTTAGGCAGTGCCGGTTGTGCCAGAGAGTGGGTAATCGAAAGGAACGCTTTGCTGTGCTGGGTGCCCCAGCGGTGAATCAGCGGATGAAGGGCGGCACGTAGCGGCGCCGGGATCTGTTCGGCATCGTTGTGATGGATAGCAGTGTTAGTGAGCACCAGACCGGCTAGACGGTCCCGGTTTCTGTGGGCGAATCCCAGGCTGATGACACCGCCCCAGTCGTGGCCCACGGTGATGATAGAACCTGTGATGCCAGCAGCGACCGCGAAGTCCTCAAGGTCGGTCACTCTGTCGGTGAGACGACGGAACCTGCCGGTGCGCTCAGAGAAGCCCATGTCCAGCTGATCAACAGCCACTACCCGGTAACCGGCAGCTGCACCCTCTGACAGTAGGGAACGCCACCCGTAGGACCAGGTGGGGTTGCCATGGACACACAGTAGCGTCGGTAAATCTGTATCCGCAGAAGCCAGACTGCTGGCGTTATCTAGATAATGCCACCGGTTCACCACCCCGGAGCCGTCAACAGGAGCAGATGAAGGAACGTCAATGTAGCAGGACCAACCCGGCTCCACGCCCGGCAGTGCTACCACGCAATCTCCATCATCGTGGTGTTCAGGCCCGAACCCACACCCATACACAGAACGCGGTCTCCGCTCTTCAGGGTCTGCGCCTCCTGTGCCAGCGTCATGGGAAGTGAAGCCGGACCGACGTTGCCCCACAGGGGGAACGTCATGGGAACCCGGTCACGGACCAGGTTCACCGCTTTAATGATGGCGTTCGTGTAGGAGTTGGACACCTGATGGGTGACATAGCGGTCCATGCTCCGCCAGTCCCATCCGTCGATGAATGCCTCGTTCCAGGCGTTCACCACAAGCTCCAGACCGCCGTCGAGCAGTCCTTTGGTATCGGTGAACATGCCGTCCACCCCGCCCACGCATAGCCCGTGGTGCTCTGTCCCCGCACGGGAGACGCCGCCCAGAATGCGGTGAGCCCCGGGGTGAGCGTCAGCCGGGCCGATGACCGCGGCAGCAGCGCCTGAACCCAGCGTGAGAGTGGCAAATTCGTTCAGGAAGTCCTGCCGCGTGGAGTCTTCGCGGTTGAGGCGCTTGAACGTGGCCTCCTGAGTGCCCTGCGCGTCCTCGCCGGCAACAATCAGTGCGTACTTGATCTGACCAGAATCAATCATGTTCGCGGCAAGAGTTATTCCGTTGACAAACCCCAGGCAGGCATTGGCCAGATCAAAGTTGAGGGCCGACGACGGCAGGCCAAGCCGGTGATGAATCTTGACAGCTACAGAGGGCTCAAGGTTTCTGCGGGTGACGGACGTATTGATTAACAAGCCCACCTGTCCCGGCTCAATGCCAGCCTCAGCTATAGCCTTGGCACCGGCCTCAATCGCAGCATCATCGAAATCCGTTCCCGGAGACCACCAGCGGCGCTCAACAACACCGGCAACACGTTCAAGAAGGCGCTTGGACAGCCGAAGCCTTTTCAGGCTCGGAGCCAAACGCTCATCAAACTCGGCCGAGCTGACAACCACCGGAGCTTCTACGCTCGTAACAGCCAGCAGGGCCGTGTTTTCATGTCGAAACGTCGCGTTACCGGTCAAATTTCCTGCCTTGTTCACTAGCGTGTGCGCCCCGGAATCTAACGACTCCCCCTGAAAGACTAGTTCCTTAAGTATGGAGAATGCACAATTATATGATGTTTCCTACCGCGTGCTTCAGCCGGAAGAACCTGATACACAGTAGATTGGGCTATACAGCCAACCCGAGAGAGCCGGCCGAACGTTGCATCTGAAAAGTCTTACCGTCAGGGGATTCAAATCATTCGCCTCTGCCACCACGTTTGACTTCGAACCCGGCGTCACCGCCGTCGTCGGCCCCAACGGTTCTGGGAAATCCAACGTTGTGGACGCACTCTCCTGGGTGATGGGGGAGCAAGGGGCAAAGACCCTGCGCGGCGGCAAAATGGAAGACGTCATCTTCGCCGGTACCGCAAAACGTCCTCCGCTGGGTAGAGCACACGTTTCGCTCACCATTGACAATGCCGACGGCGCCCTGCCGATCGAATACACCGAAGTCACCATTGCGCGCACCCTGTTCCGCGCCGGCGGCTCTGAGTACTCCATCAACGGCACCAGCTGCAGGCTCCTGGACATCCAGGAGTTGCTCTCCGATTCTGGTCTTGGCCGCGAAATGCACGTCATAGTGGGCCAGGGGCAACTGGACAAAATCCTTCATGCCACCCCCGAAGACCGCCGCGGATTCATCGAGGAAGCGGCCGGAATTCTCAAACACCGCCGACGCCGGGAAAAAACTGTCCGCAAACTGGAGTCCATGCAGGCAAACCTTGCTCGGCTCACCGATCTCACCGGCGAAGTCCGCCGCCAGCTCACCCCACTGGGAAAGCAGGCCGACGTCGCTCGCCGTGCACAACAGGTCCAGTTCGACGTCCGCGACGCCCGAGCGCGGCTCCTCGCCGACGAACTCGTGCAGCTGAGCACAACGCTGCATAAGGAAACCGCAGACGAAGCAGCGCTGAAAGAACGGCGCAAACACACCGAACTCATGCTCGACGCCTGCCGCTTACGTCAGAGCGAACTCGAAGGGGGCGCAGCCAAGACCACCCCCGCAGCCAACGCTGCCCGCGACATTTGGTACCACCTTGGATCTATCCAGGAACGTTTCCGCTCCCTCGAAGCACGCGCCGTAGACCGCCATCAACTGCTCTCAGCCACAGAACCCGCCCGCGAGGCCGGCCGGGACCCGGAGCACCTTGCGCAGGACGCCAAACGCCTCCGGAGTGAGGAAGTAACTCTCACGCAAACACTCGACACCCTGCGGCGCATCCTCGAAAACTCCACCCAGGAACGAACAACCGCCGAGCACGCTGCCACCGCCGAAGAACAACGACTCACCATTTTGCTCCGAGCAGCCGCAGACCGCAGGGAAGGCCTCGCCAGACTCACCGGACAAGTCGGTACAGCCCGCTCACGCGTCGAATCCGCCGAAGCTGAACTCGGACGGCTCCTGGAATCCATCGAACAGGCCCACGAGCGCCGCAGCGCAGCACACAGCGACTTTGCCGTCCTGGAAAGCCAGGTCGCCGGAGCAGAAGAAGGCGAAGAAAGCCTCGACGCAGCCTACGAAGACGCGCAGGAAAAACTCGACGCCGCCACAGCCCACCTCACCCGGCTACGCGAAGAACAACACACTGCAGAACGCGAACGCGACTCCCTCATCGCCCGCCGCGAAGCCCTTGAAACAGGACTCCAGCGCAAAGACGGAACAGGGTTGCTCCTCGAATCAGACCTCAACGGAGTCCTCGGAACCGTCGTCGAACACCTCACCATCAACCCAGGCTATGAAACAGCCATAGCCGCAGCCCTGGGTAATTCCGCCGAAGCGCTCGCGGTGACCGGTCAGGACATCGCGGTTCAGGCATTGGAACAGCTCAAAGACAACGACGCCGGCAGGGCCTCGATGCTGCTGGCGCCCATAGATGGCATCGGGCCCTCGTCCAGGGCAGCGAAACTTCCAGACGATGTCCGGTCCGCACTGTCCTATGTAGGCGTTGTGGCCTCTGTCGAGCCAGCCGTGCGTGCGCTGCTGGCCGGCGTCGTCATCGTGGACACGCTCGCGGAGGGAGCCGACGTCGTCGTGCGCTACCCGCACCTCACTGCCGTGACCACGGCCGGTGACCTTCTGAGTGCACTGACGGTCCAGGGAGGATCGGCCAGCGCACCGGGACTATTAGAACTGCAGGCGACCGTTGATGAGACGGTGCGTAGGCTTGAGGCCGCCAGCGCGCGCGCCGAGCAGACCCGCTTCACCATCAAAGCCGCAGAAACCCGCGGCGAGGAAGCCCGGAACCAGACCAATGCGGCACTGGAGGTTCTCAACGAATCCGACGCCGGGCTGGCGGCCATCGCGGAAAAGCTCGGGAACCTCGGGTCGGCACTGCGCAATGCCAACGACGAAGCGACACGTCTCCAGCAACGCCTGGCCGTGGTGGAATCCAACGTGGAAACCGAGAAGAGCCGCCTCGCCGAAGTCCTTGACCGTCTCGCTGCGGCCCAGGAATCACCCGAGGAAGAGGAACCGTCCACCGATCAACGTGATGAGCTGACCATCCGTGCGCGCGCGGCCCGGGAATCCGAGCTCGAAGCGCGACTGGATCTGCGCAGTTCCGAAGAGCAGTTGGTGGCCCTCGGCACCAGGGCGGCTTCGCTTGAACGTTCCGCTGAGGCTGAACTGCAGGCACGCGAAGCAGCCGCTCAACGGGCACGAGTCCGCGCTGGACAAGCACGTAGTGCAGCCAACGTCGCTCACGGCGTCGGGCTGGTTCTGGAAAGCATCGGGCGCTCCCTAAGCGCCGCAGCCCGGGACCGTGACGCCGCCGAAGAAGCCCGGGCAGGCGTGGAACAGGAGTTACAACAGATACGGGCCACCAACCAGGAACTCGAGACAAACCTGGCAGCCCTCACCGATTCAGTACACCGCGATGAACTCATCAGGGCCGAACAACGACTGCGGATTGAAGCGTTGGAGGCTCGGGCGCTCGATGAACTGGGACTGACCTCAGATCACCTCGTGAGCGAATATGGGCCGGAGGTGCCCGTTCCGGAGTCTGCGAAAACCACGGATAAGTGGGCGGCGCTGCGAACCGCGGTCGACGACGACGGCAACGCGCTTCCGGAAGGCAAACCCTTTGTGCGTGCCGAACAGGAGAAGCGGCTGAAACGCGCCGAACGGGATCTCTCCTCGCTGGGAAGAGTGAACCCGCTGGCGCTCGAGGAATTCGCGGCCATGGAAGAACGACACCAGTACCTCAGCACCCAACTCGAAGACCTCAAAGCAACCCGTAAAGACCTGCTGAACATCATCCGGCAAGTCGATGAACGTGTGGAACAAGTTTTCTCTGAGGCTTTCAGGGACACCGCGGAACAGTTTGAACGGGTTTTTGGGAGGCTGTTTCCCGGGGGAGAGGGACGCCTGATCCTCACCGACCCCGCGGACATGCTCACCACCGGCATCGACGTCGAAGCACGGCCCGCCGGCAAGAGAATCAAACGGCTCTCACTGCTCTCCGGCGGCGAACGGTCCCTGACCGCCGTTGCACTTCTCGTGGCAATCTTCAAGGCCCGACCGTCTCCGTTCTACGTCATGGACGAAGTGGAAGCAGCCCTGGACGACACCAACCTGGGCAGGCTCATTACCGTGTTTGAGGAACTGCGGGAATCCAGCCAGCTCATCATCATCACGCACCAGAAGCGCACGATGGAAATTGCCGACGCGCTTTACGGGGTGACCATGCGCGGTGACGGAGTCACAACGGTCATCAGCCAGCGCCTGGCCGACGCCGTCTAACGCCTGCGGTTTCTCATACCGTTGTTCGAGTTTGGGTTCGGCTCGGTGTAAGCGGTCCCTACAATCGGTGATCATCAGGTTCGGGGCGGGAGGGTTTCCTTGGCGGAGATCCACGCAACAGCCGCTAGGATCGCCGTTGCCCCGGTCAGTGCGAATGCCCAGCCGAAGGAGTAGCCGAGGTCGACCAGTGCGCCCGCAATGATCGGTCCCAGAATCGCGCCGCTGTCCTGTGACATCTGAAATGTAGCGAGCACCTTCCCGCCGCCTCGCTCGGGTCCGATGACGTCGGCGACGGCGGCCTGCTGTGCCGGATTCAGAATGCCGGCCCCCAAACCGGCCACGATCGAGAGCACGATGAACCAGCTCACACTTGATGTGAAGCCCAGCGCCGCCGTCGACAAGCCATTGATAATCAGCCCCGATATGACCATGGGCCGTCTGCCGAGGCTGTCGGTGAGCCGCCCGGAAAATGACATGGCTGCAGCCGTGCCGATGGCAAAAACTGCCAGCGCAATCCCGGCCACTTCCGGGCCTTCCCCGAGAACAGTGACGGCGAATAGCGGCAACAGGGCCATCCGCACCCCGAAGGAGGACCAACCGTTGGCAAAGCCGGAGACCAGTGCCGAACGGTACGTCGGATGGGCAACGGCTTCGCGCACCTCCATTTGTGGCCCGGAGGGCGTTTTTCGCTTTCGTCCCAGGGATACATCGCGAAGTTGGGTGAACACGATGGTCGCGGCCACCAGGAGCGCCACCGCGTAGACGATGAACGGCACTCTCAACCCGAACCCTGCCAACAGGCCACCGATCAGAGGCCCGCCGATATTGCCCAGGAGAAACGCCGTCGCGTACGTGCCCGAGATGCGGCCGCGGATAGCTGGCGGCGCTAACCGGATGATCAGGCCCATGGCCGAGACGGTGAACATAGTGGAGCCAATACCGCCCAGGCCGCGGAAGATGAGCAGTTGCCAGTAGTTCTGGGCGAATGCGCAGGCACCGGTGGACACCGCGACAATCAGGAGCCCGGTCACATAGACGGACGGCTCGCCGAGTTTGCCTACCAATTTTCCGCTGACCGGGGCAAATACCAGGCGCGCGAACGCAAAGGCGCTGATGATGATCGACGCCGCCGTCGTCCCCACGTCGAAGCTCTGCGCGAACTGCGGCAGAACAGGCGCAACGAGACCAAAACCAATGGCGATGACGAAGGCCGCCGCGATCAGTACCTTTATTTCACGCGGGGTGGCTATGCGGACCGTGCGGGCTGGTTCTTGTGAGTCGGCGGCTGTACGCGCGCGGCCGAGCGGCAATCGAGGGGTCATGGTGCCAACCAGTCTTTCACCTTGCCTGGACAGATGCCTGCTTTCTCCTCGTCAGCAGGACTGGTTGTGAGAAGCTTGAAAGCGTGAATGAGACTCTTGCTGTAATTATTTTCGTTGTCGTCGCTATCGGGATCGTCGGGTCGCTGGCCCTTGTTCTCCTCAAGGGCAGGAAGGCGCCCGGGGAGAAATACACCACCACGCGAGATGCCAATGATCCGGTTCCCGGCGGTGGTTCCACGGATGTTGACGGTGCTGGCGTAACGACCGAACGCCCGGATGCTGACGGTTCTGCAGACGTTATCCACGAGGTTGAGCCCGATGGACCGTCGATTGAGACACCAGAGCCAGCCCAGGGACGCCTCGCCAGGCTTCGTGCCCGCCTGATCAAGTCCAACAACGCGCTCGGCAAGGGACTGTTGGCTCTGCTCTCCAGCGACAACATTGACGAGGACGTCTGGGACGAAATCGAAGAGACTCTGCTGCTTGCCGATCTTGGTACGGAGCCAACCCTGGAGCTGGTGGACGCGCTGCGCGAACGGGTGAAGGTTGAAGGAAGCCGCAACCCTGAGCAGGTCAAAGCGATGCTCCGTGAGGAACTCATCAAGCTTGTGGACCCCACCATGGACCGGTCTCTGGCCGTTGACCGCCATGATTCGTTGCCCGCAGTCGTGATGGTTGTAGGTGTCAATGGGGTGGGCAAAACCACAACTGTCGGCAAGCTGGCACGCGTGCTGGTTTCTGAGAACAAGGACGTCCTGCTCGGCGCTGCTGACACGTTCCGGGCGGCCGCAGCCGAGCAGTTGGCAACGTGGGGCCAGCGTGTGGGCGTTCCCACCATCATGTCCGACGTCGACGGCGCTGATCCCGCCTCTGTCGCCTTTGAGGCGGTGCGGACGGGGATTGAACAGGAAGTCGACGTCGTCATGATCGACACCGCCGGGCGCCTGCAGAACAAGGTTGGGCTCATGGACCAGCTCGGCAAGGTCAAACGGGTTATAGAAAAGCAGGCATCAGTAGATGAGGTCCTGTTGGTCCTTGACGCCACCACCGGGCAAAACGGCATGGCTCAGGCAAAAGTCTTCGCAGAAGTTGTCAACATCACTGGTATTGTCCTGACGAAGCTGGACGGTACAGCCAAGGGCGGGATCGTCGTCGCCATCCAGCGTGGACTGGGCGTTCCGGTGAAGCTGATCGGTCTGGGGGAGGGCGCCGACGATCTGGCGCCGTTCGACGCCGAAGAGTTCGTGGACGCCCTTCTCAACTAACCGTTGAACGTGAAGTGAAAGACCGACGCCGTCCCCGCCGTCACCGGCAGCGTCACCGAATCCGTCCCCGGCTGAAAACCTGGGATTCGGGGGCGCTTCGCAGGATCGATGGCGGGTGCTTCCTTGCCATCAATCTGTGACTCGTTCTCGACCGTGTAGTTGGCACCTGCCAGCTGCGTCATGGTGCCAGTAGCTGCTTTGTTCGGCAGCTTCACGGTGACCTTGGTTTGCGCGTGCTGTGCCGGATTGTTCTCATTGACAACTACGACGTTGACGCTTCCGTCCTTCTGCTTTAGGGCGTAGGCAAAGGAGAGGCCGCCACCGGCCTGTTCGAGCTTCAGGAACTTTCCGGGTTGCAGCTCCGAGACCAAAGACAGCCCAAAGTAGTTGGCTCGCTCATCAAAGGTGCCATCTGGCTTCAGGTATGGTCCACCGGCGCAGATGGCCGACATGGGCGGTCCACCGGTGCACGTCAGTAGCGAACTGTGAAAGCCAAGCCGCGGAATCCCGAGCTGCGCTGCGCTGAGCGCATAGTCCACGCTCCACAGCGCCGACGCATGAGTCTCAGTGGTTTCGTTGGAGCCGGGGCAGGCCGAAATGCCTGTTTCCGGGATCCAGGTCTGCAGACCGGCGTCGTTCGCTGGCGCCATGGCTCGCTTACGGTAATCCTGCGCTCTGACGTGGATGGTGCGGTCCATCAGGTTCTCGATGATGGGCTCACCCTGAGGGTCTTTGGAGCCGTCACACTGAGAAAGCGGGTAGTGATGGAACGAGAGGATTTTCTTTTGTGGCAGGTCAGCATTCGCAAAGGGTGCCCACCATGACTCGGAGTACGTGCCTGGCCCAACGATCGGCACCTTCGGTGCCTTCTTGTAGATGGCGTCCGCATAGGCGTTCAGCTCGGTCAGGTAGTCGTCGATACCCCAGTCGGAGGGCCGCAGGCCGGTCTTGGGGTAGCCGTTTGGCTCGTTGCCCACAGTGAACCCGACCAGCCTGTCACCGAAGGTCTTCGAGGCGTAGCCCATCATGTCTGCTGCCCGTTGTGGATCGTAGTGACCAAGATCCACGGTAAGGCTGATCGTTGCGTCCGCAGCCTCGAGCAGGGTGTTGATCCGCGTCAAGTCCTCAGGGCCAACCGCCCGCACCGGGTGAGCATCGTCGCCGTCGAGCCCGCCGGGAAGTGGCTCGTTACTCGATGTCCAGAAGAATCTACGGTCCACTGCATTGCCGCCAAAACGCAGCATGGGTTTCCCCAGGCCCTGCAGACTGCTGACAATTTCCTTGTTGCTGCCTGAGAGTCGGGGATCGCCTAGGTCCGTGGCCTCAAGCGATAATCCTATGAGTCCTGGATTCAGTTCCGTGCCCACCGGTGAGCCGGAAACACTGATCTGCATGGGCTCCACGGGTTTGAGCGGGGACCCCTTGGGCGGACCCGGCTGCTTGTACTCGGGGCCCAGTTTTTTGGTGGGCGTTGGGGAAGGGGTCGGCGTCGGAGTCGGTGCCGCCGTCGTTGTCTGAATGATGGGCGACGGCGCCGCCACCGGTTCTTCGCCGCCGTTGACGGCGATGCCCGTTCCGATCGAGGCGGCGACGACGACGGCCACCCCGGCAGCACTCCATTTCATCCGGCGGTTCCGTGGGTTTTGATCCTTGGTGCGGCGTGGGCGAAAGTGTTCGGCTGGGCTCGAATCCGGAGGCGTATTCATTGTCACCGAGTCTACCGAGGTGCTTGGGCAATCGAGGAAACTGGCACGGACGCGACAGCTTCACTCAGTCACCGGCCACAAATTTCTCCGGGCCGATTCGACGTAACAATCGAAATAGTCGCCATTCTCGCAACCGAATCCCCTTAATCTGATCAACACGGGAAAATCCCGGTCCGGTAAGACCGGACAGGCGAGAGGACACCAAATGGAATTGAGCGCAGGACAAGTCTGGATGATGGCCTCGGCTGCCATGGTGCTGCTGATGACTCCGGGTCTCGCCTTCTTCTACGGCGGTATGACGCGGGCAAAATCGGCACTCAATATGATGATGATGTGCTTCATGGCGGCTGCCCTGACGGCGGTGGTCTGGGTTTTGTGGGGCTATTCAATGACCTCCAGCGTCGGATTCGCCGGAATTGTCGGCAGTCCCCTAACCCATGCGGGACTGGGAGACCTTGTCGGTGGGGTGGAACTCATCGGTGCTGGGTACAGTGCAACGTTCGCCATTATTGCTGTAGCCCTGATCAGCGGAGCCATAGCCGACAGGGCGCGGTTTGGCGCGTGGTGTTTATTCGTCCCGCTCTGGGTAACAGCCGTATATTGCCCGCTGGCGTACATGGTGTGGGGTGGCGGACTCCTCGACGAGGAAGGCATGATCGGTTCAGTGGTCGGGGAAGCCATCGACTTCGCTGGTGGAACTGTGGTGCACATTAGCGCGGGCGTATCAGCGCTGGTGCTGGCCATCATTTTGGGAAAGCGGCATGGCTTCGGCAGCGACCCAGGTCACCGGCCACACAACATGCCCCTGGTGATGGTCGGAGCAGCGCTCCTTTGGTTCGGCTGGTTCGGCTTCAACGGTGGCGCAGCCGGTAGTGCCGAGCAGGCTGGTCTGATCTGGATCAATACACTCGCCGCCCCTGCGGCCGCCATGGTGGGATGGCTCTTCACCGAACTGATTCGCACTGGGCGTCCCACATCGTTCGGTGCGGCGTCGGGCGTGGTTGCCGGACTCGTCGCTATAACTCCCGCGTGTGCGGATGTGAGTCCTGCGGGCGCGCTCGGGCTTGGACTCGTCGCGGGCATCCTGGCATCGCTCGCAGTGGGTCTGAAGTACAAGCTGGGTTTCGACGACTCACTGGATGTGGTGGGAGTCCACCTTACTGCCGGTATCGTCGGCACTCTGGCTCTCGGATTTATAGCCTTGCCGGTCGACGGCGAAGGCGGAGGCCTCTTCTATGGCGGGGGAGCAGGGCAACTCATTGCTCAGATTGTGTCCGTGGTGCTCGCTGTGGTTCTGGCCGGTGCCGTTACTACCGTCCTTGGGCTGCTGATTGCGCGTACGATCGGCTTCCGTATTTCGAGCGAGCATGAAATCAGCGGCATCGATCGTGCCGAGCATGCTGAGTCTGCCTACGTATTCGGTACAACGGGCGCGGGCACCCGGTAGCTCTCAGGACTCCAGCGGCACGTCCTCCTGCGATGTCACCCAGGCCGACGGGCCGCTGGATCCGGCCTCATACTCATCCATCGGGACCTCATTGTTGGCCCATGCCTCCAGTACGGGTTCGACAATTCTCCAGCAGTCCTCAGCGATATCATCGCGGACGGACAGCAGCGGGTCACCGGACAGGACGCCGTCGAGCACTTCGCCATAGGGGTGCAGATCAGAGGCGTTGAGTTCCGCGCTGAGTACCGCGCGGTCAAGGCTGAAAATGTTCCCCGGACCATTGACGTCCATTTCCAACTGCAGTGTATCCGGGCCAAAACCGATGCGCAGCCGCGTGGGTGCATCAGCGCCGGTGAAGCCGGTGGGCAGGTGATTGACGGGTTTGAACGTCACCACCGCTTCCTTGCGCTTGCGTCCCACAGCTTTGCCCGAGCGCAGGATGAACGGTACCCCCGCCCAGCGTTCGTTGTTGATCGCAACCTCTACCTCCGCAAGTGTCTCGGTCATGTTCTCTGCATCGATGCCGTCTTCGTCAACGTAATCAGGAACGGAGCGATCCCCGATACTCCCGGCCGTGTAGCGGGCGCGGCGAGTGCACCGGGCAAAGTCCGGGCCTATTGAGGCCGCGCGCAACGTGCTTCCCACATGGTCGCGGAGGTCGCGTTCATGGATGGTGGCCGGACCGTTGATAGCCATCAGCGCCATGATCTGCAGCAGATGGCTCTGGATCATGTCCCTCAGCGCGCCCGCTTTGTCGTAGTAGCGGGACCGTCCTTCCACCGTGAGCTTCTCGTCGAAGAAGATTTCCACCTTCTCAATGTGCTGATTACTCCAGACCGGTTCCAGCATGCGGTTGGCAAAGCGCAGGCCAAGGATGTTGAATACCGTGGCCTTGCCCAAAAAATGGTCTACCCGATGAATATGGTCCTCCGGCACGAGCGCCTTGAGCGTCTTGTTCAGGCGCCTGGCCGATTCCTCGCCTGAACCGAACGGCTTCTCCATGACCAACCGCGTACCAGCTGGGACGTCGTCGGGCTCAAGCAGCTCGCACGCTTTTTGACTGATAGCTGGCGGAAGGGCGAAATAGATGGCGACAGGTCCGGTAAGGGTATCCAGAAGTTTCGCCAGCTCTCCCTCTACTGTGACGTCGACCGGCTGATAGGTGCTGTCCTCACAAATGCGCTCCAGCGCCGCCCGACCGGCGTCGTCCGCTTTTTCTTGCGCGGCGGCAAAAGATTCCGCCAACCGCCCCTGCCAGTCCTGGGTGGACCAACTATCCGATCCTGCCCCGACCAGCTGCAAGCCATCTGCGCGGCCACGGGTGATGAGGCGGGCGAGGCCCGGCAGGAGGAGGCGGCCGGTTAGATCACCAGAAGCACCGAGGATCAGCAGCGTTTTCACTGCGCCCTCCGGCGATGGCGTATACGTTACGTTGGCGTCCTCAGTTGGTGTGCTCACGTTCCTAGCCTGCCATCCCAGTCGCGGCTTGTCCGTGGTTTCGCCAAGTCCGTGTCATCCTGACAGCAATGCAGTGAACCACAGCGAGTCGGCCGCGCGCGCCGCCGGGCGGCAGTTGATACCCTTAAGAGCTGAGTCCTGGCTTGGCAGCCGAACGTAAACTGATGAAAGAAGTGCACCCCGCGTGTTCAATTCACTCTCCGACCGGTTGACAACAACCTTCAAGAACCTCCGTGGCAAGGGCCGGTTGTCCGATGCCGACATTGATGCCACCGTCCGGGAGATCCGCCGTGCCCTGCTCGATGCCGACGTCGCCGTCTCGGTGGTCCGGGAGTTCACCGCCAAGGTCAAGGAACGTGCGCTCGGCCTTGAAGTCTCCCAGGCCCTCAATCCCGGGCAGCAGGTCGTCAAGATCGTCAACGAGGAACTGGTGGGGATCCTCGGTGGAGAGACCCGCCGTATCCGGCTGGCCAAGAACCCACCCACGGTCATCATGCTCGCAGGCCTTCAGGGCGCCGGTAAAACCACACTCGCGGGCAAGCTGTCCAAGTGGATGAAGGACCAAGGTCACAGCCCCATGCTGGTGGCCTGCGACCTCCAGCGCCCCAACGCCGTCAAGCAGTTGCAGGTCAATGGGGAGCGCGCGGGTGTCCCCGTGTTCGCCCCACACCCAGGCGTCAGCTCAGAGTCCGAGTCAGCTAGCGGTGATCCGGTTGCTGTTGCTCGACAGGGCATCGCGGAAGCAAAGTCCAAACTGCACGACGTCGTCATTGTGGACACGGCCGGACGTTTGGGTATCGACGAGGAACTGATGAAGCAGGCCGCGGACATCCGCGACGCCATCAACCCGGACGAAGTCCTCTTCGTCATCGACGCCATGATTGGACAGGACGCCGTCAACACGGCGCAGGCATTCAATGAGGGCGTCAACTTCACCGGCGTGGTGCTGACCAAGCTCGACGGCGACGCCCGAGGTGGTGCGGCGCTTTCCGTAGCGTCTATCACCGGCAAGCCCGTCATGTTCGCCTCTACCGGTGAGGCACTGGACGACTTCGAACTCTTCCACCCCGATCGCATGGCCTCGCGCATTCTGGACCTCGGCGACGTCCTGACGCTGATCGAACAGGCTGAGAAGTCGTGGGACAAAGATGAAGCAGCCAGGATGGCGAAGAAGTTCGCTGACCAGGAAGACTTCACCCTGGATGACTTCCTGGCCCAGATGCAGCAGATCCGCAACATGGGCTCCATGAAGAAGATGCTCATGATGATGCCCGGTGCCGCCAATATACGGCAGCAACTGGAGAACTTCGATGAACGCGAAATTGACCGCGTTGAGGCGATCGTCCGTTCCATGACACCCCACGAACGGGTGGCCCCGAAAATCATCAACGGTTCACGCCGTGCGCGTATTGCCCGTGGTTCCGGAGTGCAGGTCTCGGACGTCAATGGGCTCCTGGAACGTTTCGGTCAGGCACAGAAGATGATGAAAAAGATGGCCGCGGGCGGCGGTGTACCAGGAATGCCCGGCATGGCCGGACCAGGCGGATTCAGCGGAGGCCGTAAGGGCAAACAGGTCAAGAAGAAGAAGGCCCGTTCGGGCAATCCAGCCAAAGCGGCGCAGGAATTGGCTGCGGCCGAAACCAAGCGCAAGGACAAGGCATCCGCGCCGGGTGCCTCCTTTGGCCAGCCGCAAGAAGACTTCGATCCAGCGTCCCTGAATCTGCCCAAGGGCTTCGAAAAGTACCTCGGTAAGTGATCATCGGGGCATGGCGCCGTGGCCGGTGACATGAGGCAGGAGCGGATCGTCTTTGTTCATGGCAGCGGCTCTTTCGGTGCCGCTGCGTGGCGAACACAGCATGTTCTCGCAGGTACCTACGACTGCCTGTTCCTGCGACGACACGGGTTCGATCCTGTTGCGCCTCCTGTGCCTACGGATTTCGGCGCTGACGTGCAGATCGTCGTGGAGGCCCTGGGCAGCGGGGGCCACCTGGTTGCCGCGAGCCAGGGAGCTGTCTCTGCAATGATGGCTGCCGTGGATCGTCCTGAGCTGGTGTGGTCCTTGACCCTTGCAGAGCCCGCCTGCCTCTCACTTACCCGGGAACTGCCGGCTACGCGGACACATATCGAGTTGGTGTCCAACCTTTTTGCACGGCGTTGGGAGCTCGACGACGAAGCGTTCCTGAGCGAATTCGTGTCGCTGCTCTACGGGGTACCGGCAACGCGTCCAGTTACTGCCTTGGCACGCCGGGGCGCGGCCAGACTCAAACTTCAGGCACCGCCGTGGGAGGCACCCTTGAGTATTGTTCCCGGTGTGCCCACTATGGTTCTTACAGGCGGATGGGAGCCGATGTACGAGGAAGTCGCGGCGTTCCTTGCGTCCACGGGAGCCGCGCATCATCAATTGGGTGGTGGGCACAAGCCGCTCGACACACCAGAGGGCATGCAATACCTGAGAGAATTTCTAGAGCACCACGGAGGCAAAGCATGAGCGGGCAGTCCATCAACAATTGGACCGTGATCAGCGGTGTCATCTCCTGGATGGAGCGTCCACGAGCCCAATCGCTGCGACCCTACATCCAGGACTCCGGCGTGCTGACAGCCTTCGATGGCGACGAGCCGGACGCCGAACACACCGACGTTGCTTTCCGGTGCGCGGTCGACGACGGCGGCCTGCTGGCTACGGCAGGTAAGGACGGGACGCTTCGGCACGGCCTGCATTACGCTGAATTTGCCGCACAGGTTGCCGAATCGCTGGAAGCCCGTGTCGCGCTGCTGGATATTCACGTTGAAGCAGGTACTTCCGAGGACTCGCAAAATCTCAAAGACGCCGACAACGCGACAGAGCCCGAAGCATCTGAGGATGAATCCGTGGATCTGGACACGGATGAATTCGAGGACGCTGTTCCCACAGTTGTTGTCGGAAAATTTGCGCTGCCTGAACTGGTTCTTGCCGCCTCCTCCTGGGGTGAACCGCTCAAGTATCTCGATGAGGGCCCGTGGCGCATTGTGCTGGTGCCGGACGTCTCAGTCCTGACCTGGCAGGTATGGGAACCGTCATCGCGGCCTGTTGCAGCCTTCACGTCGTTCGGAGATTTCCGGACCATTGAGGTCTGGGCCGGTGGCCGGCGTCGTGCCCGTCCCGGATCCGACTTCTGGCATGCCTGGACGTCCCCGCCAATTCCGGCTCTGGCCCTTCCCTCATACGCTGACCTCGAACTGCAGGAGGTGATGACCACACTCCTTGCCGCCGAGGTCCCCGAGACCCACAATTTTGTCAGGGCCGCTGGCCTCACCCCAGAAAATGAAGAAGCCTTCCGAGACGTGCTGGGACGCCCAGAGAGTGATTCGATTCTGGCCGCAGCAGCTTCAAGTCTCGGTTTTCCTGCCCGAGCCGGTGCGCTCGCCGATGGTTCCATTTCCCTCGACGACGTCGCAGGATTCCAGACCGTGCCGAGCCACCCCCTACCGAGGGCGCTGGCCGAAACCATGGTCATCCCTTCTCCGGGAAAGTCGCCGCTGGCCAGGCTTCACCGTGCCGTTCTCGCTCGGCCACAGCTGCTCGTGGCGGCATCGGCTGTCAGCGCGACGGCCGCCGTCGTACTCTCCAGTGCCGCGCGACGAAGCAGCGGTGGAAAGCTGGGTGCAGGCGGAATGCTCCGGGCTGGCGGTGCGTTCTTCGCCGCCGACGCCGCGGCCAGCCTCATGCTGTACGGAATTGTGCGTTCCACCAAGAAGCCCTAGCGCTGTCCCGGCCGCGGCAGGGTCACTTCTCGCGATCCGGCCGAAGGCAGGGTCACTTCTCGCGATCCGGCCGAAGTCACCCTTTGTCCGCCAGATCACCCACGTGCGGGGTGTCTTGGCGGGTTAAACCCTGATGTGGGCCATGGGAAAGCGGCCGCGGCGCGCCAAGTCGCGCGAAGTAGTGTCCATCTGGCACAATGGGAGGGTACTTGAGCCGTCCGGCCCCTCTCTCCGAGCGTGTCTCTTGTCCTTAGAGCCCTTGAGTATGGCCCGCCCCACGGGTGCAGAAATCGGGTTTGCCCATTCTTTAGAACCAGGAGTGACCACAAAAGTGGCCGTAAAGATTCGCCTTAAGCGCCTCGGAAAAATCCGCTCACCGCATTACCGCATCGTCGTCATGGACGCACGCAACAAGCGTGATGGCCGTGCTATCGAAGAGATCGGTAAGTACCACCCCACCGAAGAGCCTTCATTCATTGAGGTCAAATCGGACCGCGCGCAGTACTGGCTCGGCGTTGGCGCACAGCCAACCGAGCAGGTTGCCGCGATCCTGAAGATCACCGGTGACTGGCAGAAATTCAAGGGTATCGAGGGCCAGGAAGGCACTCTGAAGACCAAGGCACCCAAGGAAGCATTCGTTGCTCCCGAAAAGGGTTCCGTGATCGTCCCCGAGGCCATCACGCCGAAGGCCAAGAAGTCCGACGAAACCTCGGATGAGGCTGCTCCGGCAGAAGCAAAGACCACCGAGGCAGAGTAAGTTGCTGTCAGAAGCACTCGAACACCTGGTCCGTGGAATCGTTGATAGCCCGGATGATGTCAAGGTATCCGCCAAGAACAACCGTCGGGGAGAAACCCTCGAGGTCCGCGTTCACCAGGAAGATCTGGGCCGAGTCATCGGCCGGCAGGGCCGCACAGCCCGCGCACTGCGAACTGTCGTGGCGGCACTCGCCGGTGGCGAGAACGTCCGCGTTGACGTCGTAGACACCGACCGTCGTCGCTAAATAGCCACGGCAACTGATCAAATACATGCCGTCCGGCCCTTCTACCTGTTACTGGTGGAGGGGCCGGACGTCTTAACGCAGGCCGCCAGGCCACGGTTCAGGGAGAAAAATGCAGTTACAGGTTGCACGGATCGGAAAACCCCACGGCATTCGTGGCGAAGTGACGGTTCAGGTACTTACCGATGCACCACAGGATCGCTTCGTGCCGGGATCCAATATCATCGTCGAACCAGCTGCTCTGGGACCACTGACCATCACATCGGCGCGCTGGAACAAAGACATCCTCTTGGTCGGCTTCAGCGGGTTCAGTGATCGCAATGGTGCAGAAACCTTGCGAGGTGCTTCCTTGTTCATCGAGACCGAGGAAGCGAACGACGACGGCGCCGAGGGCTGGTACGAGCACGAGCTGAAGGGCCTGATCGCGAAGGTCGACGGTGAAGTTGTCGGCACAGTGACAGGCCTGCGCACGGGGACGGCACAGGATCTGCTCGTCATAGAAGGCCAGGACGGGACGGAGATTCTAGTGCCGTTCGTTGAGCAAATTGTGCCCGTGGTTGATCTGGAAGCCGGTGCCATCGAACTGACGCCTCCGCCCGGTTTGTTCACCATCAACGCGCAAGCGGTGGATGGCGACCTCTGACATGCGGATTGACGTTGTCACCATTTTTCCCGAGTATCTGGCGCCCCTAGAGCTCTCGCTGATCGGTAAGGCCAGGCAGGACGGCCTGCTCTCCCTAGCGGTACACGATCTGCGGGAGTTCACAACGGACCGCCACCGTACCGTTGATGACACCCCATACGGCGGTGGCGCGGGAATGGTGATGAAACCGGAGCCGTGGGCACAGGCCCTGGAGTCCGTAGCCGCGCAGCCGGTGCACGGAAATTCTGAGTCGGTGCCAACCCTGATTGTTCCCTCGCCCGCCGGAGAAGTGTTCAACCAAGAGCTGGCCTATGAACTCGCCACAGAAGATCACCTTGTCTTTGCGTGCGGACGCTACGAGGGTATTGACGAGCGGGTTCTTCAGTGGTCGGCGGAGCGGTTCCGAGTGCGCCCGGTGAGCCTGGGTGATTACGTGCTGAACGGGGGAGAGGTCGCCGTGCTGGCCATGGTTGAGGCAGTCGGTCGCCTGCTTCCAGGTGTGATCGGGAACCCGGAATCCCTCGTTGAAGAGTCCCACTCGGACGGTCTGCTGGAGTATCCCGTCTACACAAAGCCATCGTCCTGGCGTGATCGCAACGTCCCGGAAACCCTGCTCAGCGGCAATCATGCAAAGATCGCTCGCTTCCGCCGCGATGAACAACTGAGGCGGACCACTGAACGGCGCCCAGATCTGATTCGAGGCCTCAATATGGCCAGTCTGAATACAGCGGACATCGCCCTACTTAATTCGCTCGGTATTGCCCCGAACCAGTGACAGCGGCGTAAAGCTGTGCATAGGGTGTGAGGCAGGATGACAACGTCGTCATCCAATATCACTCGGGAGAGCTATGGCACACGCATTCCAGCGCACTCACCACAAAAAACCTGGGCAACGGATCATCGCCAGTTTCGCAGTGGGTGCAACCGCAATCGTTTTTGGACTCGTTGGGACAGGGAACGCACAAGCCGATCCTCGCTATCCAGAGAAGACTCCTACCAGTATTGGTCATGGCGGAGCAGTCACTTCGGTTGACCCAGAGGCCTCAAAAATTGGGCTGGAGGTGCTCAAACGTGGTGGCAATGCCACGGACGCCGCTGTTGCCACGGCAGCCGCGCTCGGCGTCACCGAACCGTATAGTGCAGGGCTCGGCGGGGGAGGGTATTTTGTCCATTACGAGGCAGCGACGGGCGAGGTAACAACCATCGACGGCCGCGAAACCGCACCGATGGCGATGCCCAGCGACGCCTTTATCAACCCGTCCACGGGCGATCCGTACAAATTCACGCCGGAACTCGTCACGAGCGGTGTCTCCGTGGGGGTCCCGGGAACGCCTGCAACGTGGGAAACTGCGCTGGACGAATGGGGAACGTATTCGCTGCGTGAAGCGCTGCACCCTGCTGGCAGACTGGCCAGCCGCGGATTCATCGTCGACGAGACGTTCCGCCAGCAAACTCTCGATAACAAGAAGCGATTCGAGGCGTATACGACCACACCAGGGCTCTTCCTGCCCGGTGGTGATGCACCCAAGGTTGGATCGGTCTTCAAGAACCAAGCGCTGGCGAAGACGTACCGGATGCTTGGCCGAACCGGAATGGACGCTTTCTACAACGGGCCCATCGCGGACGAGATTGCCAGCCTGGTCCGGAATCCGCCCAAGAGTCCGACGACGGACCTTCCGGTGCCAGCGGGATTCATGCAGACCACCGATCTGGCTGATTATGAGGCGATTGTGCAGGACCCCACGCACGTTCAGTACCGGGGCTTCGACGTCTACGGGATGGCGCCGTCGTCGTCGGGCGGTTCCACGGTGGGTGAGTCCTTGAACATTCTGGAGCAGTTTGACGTTGAAGAGATGAACGACGGCGCAGCACTGCACCATTACCTTGAAGCGAGCGCATTGGCTTTTGCAGACCGAGGTGCCTACCTCGGCGATGCGGCCTTTGTCGATGTTACGCTCGATGACTTGCTCTCGGATGAGTTCGCGGCGGAGCGCGCCTGCTCCATTGACGGCAATACTGCCGCGCAGAAGCCGGTTGCTCCCGGCGATACTGAGAATTACGACGGCGAGTGCGCTGGTGTCGCACAGTCGGGGTCCATTGACGAGGATACTGAGAACATTTCCACGACGAATCTGACCGTCGCGGACAAGTGGGGCAACGTTGTCGAGTACACGCTGACCATTGAGCAGACGGGTGGTTCAGGCATGCTGGTGCCGGACCGTGGGTTCCTGCTGAACAATGAGTTGACCGACTTCTCGACCGTATATGACCAAGAAGATCCCAATCGGATTGAGCCTGGCAAGAGGCCGCGGTCGTCCATGGCGCCAACGATCGTACTCCAAGATGGTGAGCCGTTCCTGGCATTGGGGTCGCCCGGCGGATCTACCATTATCACTACCGTCTCCCAGATTATTTTCAATCACGTGGACCGGGGCATGTCTCTTCCGGAGGCGATCGCCGCTCCGCGCGCTTCACAGCGCAACACCCCCGGCGTGACGGCTGAACCTGAATTCATCGCGCAATACGGCCAGGCGCTCACTCCCTTTGGGCACCGGTTGGTCGCCTCGGGGGATCAGTTCACCAGTGCCGCAGAGATTGGCGCCGCAACCGCCATCGGATTCGGGGAGGACGGTACCCTGACTGCGGTGTCCGAACCGGTCCGTCGTGGGGGCGGCGCAGCGTTGGTGGTGAGGACGGCGAACTCCCGTCCGTAAACCGCTGATTGGCACTGAGTGGAGTGCATGTGGCAAAATTGGAAATTGTGTTTACTGGGCCCGAACCTGCCACAGGGGGAGCGGCGTCAACAGTCTGAACACGCCAGCGTCATCATTTGGTCCGCTGGTAAAAAATCTTCGGCGGATACTATCCGGTTTACCGGCCGGTACCCGTCGTGACCGACGCGGATGACCTGTGGCGTTCGCCAGGAGTGATACAGATGCATATCCTCGACAATTTTGACGCAGCCTCGCTGCGCAGTGATGTTCCGGATTTCCGGGCCGGTGACACCCTCAAGGTTCACGTCAACATCATTGAAGGCAAGAACACCCGTGTTCAGGTCTTCCAGGGTTACGTGCTCGGCCGTCAGGGCCGCGGCGTAGGCGAAACCTTCACCGTCCGTAAGATCAGCTTCGGCGTCGGCGTGGAGCGTACCTTCCCGGTACATTCTCCGATCATCGACAAAATTGAAGTTGTGTCTAAGGGCGATGTCCGCCGCGCCAAGCTTTACTACATGCGTGCACGCTTCGGTAAGGCAGCAAAGATCAAGGAAAAGCGCAACTTCAACGCCGGAAAGTAAATCTTTCGGGTGTCGAAATCACCTGGTTCTCCGGCCTTGCCGGGGACACCGCCAAAACGCCGGTCCGGTTTCCCGGGCTGGCGTTTTGTGGTCTGTGCTCTTTTACTCGCAATATTGATCAGCGGGTTCGTGCGTGCTTTGGTGTTCGATGTTTATTACATTCCGTCAGGTTCAATGGCCCCATTGTTCGACGAGGGGGACCGAGTGCTGGTCTCCAGACTGGACCAGGACATCCACAGAGGAGACGTTGTGGTCTTTGACGGCCGCGGATCATTTGCGCCGATCAGCAGCGGCCGGTCCGATGTCGTTGACGGGGTTGTAGCACTGGGGCGCTGGATCGGCCTGACCAGCAGTGACACCGTCTACGTGAAGCGCGTTATTGGCGTTGGAGGGGACACAGTTGCCTGCTGTTCGCCGACGGGGCAGGTGATGGTGAACGGAGAACCGATTGATGAGCCATACCTGTTCAGCGGAGACAAACCGAGCAGTGTGGAGTTCGAGGCAGAGGTCCCGCAGGGTAGATTGTGGGTGATGGGCGATCACCGGTCTGTGTCGGCTGACTCCCGTTCCCTTCTCGGCGCTCCCGGCGGTGGAATGGTCCCTGAGGATCGAGTTATCGGCCAACCGGTGGCGATCATCTGGCCATTTTCATCTGCGGGCAAACTTGAGAGCATTCATTTGACGGCTCCAGTGCAGTCGCAGAACCAATAGAGGAAGCAGCGTACATGTCGCAGTCTGTCCCCGGTGATTCCCGGGATGAGCCCCAGCAGTTCGGGCAACCGGAGGAGAATGGTTCCGGTCGTCACTCTGCAGAGGGACCGAACGACGGCGGGAGCCGCGGCTTCACAGGGTGGCTCAAAGAGATCATCACCATCATTGCGATTGCGCTGCTGCTGTCCTTCCTGATCAAGACGTTCTTGTTCCGGGCGTTCTTCATTCCGTCCGGATCGATGGAGAACACTCTCCAAATCGATGACCGTATCTTTGTCAATCTTCTGGTTCCGGGGCCGTTTGAGCTTGAACGGGGGGACGTTGTGGTGTTCCAGGACACCAAGAATTGGTTGCCGCCTCAAGAAGTTGCTCCGGATGGTCCCGGGAGCTGGGTCCATGAGGCCCTGGTTTTCGTGGGACTGCAGCCGGATGAGTCGCAGCAGCATTTGGTCAAACGGATCATTGGTATGCCCGGCGACCGGGTACGTTGCTGCGATGCACAGGGCCAACTCACCATCAACGGGGAAGCGATTGACGAGCCTTATATCTATCCGGGCGCCTCGCCGTCGGACATTCCCTTTGACGTGACCGTTCCCGAGGGAAAGATTTGGGTCATGGGAGATCACCGCAACGCTTCAGCCGATTCCCGGGAACACCGTCAGGGTGAAGGCCAGGGTTTCATTGATATTGACGACGTCGAAGGCAAGGCGGGAGTGATCGCCTGGCCGCTCAATCACCTAGGGTTTCTTGGCAGCTACCCGGACGTGTTCGACGACGTACCGGCTCCTGCAGATGCGCCGGCAGGGTCGCTGGTTCCCTGAATGGTCATGGGCGCACCCACGCTCCGATTTGAGCGTACTTTTTCCTTACACGGTCACCGGTATGTGGCAGGCTGCGACGAAGTGGGGCGCGGTGCCCTTGCGGGGCCTGTGAGCGTGGGAATCGTGGTCATCGACCTCTCGGTGGTGCGGAGCCTGAAGGGTGTTCGCGACAGTAAGCTCCTGAGTCCGTCCAACCGTGAGATTCTCGCGCCGAAGATAGCGCGCTGGGCGGTCGCCTCCGCCGTCGGGCATGCGTCAGCAGCGGAGATCGACGACGTCGGATTGATCGCCGCGTTAAGGCGTGCAGGCACGAGGGCGTGGCGGACGGCGGCGGAGACCGTTCGTCCGGATGCTGTCCTGCTGGACGGCAATCATGACTGGCTGTCACCGGCTTATCAGTCGTCGTTGTTCGAGGAGGAGCTGGTGAAATCTGAGCCGGGTTGCGATTCGCCGGTCTTCACCAGGATCAAGGCAGACATGCACTGCACTTCTGTGGCGGCAGCGTCTGTGCTCGCGAAGGTTGAACGCGATGCAATGATGGAGGATCTGGCCGGACCCTATCCGCACTTTCAGTGGGATGCCAACAAGGGCTACGCGACGCAATCTCACAGGACCGCAATTGCCGCACACGGTGCCTCCGAGTATCACCGGAAGACCTGGCGGCTGGTGGCGGAAACGACAGCTGAACGGTCAACTGTAAACATCAGTGGTCAGAGAGGATGATGGACGTATGAGTGCTGATGATCTGGAGAACTACGAAACGGATATGGAGCTGCAGCTCTACCGGGAGTACAGGGACGTCGCCAATCTTTTCAGTTACGTCGTGGAGACTGAGCGCCGCTTCTATTTAGCGAATCATGTTGACTTGCAGGCCAAATCGGCCGATGGCGAGATTTACTTTGACCTCACCCTTCAAGACGCATGGGTCTGGGATGTGTACCGCAGCGCGCGATTCGTCAAGAGCGTGCGTGTCATCACGTTCAAAGACGTAAACGTTGAGGAACTGGTCAAAAATGATGACCTTTCACTTCCAAAAGATGCCGGTTTAGAACGCTGACTTTTCCTCCACAGTGCCTATCCAGTAGGTGTTTGTCCACATAGCTGTTCATCGGTGAAAGACAGGCGTCCTCCCACCCGCAGGCTGGGTGTGGAGGTGCTTGATGAAAGCCAAAGATGTACTGGGCAGGCGCGGGGAAGCCGTTGCTGCCGACTACCTGACAAATCTGGGTCTGCGGGTTATTGACCGAAACTGGAAGTGCTCTTCCGGGGAGATCGATATCGTTGCCATCGACCGCGGAACGCTTGTCGTCGTGGAGGTCAAAACACGGTCCAGCCTGAACTACGGCCATCCGTTCGAGGCGATCAACGCAGCCAAGCTGGCGAGGCTCTACGCGTTGGCTTCCCAATGGGCCCGTGCCCATGATCTGCGGTTCGCCGGCTTCCGCGTAGACGCTATCGCCGTCCTGGACACGGGCGAGGACGCACCGCGCATTGAACACTTGCGGGCGGTGTCCTGAATGTCTCTGGGCAGAACGTATGCAGTAGCCCTGATGGGGCTGGACGGCTCTCTGATTGAGGTCGAAGCTGATATCGGCCAGAGCCTGCCGAATTTTGTCATCCTCGGACTTCCTGATGCCTCGCTGAATGAATCAAGAGACAGAATTCGAGCGGCCGCAAAGAACGCCGGCATCGCACTGAGTGCACGGAAGATTACCGTCAACCTCATTCCTGCATCGCTTCCCAAACGAGGCAGCGGATTTGATCTCGCGATCCTGATGGCAGCGCTGCGGGCCAACGGTGATATCCGCGATACCGGGACAACAGTCTTTCTATCCGAGGTAGGGCTTGACGGCCGTTTACGGCCCGTTAGAGGAGTACTCCCGTCAGTCATTGCAGCGGTGGCAGCCGGACACCTGGACATGGTAGTTGCCAGAGAAAACCTGGCTGAGGCAAAACTGGTTCCGGGCGTGAGGGTACGTGGCTTTGATTCGGTCGCTGCCACCCTGTTGCATTTTGGCGCTAATCCCAAAGAGCTCATCATGCCCGCCGTGGGGAGGCTCGCACCAGATGTTGAGCCTGTGCCTTCTCTGGCCGAACCGCGGCGGCTTGATATGGCGGACATTGCTGGGCAGGCTGAACCTCGCTTTGCTGTGGAAATTGCCGCGGCAGGCGCACACCATCTCATGATGATGGGACCGCCCGGCGCAGGAAAGACCATGTTGGCGGAGCGGCTGCCCGGCATCCTTCCAGACCTCAGTGACAGCCATGCCATGGAAGCCACGGCCATCCATTCAATATCTGGTGCTGCCGCATCTTGTACGGAACTGCTCAGACGGCCCCCGTTTGAGAACCCGCACCATTCGGCAACACCGGCCGCAATCATCGGCGGCGGATCAGGCATTCCAAGACCGGGGGCGGCGTCACGAGCACACCGTGGCGTGCTGTTTTTGGATGAGGCGCCGGAATACGAGCGCAGGGTGCTGGACGCCCTGCGCCAACCCCTGGAGAGTGGATCCCTTGTGCTCCATCGGGCTGTCGGTACGGCGTCGTATCCGGCGCGGTTCCAACTGGTGCTGGCTGCAAACCCGTGCCCCTGCGGGTTGGCCTCGGGTAAAGGAGTGGACTGCACCTGCACAGCGCAGCAACGACGACGATACTTTGGTCGGATTTCCGGGCCTCTGCTCGACAGAGTGGACCTGCAGCTGACTGTTCAACGCGTGTCGATGGCAGACTATTCAACGTTTACTGATGCCGAGACAACGGCAACTGTGGCCAACCGGGTGTCGGAGGCCCGGGCTGCCCAACGGGAGCGGCTGCGCCCGTGGGGCCTGTGGACCAACTCCGAAGTGCCAGGCACGGTCTTGAAGAAAGAGCTCAAACTGCCTGAATCGGTTCTGCGGCCTCTCAACGAGGCAATGCGCCGAGAGACGATCACGGCGCGAGGATATGACCGGGTTCTCAAAGTTGCCTGGACCATGGGCGATTTGCGCGGGCTGACCCAGCCTGGTGCCGATGAGATTCTTGAAGCACAGCAGTTGCGCCAACAGGTGGCGTCATGACCGGAGCTCTCTCAGAACGGCAGTCTAGGGCTGCCTTGTCTCGGCTCTTCGAACCCTCGGATCTCGTGGGGATGGCCTTGATCAGGGCGGTGGGGGCGGCAGATGCTCTGCGTCTGGCGACGGCGGAAGTTCCGGTGAGCGCGGCTGTTCAGCAACTCGTAACAGAGGTCCTCGCCGAGCATGGTCTAACCGGCAGGCGGGCGCTGCTCTCCGAATCCATGGACCGCTGGGGTCCGCGCGTCGCGGACCTGGCGCCACAAAGAGATCTGGAGACGATCCGACGGCTCGGCGGCACGCTGCTGATACCCGGCGATGATCTCTGGCCGGCAGCACTGGAGGACCTTCAGCTCAATACTCCAATCGGTTTATGGGCCAGAGGCAACCCAGGCGATGGCCTTCCCCGCCATGAAAAGACAGTTGCCATCGTCGGCTCGCGCGACAGCACTCACTATGGCGCGTCAGTCACTGGCGACATCGCGGGAGAACTGGCTGGCAGTGGCTACACCGTGATGAGCGGCGGAGCCTACGGTATCGACGCACACGCACACAGGGCGGCCCTGGCCGCTACCGCAATGGAGACGGGTATTCCCACCATCGCCGTCATGGCGTGTGGTCTGGATCGCTTCTACCCTGCGGGGAACGAGGATTTGCTACGTGCCATTTGCGAGCGGGGCATCGTGCTCGCTGAGGTGCCCCCGGGTGTATCGCCAACACGGTGGAGATTCCTGCAGCGGAACAGGATCATCGCCGCAATGAGTGCGGCAACGGTTGTGGTGGAGGCGAGGTGGCGCTCCGGGGCACTCAATACCGCCCATCATGCAGCGTCACTGGGCCGGGCGCTCGGAGCCGTTCCTGGACCGGTGCACTCGGCGAACTCAGCGGGCTGCCATCGGCTTCTGCGGGAAGCAGATGCTGTGTGCGTCACGGATGCCTCTGAAGTAAAGGAACTGTGTGGGCCAATGGGACAGGAATTGGAGGAAACCCGCGTGGCACCGGAAAAGGTGGCGGAGCGTGCCGTCCATGACGGTCTGTGCGTGGAAGATCTACTGCTCCTGGACGCACTACCCATACGCGTGTTCTCGACCCGCGACAAATTGGCGAAGGTGTCCGGTTTGAGCCTACAGGGCGTCCGAGTTGGTCTGGCACGACTGGAACTGGCAGGACTGGCAGCCCGAAACGCCAGCGATGAATGGCGCAAAAACCGTTGAAAGAACAGAAAGTGAAAGACCATGAAAATGCACTACTTGATCGACTCACCAGTGGGCTGTCTGACCTGCGTTGTCAGCGGCGGGGCGTTGATCCGGCTCTGGGCCGGAGACAATGCTCCCGCGGGGACGGACATCGGAGTTGAGGCACCGTTGCGTTGGTTCGACCTCGAAAACCAGTTCACAAACTATTTTGCGGGCAGGTCGGCCGGTTTTGACGTAGAGACGCAGATAACGGGAACAGACTTCCAACAACGCGTTTGGTCCCAGGTGCAGCGCGTGCCTTACGGAGAGCAACAAACGTATCGCCAGATAGCGGAGGCTCTTGGGGATCCCTACCGGGCTCGTGCTGTCGGTCAGGCGATAGCAACGCACCCCATACCCATCATCTTCCCCGGCCATAGGGTTGTACGTTCTGGCAGCAACCCGGATGCGTCAACCGAAAAAATGATCGTCAAAAAGCGCTTGTTGCAACTCGAATCGCACTACACATCTGGCGGCTCTCACAACACAGCCGGTGCAGAGTGGCTGCTGTTCAGCGAGTCGGCTTGAGCATGTGCCCCGGTAGGCGCAGAGTAGTCCCATGACAGCAGAGGGGAGGCAGCAAGGGCAGATCCGTTTGCCGAAGGAGTTCAGACACGCGGTAGAGGGCTTCCTACGGTACCTTGTCGCCGAGCGTGGTCGTTCTATCAATACATGCAGAGCCTACGAATCTGACCTCACGTCGCTGCTACTGTACTGTTCTGCCGGTGGCGCGAGTGTGCTGGAAGACATATCCCTGAACATGCTAAGGGGCTGGTTGGGAGCACTCAACACCAAGGGCCAAGCGAGATCCACCCTTGCCCGACGAGCGGCTGCGGCACGCAGTTTCGCCGCATGGGCCGTTCGCGAAGAGCTCATATCCGTCAACCCGGCATTGAGGCTCCGTGCACCCAAGCGAGAGCAGACGCTACCGCACGTCCTTGCTCACGCTCAACTGTCGACTCTGTTTGAGTCTCTGGAAAGCGAAGCAACAGAGGGCGAGCCGATTGCCGTCAGAAACAGGGCCTTCCTAGAACTTCTCTACGCAACTGGTATCAGGGTGGGAGAGCTCACAGGCCTCGATGTGGACGACGTCGACCATGACAGGCGCATGGTCAAGGTGCTCGGTAAGGGCAACAAGGAGAGGTTCGTTCCCTACGGCGTGCCTGCAGGCACTGCCGTCGATGATTGGCTGCGCCGTGGGCGTCCAGCGATAGCAAATGAGCACAGCGGAGCAGCACTGTTTCTGGGCAGACGAGGTAAGAGGGTGGATCAGAGACAAGTCCGAGCCGTTGTAGCCAGTCTTTTCGGTGCCTTGCCGGACACGTCGGCGAGCGGTCCCCATGCACTACGCCACACAGCCGCTACCCACCTCCTCGATGGTGGTGCGGACCTACGCGGCGTGCAAGAACTGCTGGGGCATAGCTCGCTGGCCACAACCCAGATTTACACGCACGTTTCGGTTGACCGACTTCGCACAACCTATCAGCAGGCCCATCCCAGAGCTTAAGCGATTTTACGCATGATATACCTTTCTGTCGGCGCTCGCCTCTCCAGTAGCACAAACGTGATATTTGAGGCACAATGGACCCTAGCTGATGCAACGCATCCACGCTGAAGGTCGTTGGGGAAGACGTATCTACAGCTATGGAGGATGTAATGACTGTTGTGATGGCTCGCGGAGTGCTGTACATACATTCAGCACCCTCGGCATTGTGCCCACATATTGAGTGGGCAATTGGATCCGTCGTGGATAAGCGGACGGACCTTGAGTGGTGTCCACAGCCGGCTGCGCCCGGAATGTTCCGTGCTGAGTTGTCTTGGGTTGGTCCACAGGGGACGGGCGCTCAATTTGCGTCGTCGTTGCGGGGCTGGGCGCATCTGCGCTACGAGATCACTGAGGAACAGAGCCCAGGGTCCGACGGCGGGCGCTGGTCCCATACGCCGGAGCTCGGAATATTCCATGCAACCACGGATGTCCACGGAAATATTATGGTCTCCGAGGATCGCATTCGATACGCCTACGAGGCAGGCGCGGGCGACCCTGCGGCTGTTTACCACGAACTCTCTCTTGCGCTCGGCGAAGCGTGGGATGAGGAGCTGGAGCCCTTCCGGCACGCTGGTGAGGGTGCCCCAGTTAGATGGCTACACCAGGTGGGCTAGAGAATCAGAGTCACGGTTGACCATCGATTGAACCGTAGAAAACGCACCGCAGTCCGGAGGGGCTGCGGTGCGTTTTTCGTCGTTATACGTTTCGGACCGCGATAACAGCGTTGTGTCCACCGAAACCGAAGGAATTGCTCAGAGCGACGATATCGCCTTGGGGCAGGCTTCGTTCAGATGTAACCACGTCAAGAGGGATTTCAGGATCCTGATTCTCGAGGTTGATCGTGATGGGTGCCTGTCGATGGTAAACGGCCAGGACCGCCATGACCGCTTCCACGGCACCTGATGCTCCGAGGAGGTGGCCGGTCTGGGACTTCGTTGCCGATACCGCCACGTTGTTGACCCGATCGCCAAGAGCTGCCTTCAAAGCAACGTACTCCGGCTTATCTCCAACCGGTGTAGACGTTGCGTGGGCGTTGACATGGACGACGTCGTCAGGCTGAATTCTGCCGTCAAACATTGCCGCCTTCAGCGCACGGGTGGCGCCCAGTCCTTGCGGGTCAGGAGCCGTAATGTGGAAGGCATCTGCTGTGATCGAGGTTCCAGCGAGCTCAGCGTAGATCCGTGCTCCGCGAGCCTTCGCGTGCTCTTCGGCTTCAAGAACCAGCGCGCCTGCTCCTTCGCCCATGACGAACCCATCGCGGTCCACTGCGTAGGGGCGTGAAGCATGTTCTGGGTCATCGTTACGACGGGAGAGCGCTTGCATGGAGGCGAATGCTGCCATGGGCATGGGGTGGATGGCTGCTTCGGCGCCGCCGCACATCACGATGTCAGCTTTTCCGGAGCGGATGAGCTCGAGTCCTTGGTGGACAGCCTCAGTGCCGGATGCGCAAGCGCTGACGGGTGTGTGTGCTCCTGCACGTGCGCCAAGATCGAGGCTCACTGTAGCTGCGACACCGTTGGGCATGAGCATGGGAACCGTCATGGGCAGGACGCGTCGCGGACCCTTCTCGCGCAGCGTGTCCCATGCGTCAAGCAAAGTCCAGACGCCGCCTATGCCGGTTGCAAAAGCCACGGCGAAACGGTCGTGGTCAATGTCAGAGAGGCCGGAGTCTTTCCACGCTTCGCGGGCAGCGATGACTCCGAACTGTGTTGAGGGGTCCATGCGCTTGGCTTCAAATCGCTCCAGAACGTCCTTGGCGGGCACGGAGACTCGCGCGGCAAAGGTGACAGGAAGTTGGTACTTCTCTACCCAGTCATCCTCAAGGGTCCGGGCTCCGGAAACGCCCTGGAGGGAATTTTTCCACATGGTTGGGACATCGCCGCCGATAGGCGTCGTAGCTCCCAGTCCAGTGATGACTACTTTGCGGGCCATTTTTTCACTTTCTCAAACAGTTGCCACCGTCGTGACGGAAGCGTGAAGTTACGCGGTTCTGGTGGCCGCACGGATCATCCGGGCGGCCACCTGGGCTCCGGGGTGCGGAGCAACTGGTCTCAGGCCTGGGCGTTGGCGATGAAGTCCACAGCGTCGCCAACAGTCTTGAGGTTCTTGACCTCTTCGTCGGGGATACGGACGCCGAACTTCTCTTCGGCATTGACCACGATGGTCATCATGGAGATCGAATCAATGTCGAGATCGTCGGTGAACGACTTGTCGAGTTCTACGGCCTCCGGTGCGAGCCCCGTTTCCTCGTTGACGATTTCTGTTAGACCGGCCAGGATTTCTTCGTTGCTAGCCATGGTGGCTCCTTTTCTGTTGTTACCGGTTTTCCGGTGGTTGTACAAGCCGCGGTTGACAGCTTGAGCTGAGGGTTTTTCTCAGGGAAGCGCTACGACCTGGGCGCCGAATACAAGCCCAGCGCCAAATCCGATCTGTAGCGAGAGGCCGCCCGAGAGGTGTGGTTGTTCACGCAGGAGCCGGTGTGTTGCTAGCGGGATAGAAGCTGCGGAAGTATTTCCTGCGTCCTCGATGTCCCGGCCAACAGCAACATGGTCGGGAAGTTTGAGGACTTTTGCCAGTTCGTCAATGACGCGCATGTTGGCCTGATGCGGGACGAATGCTGCCAGATCTTTGGCCTCGATTCCTGCACGGTCCAGGGCTTCCTGGGCAACCTTGGCCATCTCCCACACGGCCCAGCGGAACACGGTCTGCCCGTCTTGGCGCAGGGTGGGCCAAGCGGCGGCGACTGCGGCTGCGTCCGGATCCGAGCCTGATTCGTCGGTCAGCGCAAGGTCCCGGAGGGCCAGCATGGAGCCGGTCATTCCGACGGCGCCCCACTTGCTACCGTCGGATCCCCACACTGAGGGGCCAATGCCAGCGGTGTCAGAGGGACCGATGATGGCGGCGCCTGCTCCGTCACCGAGCAGGAACGAAATGCTCCGTTCACTGTTATCGATGATGTCTGAAAGCTTCTCGACGCCGACAACCAACACGTAGTCTGCGGCGCCGGAGCGGACCAGAGCATCAGCTTGTGCAATGCCGTAGCAGTAACCAGCACAGGCAGCGGAAATATCGAAGGCAGGGGCTGGAGTAGCACCTATCCGGTGCGCAAGGTCCGCGGCGGCTGACGGTGTGGCGTAAGGATGCGTCACGGTGGAAACGATAACGGCACCAAGCTGCGATGCGTCGATGCCAGCCTTTTCCAGGGCTTCGCGAGCTGCACCCTCGGCCATGTCGGTGACGCCAACGTCGGGACTGGCCCGATGGCGTGTAGCTATTCCGGTGCGCTTCCGGATCCATTCATCGGAGGATTCGATCCACTGGCAGACGTCTTCATTGGTGACGATGACATCTGGTCTGTACGCGCCAATTCCGTGGATGCGCGTAAATTCACGAAGGGGTGCCTGGTTCAGGGTCGGTGTACTCACTGGTGTCCTTATCTACCTTCTGCTGCGATAGTTGTTGAGGCACTGTGGCGTGCAATAAATTCACGCGCGCCGTCCAGATCCTCAGGTGTTTTCAGGGCTAGGGTCTCTACGCCCTTGAGCCCGCGGCGTGCCAAACCTGTCAGCGTTCCGGCTGGCGGAAGTTCAAGCAGCCCGGTGACTCCGCCGTCCAGTATCGTCTGCATGCATAGATCCCATCGGACTGGCCGGGAGACCTGTGCGATCAGGCTGTCCAGGTTGGCCTCGCCAGAGGTGACCGGAGCGCCGTCGTAATTCGAGAGCAAGGTGGCAGTGGGGATGCCGGGGCGTAACTCTGGTCGGAGATCCTCCAGCGCGGCAACGGCCGTGGCCATGTGGTCGGTGTGGAATGCGCCGGCTACCTTGAGCGGAATGACTCTGGATTTAGCAGGCGGGGCGGCAGCGAATGCTTCGAGCTGGGAGAGCGTCCCCGCGATAACGATCTGGCCACCGCCGTTGACGTTCGCCGGAGTCAGTCCAGCTGTCTTGATGGCTGCCATGACGTCCTCGTGAGCTCCACCGAGCACAGCGCTCATGCCGGTCGGCGTAGCAGATGCTGCCGTTGCCATGGCATTCGCCCGAGTCCTGACAAAAGAGAGGGCATCTGCCTCATCAAGTGCACCGGAGAGCGCGGCGGCTGTGATCTCACCGACGGAATGCCCGGCGACGATGACTGACGAGGTGAGTTTCTCCTCGTTCAGGAGCACACGTGCCGCGGCGAGGCCTGCGGCAACGATCAGCGGTTGGGCAACCGCCGTGTCTTTGATGGTTTCCTCATCTGAGACGGTGCCGTGCTGGACCAGATCCAGCCCCGCCTGCTCGCCGAGGGACCCCAGATGGTCCCTCACACCGGGCAACTCGAGCCAGGGCGTCAGGAACCCTGGGGTTTGTGAGCCCTGTCCAGGGCAGACTATTGCAAGCACTTAACCAGCTTTCCAAAGTTAGGAGGGTTTATGGGGTGTTTCGGTGAACCAAGCTCAAGGCACGCTCTTGTAGGAAGTCTACAACGGTGGGTGGATCTGACGCCTCCTGCACAGCTCTCAGCGACCATCGGTTCCCTTCGATATGTGGCGTTCAGGAGAGGATGAGGGAGGGGCTGAAAGACGCCCAACAACCAGTGCTGTCTGAAGGACAAAGGCCTCACGGGGGAGTAACGGATCCCATCCGGTGATGTCGCAAACGCGCTTCAGACGGTAGCGAACCGTATTGGCGTGAACAAATAGTTCGCGGGCTGTAGCCTCCAGACTATGGCCAAGAACCAGGTACGTGGACACGGTTACGGCGAGTCCGTTGGAGGCATTGACCAGCGGCCGGTAGATACCCTTGATCAGGGACCGTCGAGCGGAGTCATCGCCGGAGATGACCCGTTCGGGCCAGAGGTCATCGGCGGCCACGGGCCTGGGTGCCTGCGGCCACGCCGGCGCAGCCGCCAAGCCCGCAAACGCTGCTTGAGCAGACGCACTGGCCTCTACGAGGGAAGCAGCAATAGGTCCGTAGACCACGGGACCTGGACCAAAGAGTTCGCTGAGCCTGAGATACGCGGCATCGTTCGGTTCTACCCCGCCAAGGACCAGGATCAGGCGGTCACCCTGGATTCCGACCAGCGTGTCTTCCGCCAACCGGCCCGTGGCCCGGCGCAATTCATTGACAAATGAGGCACTGGGTTCTGCGGGGGAACTTCCCACGAAGACCGTGACGTTAGCCTTTGACTTCCAGCCGACTGCGGCAACGCGGCTTCGCAATGCATCCGAGCTTTCTCCACGCAGAATGGCATCAACAACAAGGGCCTCCAGCCGCGTGTCCCAGGAGCCGCGGGTTTCAGCTGCCCGTGCGTAGACGTCGGCGGCAGCAAACGCCACTTCGCGGGAGTATCGCAGGACGGCTTCCCGCACGAGGACCTGATCAGCTTCGGCCGTGAGCTCCGGGACTTTGTCTTCGACCACTTCCACGACGACGCGGATAAGTTGGAGCGCTTTCTGCAGGCTGATTGATCGAGTGAGCTCTGTCGGTGCCGTTCCGAAGACGTCGCTGAGCACCCATGCAGGGGAGGCGGGCTTTTCGTACCAGTTGACGAACGAGGCGATGCCTTTCTGCGCCACAAGGCCGAGGGCAGACCTCTCGTCCGGTGTCAGGCTTCGATACCAGGGAAGTGAACGGTCAAGCTGCTTCAGGGTGGCTGTGGAGAGACCACCAATATTCGCGCGAAGCCGATCCACCGTCCGCGGATCGGCTACGGGCATGCGGTGGGATCGAGCCTTGCTGGTCGACGTGCGGGGCTCAGGCATTATTCGAGCATACTGCCGCGCCCCGCCGATCGACGAGTTGTGAGAAGGCTACAAAAAACGGACCAACGCTCGGCGTGCTTTACTCCGAGCCGCCGGCCTCACCATCGTTGCCCGCATTGACGTCCAGTAGGCTGTACTTGTCTATCGCCTGGCGAGGCGTTGAGGAGTCGATTTCATCGCGATCTGCGAGCATCTCCAACGTCCTGACGACCATGGATGCGCTGTCGATCTTGAAGAATCGACGTGCGGCCGCGCGAGTGTCGGCGAACCCAAACCCATCTGCGCCGAGCGTCGCAAAATCGTTGGGAACGAATTGCCGGATCTGGTCCGGAACCGCATGCATGTAGTCAGTTGATGCGACGATTGGCCCTTCCGCGCCCTCGAGCTTTTTGGTGACAAAGGGAGTCCGCTTTGGTTCCTCAGGGTTGAGGAAAGCTTCCTCTTCCGCTTGGAGACCGTCACGGCGCAGTTCGTTCCACGACGTCACGGACCAGACATCTGCTGACACGCCCCAGTCGTCGGCGAGCATCTGCTGCGCTTCCAATGCCCACGAGATAGCGACGCCGGAGGCCATCAGTTGTGCCCGCGGCCCCTCGGATTGGGCTGGTGCCAGCCTATAAATCCCACGGATAATGCCCTCGACATCGAGGTTCTCCGGTGCCGCCGGCTGAAGGATCGGCTCGTTGTAAACCATGATGTTGTAGATGACGTTGGGGTCTTCCGAGTCTTCCCCGTACATCTCCTCCAACCCGTGGCGGACAATGTGTCCGATCTCGTAGCCGTACGCTGGATCGTAGGTCTTCACTGCTGGGTTGGTGGACGCCAAAATCGGTGAATGTCCGTCCGCGTGCTGCAGTCCTTCACCGGTAAGGGTGGTCCGGCCGGCGGTCGCGGAAATCAGGAATCCGCGGCTCATCTGGTCTGCGGCAGCCCAGATGTAATCTCCGGTGCGTTGGAATCCGAACATGGAGTAGAACACGTAGACCGGCACGAGCGGAACACCGTGTGTTGCATAGGAACTGCCCGCTGCCGTGAATGCGGCCACTGATCCGGCTTCGTTGATGCCCACGTGGATGATCTGTCCCTGAGGAGATTCCTTGTACGCCAGGATCAGATCACGGTCCACGGAGAGATAGTTCTGACCGTGCGGGTTATAAATCTTCGCGGTCGGGAAAAATGAATCCATCCCGAAGGTTCTGGCCTCATCGGGGACGATCGGCACAACGTGCTTGCCGAACTCTTTGTCCCGCATCAGCTCCTTGAGTAACCGAACGAACGCCATGGTGGTGGCAGCTTGCTGCTTCCCGGAACCACGGTTGGCTACTTCGTACGCCTCATCGCCGGGCAGATGCAACGGTTCGTGATCACTCGACCTGGCTGGCAGGCTTCCGCCGAGCTCACGGCGGCGTTCCATCATGTACTTGATCTCCGGCGCATCGGCACCGGGGTGGTAGTACGGCGGCAGGTAGGGGTTCTTCTCCAGCTCCTCATCGCTGATCGGAATCCGCAGATGGTCGCGGAATTCCTTGAGGTCATCCAGGGTGAGTTTCTTCATCTGGTGCGTGGCATTACGGCCCTCAAAGTGTGTACCCAGGCCGTAGCCCTTCACCGTCTTGAGGAGGATCACGGTGGGCTTGCCCTTGAACTCCGTGGCAGCCTTATAGGCGGCATGAACCTTGCGGTAATCGTGGCCACCGCGCTTGAGGTTCCAGATCTCCTGATCACTCATGTCCGCGACCATTTCTTTGGTCTGCGGGGACTTTCCAAAGAAGTGATCCCGAATGAAACCGCCGGATTCAGCCTTGTAGGTCTGGTAATCGCCGTCGGGCGTGGTGTTCATGATGTCCACCAGAGCGCCGTCCTTATCGCGCTCGAGCAGGTCATCCCACTCGCGGCCCCAGACTACCTTGATGACATTCCAGCCCGCACCGCGGAAGAACGCCTCGAGTTCCTGCATGATCTTGCCGTTGCCGCGCACCGGCCCATCGAGGCGCTGCAGGTTGCAGTTGATCACAAAGTTTAGATTGTCCAGGTTCTCATTCGCCGCTACTTGTAGCAGGCCGCGGGACTCTGGTTCGTCCATTTCGCCGTCGCCCAGGAACGCCCACACCTGCTGGTCGGAGGTGTCTTTCAGGCCACGGTTTTGCAAATAGCGGTTGGATTGGGCTTGGTAAATAGCGTTCATGGGGCCGATGCCCATGGAAACGGTGGGGAACTCCCAGAAGTCCGGCATATTGCGGGGGTGCGGGTAGGAAGAGAGAGCGTGGCCCTTGCGGGATTTCTCCTGGCGGAAACCATCCAGGTCTTCTTCGGACAGGCGGCCTTCCATGAAGGCGCGGGCGTACATGCCCGGCGAAGCGTGGCCCTGGAAGAACACCTGGTCGCCGCCGCTGGCATGGTCCTTGCCGCGGAAGAAGTGGTTGAACCCCACCTCGTAGAGCGTTGCGGCGCCGGCGTAGGTGGAAATGTGTCCGCCCACGCCGACCTCGGGTCGCTGCGCCCGGTGCACCATGACCGCAGCGTTCCAACGCATCCAGGAACGGTACTTGCGCTCGATTTCCTCGTCCCCGGGGAACTTCGGTTCCTGATCCGTGGGGATGGTGTTGACGTAGTCGGTGGTGGTGACCATTGGCACACCGACGCTCTGCGCACCGGCCCGCTGCAACAGCGAACGCATAATGTACTGCGCGCGTTCGGTACCGCCGCTCTTAATCAGCTGATCCAGCGATTCGATCCACTCCTGGGTTTCTTCCGGATCGCGATCCCGCAGCTGATGTGTCAGTCCGCTCAGGATGTCATTGGTGTCTTCTCCAGTGGCCACGTTCAACCTCTCTCAAGTGCAGAAATCGACCAGTACGTCAGGGGTGTTGAACTGCTGATCGTCACATTGCCACTCTATCGCTCCTATGCTTAGCAGGGACAACACGGCCACGAGCATCCAAATGGCTTGATGCAGAGGGCATTAGGGTGTTGGCTTATAGGAACACAGTTTCCCGGAAAGGGGTCTGTGGGCTTTGTCAAACTTTTCACAAGGATCGCAGGAGGAACGCAGTGAGTGAGGCCGAAGCCGCCACGGATCAAAATCTGGCGGGCAAGTTGGGTTTCAAAAATGGAGACCTGATTCAGGAGTTGGGTTACGACGAAGACGTTGACTTCGACTTTCGGGCAAACCTCGAGGCTCTCATTGGCTCGGAACTTCTCACTGAGGAGGATCAGGAAGTTGTTGACGGCGTCATCCTGTGGTGGCGGAACGACGACGGCGACCTGATTGATGCTCTCGTAGATTCATTGACCACGCTCGACGACGGGGGAGTCGTCTGGCTGCTGACGCCCAAGTCTGGTCGTGAGGGGTACGTGGCTCCAAACGATATCCAGGAGGCCGCTCCCACAGCCGGGCTCCATTCCACGACGTCAGCCGGCGTCTGCGATGACTGGGCGGCCGCGCGCTTGGTTGCGCGACGCAAGTCATAGATCAATGGGGCGGCCGGTAGTCGGGGAAACGGTTTCCGGCTTTGAGTTGTCGAATCAGTTTGGGGAGCCCATACAGCTGTCCACCCCTGGCGGTGTTGCCACCGCAATAGTTTTCTTCCCTTTCGCCTTTTCCTCGGTCTGTGCGGGGGAGCTAGCAGAATTGCAGCACAACCGTCACGTGTTTGATGAGGCGGGGGTGCGGATTTTGGCTGTCTCGACGGACCACAAGTACGCGCTACGTTCTTTCGCGGACGCCGAGGGGCTGAACTTCGATCTGCTCAGCGATTTCTGGCCGCACGGTCGGGTATCACGCCAGTTCGGGGTTTTCGATGATGAGCATGGCTTCGCCGGACGCGGAACGTTCTTCATTGACGGCCTGGGAGTGGTGCGCAGCGTTGTCTCGTCCGGGCGGGGGGAGGCGAGAGAGTTCGGGAAGTACCTGGATGCCTTGGAGAGCCTGCGGGCGGAGGTGCCCGGATGACTGAGAGTCCGCGAATCGTTCCAGTTGGCATGACAGGCTTTCCTACCAGGGACGCTGACGCTGAGCTGCCGGGACCGGAACTGTACGAGCAGGAATTGCTGCAGCAGGCCCAGGATCTTCTGGGTGGACGACGTCTCGCCGTCCTGACGGGGGCAGGCCTGAGCACGGATTCGGGCATCCCTGACTACCGCGGACCCAACGCTGTTCCGCGCAAACCCATGACGTTTCAGGAGTTCAGCCGCGATGATAATCAGCGGCAGCGTTACTGGGCGCGCAATCACGTTGGTTGGCACTATCTGCGGCAGGCCGAACCCAACGCAGGCCATTATGCTCTGGCGAGCTTCGAAGAGAAACGTATCCTCACCGGTCTCATCACCCAGAACGTCGATCGTCTGCACGAAACAGCCGGAAGCGTCAACGTGGTTGACCTCCACGGGCGGTTCGATACCGTGGTGTGTTTGAGCTGCGGTACACGAATACCTCGTTCGGTGCTCGCGGGAATTCTGGAGGACCTTAATCCTGGCTATGCGGAGAGTGTAGGAAGCGCCGGCGACGTCGCCCCTGACGCCGATGCAGACGTGGAAGAGACTCTGGACTTCAACGTGGCCGACTGCCCAGTATGTGGCGGAATGCTGAAACCCGACTTTGTGTACTTCGGTGAGTCCGTGCCCAAAGACAGGGTGGCACGGGCTTTTCGCATGGTCGACGATGCTGATGCGTTGCTCGTGGCTGGTTCGTCATTGTCAGTGATGAGCGGACTAAGATTCGTGCGCCGAATGGCCAAAAACGGGGGACCGGTGGTCATCATCAATCGAGGATGGACCCGGGGAGATGACCACGCAACGCTAAAAATCGACATGGGAACCTCGACAGCACTGACGCACCTGGCTCAGGTCCTGCCAGCGCTCTGAGATGCGTTGCCGCGTCTCCATCGGGTCAGTAAAAAGCCCCACCGAACCAAGCAATTCGCTTCATACGGCGGGGCAATTGGTGGGTCCTACCGGGATCGAACCGATGACATCCACGGTGTAAACGTGGCGCTCTACCAGCTGAGCTAAAGACCCGTGATGACAGCGTTTCCGCTGAACTTCACGATGAATTACTTTACCGGAAACCTACGGCAAAACGTAATCCTGGCTCAGCACTCGATCACGTTGACAGCAAGACCGCCCTCGGACGTTTCCTTATATTTGCTGGACATGTCACGGCCAGTCTGGCGCATGGTTTCAATGACGGTGTCGAGGGAGACGATGTGCTGCCCGTCTCCATACAGAGCCATGCGGGCGGAAGCAACAGCCTTCCCCGCAGCAATCGCGTTGCGTTCAATGCATGGCAGCTGGACGAGCCCTCCAACGGGATCACAGGTCAGGCCTAGATTATGCTCCATGCCAATCTCTGCAGCGTTCTCCACCTGGTCTGGGGTCCCGCCGAGGACCTCGCAAAGGGCGCCAGAGGCCATGGAACAAGCGGACCCCACCTCACCCTGGCAACCAGCCTCAGCGCCGGAGATCGAGGCGTTCCCTTTGTACAGGGATCCGATAGCGGCTGCCACAAGCAGGAAGCGCCGGATGTTGTCTTTCTTCGTTTCCGGGTCCTGCGGAATGAACCGGTCAAAGTAGTGCATAACCGCTGGGATGATGCCGGCTGCACCATTCGTGGGCGCCGTTACTACGCGCCCGCCAGCCGCGTTTTCCTCATTGACGGCAATTGCGAACGCCTGCAGCCACTCGAGTGACGTTTCCCGCTCATCGGCGACAGCCTCAAGGTGTGCTGCGATAGCGGCCGCCCGACGTCGCGCTCTGAGGCCGCCGGGAAGGGTTCCGCCTACGGACAGGCCTGCCTCCACACACTCGCGCATGGTGTTCCAGATGGCGTCGATGCCGCGCCGCACCTCATCCTCCGGCCGCAGAGCACATTCATTGGCCCACGCGACGTCGGAGATTGAAAGATTCTCACGCTTGCAGATTTCCAGAAGTTCATCCGCAAACTGGAAGGTATAGGGCAGCTCGGCTGCCGGTGAGGCCGGGGTGGGGTCGCTGACCGCAGTGTCTGAGTCCACCTCAACAAACCCACCGCCGATCGAGAAGTACGTCTCGGTGAGGACTTCAGCACCGTCGGCGTCGAAAGCCGAAATCTTCATGGCGTTGGGATGACGCGGAAGGACCGTCCGCGGTTCCAGCATGATGTCTCTGGGGGACATGGAGATCGATTGCGCCCCGAGTAACTCCAGTGTTCCCGCACCGGCCAGGGTGGTTGCCAGCTTGCCGGGGACCATTGGATCAACAGTTTCGGGACTGAAACCTGCGAGGCCCGCCAGAATCGCATTCGGGGTCCCGTGGCCAATACCAGTGGCACCCAGGGAACCGTACAGCCAAACACGCGCGCTTGCGGTGCGGGGCAGCAGATCCTTGTCCTTCAACTGATGTGCAAACAACAGGGCGGCGCGCATGGGGCCGACGGTGTGCGAACTAGACGGGCCGATGCCGATACTGAAAAGCTCAAGGACGGAGGTATAACAACTCATAATTTCACCAGTCTATCGGCGGAACGGTCACAATAGCCACGCCTGCGCTCCGGGCAATAGTGTGGTCCTTACCCATGACGAAAGGAAATGTTCATGAGCGCACAAATAGGAGTCACAGGACTCGCCGTGATGGGGGCCAATCTGGCCCGAAACCTGGCTCGAAACGGATACACCGTTGCCGTGCACAACCGGACAGCAGCAAAAACGGACGCATTGCTGGAGGCTCACGGCAACGAGGGCGATTTCGTTCGTGCAGACTCGCTCGAGGAATTAGTTGATTCACTGGAAAAACCACGCCGCGTGCTCCTTATGGTCAAGGCGGGAGCACCGGTGGATTCCGTCATCGAGCAGCTGACGCCGCTGCTGGACACCGATGACATCATTATCGACGGCGGTAACTCTCACTTTGCCGACACCCGCCGGCGGGAAGCCGCACTCGCCGAATCGGGTATTCACTTTGTTGGCGTCGGCGTATCCGGGGGAGAGGAGGGCGCGTTGCTAGGACCGTCCATCATGCCCGGTGGCTCACGCAAATCCTATGACTCAGTCGGCCCCATGCTGGAGAAGATCGCCGCAACGTACGACGGCGAGCCCTGCTGCACCTGGATAGGAACCGATGGCGCTGGCCACTTCGTCAAAATGGTGCACAACGGCATCGAATACGCCGATATGCAGGTCATTGGTGAAGCCTCAGACCTCCTGCGTCACGGGGCAGGTATCGAACCAGCACGCCAAGCTGACATCTTCACCGACTGGAACTCCGGCCCGCTGTCGTCGTTCCTGATTGAAATCACGGCAGAAGTGCTCAGGCATGAGGATCCCGCAACAGGTAAGCCGTTCATCGACGTTGTCGTGGACTCCGCAGGGCAGAAGGGAACCGGCCGTTGGACCGTGGTCTCCGCATTGGAGCTCGGCTCGCCTGTCTCGGGGATTGCGGAGTCCGTATTTGCTCGGGCACTGTCATCACAGCGCAGCCAGCGCGCTGAAGCCCAGGAGCTCCTCGCCGGACACGAGGTTGACGTCGAACTGCCGGAGAACTTCGTTGAGGACGTTCGGCAGGCACTCTTTGCCTCGAAACTGGTCAGCTACGCGCAGGGACTGGACATGCTCACCGGAGCAGCCCAGGAATACGGCTGGGAACTCAAACTCGATGAGATAGCCAAACTCTGGCGGGCCGGTTGCATCATCAGGGCTGAGCTGCTTGATGACATTACCAAGGCATACGCCAGTGGTAGTGAACCATCGAACCTCCTGTTTGCGCCTGCGTTCGCCGAAGCAATCGGAGCAGCAGTGCCCGCATGGCGACGGGTGGTTGCCGCCGCCGTTCAGCTGGGCATCCCCGTACCTGTGTTCTCATCGTCACTGGCGTACTACGATGCTCTGCGTCGCAAGCGACTCCCCGCAGCACTCACCCAGGGGCTCCGAGACCTGTTCGGTGCGCACACGTACCAGCGCAACGATAAGGAAGGCACGTTCCACACACTATGGGGCGGCGACCTATCCGAAGTCGAGGCTGCGGACACTCACTAGGCTCCACCGATGGGGCCCGGCCTAGATATACATGGCCGGGTCCACATAGACGGCCGGATCAACAGCCGGCTGGGTTTCGCGCCGGCTGTCCCGGTGTCGCCAGGTCGCTGGGATCCCGGTGATGATGGAATCAGCGGGGGCGTCCTTGACGACGACGGCGTTGGCGCCCACCGCACTTCCCTCGCCAACAGTGATTGGTCCTAAAATTTTGGCACCGGCGCCGATCATGACTTTGTTCCCGATCGTCGGATGCCGCTTGATCCTGGCCAGCGACCGCCCACCAAGATTAACGCCGTTGTACATCATCACGTCGTCACCGATCTCAGTCGTCTCACCGATGACCACCCCCATGCCGTGGTCAATGAAGAAGCGCCGCCCTATAGTTGCCCCTGGATGGATTTCCACACCTGTTGCGGTTCTGGCTACCTGGGACAGAACGCGCGCCGCTGTCCGCAGGCCCGGTTTGGCCCACATACGATGAGTCAGCCGGTGCACCCAGATGGCGTGCAGACCCGGATATGACAGTGCGTCTTCAACGCGGCCCCGCGACGCAGGATCGTGGGTGCGCGCGGTCTCAAGGTCTTCCTGCAGCCGCGCAAACGACGCGCCAAATAGGGTCACGGGACTCCTCGTCCAGGCTAGGGGTTGCCGCAGTCACTATGCGGCGAAGAACGTTAGTTGCGGATGTCGTCGTAGAGCAGGGTCGAAATGTACCGTTCGCCGAAATCGCAGACGATCGCAACAATCAGTTTGCCCTTATTCTCCGGCCGCTTCGCCAGCTCAAGTGCTGCCCAGACAATGGCACCGGATGAGATACCCCCGAGAATGCCTTCGCGTCGGCCTAGGTCTCGCGCCACCTGGATCGATTCCTCCAATGGCGCATCGAAGACCTCGTCATAGATGTCCGTGTCGAGGATCTCGGGAACAAAGTTTGCGCCGAGGCCTTGCAACTTGTGGGGTCCAGGTGCGCCACCGGTCAGGATGGCAGAGTCTTTGGGCTCCACCGCCACAATCTGAACTCCGGGCTTACGCTCGCGGAGCAGCTGACCCACTCCGGTAATTGTTCCACCAGTACCAATGCCGGCAACAAAGATGTCGATTTCACCATTTGTGTCTTCCCAGATTTCTTCACCAGTGGTTGATCTGTGGATGGCTGGGTTGGCTTCGTTGGCGAACTGCTGGGCCCAGATAGCGTTGTCCGTCTCCGCGACGATCTGCTGTGCCCGTTCGACTGCTCCGCTCATGCCTTCAGCACCAGGAGTCAGAATTATGTCCGCACCATAGGCACGCAGCATGACACGGCGCTCGGTGGACATGGTTTCGGGCATGGTCAGAATGACCCGATACCCGCGGGCAGCGCCAACCATGGCCAGCGCGATTCCCGTATTCCCGGACGTTCCCTCAACAATGGTGCCGCCAGGCTTGAGCTGGCCGGACGCTTCGGCAGCATTGACGATGGCAACGCCAATACGATCCTTCACGCTGTTGGCTGGATTGTAGAATTCCAGTTTCACGGCCACCTCAGCGTCGAGGCCTTCGGTCAAGTGGTTCAGTCGCACGAGCGGGGTACCGCCCACAATTTGAGTAACGTCGTCGTATATACGTGCCATGTAATCCTGCCTCTGAATCAATATGTGAAGTGCGGCCATTTTATCCAGCGGTTGTTGTGCCTTCTAGGCAGTAAGCCACTGGGAGTAATACTTTCGGACTTTGGCAAGCTTGGGGTCGATAATGACTTGGCAGTAACCCACTTCGGGCCTGCGTTGGTAGAAATCGTTGTGCACGTCTTCGGCCACATGGATGCGCGTGGCTGGCACAACCTCGGTAACGATCGGATCTGCCCAGTGTTCTTGGGCGCGTTCAACGGCGCGTTCGAATATTTCTTTCTGCAGGGGGTCTTCATAGAACATCGCAGACCGGTACTGCGTGCCGACGTCGTATCCCTGACGGTTGAGCGTTGTGGGGTTGTGGGTGGTGAAGAACATATCGAGAATGACCTCCGATGGCACAACTTCCTCATCGAACGTGACCACCACCACCTCCGCGTGGCCGGTAGTGCCGGAACACACTGATTCGTACGTAGGGTTCGGCGTGTTCCCGCCCGTATAGCCAGAGACCACACTGGTCACACCACGAGTTTGCTGGTAAACGGCGTCGAGGCACCAGAAACAGCCTCCGCCCAAAACAAATGTCATCATGACAGTTAACAATGCAAAGACGGCCTCTTTGATTCCTGAACAAGCTACCGATGCCTGTTGATTGGAACACCAGGGCCGACGCAGGGTAGAAATAGGCTATGGAATCTGAACCGGAGCCCCAGGACGACGACGAACACATCGCCGAACCGCACACCCCGTCCGCTGGCGATGTCTTGCTGGCTATTGAAGAACTGTGGCCAGAATCGCTGGCCGAAGAATGGGATGCCGTTGGCATGGTGGTGGGCCGCCCGGACAAAACCGTACAGAAGATCCTCTTCGCCGTTGACCCAACACTTGATGTCATTGAAGAGGCCGTGGCATGGGGTGCCCACATGCTGGTGACTCACCACCCCCTGCTACTGAAGGCCGTCAATTCCGTAGCCTCCACTAGCTTCAAGGGGCGGGCAGTCCATCGGTTGATCGAATCTCAGTGCGCACTCGTGACAGTTCATACCAACGGCGACAGCGCCGTTGGTGGTGTTTCCGATGTTTTGGCAGATGCCATGCGCTTACAGGACGTGGAACCGTTGGCTCAGGCTCCGAACGGGCTCCCGGAAGAGGGAATTGGCAGGGTTGGCGTTCTGGCGAAGGCCCTCACCCTGGGAGAGTTCGCTGAGTCCGTTTTCAAGCTTCTGCCCGCGGTCGCGGGAGGGATGCGGGTTGCAGGAGACAAAGATGCCATCGTCAATCGAGTAGCTGTTTGCGGTGGAGCGGGGGACAGCCTGTTCGACGAGGTCCAGAAATCCGAAGCTGACGTGTTCGTCACCGCGGACCTGCGTCATCACCCCGCGTCGGAGGCTCGTGAAGCCGCCATGGGTGGGCGGCCCTACCTCATTGACGTCTCGCATTTCGGTAGCGAATGGCTGTGGCTTACACCAGCTGCAGCTGCACTCCGGAACGTGCTGCTCGATCAGGGATTCGACGTGGAAACGCGTGTCAGCACCGTCAACACTGATCCTTGGGATTTTGTTCTGACGCCCAGCTAGGGCGTTGATCCAACAGGAGAGCGGTTGTGACTACACGTCCGGCTTCTCGTTGTCATAGGCTGGGGGAGCCGCGGCCGTCATGGCTTGGTCATAATGTGGAGGTATCTAGTGGTTAAAGCACCGGCAGCCGAGCAACTCAAGCTCCTGGACTTGCAGGCAATCGATTCCAAATTGACGTCACTGAAGCGTCGCACACGGAACGTGACAGAAAATCCGGAGATCGCCTCTGTTGCGGGCAAACTTGCCGCAGCGAACAGCCAAATGGTTGCCGCCGACACCGAAGTCTCGGACGCGACACGCGCGCTTACCCGCGCAGAAGACGACGTCGCAACGGTCGTGACTCGACTGGAGCGGAACCAATCGAGGCTAGAGAGCGGTGCTGGAAACCCCAAGGACCTCTCAGCGATGCAGCACGAAGTTGAGTCCCTGAAGAAGCGGCGGATTGACCTCGAGGATGCCGAACTGGAAGTTATGGAACGTCTTGAGTCGGGCCGCACCCAACAGGGACGGGATCAGGATGTAGTCGAGACCATCACGACAGAGCTGACAGCGTTGGAAGAAAAACGCGACGCCGAACTCGTTGAGATTGAGGTCGAGCGCAACGATCTGTTGCGACAGCGGGACGAGTGCGCCGCTACCTTTGATCCATCCCTCCTCGCGGTGTACGAAAAATCAATGGCCCACCGTGGCATCGGGGCGGCTCGGCTCTTCCATGGCCGGTCAGAGGGCTCCGGTATGCAGCTGAGTCCCGGTGACCTTGCCGATATTCGTAAAGCAAACCCCGACGATGTGGTCATGTGCCCGGACTCGGGTTGCATTCTGGTCCGCTCTGAAGACTGGGGCAACTAGGCCCGTGGGCTCGGCAGCGGATGCATTATTTGAAACCGGCCAGGTTCTGGCCGAGGATTCCCCCCAAGACGAAAAGCGATACCTCATCGTCGAGACCGACGGCGGATCCCGCGGCAATCCGGGTCATGCCGGCTACGGCGCTCTCGTCCGGGACCCATCTACCGGAAAAGTAATCGCTGAAGAGGCACGGTATCTGGGCAAGGTGTCGAACAACGTTGCCGAATACTCCGGTCTCGTTGCTGGCCTGAAGCTCGTTGACAGCATTGATTCAGCCTGCCGGATTCTGGTGCGGATGGATTCAAAACTAGCTGTCGAGCAGATGAGCGGACGCTGGAAAATCAAGCACGAGGACATGCGGAAGCTCGCCACGGAGGCCAGATCGACGGTCAACCCGCACCGCGTCCGCTACGAGTGGATACCCCGCGAAAAAAACAAGGATGCAGACAGGCTGTCCAATGAGGCCATGGATGCCGGCGAAGCGGGCCGAGACTGGACGCCGACATCCAAAGGGCCACCTCCTACGGCAACGGCAACGGCAACAGAACCAGAGGTGACCCGCGATAAGCCCAGCCGAGCAGCCACGGGGCGCTTCCATCACGTGGAACTATGGGTGAATAACTTCTCGGTGGCCGAATCCAGCCTTGGATGGATGCTGGAGCGGCTCGGGTATCAACGAGGCACATCGTGGTCCAGTGGTGCAGCGTGGAACGGCGCCGGCGAGTACATCGTGATCGAGAGCGGCACCGACGTCGAAAGCGAGGCACACCGACGTCGTCTTCCTGGTCTGAACCATCTAGCGTTCAGGGGCGGAAACCGGAACGAAGTGGACTTGCTCGCCCGTCGCGCCACCAGTCACGGCTGGTCGCTCATGTTCGCTGATAAGCATCCGCATGCCGGTGGTGCTGATCATTACGCTGCGTACCTCGAGAATGAGGACGGCTTTGAAATTGAGATCGTCGCGGACTAGACAGTACGGTGTCTCAGCGGCTGGATAGCACGAGGTTCAGGCGATAGGACTTGGTGCCCTGCGGAGCAACAAGTTCAGTGTCCCATCGCTCAGCTGCCACTTCCGCAAGTTCGTGTGGTGTCTCCGGGGCTTTGCCGTTTCGCTGAAGAAGCTGACGGACAAACTCTCCGCGGGTGTGCTTGGCAAAATGCGAGACGACGGTTCGTTTGCCATCGCGCACCTGGAATACGTTTACCGTGACCGTTCGCTCCATCGGTGGTACCCACGCCGCGGCATAGGTACTAGAACGGCAATCGACAAGGAGCTCTCCTTCGGATCGCTCGTCCAGCACCGATCCGAGGCTGCGCTTCCAGTAGCTTGCCAGCCTTCCAAGATCGGGTAACTTTGCCGACATGGACAGGCGGTAGGCCGGAATGTCGTCATCAAATCTGACGGCTCCCCACAGCGCTGAAATGACGAGGATGGAGCTACGCGCTTCCGCCTGCTGTTCGCCGGTGAGCGTTCGGAAGGACAATGCCTCGTAGAGCACTCCTGTGTAAACCTCGTTGGCAGGCGCAACCGGCTGACTCCGGATACTGATATTCCGCTTGACCTCGTCAGCCAGCGACGGACCCACGCCGAGCATGGTCAGTGCCTCCGGGTCTGCACTGACCTTTTCAAGGGCATTGAGGACGCTTCGTCGTGGGCCCGCGAGTTCCGGAAACGCAAGCCCGGCCACATTGACTGGGTCGCCGTCGACCGGGGCCGTCTTGCCTTCGGAGGGGGGAAGCAGAATGAGCACCAATTGATCCTACCCGCCGGAGCTGCCGTCCTATCGGTCGTTGGGCGCGCAGTCAGCAGGGCAGTATACTGACCGGGGATGGGTTGGTCGGGTGATCGCGACGGCGGATCTTTGCGGATTCAGCCGCCGAGGAAAGTCCGGGCTCCACAGGGCAAAGTGGTGGGTAACGCCCACTCGGGGTGACCCGCAGGACAGTGCCACAGAAAAGAAACCGCCTGCCATCTACCGTAGGGTCGGCAGCAGGTAAGGGTGAAAGGGTGGTGTAAGAGACCACCAGTTTCCCGGGTGACCGGGAAAGCTAGGTAAACCCCACTTGGAGCAAGGCCAGACAGGACACGTTCGAAGGCTGCCCGCCTGAGTGTCTGGGTAGGCTGCTCGAGACCGTCGGCAACGGCGGTTCCAGATGGATGATCGCTACTCCGCCGGGGTGACCCGCGCGGATGACAGGACCCGGCTTACAGACCAACCCATCCCACTAATCCACAGGCATGTGATGCGCGTAACTTCCGCCCGGGAGTTCAGGTTAAGCTGATTCAATGACCGAGACGAAGACGACCCGGAAGCCGCTGCTTGTCCGGAACGCCAATTTCCGGGCCTTATGGCTGTCCGCAACGGTTGGAATCTTCGGAAGCGCGATCACATCCGTAGCGTTGCCCATCATCGCCGCGGTAGAGCTCCACGCCAGTAACTTTGCAGTCGCGGCGTTGGCCGGAATGACGTTCCTTCCGTGGCTCTTGTTCGGACTACCGATCGGTGTCTGGGTTGACCGGTTGAAACGCAAACCCATCATCGTTGGATCGCTGCTTTTAAGAATTGCCGCGCTGGCAACGCTGCCGGTTGCTTACTGGCTGGGTGAACTCAGCGTCGCGCAGCTCTATCTGGTGGCTTTCGTCGTCGGACTCTCCGCGGTGTCGTTTGCCCTGGCAGAGCATGCACTCGTACCGCAGGCTGTCTCCAAAGATGAGTTGGTGGAAGGCAACGGAATCCTCACTGCGTCTTCAGCATCAGCCGACGCAGCCGGCAGGGGTACGGCCGGTGCGTTGACGGTTGCGGTGGGTGCGTCCAATTCTGTTCTCGCCCAGGTCGCGACGTCAGTAGTGTCCATCGTGGCCATCTCGTCGTTGAAAGTACGCGAACCGGAACGTGAGATCCGACCGCGCAAGATTCTCCATGAAATGCGCGAGGGGCTCTCGTACACGTTCGGAACTGCTCCACTGCGTGCTCTTTTGTTCAACGCCGCCCTGTGGAATCTTGGCGGTAACATCATCGTCTCTTTGCTGGTTCTACTCATCGTCCGAGTCATCAACGAGTCTGAGATCTGGCTTGGCATCTTGATGGCCGCAGCCTCCGTCGGCGGCGCCATCGGAGGCATCACTGTCAAACGGGTCAGTGAGAAAATCGGCTCCGGCCCGCTCTGGCGATGGTCTATGGTTCCAGCTGTTTGTGGTTACGCCACGCTGCTGTTCATGACCCCGGGAACAGGAATGATCATCGGCGTTGCTGGCCTCTTCATCATGGGAATCGCGGTGGCCTGGAATATAGTGATGGCCACGAGTTTCCGGCAGAGAGTGTGCCCCCCGGAGATGATGGGACGACTTGGGTCAGCCACTCGGATGGTGAGCTGGGGCATGCTGGGAATAGCCGGAATCATAGCTGGTGGACTTGCTGAGGTCATAGGAGTCAAAAACGCAGTTCTCGTTGGTGTGATCGTGGCCGCAATGGCACCGCTGACTGCGATCTTCGGGAAACTTCGAAACGTCAAACGTCTTGAAGATCTGGAGCCCGACCCCCCTGCCGACACCGGAAGCTCAGCATCACCGGCACCGCGCTGAATACTGGACTTTGTTCCCGTTCAGGACCATTCTGGATCCATGGAAACTCCATCATTCGTTGAAATGGCAGAGAGCAATTTTAAGGAAGCCCAGCGGCAGCTCGAAAAAGCTGAGAAAGATCACCGGAAGGGCTCCATCGATGATCACCGGCTGGATGACCTGCGGCGTCTGCGGGAGGTGGCCGCCGAAGATCTGCGACGGTGCATCAAGGAGTCCTGACAGGTTCCTTTGTGGCCCATCTCTCCACTGCCCGGCTGCAAGCACGCCCTGCAGCGAATAGAATGGAGTATTGAGTCTCACTGTTCTGAGCCTGGAACGGGATGGACTGCGAAACCTACCGTGCCCAGTGTGGGCGACGCCGATGCTCATTGTGCGAGGCGGAACCAACCGGCTACGAAGAAGTTACCGGCTGAACCAAAGGAAGTGAAAATCTGTGACGCTGAAGTCAGACGATTGTCTTGATACCTGGATGAGCCGGGAAGGCATCGCCGAAGCAATGATCCCGCTGATCGGCCGTTTGTACCGAGAATACAACGTGGTCACCTCGATTCATGGCAGAAGCCTGATCAACCAGTCAGCGATCGGCATCCTCAAGGCGCACCGCTTTGCACGGCACCTGAACGACGTAGAACTGCCCGTTCAAGAAACGCTGCCCCTGTTCGAAGCGCTTGTGAAGCTTGATCTCGGTGCGGCGTCTATTGATGTTGGCAAACTCTGCATCAAGTACCGTCAGGAGGGAACTGGGCGCTCTCTGGAGGGATTCCTCGAAGACGAGCTGAAGGACATCACCGGACGCTGGGGGGCTGACGAGCGCACCAGTACGGACGTCGTTCTCTACGGTTTCGGACGAATCGGGCGTCTGCTCGCTCGAATTCTCATTGACCACTCTGGCGGCGGCCATGGTCTCCGACTGCGTGCCATTGTTGTGCGCAAGGGGTCTGACAACGATTTGGTGAAGCGGGCATCGCTTCTTCGCCGTGACTCCGTTCACGGATCCTTCGAGGGGACCATCACGGTTGACCAGGACAACGACACCATTCTGGCAAATGGGACCCTTATTCAGGTCATCTACTCAAACGATCCCTCAACGGTGGACTACACCGGTTATGGCATAAGGGATGCGATTGTGGTGGACAACACCGGTCGCTGGCGCGATGAAGAAGGCCTGTCGCAGCACCTCGAGTGCCCTGGCGTAAAACGCGTACTACTGACCGCTCCGGGCAAGGGCGCACTGAAAAATGTTGTGCACGGTATCAACCACGGAACCATCACGGATGAGGACGCTATCGTCACTGCGGCGTCGTGCACCACGAACGCGATCACGCCAGTGCTCAAGGCGATTGATGACAAATTCGGAATCGTCCATGGTCACGTCGAAACCGTTCACTCGTTCACAAACGACCAGAACCTCATTGACAACTTCCACAAGGGTGATCGACGTGGACGTTCGGCTGCCCTGAACATGGTGATCACCGAAACCGGAGCTGCTAAAGCTGTCGCTAAGGCGCTTCCCGGGCTCGCTGGCAAGCTCACCGGAAATGCCATCCGCGTTCCAACCCCGGACGTTTCCATGGCCATCCTCAACCTGAACCTGGCTAATGGATCAACCAAGGAGGAGTTGAACACCTACCTTCGCGATATGTCGCTCAACTCGGAACTCCATAAGCAGATCGATTACATCGATTCGCCTGAGGTCGTTTCCACAGATTTTGTGGGGTCAAAGCGTTCCGGCATCGTTGACGGTTTGGCAACTATCTGCACGGATAAGAATGCCGTCTTATACGTCTGGTATGACAACGAATTCGGCTACAGTTGCCAGGTCGTCAGGGTCTTGGAGGAGATGGCGCATGTGAATCCGCCGGCCTATCCGCGGGTTATCGAGCTCGACGCGGTCCCTGTCTAACCTCGTACCTACACATGGGTGGGTACTTCCGAACTCCGGAAATTACCCACCCATGTGTATCTGTTCACCCCTGTGTGATGTGTGGCCTCTAGTGACCGAATGGGTCGGGGTCGACTCCTGGCAACCAGGTCAGGGATGGAATGCCCCATCCCTCGGCACGCACTTGCTTGCGGGCGCGTTTAGCCCATTTCTCATTCAGCCGGTCAACGTACAATTTGCCGTCCAGATGATCGAACTCGTGTTGAATCACTCGGGCGAACCAATCAGTCGCTTCAAACTCCAATGGATTTCCGTCCGCGTCGAACCCTTTCACATGGGCCCAACCAGCCCGCTTCAGGGGGTAACTCAACCCGGGAACTGACAGGCAGCCCTCGGACTCGTCGTCGACATCAGGATCAGCGCCGGAAATTTTAGACAACGTCAGAACAGGGTTGATCACCACGCCTCGCGACGGCGCTTCGTCCTCATGTGGAGAGTCATACGTGAACAGTCGCAGACCGACACCAACCTGTGGGGCAGCCAGCCCCACACCATGGGCGGCGTCCATGGTGTCAAACATGTCATTGACGAGTTGCCTGAGCTCATCGTTGAACTCTAGAACCTCTTCAGCCCTACGATGGAGGACAGGTTCCCCGGTCACGGTCACGGCGCGTACAGTCATAGTGCGCTCATTCTCCTCAGTAGCAACCCGGTCAACGGGCGATGTCACGGCCAATAGTCTCGCGCATGATCTCACTCGTTCCACCGAAAATAGTGAGCAACCGGGACGCAAGGTACGCCTGGGCAACGGGGTATTCAAGGATGTATCCGTAGCCGCCGTGAAGCTGTAGACAGCGATCCGTGATCGACTTCACTCTTTCGCTGGCCCACAACTTTGCTTGAGAGGCCGAGGCGGCGTCGAGCTTTCCCTCGTTGAACGCAAGCATCGCCTGGTCCACATAAGATTCTGTGACCTCGACTTCAGTCCGGATGTCGGCGAGGGCAAACCGGCTATTTTGAAAGTCCACCACCCGTTCCCCAAACGCATTGCGTTCTTTCGTGTAGGTGACGGTGGCGTCAAAAACTGCCCGGGCGACGGCCGACGACGCCACAGCGATCGCGAGGCGGCCCTGTGGCAGTTGCTCCGTGACGTACCTCAGTCCGTTGCCTTCTTCACCGACGAGGTTGCTGGCCGGCACCCGTACATTGTCGAAGAACAGTTCGGCGGTGTCTGAGGCTTTGAGGCCCATCTTGTCCAGTTGCTTGCCCGTGCTGTAGCCCTCTGCTTTTTCCACCATGAATAGAGAGAAGGACTTCGCGGAGCCTCGTCCGGTGCTGCCGTCTGTGCGTGCCAGAACCAAAGACGCATCGCCGCTGATGCCGTTTCCGATAAACGTCTTCTGACCCGAGATGAGATAGTCATCGCCCTCGCGAACAGCCTTGGTCCGAACGCCACGAAGATCGGAGCCCGCGCCTGGTTCTGTCCAGGCTACTGAGGTGACCTTCTCGCCGGACACCATAGGCGGCAGCCAGCGTTCCTTCAGCTCATCTGAACCGTACGCCAGGAGATGTGGAAGCACCATGTCATCGTGGAGGTGCAGGGCAAGGCCGACCGCAAGATGGTTGCTCCGGGCGAATTCCTCGTCCATAACCGCCCGGAATCGGTAATCAGTCATCCCCATGCCGCCAAAATCCTCAGGTACGGCAAGACCCAGTAATCCCTGCTCACCAGCAGCGGTCCACATGCTACGAGGCATCATGTGATTCCGATCCCAGTCTGCGTACTTGGGGGCGATTTCGCGGTTGTTGAACTCGCGAGCCACTTCGCGAAAAAGATCGTGGTCTTCCTCGAAAAAGTTACGTTCCATGCCGTTGTACCTCCGCTATCAGTCGGGTCTAGTCAGCGAGACCGCCAGGAAATAGTTAGATCACATTGAAACAAAAAAGGCCGCCTTGGACTAAAATCCGGGCGGCCTCTGCGGAATATCCGGCTCATGCCGCCAATTCCCATGGGGTGAGTAACGGGGCTTGAACCCGCGACCTCCTGGACCACAACCAGGCGCTCTGCCAACTGAGCTATACCCACCATGTGCCTTGTCTTCGTGATCGGATGGTTACGCGCTAGCGGAACCGCTTCCGTTCACGTACTCAAGGCAGCGCATACGAGTCTACATGCTTTTCTGAGGCCAGCGGACACTGGCCATGAGTCGGAACCGAACCGGTCAAACTAATCGGATAGTGCGGAAGCTATTTTCTTTGCCGTGGCGGAGTCCGGCCCCGGCTTCGGAACGAGAACGGCATCACGGTAGTACCGGAGTTCATTGATGGAGTCGCGGATGTCGCCAAGCGCCCGGTGATTGCCGGTTTTCGCCGGTGACTGGAAATACGCCCGGGTGTACCAGCGCCTCGAGAGTTCTTTGATGGTAGACACATCAATGATCCGGTAGTGGAGGTGTTCCACAACGGCCGGCATATCGCGGGCCAGGAAGTTTCGGTCCGTCCCCACCGAGTTTCCGGCCAGCGGTGCCTTATTGGGTTCGGGTACCCATTGCTTGATGTACGTCAGGACCATGTCTTGGGCTTGCGCCATGCTGACGCCGTCGGGGAGCTCGTCCAACAGGCCCGACGTTGTGTGCATGGTCCGCACGAAGTCGCCCATCTGGGCCACAGCGGCGTCGTCAGTTTTGATGACTACATCCACCCCGTCACCAAGAATGTTCAGTTCCGAGTCTGTCACCAGCACTGCGACTTCAATGAGCGCATCTGCGGTGAGGTCCAGCCCCGTCATCTCGCAATCGATCCAGACTATGTTTTCCTGTGAAATTGGCACGGGTCCAATGTACCGCGAGAGTCACCCGTCCTGCCGTGATCGAAGCGAGAAAATCCACAGAACGGAAAAGATCGCCACTAATCCTGCGCCGGCTAGCCCTGCACTGACAAGGTCCAAGCCGGTCATCGCAGCCGCAGTAACCGTTGCGCATCCAAGGAAAAGCCCCCATGCCAGCAGCGAACCGTCTCGGTGCTTCTCCACTTGAGATTGTCCGCTATGGCGTCCCATAGTGCCCTTTCCATACCAATGCCCAAGAGTGTCGACGACGGCCTGTGTCATCGGAACATCGGATCCAGTTTATGCAGCCGCGAGCACTTATCTGCGGAAGTGCAGCGGCGGTTTGATCCTAGATGTCAGTCCTCTATAGAACCGATGTAGCATCCGCCTGCGATGCTAAGATCTTGAGAGCGTTCAGGGCTTCCCCAGACCGCTCACGCGCCCCGCGTCGTGGGCCGGGTGCAGCAGGACCCGCCCAGTAATCCAGAGATTGGAAACAGCCCAGATGACTGCCCAGGTCCCGCAGGCCGAGCCGGCATCATTGAAAGTCGACCAACCGACTATGGACCGTCCCGGTGTGGCAATCATTCAGGGGTTCGTGGGATCGCTGTTGATGATGCTCGGATCTTTCGGAGTGGGCTGGCTTTCCCTGGCATCGATCGAGCTGCGCAGAATCCCGCTCATCATGTGGCTTCGATTTGAGCCTGCTGGTGCTGCCGCGTCCGTCGTTGTCCTTGCGCTGGGCGGGATGTTACTGGTGCGATCGTGGCTGAGGCTGGGGCAGAGGATCAACAACGACTGGGGGCCCGGCAGTAGGTCGGTGGTCCTCAAGGCCGTAGCTGCCTGGGGTGCACCCCTTTGCCTGGCCCTTCCGTTGTTCAGCCGCGATGTTTTTGCCTACATAGCCCAGGGCAAGGTCATGATCAGTGGTCTTAACCCCTATGTGGATGGCTACTCCCAGATCTCCAACTACCTTCAGACCGGTGCCGATGACCTCTGGGCACAGAGTCCAACGCCCTACGGACCGTTGTTTCTGTGGCTGGAAAAAGGTGTCGTACTGCTGACCGGAGGCCAACCGGAGTTTTCAATACTCCTGTTTCGTCTGATCGCGGTCATCGGCGTACTTCTCAGTGTTTACTATGTTCCAAAACTGGCCGAGCTCCACGGCATCAACCCTAATCGCGCCCTGTGGTTGACTGCAGCAAATCCGTTGTTCCTCACCAACTTCATCGCCAGCATCCACAACGATGCCCTCATGATCGGACTCGCGCTGGCAGGTCTATATCTGACGGCCACGCGCAAACCCATCCTGGGAATAATCGTGGTGACGCTATCAATCGCCATCAAACCGATCACCATCATTTTTCTTCCGTTTCTCGGATTGCTCTGGGCTGGCAATAAGGCAGGTTGGGGCAGGAAGTTTGTCTTCTGGGCATTGACGGCCGCTCTGTCCCTGGCACTGCTCGCAGTGATGGGATGGATCAACGGATTCGGATTCGGCTGGGTTGGGGCATTGAGTACTCCAGGCAGCGTCTGGATTTGGTACGCGCCGGTCGGTTTCATGGGCCTCGTTGTAGCAACGCTCGGTGATGCCGTCGGTTTCGACGGATGGTTCTTCGGCCGGCTCATTCACGACGCCGGAAAAATTGCGGCCGTCGGGATCATCTTCTGGCTCATGTTCCGTGGAGACTACAGCCGGATAGTGCGCCGACTCACCCTGGCGTTTGCCGCAATAGTGTTGCTGGCCCCGATGATACAGTCCTGGTACCTTGTCTGGCTCATTCCCTTGTTCGCGGTCACGGGAATACGCAATGACTGGCAGATCAAGACGATGTACTTCATCGTGTCGTTCTTCATGGTCTATGCCATCACCGACCAGCTCGACATTTTCCCGTACTTTGAATTCAGCCTTACCATGGCGCGGAATATTGCGGCGGGGGTGGCGATCGCGTTTGCGCTCTACCTGATTTTCCTTGACCCTAAAACCAAGGCCCTCTTCCGCAAGCGGTTCAGTGAGCCTGCTCCTGGCCAACTCGACTAGGCGAGGACGCGCGCGCCAACCGAACGAGCATGGCCACAGCCCACACGAAAAGGGCAACGACCAGGCCGTTGCGTAGCGTCAGCAAGAGCGCGACCCACGGATTCAACTCGTTGTACAGCTCAGCGTAAAATATTGGGTAGACAAGAGTTGTCAACGCGCTAATCGCGAGCATGGTCACGCCGGGGAATTTCCATCGGCCGCCTTCAATCGCTAGCCCAACAGTGGTTACGGCCACTAGCCACAGCATGAACTGCGGTGAACCGACTTTGTTGAAGACAATCATGGCGCTAACTACAGCTAATGAACCGATGGTGATCAGCCGCTCCACTTCTACGCCGCGGCGTAGAGCCCAGAACAAGAGGACGACGACGGCGGTGACCGCGAGGAATAACAGCGGGCTCATCAGCGTCGCCACCGGCTCGCCCAGAGCCCCTCGGACTTCACGGGTATTGATGTCTTTGTCTTCATAGATGTATGCACCTGCCCCGCCCGTGATGGCCTGCCACAATCCTGGCGTGGTGAAGGGTGCCTCCAACTGCATCCCTCTGTCGCCCTGCGCACTGATAAAGCTGAGCAGATACTTGATGCCCCCGTTGACGGCCACAAACGCGGTGATGAGCACTGATACAGCAAAACCAGTGAGCAGCAGCCTGATGCGCTTGGGGGAGACGGTCAGGGCTACGAGGACCACGGCGGCGGGCCATACCTTGATCCATGTGGCCAAGCTCAGGAGCGCCGCAGCCATGATGGGACGGCTTCCGAGGAGCAAGAGAGCGGCAATGACCATGGGTGCTGTGAGTCCGTCGATTCGTCCCAGTGCAACGGGTCCCAGGAGCGCGGTCGCCAGCAGCCACCAATATGCCGCGTGATAGCGGTCCTTTCGCCGTCCGCGGTCGGTCAGAACGGTCAAGCCCACCGCGTTGAGTGCGGTGAAGAGAGCGAACCAGCCGAGTTGATAGAGATAGGATCCGAAAACAGTTGCCAGCAGCATGGGTAGCAATGCGGCCACCGGATAAACCCAGTCGTTGCTAATTCCCTGCCATACCCCGTCGTCGAGACCGAGGTAGGCCCACTCGCGGTAGAACCGGATATCGCTGAGGACTTGTCCGTTGACAATCAACGGAAGAAGCGTGAGCAGGGACACGACGTGCATCAGCACGAAGGCGCCCCACAGGGTACTTTTCCGGTGCCGGAATATCAGCGGCTCTGACTGGCTCGTGATCATGCTCAACGGGCTCCTTAGGGATGCTGTGCCGGGGACGCTTTCCCACGGGGCACCGCATAAAGGCTACCGGCCGTGATGTCCCAGCATGCAATCCCGGAGGTTAACCGGGATACTGTTGTGCATGAGTGATGCAGACGAACGTACGATCGATGCCGATTTTGATATTACGGATTGGCAACCCGAGGCCTATGAGGTCGAGGGAACGAACAGTGAGCTCTCGAAGGTGAGGGTCGTCAAGCAGTTTGAGGGGGCTATCCGCGGAGCGAGTACCGCGGACTTGCTCATGGCGGGCAACCCGCACGGCGCAGGCTATGTTGCCTCTGAAATCTTCTCAGGAACCGTGGATGGTCTCACTGGCTCAATGATCATTCAGCACTGGGGCCTGGCCGAAGGAACCGCAGCAGCAAGTTCAGGCCACATCATCCCGGGCTCCGGCACGGACGAACTCGCAGGCATCGCGGGGAAAGCAATTTACAGTCAGGATGCTTCTGGTCAGCACCGCCTTGAACTTCAGGTGACATTCAACAGCCCGACGTGACGTTTTGCGGGCTGTATTCTGGAACGCTGGCGTATCTTGTGCCCCGGGCGGGAATCGAACCCACGACCAAGAGATTAGAAGGCTCCTGCTCTATCCGCTGAGCTACCGAGGCGTTCGGGCTTTTACTGTCCGGTTACTGTCCACTCCTAAATAAATGGACTGTCACCGGACAGTTGCTGCCCGCGCAAACGGACAACAACCCGGCAACTACCTTATCAAGTAGTCGAGGGCATCAGCAGCAATATGAGCATCACCCTCAAACAGTTCCGCGTACACGTTGAGCGTCATCGTGGCGTCCTTATGGCCAGCAATACGCTGCGCCATTTTCACGTTTCCAGTGTTAGCTAGAATCAGGCTCACAGCCGTGTGCCTGAGATCGTGGAACGTCGGGGGAGTGTCCATACCAGCGCCTGCCGGTCTGAGTATCCGCGAAGCAAAGTTACTGTGATGCAGTTGGGCACCATGTCGTGACTGGAATAGCAGGCCGCTACCTTCGCGTCTGTTCGACAGCATTTGCGCAACCTTGGTCGGGACCGGAACGGTCCTGGTCTCACCGCTCTTAGTCGTCGACTCAACAACTTTGGAACCATCGTTAGACCAAGCTCGCGCAACCCGGAGGCTAGTCGCCTCCGTCCCGTTCGGTTGGGTGACAGTCTTGAAATCGCCGTGCCTCAACGCCGTAATTTCGCCCCACCGTAGACCCGTGGTCCCGGCCAACATGATTAGGTCCTCCCACGGCTCACAGCGCGCCGCAAAGGCTTGAAGCTCTGGCATGGTCAAGTAGACGTGTTGTTTCACCACGGACGCGGCAGGAACGTACTCAGCACGTCCCGTTGCATCCTTGGCCGGGTTGCTAGATAGCAGCTCCAAGTAAACCGCGTGGTTCATTAGCCGTCCAAACATCAGCGCGACACGGCGCCGCGTGTTCGCACCAGAGCCGACTGCTCGGCTGAAATCCATGCCAGCCACCCATCTGGCAACCTCCCTGTGATGAACGTTTGATACCGGCGTGTGCTCCCACTGGGGAGCGATGTGTCTAGCCCAGTTCTTCTCATAGTTGTGTTGCGTCGACGCGGCAATAGGTTTCCGGCCGCGAGCGCCCGCAGTGACTAGGCGCTGCATCCAGTCCGCATACAACTGGCCAACCGTCATCTTCTCCGCTGACCGAGGATCAATATAAGATCCGGCGTTGATCTTCGAGCGCTCGGCCGACTCATAGGCTTCCGCTTCCTTCTTGAGTCGGAAAGGTTTTCGTTTCCTGCCACCACCCGGTAGCCGGAAGTCGGCAACCCACGGCTTACTTGGCGAACCAATACCAGCGGACAGCCGTTCTTTACGGGAATCGTAGACAGTCATCGTCTAAGTTTAGCAGGAGCCATAATGGGACAGCGCAATCATGGGAGTGTCAACGCGCAAAAGAAACTACTTGTAATACTTCGACGGCCTCAGAGGACTGAACCGTCAAGCGTATGGTACAATATTGGGTTCCTAGGCTGGACTTGACTTTCCAGCCCTGCATAACTGAATTTACCAAGAGGCATAGAAGGCAGTTGAAGACCCATAGGCGGTCTTTGGTTGCCTTTTTGCGTTAACGCATCCAACGAAAGGCAGTCCCATCATTCGCCCATCAGACGATCTAGCCAGCGTCATCGACCCGACAACCGCCCAAGGGATCACCGGCAACATCTGGCTATCCCGGAAGGACGCGGCCACATATCTGGGCATCTCAGCGAAAACTCTCGCCAACCATGTCCACGACGGCCCGACGTATGCGAAATTCTTCGGCAGCGTCAGATACAGGCTGGACGAATTGGACAACTGGGCAAGGCAGCAGATGAAGCGATGACTGCCAAACCAACATGTTAAACCACGGGGGAGCCTGACGGCTCCCATAAGTCAAGACAGGAAACGAGTAGCGAAGTGCCACCCAGTGTGGAGCTGGGTTGCCTCACTGCTCCATCTTTTTGACCTTCACTGCAACAAACACCAACAGAAAGGCGCGCCCATGCCAGCACTCAACGGCGAACACCACCCACAATCCACCATCACCGACCACGCAGTCCTAACCATCCGCGCAACCTACAAACCCGGCACCGTCACCATGTCAGCACTAGCCGAACGATTCGACACAACACCACAAAACGTGTCCAGCATCCTGAAACGGCGCACACGCAAAACCGCCGAAACCGTGGCGGTGACACGATGAACCGCTACCGCGACAACTGGCTAACAGGCGTCACCGCAGACACCCAACTTGACGTGTACGCCCACACGGTCGCCCATACCATCGCCCACAAAGTCACCGGACTGTCGCCCGTCTCCTACGCCAACACCCGGCACCTGAACAAAACCACCGGATACAACAGGCAGACCATCCTGGACGCAGTGGAAGACCTCAAAGAAACCGGTTGGCTCGCCGAACACCCGGCAACCATTTACGCAACGGGCAGTGGTGGAAGCCACGCCCTCACACACCCCGCCGAGCAGCAAGAGGACACCGCAGCATGACGAAAGTAATCTGGGAGAACCCCACCGGGATCGTCTCCCGCCAACAGTACAAAACCGCTGTGCAAGCGAGCCGCAACCTGAGCGACAAGGCCCGATCCGTCGGCATCGAACTGGCGAGGGAACTTCGCCGCGACGCAGTTTCTCAAACCACTATCAGCCAAATGGCACGCAGGTTCGACACCGACCCCGCCGAAATCGGCAGGGCCTTGGGTGAACTCCGCAGTAAAGGTTACGTGAGCGCCGACAAACACCCTGCCGGGATCGCATGCACGCTACCCGAACTAGACCCACTAACCGTGCTCTGGCAGGCAGCTTGACAACGGCAACCCGCGCCGCCAGACTACAGGCGCCGCACCACTTCGACGCGGAAACCATGCGCCGGGAATTGAACAAATCCGAACTCAAGAAGGGCGTCAGAACTCTGTCCGTGATGATCGACCACGCCGACACGACCGGATGGACGTGCATCAGTCGGGCAAGAATCGCATCCGAAACGGGAACCACCACAAGGACCGTTCAGGCCCACTGGAAGTCAGCCCGAAAGGCGGGCTACCTGACCAGCTACGACTACCCAATGAGCGCCCGCAGAACGTCAGATCACTGGCTGACTTGGCCGCGACGACAGGCGCCTGACAATCCCGCCGAATTCGTCGGCTGGGCCAAACTTTACCCAGCTGACACACCGTGGCCCCCCAACCCTCCAATCGACAGCGGAGGGTCGCCGCCATGGTGAACACCAAACAGTTTTTTCTCCCTATATAAGTAACTACTACTGCCCCTGCTCCATGGTGGCAAAGGACCGGGCACGAAGCGTCAGCGAGAGTGCCCGGGGTCCCATTCCACCCCTGAGCCATGGCAGCAATGTTAATAAGTCGATGCCGCCACCAATCAAAAGGCAAGAACCGGCCTTACGGGCTGGCGCCCGACGCCCGAATTTCTGGTCAAGGCAGTGCGAGGCTCCGCCTCGCTTCCTGTCCCGGTTCTGTTCTGGTCAAGGCAATGTCATCCCGTCACGGCCACGACGTACTGACATGTCAACTAGTCAACCCAGTTGCTACGTCTGAACCCATTTTCTGGTCTTGGCTGGCAGGGCGTCAGCCCTGCCACAGCAAACACTGAAGGCCAACGCTGGCGCGTTGGCTCATACCAAAGGAATCAACCATGTCCGCACCATTAGATCGCCGTTGCAGTCTGGAAGATTGCGAACGCAAACACCACGCTTTAGACCTGTGTCGGTTGCATTGGAGGCGTTTGCGTGACCACGGCTCCACGGCCACGCCGCCAACGCACAAGAACCCGATGGACTTGTTTTTCTCATATGTTCGTGGCAATGGGGAAACGGGTTGTTGGGAGTGGACGGGCTCGAAGGTGCGCGGTTATGGATCATGGGGCAATCGGGGCGCAACGTATAGGGCGCACCGTTGGGCGTGGGCGAACGTCGCAGGGCTGCCGCTGCCGGATGCTGACCTGGACCATATTTGTGAGAACCCGTCATGTGTTCGCCCCGGCCATATGCAGCCGGCCAGCAGGTCAACGAACCTGCGTTTACGTTACATGCGGGCGGCCTATGAGCCGCCAGCGGGGACGGTCATGCGGGGGCCGGTAAAGCACCGCTCCCTGTTCGAGAGTGTCTATGGGATGCAGTACGGGTTGCCGACGGTTTGGCAGGCGCCGGAGGCACTGCGAACAGCGCCCACGATCCAAGCTGATATGGCCAGCAAACCGGCACGTATCCTCACAGCCTCGCTATAGGGGTCAGGGCTACTCCTTACCACAAACATGAGTGCATGTCTATCCATCTATCTCTCGTGCCGTTAGAACGGCACACAGCGGGCCAACGGTTCGCATTAGAAAACAGCACCACCGGGGGACGCGACCCCGTCCACCAAAACACAATCGGAAGGTTCATCATCATGACCAAGAAAACTGTTACCGCCGCTGAGGCAATCGAACAGAAGATCAGCGACCTACAGGCCCGGCTCGCTGAGGCGAGCGCTGCCGCAGTCGAGGCCCGACATTTCGCCGACAGCCTACCGGACCGACTCGCGGAAGGTGACACGTCGGTTACCGTCGAACAGATCGCAGCGGCCAGCCCTGCAGCTGACGCGGCCGCCGCCATCACAACAGCCGTCCAACGACAGCTAGACACCGCTCGTGGCGAACTGAAAGAAGCTCGAACCGGCGACTTTGAGTTGCGGCTCCGTGACAAGCGGTCCCCGCTCATGGAGGCGTCCGACATTCAGGTGATCCTTGACCGGATAGCGGATGCCACACGCGCCGAGCTGGTGAAGCTGGCCGAAACAGTGGAGGCGTCCAACACTGAGTTCGATCTCCTGCTGACGGCGCTACCGCATACCTCCATCCCGGACGGTATAGGTGAAGTGTGGGCGGACCGTGACGCCGCGTACGGCACCTACCTGGACTTTGACGGTCGGCGCGTCCACCGACTCGACCCGGAAGGCTGGGAGTCTGACGTGCTGAACCGTCTTGACATGGCTGCAGCCCTGGACCGCGACGCAAGGGCCGTACCGGCCCCGGCGTACTACAGCGAACCGGCCGAGCTGCAAGCGATACCGGACGACCTGCACCGCCACTAGACGGCGATCCGTGGTGTGGGGCCAGCTTTCGGGCTGGCCCTGCCCCGCAGTAACGCAACATAGAATGTTCCACCCGATGTGAACCGACTATCAGGCCAGACAAGGTGAAACAGTAAGCAGGCTGATCAGAAAAAAGGTTTGAACCGTTCAAACAAGAAAAGGCTAAGGACTAGCGGGGCGGCCACGCGCACGCGGGGAGGCCCCTTCCCCCTCGGTCAACGCAGCCGAGCGGACAGTCTCGACAGCCAGCCCGTTGGTTTCCGTTGAATCGCTGGCGCATGTAGAACGTCCTCGTATGCGGCTATGCGACTGCGAAGCGCCGTAATCAGCGGCGACCGCGTCAGGTGATCCGACAGGGAAGCAACGCTTATGACGATGGCCGAAGCCATTGCGAAACCGAAGACCCACAAGCCAATCGTGGATTCAGTGCCCGGATCAATAGCTGCGGTGATCGCACCCAGGGCAATGACAACCGCGACTACAACACTGCACGACCTCCAAAACTGGCCTAACTCCTGCAGTTGGGAGAGGTGCGCGCGGCACGCGCGCAGTAAGTGGAACTGCGACTCTTCGGAAGAGTTGCGGAACGCCTGCACTTCCTCGAATGTCACCTCGCCGAAACCCGTGTCTTTTTTCTCCCTGCTCATGGCTGGAACTTATCAGGCGGGCAGTGCTCGCGGTAATGTTTGGCCATGACACGAGCTAACAGCGAGCGAAAGGGGCCGATCCTGGTCCCAGTCGTCACGAGTGCCAACGCCACCACGGCAGAAGCGCTAGAGCGGGTACTCGAGCAAATCGACGCCGGACAGCTGGAAGCGACTACGGCACAGCGCGCCTACATTGCGGGAGCGCTTGACGCGCTCCGCAGTATGACCGAGCAACAAGAGCAACACCCGCAACACCGAACCAGACAACACGATTGACTCTAAACTTGTACACAAAGGGCTCGCTTTGTGTACGGTAGGTACATGACCACCACAAAAGCGAAGCCGCTCGCCCTGGCATACGTCCGCGTCAGCACCATTGAACAAGCGGACAGCGGGGCAAGCCTTGAAGCACAACGGCGCACCCTCACCGATGAAGCGGAACGCCGGGGATGGGCAGTGGAGGTTGTCGCCGACGAAGGACTCAGCGCCAAAAACATGAAACGCCCCGGCCTGCAATCCGCACTCGATCGACTCGACAAAGGGGATGCACAGTTTCTTCTGTCCACACGTATCGACCGCGTGAGCCGGTCGGTAAGCGACTTTGCCGGGCTAATGGACAGGGCGACTCGTAAAGGTTGGGGCATGGTCATGCTGTCCCCGAACGTGGACACGTCCGACCCTGCCGGACGGTTCACTTCAAACGTGCTCGCCTCAGCCGCACAGTATGAGCGCGAACTAATCGGCATGCGCACCAAAGAAGGAATGGCCCAACGGAGAGCCGAAGGCGTACACGTCGGACGGCGACGGGAACTACCCGCCGAACTGGTCCACCGGATCGTCAACATGCAGACCAGCGGGTCCAGTCTGCGGACGATCGGTGCCACCCTTGAGGCTGGGGGCGTGACAACTGCACGCGGTGGCACCAAGTGGCATGCCTCCACCATCAAAGCCGTCCTCGCATCGACCACCGCCAAAGGTCAATACCTCGGCGACGCCTAACAGGAAGGACCAAACCTCGCGGTGTGGTCCCTGTCAGTAATTAGCGCCTAACTGTTGGGAAACTGTGTCTTTCCGTCGCCGTCAGGGCAACGGTCCACGTCTGTTCCATCCACGGTGACCGACGCGGACCACTCAAAATCGTCGCCCAATCCTTCAAGATCACCCAACGCATAACGGCTGGCAACCTCACCATCAACCGCCGTCACACCGTTGGTGATGTTCTTTTGAGTTGCCGAGCCCATGTCATAGACGAAGTTGGCAACCTCTTGCCCGTCTTGGAACTTCGATCCCATCTGATAAGCAGTGTTGCCATCCTTGCTCGATGCGGTGACCGAGTAGAGAACCGTGCCTGCAGTGGGAAGCTCACCGTCCAACATATACGTGACAAACATGAGTGAGCCGTCGCTCAACAGTCTGACGCCTGGCAGGTCAGCAGATTCCGAATCCCCTAATGCGTCGGTGCATGCTGATTCCAGAGCAGCGGCTGGCTTGGTCGATTCCGTTGTTTCCGCTGGCACCTTTTCTGTCGGTTCGGCCTCCGTCGAACTGCACGCGGATAAAGCTAGAACGCCAACGGCAAGTATTCCCCATAGTCTTTTCATGGAGTCATCTAATCACGGCACGTCGGTTGACGGCTTCAACGGACAACCGCCGCCGTGCGTCGCCCCTGCGCTTCTCCACCACTCACGTCACGGGGCAGCATTGCGGCGCCCGTCCAAGTCGCTGACTTTGGACAAGGACGGAACGTTGGAACTGTCCATTTACTGTCCATCATTCTGAGAATGGGGGAGTAAATACGGGAATACACGGGAATGTTACAAAGTCAAGTCTTGTGGTGTCTTGGGCCTACTTCCCTTTGTTTGCAAGGGAACTAGCCTGTTCACTGTGCTTGGCCTCGTCTCGCCTACAGAGATTAGAAGGCTCCTGCTCTATCCGCTGAGCTACCGAGGCATGGTATGAGGCAGAATAACTGCTCTGCGGTTCAGACCGATAGTTAGTCTAGCAATTTCCAACGGCACCAAGAGCCGCTTCACTAGTCCTCCACAATGACTCATCGCAGTGGCGTTATCCACACATGGCACTGTTGCCTTCCGTGACCTCCCTGGCCCAAGAACACTGGAAGAGCCGGAAGGTCCGGCGTTGATGGGAGGAACGACATGAGCGACACCATTACCGTCCGGGGTCTTGTGGCCACGGATGTACGACTGAACATGGCCGAGAACTCCGGCCTGCAGATCGCCAGTTTCCGTTTATGTTCAACGGACCGCCGCTACGACCGCGATAAGGGAACCTGGTCGGATGGCCAGACTAACTGGTATACGGTTTCGATGTTCCGATACCTTGCGGCCAATGCGGCGTTCAGCCTGAACAAAGGGGACCGCGTGGTAGTCACAGGACGGCTCAAGGTACGGCCGTGGACTGACTCTTCCGGCCGGTCAGGAACGAGCGTGGACGTCGATGCTGAGTCGGTGGGCCATGATCTTTCCTGGGGTACCGCCAGATTCACGCGCCATACGGCAGACAAGGAAGATCAGTCCCGTGCCGCGCGGGACGTTTCTGACAACGGCGACGACGACCTGCCGGAGGACGTCGATCCGATGACCGGGGAACTGACCAGCACGCACGCCACGCCGACCGACAGTGGCGAGGCAGACGCCGGTAAGGAGCCGGTGCTGGTAGGTGCCGAAGCGCCTTTCTGACATGGAAGAATGTGGGGATGACCACTCCGCAACAGCTTTTCGGCAGGAGCGCGGCCGCGAGGGCGGTCGTGCTCCTGGTGTCCTTATCTCTTCTTGCCGGATGCTCCACGGAACCGTCGGCGAATACAGCGACTTTGCCGCCATCCGCACCGTCGGGGGAGTCCCCTGTCAGCGGAGGGAACACTCCGGGCCCTTCCCCTGCCTCAGAGCAGGACCGTGCCGTTGATGCGCTCGTCAACGAGGTGAGGACGGCACTGGAATCGACAGCGAAGGCTGATGGGATCACAACGGCGGTCCAGCTGAGCGGAGCATTTGAGGCAGCGGGGGTTGATCCTGCTGCCATTGAATTATCCCGTGACTCCACGCCTACTGGGTTAGCTGTTGCTGCGCTAGAGGCGGCGGCGCCGGTGGAAGGAAGGTGTGTCGTTGCTCAGGTCCGAGAAAATGAGGTCACGGTGACAAGACTGCCCGTTCTGGACAGCGGCCTCTGCTTCATCGGAGACGAACGGTAGGGTAGACCGGTCGAACCTGGATGAAATGTGTTTTCCTCCTGCTGACGGACTAGCCTTAGAGGCATGGCGGAATTTATTTACACAATGTCCAAGGCCCGTAAAGCCGTTGGCGATAAAGTCATCCTTGATGACGTGAGCATGTCTTTCTACCCCGGTGCAAAAATCGGTGTAGTCGGGCCCAATGGTGCGGGAAAGTCCACCATTCTCAAGATCATGGCGGGCATCGACCAGCCATCTAATGGCGAAGCGAAGCTGAGCGCCGGTTACACTGTGGGCATTTTGCTTCAGGAACCGCCGCTCAATGAAGAGAAAACGGTTCTTGGAAACGTCCAAGAGGGCGTTGGTGAGATCTACGAAAAAATTCAGCGGTTCAACATGATCTCTGAGGAAATGGCCAGTCCAGATGCGGACTATGAAGTGCTGCTGGAGGAGATGGGTAAGCTTCAGGAAGCCATCGATGCTGCTGATGCCTGGGACATTGATTCCCAGCTCGAGCAAGCCATGGACGCACTTCGTTGCCCGCCAGGAGACGCGGATGTCAGCGTACTCTCGGGTGGCGAACGACGCCGCGTGGCCCTGTGCAAGCTACTTCTGCAGAAACCTGATCTGCTACTCCTTGATGAACCGACCAACCACCTCGATGCCGAGAGCGTCCTGTGGCTGGAGCAGCACCTGAAGTCCTACCACGGTGCCGTGCTAGCGGTCACCCACGATCGCTACTTCCTTGACCACGTTGCGCAATGGATTGCGGAAGTAGACCGCGGTCACCTCTACCCCTACGAGGGCAACTACTCCACCTATCTGGAGAAGAAGCGCGCTCGTCTGGAAGTCCAGGGCAAGAAGGACGCCAAGATGGCCAAGCGTCTTTCGGAAGAACTCGAATGGGTTCGTTCTAACGCCAAGGGACGGCAAACAAAGTCCAAGGCTCGCCTGGGGCGCTACGAGGAAATGGCAGCTGAAGCGGAGCGCACCCGCAAGCTCGATTTCGAAGAGATCCAGATTCCGCCGGGACCGCGCCTTGGCAACTTGGTCATCGAAGCCGACAACGTTAAAAAGGGTTATGGCGACCGTGTCCTGATCGACGGCCTGTCCTTCACGCTTCCGCGCAACGGCATCGTGGGCGTGATCGGCCCGAATGGCGTCGGAAAGACTACATTGTTCAAGACCATTGTCGGGATGGAACCACTCGATGACGGGGAGCTGAAAATCGGAGATTCAGTTAAGATCTCCTACGTGGATCAGTCCCGCGGTGGGCTCGATGAAAACAAGTCCGTATGGGAGACCGTCTCAGATGGCCTGGATTACATCCAGGTTGGAAACGTTGAGATGCCCTCACGTGCCTACGTGTCGGCTTTCGGCTTCAAGGGCCCGGACCAGCAGAAGAAGTCGGGAGTGCTCTCTGGTGGTGAGCGAAACCGACTGAACCTGGCCATGACTCTCAAACAGGGCGGCAATCTCCTTCTGCTCGACGAACCGACCAACGACCTCGACGTCGAAACGCTGTCGAGTCTGGAGAACGCACTGCTCGAATTCCCGGGGTGCGCCGTCGTTGTATCGCACGACCGCTGGTTTCTGGACCGGGTGGCAACGCACATTCTCTCCTACGAGGGCACGGAAGAGAACCCGGCGAACTGGTACTGGTTTGAAGGCAACTTCGATTCATACGAGCAGAACAAGGTGGAACGCCTGGGGGCAGATGCGGCGAAACCCCACCGCGTTACTCACCGCCGGTTGACGCGGGGCTAATAGAACTCAGTACCGCGGAGGTCATCCTCAGGCATCGATGTCATCCCAGAAGAAGGGGGCCGGCGCTAGAGGGTGGCCTCGCCTATTTCTGGGAGGCCATCCGTCGCAGCTTCTGGGCCATGACTTGCTTCTGCAGTGCCCCGATGACTTTGCTCTTCCCATCGCGCGGGACACGAATCATTCCCTCCTGCGCCACCGAAGCGACAAGCAGCCCATCCTGACTATAGATCCTGCCCTGAGCAAGACCACGAGCTCCCGAAGCACTCGGCGATTGCTGAACGTACAGTAACCACTCGTCAACTCTAACGGGGCGGTGCCACCACATGGCGTGATCCAGACTCGCAACGCTCATTCCCGGAGCTACCCAGCTCATGCCGTGTCTGCGCAGGATCGGTTCCAGCAGGGTGTAATCGCTGGCAAAAGCCAAAGCAGCACGATGAAGGCTCTGGTCTGCGGGCATAGGAGCGGTTGTCTTCATCCAGACGGCGTTGGTCGCCGTGGGCTTGCCCTTGGACTGGACGTACAGGGCCGGAGTTATATGGCGGATGTCGAATGGGCGCTCGAACGCCCATGCCCGCGCGACCGGATGGTCGAATTTACCCAAGAGTTCGGCGGTGCTCGGAAGTGACTCGGGGTCTGGCATGCCTTGAGGCATGGGCTCGAAGTGTTCCAGGCCGACGTCGTCCACCTGAAAGGATGCGATCAGCGAAAGAATGGGCACACCATTTTGGTAGGCGTGCGTGCGCCTGGCCGAAAATGAACGGCCATCGCGAAGCCTCTGCACCCCGAACGTGATGGGCTGATCGGGGTCACCTGGCCGAAGGAAGTAGCCGTGCATTGAATGTATGGGGCGTTCATCCACGGTGCGCATGGCGGCTATGAGCGCTTGTCCGAGGACCTGACCGCCGAATACGCGCTGATTGGGTTGGCTGCGCCGAGCCCCTACGAAAATCTCTTCGTCCGTGTGCGCGCTGTCTGCATCACTGAGGTTCAACAGCTCAAGAAGCGAGGTCGTGGGATCCGGATATTCATCTGCAGGCATGTTATGACCCTAAACGTACGTGGCACTACCTTCCAATACGTGGGCTCCTTATGTGTGGTGCAGCACGGCTCGGCAGTCTGGGACGATGGAAAGTATGAGTCGTGAAGCAGCTTCTGAAACAGACGAGTTGGAGTTCCCTGATCCTCAAGTGACCGCGGATCTGAACACCTTCATTACTCGCAGTAGAACGGTCGATGACGGTGCGGTGCGGCTGGTAGCTACAGGGAAGGTACTTGCCGCGTATGTGTGCGTAGTGAAACCTTCGTTTCTGGGGCAGGACGCGCCCACGATTATGGGACTGCGGACCATGCCGCTCCAACGTGCACTCACTATTGACCGGACGGTTTCTTTGGCTTCCATGGCCGACCGCTTGGCTCGTCTAGGACCTCGTGACATGAGGATACCAGTTCCCTCGGTCACCGTTCAGGAGGCGTGGACGGGCATCGCTGCACCTCGTACAGGGTGGGAACGTCGCGGCGATATGACGGCTGCGTCTCTTGAATCGGCGGCCCGCGACGGAGTGCGAGAAGTTGCTCAAGCGCTTCCGGAGAATCCGGGCTCCCCAGTTCTCAGCAGCGTCCGCAGCGCGGTGTGGGGATCGCCTATTGAGGGTGCTCCTGGATCGCTACCTGCCGGCGCCGCCTTTGCTGCGTATACGCTTGGGTTCCTCGATCCGGAAGAACCCGCCGTCGTGTTGGAAACGGGTAGATGGCTGCGGCTAACCAGTCGCCGTGGCCACGTTTTGGTGCGGCGTCCTGCGGCTTTGCCTGAGCGCTGATTGTGACGGCTTCGGTCAAGCCGAGTTGACGAGGGAGTGCGCGGCGCGGTCTAGGTAGTCCCAGAGTGTCGCTTCGTAAAGCGGTGGGAGCTCGAGGGAATCAACGGCGGTTCTCATGTGCAACAACCATTGGTCCCGAGCAAGTGGTGTCACCTGAAAAGGCCCATGACGCATTCTCAGGCGAGGGTGGCCTCTGGTCTCACTGTAAGTTTTTGGGCCGCCCCAATATTGCTCCAGAAACATGAGGAAGCGTTCCTTTGCCGGTTCGAGGTCTTCCTCGGGATACATGGGACGCAGAACTTCATCATGGGCAACGCCGTCATAAAAGACATCTATGAGTTTCACGAACGTTGGGTGACCGCCGATGGCCTCGTAGAAGTTGTCGGTTTCCATAGTCAAAACCTACTCAACACCTGTCTTGGGTTGGTGGTGGACGGGAAAGTTCACGCTTCTGGCGATGAAGCACACACGATTGGCTGGAACGTGGAGTGTCTGTGCGTCTCCTGCGTGTGCTTTGTCAAGGACCACAACGTGTGGATGCAGCACCACGTCAGTGAACTGTCCGCTGCCATCGCGGTCGAGCTGCAACGTTCCTTCTGCGGCGTCAGAATAGCTGGTGACGGTAATGCCGCTCTTAACCGCGAGATGGAGGTAGGACAACATGTGGCACTGCGAAAGAGCTGCAAGAAGCAGTTGTTCCGGATTCCATCGGTCGCGGTCGCCATGGAACGTTGGATCTGCTGTGCCCGCGAGGTCCGGCAGGCCATCGCCACGGATGACGTGATCGCGCCCGTAGGCCCGGTATGAAGAGGTTCCTGTGCCACGGTTGCCCGTCCACTGAACCTGAACCTGATAATGGTGCTGCGAAAGATCCATGAGAATTTCCTGCCTAAATCAAAGGTGCCGCCAACCATACCGGTCGACGGCACCTTGAGCACATTGGCCGGTTAGATATCGGCGGACTGTGCCTTCAGCGCTCGGACGATTCCGTCCCGGCTTTCCACCACAAGACGGCGAAGTGAAGGGCTCTCTTGCCCAAGATTCTCGATGAAGCGGTCCGTCAGTTCCAGCGTTCCAGTGGACGTCAAACGCGAGGGGTAAAGTCCCACGATGATCTGCTGAGCAATTTCGTGAGTACGGTCCCTCCACACCTGCTGCGCGGCCTCGAAGTATTTTCCGGCATACGGTTCCAGAAGAGTCTGGTCATGGACACGAGAAAACCCTGCGATTGCAGAACGCTGGGCGGCATTGGGCATATCCGTGCTCACCACGATGGACTCCCATGCGGCGGCCTTGGCCTCAGGCGTGGCAATAGCGGCCTTGGCCTGGGCTGCTGCGAGCTGACCTGTTGCGGTGGAATCCTGGGCGAATTCGGCGTCGATGTGGTCCTGGCCGTAGCGACCGCCCACTACCAACGAGGTGAGCAATTCCCACCGGAGATCTGCGTCCACACTGAGCCCGGCAAGTTCCCGATTGCCGGTGAGGAGACCTTCAATGACGTCCAGCTGTTCTTCGGTCTTCGCATGGCGTGAATAGGCCTTGACGAACTGGAGTTGGGAGTCAGATTCCGCCACCGCCTCTTGGGCCAGAGCCCACAGACTGTCAGCGGCAGCAACACCCATGGCCGTCTGATCATCCGGATTGACGTAGTACGTCAAAGTAGTGGCGAGCTGCCCGAGCAGCACCAGCACCACGGATGAATCCGATTCCGAACCGACGTTCTGCAGGATCAGTTCCACATAGTCACGGGCAGGTGTCTCGCCGTCGCGTGCTGCATCCCACGCCGAAGCCCACACCAGGGTCCGCGGCAGGGACTCGGTGAAGTCCTTGAGATGACGCGTGACTGTGCGCTGGGATCCGGCATCCAGACGAATTTTTGCGTACGCGAGGTCATCATCATTGAGCAGAACAATGCTGGGCTTCCTCATGCCGATAAGGTCCGGAACCTCTGTGCGATCGCCGTGGACATCGAGTTCTACCCTGTGGCTGCGCTCCAGCTTGCCCTCGTCGGTGAGGTCGTAGAAACCGACGCCGAGCCGGTGCGGCCGAAGTGTTGGGAACTTCTCGACAGCGCTCTGAAGAACGGCAAATGACGTGATGACGCCGTCGTCGTCCGTTTCGATTTCGGGGCGAAGCGTATTCACCCCGGCAGTCTCAAGCCAGAGCGAAGACCATTCCTTCAGGTCCCGGCCGCTGGCGGCTTCGAGCTCGGAGAGCAGATCCACCAGCTCAGTATTCTTCCAAGAGTGCTTTCCGAAATATTCACGAACTCCTGACATGAATTCTTCCTGACCTACCCAGGCGACGAGCTGTTTGAGAACGGAAGCGCCTTTGGCGTAGGTGATGCCATCAAAATTGACCTGAACATCCTCGAGGTCATTGATGGGCGCGACAATCGGGTGCGTGGAGGGCAACTGGTCCTGCCGGTATGCCCACGCTTTCTCCATGGAAGCAAAGGTTGTCCACGCTTGCTTCCACTCGGTATTTTCCGCAGCAGCGAGAGCAGACATGAATTCCGCGAACGACTCATTGAGCCAGAGGTCATTCCACCAGCGCATAGTGACGAGGTCACCGAACCACATGTGCGCCAGCTCGTGGAGGATGGTGATAGCCCTGCGCTCCACCATGGCGTCCGTCACGCGGGACCGGAAAATGTAGCTCTCCAGGAACGTGACCGCCCCGGCATTTTCCATGGCACCGGCATTGAACTCAGGCACAAACAACTGGTCGTACTTCGAGAACGGATACGGCGTGCCGAACTGCTTTTCGTAGAACTCAAAACCCTGCCGCGTGAGGTCGAAGATATTCTGTGCGTCGAGGTGCTCCATCAGCGACTTGCGGGCGAAGATTCCCAGGGGAATGATTCGGCCGTCTGAACTGGTCAGCTCGCTGCGAACTGCCTGATAGGGCCCGGCGATGAGCGCGGTGACGTAGGACGACAACACAGGTGTGGGCTCGAATGACCACGTTGACCTGCTCTCGCCGCCGTCGATACTTCCTGCGTCGACAGGGTGGGGGGTAGGCGAATTGGAGATCACATCCCAGTACGAGGGAGCTGTCACCTGGAACCGGAACGTTGCCTTGAGATCAGGCTGTTCGAAGACGGCGAACATGCGCCGGGAGTCCGGGACCTCGAATTGGCTGTAGAGATAGACCTCGTTATCTACTGGGTCCACAAAACGGTGGAGCCCTTCGCCGGTGTTCATGTACATTCCGTCGGCTTCGACAACGAGCTCGTTGGATGATGCAAGGTTATCAAGCCTGATGCGAACGCCGTCGGACACGTCCGCGGGGTCCAGCTCCACGCCGTTGAGCGTCACGCGGTGAACAGCACTGGTCACCGCGTCGATGAAAGTGGAGGCTCCCGTTGATGCGGAAAACCGCACGACGGTAGTGGATCCGAAGATCGTGTCACCCCGAGTGAGGTCAAGGAACACATCGTAAGATTCGACGTTGAGCAGGTTGGCGCGCTCCTGGGCTTCGGTGCGCGTCAGGTTCATTCCTGGCAAGGTAATGCCTCCAGTAGTGAGTGATGGGTGGTCACGGACCGCTCCCCGGCGGCGTGAGCTACGTTACGCGGTTCTGGCACTTCTCCACCACTTGAGGTGCTGGTCGCGTAGGATCACCTCCATGAATTTATCCTTCAAGCAACCCTCCGAATTCACGACTCGCCCTACCCTCCGCGGGACGTTCGGGATGGTTTCGAGTACGCACTGGCTTGCCAGCGCCGCCGCTCAAAGCGTTCTGGAGCGCGGGGGAAATGCGTTCGACGCCGCCGTGGCTGGCGGTTTCGTGCTCCACGTGGTGGAGCCGCACCTCAACGGTCCGGGCGGAGACATGTCCACACTGGTATCCACCGAAAGTGGTGGTACGAGGGTGCTCATGGGACAGGGCCCCGCTCCTGCCGGCGCCACCATCGAGCACTACCTCTCTGAGGGGCTCGACGCCGTTCCCGGTTCCGGTGCTCTGGCTGCAGCTGTCCCCGGCGCCGTGGATGCCTGGCTCCTGCTATTGGCGGACCGGGGGACTATGGAACTGCGGGAGGTGCTCTCCTACGCGATCCACTACGCGCGCCATGGTCACCCTGTGCTGGAACGAGTATGCCGGACCATAGCTGCGGTTGAGGACTTATTTACTGGGCACTGGCCCGATTCCGCACAGTTGTGGATGCCTCAGGGCCGGCTTCCACAGCCGGGGGAGCTCATCACCAACCCCCGCTACGCAGACACGCTCGAGCGCCTTATCGAAGCTGGCGACGGCAAACCGACGCGGTCCCACCGGATTGATGCAGCCCGCAGAGCGTGGGCTCATGGGTTCGTTGCGGACGCGATAGGGGCCAGTGCTGCCCGCGTTCATCGCCACTCCAGCGGAACCGATCATGCCGGGGTGATAACGGCCACCGACGTCGGATCCTTTTCCGCCCGCTGGGAGGAACCAGCGACCTTGAATTTTCGGGGGTATGAGATTTCGAAAACCGGACCGTGGGGGCAGGGGCCGGTCTTGCTGCAAACGCTGGCGATTCTCGATGGTTTTAAGGACTCTCAGTTGGACCCGGCAACGGCGTTGGGTGCGCATACTATTACCGAGGCATTGAAGCTGGCGATGGCGGACCGAGATGCGTTCTATGGCGATCCTGCGGATCCCAACGCGGTCCCTCTCGAAACACTCTTGTCCCCGGACTATGCGGCACAGCGGCGGACGCTCATTGGCGAAGTTGCCTCTGAGGAATTTCGTCCTGGGAGGATCGACGGATGTGAGGCGTATGTTCCCCCACTGATCACGCTGGAGGAGTGGAACGAATCCCGGGGTGACGCGGCCGGTGGCGCGGCGGTCGGCGAACCGACAGTGGGTGACCACGGGCAGACGAGGGGCGATACGTGCCACCTTGACGTGGTGGACCAGTGGGGAAATATGATCGCCGCCACGCCGTCAGGAGGTTGGCTGCAATCTTCGCCAGCGATTCCAGAATTGGGCTTTTGCCTGGGCACCCGCCTTCAGATGACCTGGCTCGACGAATCAGCACCGTCGGCGCTACGTCCCGGCAGACGCCCGCGAACTACCCTGACGCCTACTCTGGTCAGTCGTGATGGACGCGTCGTTGAAGCACTGGGCTCTCCGGGCGGTGATCAACAAGAACAGTGGCAGCTGCTGTACCTATTGCGTCGTCTGGTCGGTGGATACACGCCTCAGGAAGCGATCGACGCGCCCGCCTTCCACACGACGTCGTTGGCAGCTTCATTTTGGCCCCGGACATGGGAGCCCGCAGGACTGGTCGTAGAGGACAGGCTTGGACTTGAATGTGTATCTGAACTAGCCAGCCGTGGACACAGGATCACCAGGGCAGGGGATTGGTCTCTGGGCAGGCTCTGCGCTGTCGGCAGGGATGAGGATGGTGTTCTTTTTGCCGCGGCGAACCCGCGTGGAATGCAGGGATACGCCGCGGGTCGGTAGGCTTTAGGCGATGCCTCCCACTGAACGCAAAGGACCATGTTGATGCGCGTACACATTGCAACCGATCACGCAGGCATGGAACTCAGTTCCCACCTCATCTCGCATCTTCGCGCCGCCGGTCACGACGTCCATGACCATGGTCCCCAGAGTTACGATCCGCAAGATGACTACCCGCGCTTTTGCATCAACGCAGCGAAGGCTGTAGCCGGGGACATCGAAGCGGGTCTGTACGCACTAGGCATTGTTCTCGGCGGGTCGGGCAACGGCGAACAGATCGCGGCGAATAAGGTCTGCGGTATTCGTGCCGCGTTGATCTGGAGCACGGATACGGCCAGATTGGCACGCCAGCACAATGACGCGAATGTCGCGGCGCTCGGTGGACGCCAGCATAGCCTCGGGGAGGCGACGACGCTTGTGGACGTGTTCCTCGCCGAGCCGTTCAGCGGTGATGAGAGGCACGAACGACGCATTGAGCAGATAGCGGAATTCGAGATGACCGGACAGGTAGCGGAGTAAGTCTGTGCCTGAAGGCCATTCTGTTCACCGACTGGCACGCCAGTTCGGCTCTGTCTTCGTGGGCGAAAGGCTCTCCATCAGCAGTCCCCAGGGACGGTTTGCCGCTGGCGCCCGCCGAATTGATGGCCAAACCCTGGTTGGCTCTCGGGCACACGGTAAACAGTTGTTCTTGACGTTCGACAACGACCTGGAGCTGCGGGTCCATCTGGGTTTGTACGGCGCCTGGAGCTTCGGCGGCGACGATACATTCAGGGGTGCCTCCAGCATCGGCGCGCCGCGGAGGGTGGGGGAGCAGGAGACGTCCGACGACGGTGAGGAGCTCACATATGCGGGCCCTCCTACGCCCGTTGGAGCGGTGCGTGTCCGGCTCGTGGCATCACACGGATGGGCAGATCTGCGTGGGCCCACAGCCTGCGAGGTCCTTACCTCCGGCGAGAGCGCCATGATTGAGTCAAAACTCGGCCCAGATCCATTGGATCCCCATGCCGATCCAGAGGCCTTCACCGCCAGGGTGCGCCGAAGCAGAACTCCTATCGCCGCCTTGCTGATGAACCAGTCAGTGATTGCTGGCGTCGGTAACGTTTACCGGGCGGAAGTCCTCTTTCGGCGGCGGTTGAATCCGCAGACCCCTGGACGTGAACTGTCAACGACCGACGTCCAGGCCCTGTGGAGCGAAGCGGTAGCTGCGATGCTTAACGGTGTACGTAATGGACGGATAGTGACAACTGATCCGCTGATATGGGGTGGAGGCGTGGCGACGCCTGAGGAAGCACACTACGTCTACCGGCGTGCGGGCAAGCAATGCAGGGTCTGTAATGCAAAAGTCCTGGTGTCAGAGTTGGCGGCCCGCAAGTTGTACTGGTGCCCGGACTGTCAGTCCTGATCGTTGGGCGTCACCTGCGCACGCCCAAATGTTGGGCAAACTCGCCTTGAAGTCACCTCTTAACCGACAGATCACCCCGCACACCTATGAATTAGGCGGTGCGGGGTGATCTCGTATGGAGGGGACGACGGGAATCGAACCCGCGTGATCAGTTTGGAAAACTGAGGCTCTACCATTGAGCTACGTCCCCGGTGCCCGAAGGCAGAAATTAGATTAGCACGTCCGGTGGGCGGATCGGGAATCAGCCGGAAATCCATCGCTTATGCGCTCTGGTGAGGACCGAATTGGCGATGGTGAGGTCCTCCGGCGCGGCCCCAACTTTCGGGTTTATGCCACCACGAATTGTATCTGGGTAACCATTGCCGATAGGCTATCAACTGCACTATCGGGGTGTAGCTCAGCTTGGCGAGAGCGCCTGCTTTGGGAGCAGGAAGTCGCAGGTTCAAATCCTGTCACCCCGACTCTGTGTCTTGACGGACCAGTCCCAATCCCAATCATTTCAGGAGTACTACGCTGTGAAGAGCGCTGTCGACAACCTCACTCCCACCCGGGTCAAGCTCAACGTCGAGGTTCCACTTGAGGAATTGCAGCCGAGCATCGATGAGGCTTACAAGACGATCGCCAGCCAGATTCAGGTTCCGGGCTTCCGCAAGGGAAAGGTGCCCAGCCGCCTCATTGATCAGCGTGTTGGTCGCGGCTACGTCATCGAGACCGCTATTAATGAAGGTCTCAACGGGTTCTACCAGGCAGCTGTTCAGGAAACGGGCATTCGTCCTCTGAGCCGTCCCGAGGTAGAGGTCAATGAGGTACCGGACCCTGCAGAGAACAAGGGCCAGCTCGCGTTCACCGTAGAGCTGGACGTCCGCCCCGAGATCGAACTGCCCGAGTATTCCGGTCTGGAGGTCACCGTCGAGGCCACTGAAGCGTCTGAGGGCGACGTCGATAAGGCCCTCGACGATCTGCGCGGTCGGTTTGGCACGTTGACCGCCGTTGAACGCCCTGCCGACCAGGACGACTTCGTGACACTGGACCTCACGGCAAAGGTTGAGGATGAAGTTGTTGACTCGGCCACAGACCTCTCCTACCAGGTAGGAGCCGGGACCATGCTGGAAGGCATGGACGAGGCCATCACCGGTCTGAGCGCCGGCGAATCCGCGATCTTTGAAAGCACCTTGGCCGGTGGGGACCACGAAGGCAAGGTCGCCCAGGTGTCGGTCGAGGTGAAGGCGGTCAAGGAGCGCAAACTGCCCGAAGCCGACGACGACTTCGCCCAGCTCGCCAGCGAATTCGACACTATCGCTGAGCTCCGCGAGGATCTCGCCAAGCAGGCTGCAGAAGGCAAGGTCGTAGAACAGGGCGTCGAGGCCCGCGACAAGGTACTGGACAAGCTCGTCGAGATGATCGAGGTGTCTGTACCGGAGTCAGTCATCGACGAGCAGCTCGAACAGCACTTCAGCGACGAAGCCAACGAGCGGTCTGGCGAAGATCACGACTCCGAAGAGCACCGTGCGGAAATTCGCAGCAACACTGAACGTGCCTTCCGCAACGAAGTCATTCTCGACACCATCGCGGATAAGGAAGAAGTTGGCGTCAGTCAGAACGAGCTGATCGACTACATCGTGACCACCGCCAGCCAGTACGGTATGGAACCCAACCAGTTTGCACAGATCATCGATCAGAGTGGTCAAGTTCCCATGATGGTCGGTGAAGTACGCCGCCGTAAGGCATTGGCTAAGGTCCTTGAACTGGCAGTCGTAACGGACACTGAGGGCAACACTGTTGACCTCAGCGACTTCGTTCGTCCTGCAGAGGAAGAAGAAGAAGTCGAAGATACAGCGGCCGAGGCCGAGGTTGTGTCGGAGGCTGAGCGGGCAGAGACAGCTGAGGTAACAGACGAGACCTCAGCCAAGTCCTGATCAAACATCGGTAGAGCCGCCATCCTTATCGGGGTGGCGGCTTTATTTTTCCGCTTGAGAGTTCCAAATTTTATGCGCACCGAGAAGGCGATGAGCTGTGGCCGTGCTCCATCGTGCGCCAACAGCGAACAGCGTCGAGTTGGACGCACGACGACGTTTGAAACAGGTTAGTGTCCAGAGTGAGAAAAGTTTCGTACTGGTCCAACGAGAGGTCAGAGATCATGGCAAACGAACCCACCACACCGCGAATGGCAACAGTTGATCCCGCAAGCAGGGATGACTATATCTACAATCGGCTCCTCAAAGAGCGCATCATCTGGCTCGGTTCAGAAGTCCGCGACGAAAACGCGAACGCCATCTGCTCACAGCTATTGTTGCTGTCCGCTGAGGACCCCGAGAAGGACATCTACCTGTACATCAATTCGCCTGGTGGATCTGTTACCGCGGGCATGGCGATTTACGACACCATGCAGTTCATCCCGAACGACGTTGTCACCGTTGCAACGGGGCTTGCCGCATCTATGGGTCAGTTCCTTCTGTCATCCGGGGCTAAAGGCAAGCGTTACGCAACTCCGCACGCACGCATCCTGATGCACCAGCCGTCAGGCGGTATCGGGGGTACAGCTTCGGATATTCGTATTCAGGCAGAATTGATCCTGCATATGAAGCAGGTCATGGCTGAGTTGACCGCTGAGCAGACCGGTCAGAGCATTGAGACGATCCTGCGCGATAACGACCGCGACAAGTGGTTCACGGCGAAGGAAGGCCTTGAATATGGCTTCTTCGACCAGATTTCCGCATATGCCGGCAATGTTTCCGGCGGTGGCGGGACGAGCCGCAGCTAAACCCACCGGAACTTTCCCCAGTTCAGACTTATGTAGGAGAGACAGTGAACTTCAATTTTGGGACCGCCGCCGGCGGCCACGCACCTCAGATGCCAAACGACCGGTACATCCTGCCGCAGTTCGAAGAGCGGACGCCCTATGGCTTCAAACGCCAGGACCCGTACACCAAGCTGTTCGAGGACCGCATTATTTTCCTTGGTGTGCAGGTGGACGACGCTTCAGCCGATGACATCATGGCGCAGCTCCTGGTGCTGGAATCAACGGATCCTGAGCGCGACATAACCCTTTATATCAACTCACCTGGTGGGTCGTTCACGGCAATGACCGCCATCTACGACACCATGCAGTTCATCAGGCCAGAGGTACAGACCGTATGCCTTGGTCAAGCCGCGAGTGCCGCAGCAGTGCTGCTCGCCGCTGGAGCTCCGGGCAAGCGGCTAGCATTGCCCAACGCCCGGGTTCTCATCCACCAGCCTGCATTGGGTGGCGGCGGACAGGGGCAGGCATCGGATCTGGAGATCCAGGCCGCCGAGGTCATGCGCATGCGTGCCTGGCTGGAAGATACTCTGGCCCTTCACAGTGGCAAGACGTCGGAACAGGTCAACAGGGACATCGAGCGTGACAAAATTCTGACAGCCGCGGAAGCCACGGAATATGGTTTGGTGGACGAAGTGTTGACGTCCCGTAAAGTGACGCCGCCGAAGATCAACAAGCCTTAGGAACCGATCGCGCCTGCGGCGCAGGTAAACCTGACCGAACAGGCATTGCGGTCAGTGAATTGCAGCGCCATGTGACCTAGAGTGGTGTTGTTCAACGACGCCGTCCGGCAATGGTGAAATCACGTTAGGGGACTGAATATGGCGCGCATTGGTGAGAGCACGGATCTGCTGAAGTGCTCCTTCTGCGGCAAGAGCCAGAAACAGGTTCGGAAGCTCATAGCTGGCCCCGGCGTGTACATCTGTGATGAGTGCATAGAACTCTGCAACGAGATCATCGAAGAAGAGTTGTCGGAAGTAGCGGACCTTGGCACTTTTGAGTTGCCCAAGCCTAAAGAGATCTTTGATTTTCTGCAGGAATACGTCATTGGCCAAGAACCAGCTAAACGGTCACTGGCTGTAGCCGTCTATAACCACTACAAGCGCATCCAGTCCGGACACGCGCCCAAGACCGCTGAAACGTTCACGGATCATGCGCCGGCGGAGGAAGTGGAGATCGCCAAGTCCAACATTTTGCTCGTTGGCCCCACCGGGTGTGGCAAAACATATCTGGCACAGACGCTTGCGCGTCGTCTAAACGTTCCTTTTGCCGTCGCCGACGCCACTGCCTTGACTGAGGCAGGTTATGTCGGTGAAGACGTCGAGAATATCCTTCTGAAGCTCATTCAGGCAGCGGATTACGACATCAAGAAGGCCGAACAGGGCATTATCTACATCGATGAAATCGACAAAATTTCACGCAAGAGTGAGAATCCGTCGATTACGCGTGACGTATCTGGTGAGGGTGTACAGCAGGCTCTGCTGAAGATCCTCGAGGGAACTGTTGCGTCGGTTCCTCCCCAAGGTGGTCGGAAGCATCCGCACCAGGAGTTCATCCAAATCGATACGACCAATGTTTTGTTCATCGTCGCAGGCGCATTTGCTGGGCTTGAGGAGATTATTGGTTCTCGGGCTGGTCGAAAAGGGATCGGGTTTGGTGCACCACTGAGTTCACTTAAAAACGACGACGTATCCTACGGAGATGTCATGCCGGAGGATCTGCTCAAATTTGGGTTGATCCCAGAGTTCATCGGCCGCTTGCCCGTCATCACCACGGTCAACCATTTGGATCAGGAAGCACTGATCCAAATCCTCACGGAGCCTAAGAACGCGTTGATCAAGCAGTACCAAAAAATGTTTGCTCTGGACGGCGTTGAACTGGTATTCAAGCCGGACGCGCTTCATGCTATTGCGGAGCAGGCACTGGCCCGGGGGACCGGCGCACGTGGACTGCGCGCGATTTTGGAAGAGGTGCTTCTACCTGTCATGTTCGACCTCCCCAGCCGAGACGACGTTGCCTCGGTGGTGATTACGGGAGAAACGGTTCTTCATCAAACGGAGCCAACCCTGATCTCCCATGATGTTGTTGCCAAACGAAGGAACAAATCGGCCTAGCAACGGGGTTCTAATATCTGACAATCTTTTCAATCCAGGAGGTAAATCAGTGACTGAATCACCAACTGCCACACCAGCCGATTTTTGGTTCGATCCCACCTGTCCTTTTGCGTGGATTACGTCGAGATGGATCGATGAGGTTGAACAAGTCCGTGACATCGCCGTCCAATGGCATGTCATGAGTCTGAGTATCCTCAATGAAGGACGAGACCTCCCGGCTGACTATCGCGAAAGTATGGACAAGGCCTGGAGCCCCGTGCGCGTGATAACTGCTGCGCGGGAGCTACATGGCCAGGAGCACGTCAAGCGCCTCTACGATGCCATGGGCACCAGAATCCATCAGGATGGCAATCGTGACTATGAGACGGTCATCGCGGAATCTCTGGCTGAAACCGGATTGCCGGCTGAGCTTGCCGGATATGGAGTCTCCAAAGATTATGACGCACAGCTGAGGGCATCACACCAGGAAGCTATCGACAAGGTCGGTGATGAGGTGGGTACGCCAGTTGTAGCGTTCAACGGCACCGCGTTCTTTGGTCCGGTCCTGACGCGCATTCCGCGCGGTGAGGAAGCGGGCCGCATTTTTGACGGCGCCATCCTCATGGCCGACTTCCCACAGTTCTTTGAACTGAAACGTTCGCGGACTGAGAATCCGCAATTCGACTGATCGACGCGCCCGCTACCTGAGCGATAGACCAGACGAAGAGCCGAGTTAGAGAAGGAGGGGGTTGGCTGCAGTTCATGCGGTCGGCCCCCTCCTTCGTCGGTCGCGCTAGGCTCTGGAGGGTTCGTCCGGATCTGCGAGCACAACATCGGAGACGGTCAGCTGGCCATCGTGTTCCTTCAGCGAGAGCTCGCGGACATTGCCCGCCGCCTTCAGATCTCCCAAGCCTGCCTTGAGGCGCAGTATCTCTGCTGCACGGCCGCTGATGACGGCACTGATGACCTCAGTGCGCTGCTTGACCTTCGCCTCTGATTTCGCCTTACGAATGCCGCTCAGCGCCTCGCCAACCGTGGACAGCACGCTGGCATCCGTCTCGCCGGCAGATACGGGCATGGACGACGCAGAAGGCCACGGTGCACGGTGGATGGAACCTTGCCGCCACCACCCCCACACCTCGTCGGTAGCGAAGGGCTGGAACGGAGCGAACAGGCGAAGGAGCGCATCCAGTGCAGTCGCCAACGTACAGAGGACGGACTTTTGTTCGCTTTCGCCAGCGGAGCCGTAGGCACGGTCCTTGATCAGTTCTACGTAGTCGTCCGTGAATGACCAAAAAAACGATTCCGTGATTTGGAGAGCACGTGCATAGTCATACTTCTCGAACGCCTTCGTAGACTGATCCACAACATCGGCTAGCCGTGCCAGCAACGCCCGGTCCAGGTGATTTGAGATCAGGGATGGGTCAGCAGAGGCAACGTCCGCTTCGGTGACACCGAGATTCAGGACAAACTTTGAAGCGTTCAGCAGTTTGATCGCCAGTCGCCGGCCGATTTTCATCTGGGCAACTTCGTACGCGGTGTCCGCTCCGAGTCGGGCTGATGCGGCCCAGTAGCGGACTGCGTCTGCACCGTATTCATCAAGGACGTCGTTGGGGACTACCACGTTGCCCTTGGACTTGGACATCTTTTTCCGGTCCGGATCCAGAATCCACCCGGAAAGTGCTGCGTGTTTCCACGGGATGGAATCCTGGAGGGAGTCCGCCCGTACCGCACTGGAAAACATCCAGGTCCTGATGATGTCGTGCCCTTGTGGGCGGAGATCGAACGGGAATATTTTGGCAAAAAACTCGTCATCGCGTCCCCATTTACCAACAATTTGGGGTGTCAGCGATGACGTTGCCCATGTATCCAGGACGTCGTCGTCGCCGGTGAATCCGCCAGCGATGCCGCGCTGCGATTCTTCAAACCCCGGCGCTGGTTCCGCCGCTGGATCTACCGGCAGGGAATCCAGAGCTGGAAGGATCGGATGGTCATAGTTGGGATTCCCGGCACTGTCCAGTCGGTACCATACGGGAATGGGAACGCCAAAGAACCGTTGACGTGATACTAGCCAGTCTCCATTGAGACCCTGGATCCAGTTCTCATATCTGGAACGCATGAACGCAGGATGGAAGTCGATGTCGCGTCCGCGGTTGATGAGTTTCTCACGGCGGTTTGCATCGCGTCCTCCATTGCGGATATACCACTGTCTGGAGGTGACGACTTCCAGGGGCTTATCGCCCTTTTCGAAGAAGTTCACCGGATGCATGATCTTCTTTGGCTCTCCGTCGAGCAGGTTCTGTTCCTGCAAGAGGGCCACGAGCGTTTCCTTGGCGGAGAACACGGTTTTGCCCGCGATCGCCTCGTACCGTTCACGGCCGGAAGCGGACTCGATCCACGACGGTGTCTCGGGCAGGATTCTTCCGTCCCTGCCGATGATGGCACGGGTGGGCAGTTGGAGTTCACGCCACCACGTCACGTCGGTCAGGTCGCCGAAAGTACAGACCATGGCAATACCGGACCCCTTGTCCGGTTTGGCCATGGGATGCGCCATAATCTCAACGGATACGTCGAATAGCGGTGAGACAGCAGAGGTGCCGAAGAGGTGCTTGTATCGTTCGTCATCCGGGTTTGCCACGAGGGCAACGCATGCTGGAAGGAGTTCCGGGCGGGTCGACTCCACGTAGATCTGCTCATCGCCATCGGTGCCCTTGATCGTAAAGGGGATGCGGTAATACGCGCCGGGTACCTCCCGGTCTTCGAGTTCCGCCTGCGCAACGGCGGTGCGGAAGGAAACGTCCCAGAGCGTGGGAGCTTCTGCCAGATAGGCATCGTCCTGAGAGAGGTTTATCAAAAAGGCCCGCTGCGAGACTGCGCGTGAAGTGTCGTCAATGGTGCGGTATGTGAGATCCCAGTCCACGGAGAGTCCAAGGGTGCTGAAAAGGTTTTCAAAGACCACTTCGTCTTCAACGGCGAGTTCTTCGCAGAGTTCGATGAAGTTCTGGCGGGATACAACGTCGAAGTCCCGCTGGTTTTTGGCAGGCTTCTCAGGAGGCTGGTAATCGGCCTCGTAGGGGGTGCGTGGATCGCAGCGAACCCCGTAATAGTTCTGGACCCGGCGCTCCGTGGGTAGACCGTTGTCATCCCAGCCCATCGGATAGAATACATTCTTGCCGTTCATCCGGTGGAAACGGGCCAGCACGTCCGTTTGCGTGTAGGAAAACATGTGACCTACGTGAAGTGATCCGGATGCTGTGGGCGGAGGAGTGTCGATGGAGTAGACCTGTGAGCGGTCCGTGTCCGGGTTGAACTTGTATACCCCCTCATCACGCCAGCGGCGGGAGAGCCGGTCCTCGAGTCCCTCGAGCGCTGGTTTGTCGGGAACGTTGACAGTTGTGGGCGTGTCTGTGCCCAGTTCGTTGTTAGCCATGCCGTTTATTGTGCCACGCGGGGCTAGGATCCAGATTATGGGTGAACATGAGATGCCATATGCCGCAAGTATCCGTATTAGACGTATCTACGAGGAGCCCGACGGCGGTTACCGAGTTCTGGTGGACAGGGTTTGGCCACGCGGGGTCTCGAAGGCGGATGCCGATCTGGCTCAGTGGTGCAAAGAGGTTGCCCCCTCCGATGAGTTGCGGAAATGGTTCGGGCATCAGGCCGAGAAGTTCGAGGAGTTCGCGGACCGCTACCACCATGAGCTGACGGAAAGCGGGGCAGCCCTGGAGCTCCGCGATGAAGCGCGCTCAGGTTCCGATATGGTGTTGCTCTACGGCGCGGCAGACACCGAGCACAATCAAGCGGTTGTCCTCCGGAACTATCTGTTGGGCCGCTCCAGGTAACCGCTGCGGGCAGGTTAGTCTGGTTTCCATGACGTCTACAAACATCAAAACGGCAGTGGTTACCGGGGCGAGCTCAGGGATCGGAGCAGCTACCGTCAGATCGTTAACATCATCAGGATGGGACGTCGTAGCCGTTGCCCGACGCCGGCAGAAACTGGAGTCTCTGGCAGCCGAAACAGGAGCCCGGGTGTTTGCCTGTGACGTGACCTCGCAGGAAGATGTCGATGCGCTGGTTCAGTATCTTGGCGATGCCCCCCTTGATGCGCTGGTCAATAACGCCGGGGGAGCCTTTGGCATCGATCCAGTGGCCTCGGCGGTTCTGGAGGACTGGCAGCACATGTATGACGTGAATGTTCTTGGCGCTGTGCGTATGACCAAAGCACTCCTTCCGTCCCTGAGGGCCGACGATGGCGGCTCCGTTCTGTACCTGACGTCGACGGCGGGGCATACAGCCTATGAAGGTGGCGCTGGCTACTGTGCCGCTAAGTTCGCTGAGCGTTCTCTAGCAAATACGCTTCGTCTGGAGGAAGCAGAGAACAACGTTCGCGTCATCGAGGTCGCCCCGGGCATGGTTCAGACCGAGGAGTTCTCACTGAACCGGCTGGGTGGCGACAGCGAGGCAGCACAGCGTGTTTATGAGGGTGTGCAACACCCACTCAGGGCCAGCGACGTTGCCGACGTCGTCGCCTACTCATTGAACCTGCCGCACCACATCAACCTGGACACAGTGGTGGTGCGCCCGCTGGCGCAGCCGGCCAACCACAAGCTGCTGCGCGACTAAAACACACCCATGAATGTTTCGCAGCGCCGCCGGTGAGCGATACACTGGCAGCACAGGCTTTGACCCGGCGATCACCGGTGAGCCTCCGGCAGAACAGCGTTCCACGGGACGCCCAGTAGATCCGGACGGGTAAGCCCGTCACAGCAGTCACGAAGCGGCAGCCCTGCTGGCAGAAATTAAACTGCCGACGATGGCGGCAAGTGAGGTGGTACCGCGGGTTCGCCCCGTGCGGCAGGTAAGGCCGCAAACAGGCGTACACGTCCTCGCAGGACCTTTCCACACGCTTGTCGTCCCAGGAAGTGCACATGTCGCAGAAAAAGTACCCCAAAGCCACCGCCGGACAAAGTGCCGCTGACGGCGTCGCGCCCTCTCCAGTATTTCCCGAGATCGAAGAGCGCGTTCTCGACTACTGGAAGCACGACGGCACATTCCAGGCCTCGATCGATCAACGCGACGCAGGCGAGAACGGATCCAACGAATTCGTCTTCTACGACGGCCCACCCTTCGCGAACGGTCTGCCCCACTACGGTCATCTGCTCACCGGCTACGCCAAAGACCTCGTCGGACGCTACCAGAGCCAGCGCGGACGCAGAGTCGAACGCCGCTTCGGCTGGGATACCCACGGCCTGCCCGCTGAGCTCGAGGCCATGAAACAACTTGGCATGACCGATAAAAAGCAGATCGAGGCCATGGGCATCGACCGCTTCAACGATGCATGCAGGTCCTCTGTCATGAAGTATGCGGGGGAGTGGCAGGACTACGTCACCCGGCAAGCACGGTGGGTGGACTTCGACAACGACTACAAAACCCTGAACGTCGAGTACATGGAATCCGTCATGTGGGCGTTCAAGACGCTCCACGAAAAGGGTCTGACCTACAGCGGGTACCGCGTCCTGCCGTACTGCTGGAAGGACGAGACGCCGCTATCGAACCACGAACTGCGCATGGACGACGACGTTTACCAGATGCGCCAGGACCAGACCGTCACCGTGACGTTCCCCCTGGTCGGTGGGGAAACGGCCGTCGGGCGTGAACTGGTTGGTGTCCACGCCCTCGCCTGGACCACCACACCCTGGACCCTGCCTACCAACCTGGCGCTCGCCGTCGGCCCGGACATCACGTACGCCGTCGTGCCCGCGGGACCCGAGGGGACTCCGGTAGCAGGGGCGGAGAGGTTTCTCCTTGCGCGCGACCTGCTGGGCGCCTATGCCGGGGACCTCGGTTATGCAGACGCTGCTGCAGCGGAAGCCGCGGTGGACTCCACGTATCAGGGCAACGAACTAGCGGGCCTTTCATACGAGCCGTTGTGGGACTACTACACAGACACAGACCAGTGGAACACCGAGAATGCCTGGCAGATCCTGCTGGCCGATTATGTGACCACAACGGACGGCACGGGGCTGGTCCATCAGGCTCCCGCCTACGGTGAGGATGATCAGCTGGTCTGCGAGAAACATGGCATTCCTGTGGTCCTCTCCGTTGATGAAGGTGCAAAATTCTTGCCACTGTTTGCTGAGGGTCCGCTTCACGAGATCGCCGGTCAGCAGGTGTTTGAGGCCAACAAGCCGATCACGCGAGTGCTCAGAGAGAGCGGACGCCTGCTCAGGCAGGCCAGCTACGACCACAGTTATCCGCATTGCTGGCGATGCCGTAATCCGCTGATCTACCGTGCGGTGTCCTCCTGGTACGTCGAAGTGACGCGGGTCAAGGAGCGGATGGTTGAACTTAACCAGGACATCAACTGGATCCCGGGCAATGTCAAAGATGGACAGTTCGGAAAGTGGCTGGAGAACGCGCGGGACTGGTCCATTAGCCGCAACCGGTACTGGGGCAGCCCTATCCCAGTGTGGCAATCGGATGACCCTGATTATCCTCGTACGGACGTCTACGGATCGCTCGCCGAACTCCAGGCTGACTTTGGGCGCCTACCGTTGAACAAGGAAGGCCAACCGGACTTGCACCGGCCGTTCATTGACGAATTGACACGTCCCAACCCGGATGATCCCTCGGGACGCTCCACGATGCGACGTGTCGAGGATGTTCTGGACGTGTGGTTCGACTCCGGGTCCATGCCGTATGCGCAGGTTCACTACCCGATGGAGAGCAGAGACTGGTTCGAGAACCACTATCCGGGTGATTTCATTGTGGAGTACATAGGACAGACGCGTGGCTGGTTCTATACACTCCATATCCTGGCCACAGCGCTCTTTGACCGGCCCGCGTTCCGCAACGTGATCAGCCATGGCACTGTGCTCGGCGACGATGGACAGAAAATGTCCAAGTCCCTGCGGAACTATCCGGATGTTTCTGAAGTACTCGACCGGGACGGCTCGGATGCGATGCGCTGGTATCTGATATCCAGCCCAATACTGCGTGGCGGTAATCTGGTCGTCACCGAACAGGGCATCAGGGACGGTGTCCGGCAGGTTCTCCTGCCACTGTGGAGTGTCTGGTACTTCTTTGGCCTTTACACCAACGCCGCCAACGGTGGAGGTGGGTATAACGCGCAGATCCGTCATGCGTCGTCGGACCCGTTGGACGAGTACATGCTGGCGGCAACGGGTCAGCTCGTGGAAGCTGTCACTGTCGCAATGGACACCTATGAGATCTCAGAGGCGTGTGACGCACTGCGTTCCTATATGGACACCATGACGAATTGGTATATCCGGCGCAGCCGCCAGCGGTTCTTCGATGAGGATGAAGAGGCTTTCGATGTCCTCTACACGTGCCTCGAGACGCTCTGCCGTATTGCCGCCCCCATGTTGCCGCTGGTCAGCGAGGAGATCTGGCGCGGTTTGACCGGCAACCGGTCCGTGCACCTTGAGGACTGGCCTGATGTGTCCCTCTTCCCGGCAAAGCCAAATCTCGTGGACCGGATGGAGCTCACGCGCCGGATCTGTTCGGTCGGTTCCAGCCTGCGTAAGGCCGAGAACCTTCGAGTCAGGCTGCCGTTGGGCTCCATGACGGTGGTAGCCCCAGAGGCTACGTCGCTGTCGGGACATTTTGAAGCGATAATGGCCGATGAACTCAATATCAAAGTCGTTCGGCTCGTTGACTCCGCAGATGCTGAACCAGCCGAGTTCGGCATCACCCAGAAGCTTGTGGTCAATGCGCGCGCAGCCGGTCCACGGTTGGGTAAGAATGTGCAGAGCGCCATCAAGGCATCCAAATCTGGTGACTGGAGTGTCAACGACAAAGGCGGCGTCACCGCTGGCGGATTGGTGCTGCAGGAACACGAGTACAGCTTGGAGACCGTGGTGCAGACCGGAAACACGGGGGATTCGAAGGCGGTGGGTGTCCTACCAGGTGGCGGGTTCGTTGTCCTGAACACCCATGTTTCGGCAGAGCTCGCCGCAGAGGGCACGGCTCGCGATGTTGTCCGGGCTATCCAGCAGGCTAGGCGCGACGCCGGTTTGAACATCAGCGACCGAGTTACCACCACGGTGCGCACGGATGCTGGAACAGCGCGAGCCCTGGACCGCAATGTTGATCTCATCACAACAGAAACGCTCACCAATGAACTGGTACTGGATGACACGGGCACCGCTGCCGTCGAAGTCCGCGTGGAGGTAGTCAAATGATCGATGAATTTTCGGTGGAGAGTGTCTATGCGGAGCTTCTGGGCCGGGCGCCGGAGAACAAGATGGAGCCACGGCTCGCGCCACTGTTCCGGGTCATGGAGATTCTGGGTGAGCCGCAGAGAGCTGTGCCGGTCATCCACATCACGGGCACCAATGGCAAGACATCTACTGCACGGATGATCGAGACCGTTCTGCGCGGACACGATCTACGAACGGGGCGCTTTACCAGCCCTCATCTCTCGAGTGTCACGGAGCGGATCAGCATTGACGGTGAACCGGTCAGTGATGAAACGTTTGTGCGCATCTGGGACGAAATCCGTCCATATCTGAACATCGTTGATGCCGAACTGGAAGCCGCGGGAGAGCCCCGGCTGACGTATTTCGAGTGCCTGACTGTTCTGGGATTCGCTGTTTTTGCCGACGAACCGGTAGACGTTGCGGTTATTGAGGTGGGCCTAGGCGGCATCACGGACGCAACGAATGTAGCCGACGGCGTTGTTTCGGTGATTACTCCAATTTCCATTGACCATGCTGAACTGCTGGGTGACACCGTTGAGAACATAGCCGCTGAAAAGGCCGGGATCATCAAGGCCGGAGGCTATCTGATTTCGGCCGGACAACCACCGGAAGCAGCGCAGGTCTTGCTGGAGAAAGCCCGAGAGGTTGACGTCCCGTTTAAGTTTCAGGGCGTGGAATTCGGCCTCGAATCCAGAACCGTCGCTGTTGGCGGTCAGATGGTGACGATTAATGGGATAGCAGGAAGGTACGCCGACCTGATGTTGCCACTACATGGCGCCCATCAAGCGCAGAACGCGGCTGTGGCAGTGGCTGCCCTTGAAGCGTTTCTCGGTGGTGGTGAACGCCAACTTGACCTCGAGGTCCTGCGGGAAGGACTGCTCAAGGTCACCTCACCTGGCCGAATGGAAGTACTCAGGACTGCGCCGACGATTCTGGTGGATGCCGCTCATAATCCTGCCGGAGCCAAAGTTGCTGCCGAGACGGTCAAGGAAGCATTCAGCTTCAGCAAACTGATTCTGGTGGTTGGCGTTCTTCAGGAGAAGGATGCCGTGTCAATTCTGGCCGAGCTGCGACAGGAACTTGGCGATCTCGCAGCGGAAATCTGTCTGACTCAGTCGAGTTCTCCCCGCGCCATCCCGGCGGGTGAGCTTGGCGAAATGGCTGTTGCTTCCGGCTTCCCGTCCGAGGACGTCCACGTAGCCGAGAAGCTCGATGACGCCCTAGAGTGGGCGGTTGAGCGGGCGGAAGCTGGCAATGACTTGGCAGGCGGTATTCTCATCACCGGCTCCATCACGGTAGTGGCCGAAGCCCGAACTCTGCTGGGGAAGTGACACCATGGCAAGAATGACGAAGGCCCAGCGCGAATGGCACCCGGACATGCCGAAGAAACGGCGTTCGGTCAAAGCACTTTTTGCATCGACCGTTTTGGTTCTCGAAGCATTTGCGGTCCTGTTCGGCACTCTGGTCTCCTTTGGCCTGCACCGAGATGAGTACCCGGTAGGACTACTGTTGGCCGGCGGTGCTCTCCTCAGTGTGGCTCTGATCGCTACCTGCGCCTTCATATCGCGCTCGGCAGGACTGAAGACCGGTTGGGTCCTACAGGTGCTTATCGTTGCAACTGGGTTCGTGGAACCGATGATGTTTTTTGTGGGTATCTTGTTCGCGGCTGCCTGGTGGTACGCCTTGAATACTGGTAGTCGCCTTGATCGGGAAAATGTGGAACGTGATGAAGCTCAGCGCGAGTGGGCCGCTGCGCAGCCGGAGGAAACCCCGGGACAACAACCGGGATAAGCTGGAACGCAGTGATTCAGGACAAAGACCAAGGAGTACATGTGACTACTGAACGCACACTGGTATTGGTTAAGCCCGACGGCGTCAGGCGTCAGCTCAGCGGCGCTATTTTGTCCCGAGTGGAGGCTAAGGGTTACAGGATCGCGGAGTTGAAGATGATGAACGCGACGCGCGAACAGCTCGAAAAGCATTACGCCGAGCACGTCGGCAAGCCGTTCTACGAGCCCCTGGTGGAGTTCATGCTCGAAGGGCCCGTTGTAGCAGCGGTGTTCGAGGGTGAGCGCGTCATCGAGGGCTTTCGTTCACTGGCTGGGTCCACGGAACCCACCGCGGCAGCCCCTGGGACCGTACGCGGTGATCTCGGCCGTGACTGGGGCCTGAAGGTCCAGCAGAACCTCGTTCACGGTTCGGACTCGGTGGAGTCGGCGGAACGCGAAATCGGTATCTGGTTCGGATAAACATCAAGACAGCAAGAAGGCCTGGAGCATTAGCTCCGGGCCTTCGCTGTTTGAGATTGTTCCCATGGTTCAAGCAGCGCTGAAAACTCCAATGAAGCTGAAGAATATCGACGCAGCACAGGCTACGACCAGCAGCGTCGCCAGAGCCCATGCCCAGTCCGTCAAAAACCTAGTGACTTTGGTGGGGGCTGGAATTACCCCGTGTATGACGTTTCTTGCGGTCAGCAACACGAAGAGGAAGGACATCATGGCCCAGACAACCATGCAGTAGGGGCAGAGAACATGAATAACGAAAAGAGCTTGAAACCACAGCCAGACAATGAATGCCATTCCGAGGGTGACCCCAGCCTGCATCCCGATCCAATACCAACGAGCGAACTGCGCGCCCGCCAACATCGCCACGCCGGTGGTGATGACGACGGCGAATGCCACCACACCTATGAGTGGGTTCGGGAAACCAAAGACCGCAGCTTGTGGGGTCTCCATGACGGCTCCGCATGAAATCCACGGGTTGACGTCACAGGCTGTTACGTGGTTTGGATTCTTGAAGAGTGCAAGACGTTCCAGAACCAACAAGGAGGCAGCGAACCAGGAGAAAATGCCGGTGACCAAGAGCAGGACAGCGAATCCTCTTTGCCGCGCGAAGCCCGGACCAGTGGCAGTATCCACTTCATCACTAGATATTTCGGTGGAACCGTTAGCGGGGGCAGCCACGTATTCTCTCTTTTCGTCTGGGGCATTTCGGACTTCATGCTGGTTGCAAGGATACGCCGTCGGGGTGGTCTTTGAGCTTTTTCGCCACGGTGGCATAGCAACAGCCTCTTGATCGAGCGTATGAGACAATGTCATTGGCTGGAGACGGGACCACATACCGTCTACGGTCCAACGACACGCTTCCAGTTCTGCCAGCGATGCCTTTGGTCGCACGCGTCAATAGTAATGGCGCGGCCCAAAGTCCGCCGGTCGATCTACCGCTCAATAGGTTTCGGGTAGCAAGGAAAAGCGCCGTTGGTCTCAGAGTGATTCCGTGCCCCATAGTTGGCACGACCTCGGATGATATGTTGACGATTTCCGGCTGGCGCATGGGCATAGATCCTGCGGACGGCCGGCTGAGAATACCCGGGTACACCAGAATGTGGCTGGCGTCGCACGGGTTAAGGCATAGTTAAAAATGGAAAATGAAACAGTGGAATCATCCGCTCAGTCCGAGAATCAGTCGGACAACCGCGAAGAAGAAACATCTGCGCCGCTAAAAAAGGCGCCGCGAGCCCGCAAAAAGCCGGTTTCGAAAACCGCCACGCCGGACTCCACCGACACAGCCGAAGCGGCAGGTGAGCCCGGCGAGACGGACACAGCAAAACCGGTCCGTCGTCGCACTACCGTGGTCAAGAAAACAGCAGCCAAGAAGTCTCCTCCAAAAAAGACTGCAGTGAAAAAGGTCCCGAAGGAAACTGAGGCAGACACTAACCCTGACTCCGAAACCCAGGAATCGATGGTGCAGCTGGCACCGAATACGGAATCTCCTGTGGCACAAGCTGAATCTGAAGATTCGGTAGCGCCTGAATCCGGCATGTCTCTGCTTTTCCAAGCCCCGGACCTCACGGCGGTACAGGCTGCCGCTGCGCGCAAGTCAGCAGCGAAGATCGTCGCACCGGATGATTCCGGCAGCTCTGCCGAAGACGACGCAGAGTCAGGACGCGGACGCCGTCGTAGTCGGCGCGGACGCGGCCGGGGTAAGGAAAGTACGGAAACCGAAACCAAGGATCAAGAACCAACCACTGCAAGCACCGCAAGTGACGGTCCTGAAGAGCAGACAGTAGCCGAGGACGCCGGATCGATTACCTCACGTAGGCGTCGTCGCCGTCGTCGAGGTGAACAGGACTTGGAATTGACCGGTGGCGGAGACGACGATCCACCCAACACTGTGACCCGCGTCCGCGCTCCTCGGCAGCCTGCAGAAGCGCCGGTCAACAACAAGGTCACGAGTGTCAAGGGATCAACCCGACTTGAGGCTAAAAAGCAACGGCGCCGCGATTCCAGGGATTCTGGACGACGCCGTCAGGTCATCACTGAGGCTGAGTTCCTTGCTCGACGCGAATCCGTGGACCGCCACATGGTTGTCCGGCAACGGGACGACAGGATCCAGATCGGCGTACTAGAAGACGGTGTCCTGGCCGAGCACTTTGTGTCCCGCACACAACAGGACTCACTGATCGGGAACGTCTACGTCGGTAAGGTGCAAAACGTGCTGCCCAGCATGGAAGCAGCATTTGTTGACATCGGACGCGGGCGCAACGCCGTTCTGTATGCCGGCGAGGTGAATTGGGACGCTGCGGGACTCGACGGACAGCCGCGCCGGATCGAGCTCGCACTGAAGTCCGGTGATTCTGTTCTGGTGCAGGTATCAAAGGACCCTGTGGGCCATAAGGGCGCGCGTCTGACCAGCCAAGTCTCGTTGCCGGGGCGTTATCTGGTCTATGTGCCAGGTGGTTCCATGACGGGCATTTCCCGCAAATTGCCCGACGTCGAGCGAAACCGGTTGAAGCGGATCCTCAAGGACCATCTTCCCGCCAATGCGGGCGTCATAGTCCGTACGGCCGCGGAGGGTGCCAGCGAGGACGAGTTGATGAATGACATCAACCGTCTTCGCGCCCAGTGGGAGAATATTGAGCAGAAGTCTACTTCGACCAAGACGCTTGCTCCAGAGCTGCTCTATGGCGAGCCGGATCTGACCATCAAAGTTGTCCGCGACGTGTTCAACGAGGACTTCTCCCGGCTGGTGGTCTCTGGCGAACAAGCGTGGGACACCATTGAAGCCTACGTAACGTATGTTGCCCCGGACCTAGTTGGTCGGCTGGAAAAGTGGACGAGCAACGAGGACATCTTTACCGCTCACCGCATTGACGATCAAATTGCCAAGGCTCTGGAGCGGAAGGTATTCCTGCCCTCTGGTGGATCACTGGTGATTGACCGCACGGAAGCCATGACTGTCGTTGACGTCAATACCGGGAAATTCACCGGCAGCGGCGGAAACCTTGAGGAGACGGTCACCAAGAACAACCTGGAAGCAGCGGAGGAAGTTGTCCGCCAGCTGCGTCTGCGGGATATTGGCGGAATCATCGTTATCGACTTCATTGACATGGTCCTGGAAGCTAACCGTGACCTCGTGCTCCGTCGAATGGTCGAATGCCTGGGCCGCGACCGCACCAAACATCAGGTCGCAGAGGTGACCACTCTGGGCCTGGTCCAGATGACCCGTAAACGCATGGGCACAGGACTTCTAGAGGTCTTCGGAGAGAATTGTGAGCATTGTGCGGGTAGGGGCGTTGTCACTCATGACGAGCCCGTGGAGCACAAGCGTGGCCCAGCAGTCAGTACTGACAATCACCAACAGCACCAGGAAGAAAAGCAGTCCAGGAACGAACGCAAGCGACGTGGCAAGCAGCCAAAGCAGCAGGCTGAACCCCAGGAAGCCCTGCCTGCGGAGCCTCGCACTCAGGATCCTGAGCGGGATGCCCGCGCTGAAGCGACCCGTGCTGCGTTGACCAGTATCGCTGCAGCGACGCATCACGGTCACGAAACGTCTGACGAAGCCGGGGATGAAACCCACGTCGTGACGCTGAACGGCGAGTCGGTGGTGCTTCCGCAATCCGCTGATTCAGCCAAAGATCAAGAGGCCAGCGACGGCGAACGACTCACGCTGGACAGCCTCACGGAGGCCTTCGACCGGCATCCTGCCAAAGGATCAGGGGTGGTCAAAGAGGCTGCACCGCAACGAACCGGACGCCGGAGACCGCGGCGCGTCGCAAGCAGTGCACAGGGCGCAGGTGACTCCGTCGCTATCACCACCGTCAGCGAGGAGTCTTCAGTTCCTCAAGGTTCGGGCAGTCGCTTCACGAGCACCGAACGAGTGCCGGAGAAGACCGCTGAGAAGGACCGGCCCGTTGTTTCCGCTGCGGAGCCGTTGATCCTTGGCGTTGGTGTGCCTGCGTCCGAATTGTAGTTGAGGCTCATTGGTACTGTAGTTGAGGCTCATTGGTCCTGTGGTGCGGCTATCAGCCCCGCATCACAGGGCCTGAGTGCTATAGGGTGAAGGGCGTCATATAGTCACCAGCGGAGGTTGCCGTCCTTGGATACCACGCAGAGCCAAGTCACGGTCGACCAGGGTTCGCATAGTGCAAGCACTCCCATTGCAGTGCCTCGTGTACTGAGTGTTGCTGGGACGGACCCAACCGGCGGCGCCGGTATCCAGGCAGATCTCAAGAGTATTGCGGCCAGAGGTGGCTATGGCATGGCGGTGGTGACCACCCTCGTCGCGCAGAACACGTGTGGAGTGCGTTCCGTTCATACGCCGCCCATCGAGTTTCTTGAGGAACAGCTGAATGCCGTCAGCGATGACGTTGTCATCGATGCTGTCAAGATCGGCATGCTTGCTGACGTCGGGATTATCTCTGCGGTGCAAAAATGGCTGGACCGTATCCGCCCCGCTGTCGTCGTTCTTGATCCCGTCATGATCGCAACCAGCGGTGACAGGCTTCTGCAACCCGCCGCGGAGGAGGCTCTTCGCGCATTTGTGTCGAGTGCCGGACTTGTCACGCCCAATCTTGCGGAACTCGCGGTGTTGGCAGGTACTGCGCGCGCACTTACCTGGCCGGATGCGCTGGAGCAGGGCCGCCTTCTCTCGGAGCAGACAAAAACCACGGTCTTGGTCAAGGGCGGACACCTCGACGGCGCCCAATGCCCCGACGCGATAGTCAATAGTGCAGCCGATATTATTGTTCAGGAGGTACCGGGGCAACGTGTTCTGACACGCCACACGCACGGTACCGGCTGCTCACTGTCAGCGGCCATGGCCACGGAGCAGGTACGGCATCAGGATTGGGCGGCCTCGCTCGCCATCGTCAAACCCTGGCTCTACGGTTCATTGCAGCATGCGGAGGAACTGAAGGTTGGTCTTGGCAACGGCCCCATCCATCATTTCCATCATTTGTTTCCATAAATCCAATTTCTCGACTCGCTGTCCACCTGATGATTTGCTCAAGTGAGGCGGGTTCGCGTAATCTTGATCTTCGGTGCGAACGTCTTCCAGCCGCATTTGCCGGGGCGTGAATGCACAGCGCAGATCCGGTTACCAAAAAGGCCGGGGATAGTGCGCAGAAAAGTACTAAACGTCTAGAGAAGTGAGTTCCCAAGTGGTGTACGCGATTGTCCGCGCTGGCGGCCGCCAGGAAAAGGTTTCTGTCGGAGACCTAGTTACCCTTGACCGCGTCTCCGGTAATGCCGGCAGCACCTTTGAGATGCCTGCTCTGCTCCTGGTTGATGGCGACAAGGTTACGTCCGCAGTTGAAGATCTCGCGAAGGTCACGGTTACCGCCGAGATCGTCGAGAACCTCCGTGGACCGAAGATTGTCATTCAGAAGTTCAAGAACAAGACCGGGTACAAGCGGCGCCAAGGCTACCGTTCAGCACTGACGAAGGTCAAGGTCACGTCCATCGCATAGTTGCGGACGTTTCCCATTCAGATATTCCGTAGATTTAGAAGTCACCAAAGGTAGGCAAAGCACATGGCACATAAGAAGGGTGCGAGTTCCACTCGCAACGGACGCGACTCCAACGCCCAGTACCTCGGCGTGAAGCGCTTTGGTGGACAGGTCGTCAAGGCGGGCGAGATTATCGTTCGCCAGCGTGGCACCCACTTCCATCCAGGTGCTGCAGTAGGCCGTGGCGGGGATGACACCCTGTTCGCCCTCGAAGCCGGAGCCGTGGAATTTGGTACCCGCCGTGGTCGCCGCGTAGTGAACATCGTGAACACCGCAGCTGTCAGCGCGGAATCGGCTGTTTCCGCCGAGTAGTTTTTCGGACCTCAGCGATGGGGCGGACCACTTTTGGTCCGTCCCATTGGCTTTTAAGAGGTCATTTTTTGGGTGCCCCATGGCGTCCATTAGACTCATCAGTAGTTTCATCGCATGTGAATGCAACAGAGGAGAATCGCGTGGCTAACTTCGTTGATCGAGTTGTCCTGCACGTATCCGGCGGCGCCGGCGGGCACGGCTGCGTCTCGGTCAAGCGCGAGAAATTCAAGCCATTGGGTGGACCCGATGGAGGAAATGGTGGAGACGGCGGTAGCGTCATCCTGCGGGTGGATTCGCAGGCGACCACCCTGCTTGATTACCACCATGCACCGCACCGTCATGCACCGAGCGGTGGACCCGGAATGGGCGACTGGCGTAACGGCAAAACAGGCGAGACTCTGATTCTGCCGGTTCCGGAAGGGACCGTAGTCAAAACGAAGGACGGAACGGTCCTCGCGGATCTCGTCGGTGACGGAACAGAGTTCGTAGCCAGTTCAGGTGGCCAAGGCGGGCTTGGGAACTCATCCCTGTCATCGCAGAAACGCAAGGCTCCTGGATTCGCCCTCCTCGGTGTGCAAGGGGACGAGCGCGACATTCTCCTCGAGCTCAAGTCCATTGCGGACGTGGCGCTCGTGGGGTTCCCTTCAGCTGGCAAATCGAGTTTGATTGCGGCCATGAGTGCTGCCCGGCCAAAAATAGCCGACTATCCCTTCACGACCCTCGTTCCGAATCTCGGTGTAGTGATGGCCGGAGAAGTACGTTTCACCGTTGCTGATGTACCTGGGTTGATTGAGGGCGCCAGTGAAGGGCGCGGCCTCGGGCATGACTTCCTACGCCATGTTGAACGGTGCGCAGCAATCGTCCATGTATTGGATTGCGCTGCACTGGAGACGGACCGCGATCCCATTGGAGACCTCGAAATCATTGAGGGGGAGCTGGACCGCTATGCGGTGGATATGAGTTATGCGGGCTCGGACGGCGAAGTTGTTCCCCTGAACAAACGACCACGCTTGGTCGCACTAAATAAGGTGGACGTTCCCGATGGCCGCGATATGGCCGGATTCGTGCGTCCTGAATTGGAGAAGCGCGGGTACAGAGTCTTTGAGGTTTCCGCTTCGAGTCATGAGGGACTTCGTCAACTGGGCTTCGCCATGGCCGAGATTGTTGGTGAAGCTCGGAAGGCCGTTGAAACTGCTCCTCCTGTCATCGCTCCCGTGGTCCTCAGACCGCGTTCTGTGAATGCGCCTGCGTTCACCATACGCAAAGAAGAAAAAAACCTGGAGCCGCTGTTCCGGGTATTGGGTGAAAAGCCGGAGAAATGGGTTAAGCAGACCGACTTCAGTAATGACGAAGCAGTTGGGTACCTGGGCGACCGTCTGGCGAAGCTCGGGGTCGAAGAACGGCTATTCAAGACCGGAGCCGTTCCTGGCGATACCGTGGTCATTGGTGATGATGATGCTGTCGTCTTTGATTGGGAACCAACCATGATGGCCGGTGCTGAGCTGTTGTCTTCTCCGCGCGGAATGGACGTACGCCTCGAAGAACTAGTTCGCCCAACTCGCGATCAGAAGCGCCAAGAGCATCAGGAACGCAAAGACGCCCGCGCAGCCACTCGCGCCGACATAGAAGCGGAACGCAAAACCGGCGTGTGGCCAGAGGAGCAGGCCGATGAACCCGAACCCAAACCCAGAACAGAATCCGGACCGACCGACTAGCCGGCCAGTCTGAGAGGCATGAGCCCCGAGCCCGAGGGACGGGGGCCCAACCGAACGAACCAACTGTGCTCCTCATGCCGGCACGACAACCCAAAGGAATCGATGACCGCAAGACGCGCCATAAAGACCCGATCGTCCCTGCCGCAGGTAAAACGCATAGTCGTGAAAGTGGGTTCGTCTTCGCTGACGTCCCTTGCCGGTGGCATATCGGATGAAGCCTTGGTGAAGCTCTCCAACGTGATTGCCGCAAGACGCAAAGAAGGCATCGAGATCATCCTGGTCTCATCCGGCGCGATTTCTGCGGGGGTGTCACCCTTGGGTCTCACATCGAGGCCCAGGCATCTTTCTTCTCAGCAAGCAGCAGCCAGCGTTGGCCAAGGACTCCTCATGGCCCGCTATCACGATGCGTTCGCAGCGCACGGCGTGATCGTTGGGCAAGTACTGCTGACCCTTGATGACCTGATGCGACGATCGCATCATACCAACGCCCACCGCGCCATGGAGCGGTTGCTGAATTTTGGTGTGGTGCCGATCGTCAACGAGAATGACGCCGTCGCAAGTCAGGAAATAAGGTTCGGAGACAACGATCGACTCGCGGCGCTGGTGGCTCACCTCGTCAAGGCTGACGTACTGGTGCTCCTGTCGGACGTCGACTCTCTCTACGACGGGCCTCCGAAGGACGGAGCAAAGCGTATCCCTGAGGTCAGTGGACCGAAAGACCTCGAAGGGGTCAACATCGGAAGCACCGGTGCTGCAGGTACCGGCACCGGCGGGATGGCCACCAAGGTTGAAGCTGCGATCATCGCGGCCAGCTCGGGCATCCCAGCGCTGGTGACGTCAACCGATAACGCAGAAGACGCTCTCGCCGGAAAGGACGTCGGTACGTGGTTCAGTGCCAAGGGACGCCGTAAACCTATCCGGAAATTGTGGCTTGAACATGTGGCTCGTATCCAGGGGTCACTTATTGTCGACGACGGCGCAGCCAAGGCAGTGGGAGAAAAGCGAAGGTCTCTATTACCTGCCGGCATAGTGGAAGTCAAAGGGAATTTCGAGTCGGGTGACCCCGTTGCAATCACTAATCAGCACGGCGTCGCCATCGCACATGGGCTGGTGAACTATGACTCCAAGGAGCTGCCTCAGATGCTGGGCCGTTCCACCCGTGAACTGGCAAAAGAATTGGGCCATGAATATGAGCGATCGGTCGTCCATGTAGATGACCTGGTGTTGCTCCGAAAACGTCTCCCGACGTCCTGAACTTTTCAACCTCTCCGTGCCAATCTGAAAGGTGAATAACGTGAGTACACAGCAGATAGACGCCACAGCAGGCGAAACCAACGAGGTCGATGTAATAGCGGCCGTCAATACCATCGCAGACCGTGCCCGTACGGCTTCGCGGATTGTCTCTAAAGCAAACAGGTCGTGGAAGGATCGAGCACTTCGAGCCATCGGCGAGGCACTCGTGGCCCGGCAGGCAGCCATCCTTTCTGCCAATGAAAAAGACATCTCAAACGGCAAGGAACGGGGCACCTCGGCAGCGCTGCTGGACAGGCTCAGCCTCACACCGGAGCGTATTGCTGGCCTTGCCGCGTCACTGGAGAATCTAGCGGGGTTGCCGGATCCCGTGGGTTCAGTTGCTCGGGGACAGACACTGCCTAACGGGTTGAGGTTGCGTCAGGTACACGTACCGATGGGGGTTGTGGCAGCCATCTACGAGGCTCGGCCCAACGTCACCGTGGACATCGCGGGCTTGGCCCTGAAGAGCGGTAACGCCGTCATCTTGCGTGGGGGCAGTGCCGCCGCAAACACCAACGAGGCGCTACTCGGGATCATCCGGGACACCCTCGATCGCACGGGCCTTCCGGCCGACGCGGTCCAGAGCGTTGACGAGTATGGACGCCCGGGCGCGAATGCCCTGATGAAGGCTCGAGGCCGTGTGGATGTGCTCATTCCCCGCGGAGGCCACGACTTGATTCAGACCGTCGTCACAGAATCTACCGTTCCCGTTATTGAAACGGGGGAGGGCAATGTTCACATCTTCCTGGATGAATCAGCCTCCGAAGAGATGGCCGTCAGTATCATTGTCAACGCGAAGACTCACCGTCCGAGCGTATGCAACACAGCTGAAACGCTGCTGATTCATAAGGATGCCGCTGCTGCTCCTGCTGTTCTGGCGGCGCTCGATGCAGCTGGGGTCCGCCTCCACGTGGACAGCAGAACCCGTGCCCTGTTGCCCGCGGGAATCAACGCCGAAACTGCGACTGACGCGGACTGGGCCATGGAGTACATGGATCTGGATATGGCCGTAGCAGTGGTGGATTCGCTACCCGAAGCGGTTGAACATATTCGTCGGTGGACCTCAGGGCATACTGAGGCGATTGTGACCAACAACCTTGCGAATTCGGAGCAGTTCATTTCCGATATCGAATCGGCTGCGGTGATCGTCAATGCTTCCACGCGTTTCACTGATGGCGGTGAGTTGGGCCTCGGCGCGGAAGTGGGAATTTCCACCCAGAAGATGCATGCGCGTGGCCCCATGGGCTTGCGGGAGCTCACAACAACCAAGTGGATCGTACAGGGAGATGGGCACGTCCGTCAGTAGCATTGGCGTACCATAGAGCTAAACGTCAAGGGTCGGGGTAACCGGCCGAACAGTGCTCTCAAGGGGAGATCCATGCTGAACCAGCTATACGGCGCGGCGCTTACGGTGAGTGAGAAGGCCGAGCATCACACAGAATTGCCTATGCCGCCTGTCATGTACGCGGCGATCATCATGGGTGCCTTGCTACTCCTGATGTTTGTCACCATCGCGTTCACGAGTGTTGGTAAACGCCACGAAGTCGTTCCTGAGCACACGGATCCGCACAAGCAGCACCCCAGCAATCACGATGTTCCTGGATCACATTCCTGAAGTGAGGCAGTCGAGGCGAAGTGTCGCGGATAACGCGAGCTCCCGGCCGTTTCGGTTGGGGGTTATGGGTGGCACATTCGACCCAATCCACCACGGCCACCTCGTTGCAGCAAGCGAGGTGGCTTCGGTGTTTGAGCTCGATGAAGTGGTGTTTGTGCCCACGGGAGAACCGTGGCAGAAGGCCGGCAAGAGTGTGAGTGAGGCCGAACACAGGTACCTCATGACAGTTATCGCCACGGCTTCAAACCCGAGCTTCACGGTGAGCAGAGTGGACATCAACCGAGCCGGACCGACTTACACCATAGAGACTCTGAGGGATCTGAAGGCGGCGCGTCCGGAAGCGGATCTCTTCTTCATCACTGGAGCGGACGCCATGGCGAAGATCCTTTCGTGGAAAGACGTCGAGGAATTGTGGTCGTTGGCACACTTTGTGGGGGTAACCCGACCAGGGCATGAACTGCACGACTTGGGTCGGAGCGACGTCAGCTTGCTGGAGGTACCCGCCATGGCGATATCTTCAACGGTCTGTCGTGACCGGGTGGCTGACGGTGCACCTGTTTGGTACCTCGTACCCGACGGTGTGGTTCAATACATCGCCAAACACCGTCTGTACCGGCCAGCAGATCTGTCCGGTCACATCAACAGTCAGAATGTAACGATCAATTCCGGGTGATGAGGAAATGAGTGAGGGTAACGGGCCGATTCCCAGTCGGAAGGCCCTGAGGCAGCGTCGCGTGGAAGCGGAGTCGCTACCGGAATCGGCAGTGCCGGCTCCGGAACCTTTATCCGTCGCGCCCAACGTCGAAACCGGTTCATCCGTCGACCCAAGCACTGAGATTTCCGCTCCTGTAGAACGAGAGTCGCAGGCAAGGGCGCGTAGCAGAGAAGCGTTGCAGGCTTACAAATCGTTGGCAGAGCCGTCAAGCCCAGTAGACCCCGAGCCACCAACTCGCCGTCAGTTGCGGATGAGACGCGCAGAGACCGCTGAAGTGGACACGGATCTGGACTCGTCAGCGGAGGATTCGCAGAGTGATGGCCAGCTGCCGTCGGACCATGACATTCAGGCCGAAGCCCTACCCGATGAGATTGAGTCCGCAGAAGCGCCGCTGGACACCCAATCATTGGGAGCCAGCGGAGGCCGACGACATCGACGTCAGGTACCGGACAGTTCTCCTTCTACATCCCCGGAGGGTGAGTCCCAGGAGCGGATGAGTATCGAGCAAGCGCTGGCTGCACGGGAAGCTCTCATGGGGCAGGCTCAGAATCAAGCGGCGGCGCTGGCCTCACAGCAACAAGAAAACCCGTTCTCGGTGGACCTAGCAGTCCTCGCCGAGCAGAAGGCGTTGGCGGAGCGTGCTGCAGTCCTGAACCGGCGGGCTGAGAACATGGAGCGTCTGTCACGCGAAAATGAGCAAGCGCGTTCCGAACGCAATGACCCGACCACCGCACACAACCTGGGAATGATCGCACCGATTGACTACGCTCATCGCCCCGGCGTCGACCGCTCAGTCACCCTGCGGGCGCCGGGGACAACGCATATTCCTGTATGCACCGGAAGTCTGCCGCCAGTTCGGCCATCCACCACGGCGACGAAAGTTCCCACGGGTTCACCGGTACCCACAACGGACGAATCCGGAACTTACTGGGATCCTGAACCGGAAGATACCGGACCGAGAGCAGGTCCGATTGGTGCCAAGACAGCCCACGGGCTAGATCCGTTGGATGCCGTTACGGCAGCGGGTGCGCGAATCCAGAGTCATCTGTTGATGCAAATTGCTGTCATCGGGCTTGGTGCTGTGGCCATAGTGTTTGGAATGCTAATGATTTTCGGCGGCATGGGCCGTTGATTGAAAACAAGGAGAACTGTGAGCGCTACTGATTCATCGATTGCCCTGGCGAAGGCTGCGGCCCAGGCTGCGTCGGACAAACTCGCGCAGGACATAGTGGCGATCGATGTGAGTGCCCGTCTTGCGATCACTGACATCTTTCTCGTCGCATCTGCCTCAAATGAGCGGCAGGTGAACGCAATTGTCGACGGGGTAGAAGAGGCACTGTCGGAGGTTGATCGCAAACCCATTCGACGCGAGGGGCGTCGCGAGGGACGCTGGGTGCTACTGGATTTCGGCGACATTGTTGTGCACGTCCAGCACGAAGAAGACCGCATCTTCTACGCTCTTGAGCGTTTGTACAATGACTCACCCCTCATTGAGTTGGGATTGAGCGCACCAGTTTCAGGTCCGGTCGACCAATGAGCGGCAGGCCGTCGTGGGACCCGGATCGGGTCCGGCGGCGCGTCGTGTTCTGGCGGCACGGCCGCACCGATTGGAACTCTCAAGGACGATTTCAGGGGCAGGAGGATATCCCGCTCGATGACACTGGTCGCGACCAAGCGAGGCGATCTGCGCTGTTGCTCCAGCAACTGGCGCCGTCCCGGATAGTCTCCTCGGACCTGCTTCGGGCACAGGAGACGGCCACCGCGCTGGCGTCGCTTTGCGGGCTTGAGCTAACAACGGACGCTAGGCTCCGAGAGACATATGCGGGGCGGTGGCAAGGCAAAACGTTCGCAGAGATCGGTGAGCAGTTTCCGGAGGAGCAGGCAAAGTGGCATGCCGGATCCGTGACAGCTCGGGCAGGCGGAGGCGAGCGGCGTGTAGACGTTGGGCAAAGAATGGCAGCCGCTGTGCTGGAGGCGGTAGAAGAAATGGCACCGGATGAAACGTTGCTGATAGTCAGCCACGGAGGGGCCATCCGGGTAGCTCTTGCTGCCGTCCTTGGCCTACCTCAGGAGTACTGGGGCGTCATTTCGGGAGTCACGAACTGTCATTGGTCCGTTCTTGAGGAATTGGATGAACGCGCTGAGGTATCCACGTCAGTGATCCCTGGTAGGGGCGCTCTGCTCACCCGATGGCACCTTACCGAACACAATGTGGGGTTAGCGGGGCTTCCCGCATCCCCAGTGGAGGGTTAGCTCGGGACGATTTTGTATCGCAGGGGCCAATCCTCTAAAGTAAAGGAGTTGCTTCGAGGGGCCTCCATGAAACATGAGGCAAGTCCTTGCTTGGAAGCACACCGGAAACGGGGCTGTGGCGCAGCTGGTAGCGCACCTGCATGGCATGCAGGGGGTCAGGGGTTCGAGTCCCCTCAGCTCCACCAGATGGGTTTGGTTTACACGAACCATCAGTACCAAGGACAAACCGCTTCGGATGAGATAATCCGAGGCGGTTTTTTCGTTCTTCCGCCCTGAGGTACAACGGCGCTCGGCGGTGCGGTACAGAATCGTGAAAGACTGACCCCATGCAATCTAAGACCCATGTAGAGGGCCCGGAAGAACCACAACACCTGGCAGTTCGGCTTGAAAGCGCTCTGCAAGCTTGGCAGATCCGCCGTTCGCTCGCAAAAGGCTATGTGCGCACCGTGTTGCCCTATACCGGCTACGGCAGTACATCGTGGATTCGTGTTCTGGGTCGTGTGGTCTTGTCCAAATCAGTGCGCAAAGACGGCCCTGAAGCGTTGAAAACTCTCCGGGAGGGAATCCGTGGGTGGCGCAACTTCATGAGCCCGCCCATTCGCTACGCCACGGTCACAGTGGAAGTTGCCGGTGAAACCCATCGTGTCAGCGCGGACCGCGGGGGAGTCATAGATGTTCGGATTCCCGTTCGGCTGGAACTCGGTGCCAATACTGTACGACTGACCTCAGATGATTCAGCAACAGTTGAGTCCACGGTGTTTGTCATTTCCGATGACGCGGAATTCGGTGTCGTTTCGGATATTGACGATACGGTCATGGTGACGGCATTGCCGCGTCCACTATTGGCGGCGTGGAACACATTTGTGGTGGATGAGCACGCACGTAATGCCACTCCGGGGATGGCTGTGATGATGGAGCGAGTCACACAGCAGCATCGAGGGACGCCAGTGTTGTACTTGTCCACGGGCGCCTGGAATGTTGCACCTACATTAACGCGGTTCTTGTCTCGGAACCTGTATCCGGCGGGACCGTTGCTTCTCACGGATTGGGGCCCAACCCTCGATCGTTGGTTCCGTAGCGGACTGGAACATAAGCGGTCTTCTTTGGCACGGCTGGCTCGCGAGTTTCCAGATATCAAGTGGTTGCTGATAGGAGATGACGGGCAGCACGACGAAGCGATTTACGCTGAGTTCAGCCGCACCCATCCTGAGAACGTCACAGCGGTGGCGATTCGTCAGCTCTCTGTTGGAGAAGCGGTGTTGGCTGGTGGCCGGTCCAGCGACACAGCGGATCACAGTTCGGATGCACCATGGATTTACGCGCCGGACGGCGCGGGTATTTCTGAGAAGCTTGAAGATCTGGGATTCCTTGCCTCGGATCGTGACCGAGTTCCAGAGGTCCCTGATGCCGAAGATGCCGCTGACACGAGCCCCTAAGTCGATTATGTTCTGATGGCCCAGAGCATGCGGCGCAGGCTCACGGCCAGCGATGCCGTGGTTTGTATGGCTTCGTCCTTGCGTGCTGTTGTGTTGAGTGCCCGCTGGAGTTCATGGACGGCGTCCTCGGCTACGCGGTAACTCTCTGATTCGGGATCCCATTCGCTGATGGCTGTCGAACATGCGGCGAAGGCGTTGGACAACGGGTCTGCTGTCGATTGGCTGACCGGGGTTTCATCCGGACTGTCCCAAATGGCGCTGGCCAGAATTTCGGTAACATCCTGAACGTGGAATGTTGTGCGTTCGAGGGCTTTGAGCAGATCGACGTCCGCGTTGACATCGCGTCTGTTAATTTTTCGGCGGAAGTTTCCCTTCTGGCTGACCTCTGCGAGGGCGACGGCGTCGTGCACTTTCCGACTCAGCTGAGACAGACCGTCGCCGCGTTTGGACCACTCCTGGTGCTCAGGCGGCCATGATTCCAGAATGGCCGCTGACATGTCGTCGAGCTGGAGGCTCAGGGTTGATCGCAGTTCGGCAAGACCATTGACGGCGCCGTTGAGGTGGAGCGGGGGGAACAGAGTTGAGTTGACCAGGAGTCCCACAGCGACGCCCACGAGCATCTGGATGAAGTAGCCAAGAGAGAATCCGTTGGGGTCTTGGTCCCCAAGCAGCATGACGATTAGTGCCGCTGTCGGTATGAGGTCTTTGCCCGCACCCATGCGTGGCAGTCCGGCAACCAGGACGCCGATACCGACGACAAGTGCGACTGTCCACATATTCGGCGCGGCAACCTGCGTGACGAGGAACGCCACGAGGATTCCAAATCCCAGCCCGACGAGTGTCTCCATGCCCTGTTTGATGGAGCCGCCTACCGTCGTGTACATGGCGGCCATGGCGCCGATTGGCGCATAGTACGGGAATTCCGCGGCCACTCCAGGCATGAGGAGCGCAACCCACCAGGCGAGGGCTCCAGCCAGGGCAGATTTCAGGGCCAGTAGAAGTCTGTGGTGGGTAGCTAACGGCATGAACCGTTGACGGAACCAGCGCGCCGTGGATGCCGCTTGGGGAGGGGTTGCCATGTCCTAAGTATGCAGGTTGCAAACGTTGCCGTGTCAGCGTGTTCGTTAGGCTATGGGTGCTGGAGAGCCTCTACTTTGGGAGTCATGAATGCACGAGCCGTTCCAGGCCTGGCGAAGACGACGGCGGCTCAGACTCTCGCAGATGCCATTGCGGTGTCGTTCAGCCGGATCCAGTGCACGCCTGACCTGTTGCCCAGCGACATTGTGGGAACGCAGATTTATAACGCTGGCACGGGAACATTCAAGACCGAGCTGGGCCCGGTGCATGCCAGCATTGTCCTGTTGGATGAAATCAACCGGTCTAGTTCCAAGACGCAGAGCGCAATGCTCGAAGCGATGCAGGAGCGCCAAACGAGCATTGGCGGTGCCGTCTACCCGATGCCGTCGCCTTTCCTGGTGCTGGCAACCCAGAATCCGATCGAGCAGGAGGGGACCTACGTGTTGCCGGAGGCGCAGTTGGACCGGTTTCTGTTCAAGGAACGGCTGCAGTATCCCTCTGCGGCCGAGGAAGCCGAGGTAGTACGCAGGGTGCATGATGGCCGGCTGGAGGGCCACATGGATCCGGTGGTCGGGCGTGATGAAATCCTTCGCCTGCAGGCCGACGTTCCGCGGATCTATCTCGATGCATCGCTGGTCGAGTACATTGTGTCTCTCGTTCATGCCACGAGATATCCCGGAGGGCTCTTGACCCCTGAGCTTGTCCGCATGGTGCAGTGGGGGGCCAGCCCGCGGGCAAGTATCGCCTTCAGTCGAGCCGCACGGTGTGTGGCACTTCTCCAGGGCCGGGATCATGTTCTGCCGGAGGACATCAAGGAACTGGCGCACCGGGTCCTGAGGCATCGCATCATTCTCGGATTCGAGGCTGTTGCTGCGGGCGTCACACAGGATGACGTGGTGGACGCCCTCTTGGCCACCGTCCGGACACCCTGAACGCATGCTTACACTGCTGAACGATGTCAGGTCGCGGGTGTTCATTCATGCGCATCGACGATCGAGAGCACTTCTTGACGGCGGGTACGGATCGACGTTCAAGGGGCGCAGCCTGGACTTTGAGGACCTGCGGGCTTACGCGCCGGGTGATGAGGTTCGCGATATTGACTGGAAAGCGACGGCCAGACACGGCGCCCCACTGATCCGGCGCTATGTTGCGGCGCGACACCACAATGTCCTTTTTGTGGTGCCCACTGGCTGCCTGATGTCTGCCGTCACTGAGGCAGGGGAGAGCCGGCTCGATGCCACCGAGAATGCACTCGGTGTGCTGCGCCATATCGCCATCCGCCACGGAGATCCCATCGGCATGGTCTCGGGTCCAGCAACATCGACCACGGTCCATCCGTTCAACGGTAGTGAGACGCAGTTGGAGGTGCTGCTCCGCGCTATAAGTGACATCGACCCTCATTCGGTTGACAATGCCTCAGGAGCGTTGCTGACTCAGCTCGAGTATGTGAGCCGGCACATCCGTCGTCGGACTCTGTTGGTGGTGATTGCCGATGAGCCCGAAGCGGGTGAGCGACTGGAGGCCTTGCTGGGACGTCTGCGTGCCTCAGTTGTTGCACAATACCGTGTAGCTGAGAATGCCCGTCGGGAAGCTATGGAGTCCCTGCTGCGTAGGACGGGCACGGCGTCATCGAGCATCAGTGGAACGCCGGAGCTGGTGGCGGGTGCGATCGCGCTGCTCGAGAAGCACCGGCGGGGCACCCCTTGAGTCTTTCGTTTCCCTGTACCGCAACGGATGGACTGTTCCCACCGGAGCAGTACTCGCCGGTGGGGTTGATCCTGGGGCTGATCCTGCTGGTGCTTCTGACAGGCGCCGGACTTTTTGTTGCCTTCCGGTCTCGAGCGTCCAGAGAGCAACTGCCCGCGCGCACCTAGGGGTGGCTTGTGAAAAAGTGAAATATCCGACGCTAAGGTTTTCCGGATCGTCGTAGTGGCCTGTATTTGCCGGGTTTGATGTGGTTGGCGCGTGGCCAGGTGTAGTCGCCGGTGAGGTTGATGTGTTCCCAGCCCAGGGGAGGGAGGAACCGCAGGAGGTCCGGGTCCGTGGTGGGGCCGTCGCTGTTCAGGTTGGTGATGGTCCGGTCGAGGTAGACGGTGTTCCAGAGGACGATGGCTGCCGTGAGGAGGTTTAGTCCGCTGGCACGGTAGCGCTGTTGTTCGAAGGAATGGTCGCGTATTTCGCTGAGCCGGTTGAAGAACACCGCTCTTGCCAGGGTGTTCCGGGCCTCGCCTTTGTTCAGTCCGGCGGTGACTTTCCGGCGCAGGCCGGGGTTTTGGAGCCAGTCCAGCAGGAAGAGGGTCCGTTCCAGTCTTCCTAGTTCCCGCAACGCGGTGGCGAGTCCGTTTTGGCGGGGGCGCATCTACGACGAAGACCTGTCCCAGGCAAGCTACCTCATCGGCTGTCAGGCCGAAGGTGAAGCACTCGTGGTCGATCCCCAACGACCAGGCCGCCGTGAAACTGCTCTGACTCTCGATCTGCAACATCGAGGACAAACGGGCCTCCGAACGCCGCAAGAGCCGGAAAACTAACAAGGAATCCGCTGGAAACCACCTCGTCGAAGGAGCCGCCACATCGGGCTGGACCCAGGCTCTGGGCCACCTCGCCATCACCTACCCGGAACGACTCGACGAATACCTCAACTAAAAAAGATGCTCATCACTTACACAAATAACTTGACGTTGAGGCACCACGGCGGCGACGCGATGCCCGCAGTGCGGCAGGTCATTCCGGCAACCCTGTAGGTGCCGAATCCTGGCCGTCGACTGCAGGGCATCGTTAGGGTGCGGTAGCACCAAGCACACCTGCCGGAGCATTAGTAGCGTCCAATGTCAGTTTGCGTTCTGCGATACGGGACATGGTGATCCTCTGTGAAGTCGTCACTGATGCCCGCTTCCCGGGCGGCGCGTTTGAGACCATGCCCGTCCCTGGTCGCGGCAAGAAACCCGACACCTGTTGCTGATACGGAACTGAGATACATATCGAACCACCCTGAAAGTAGGTGTTGCTTCGATCAATAGAATCCCGCCATCGCAAGCGCCGGGTAGGAGGAGGAAGGCATTGAGCGCCAGTGGCGCGATCACCTTGGCACTGAAGAGTGGGATGAACTGCGCCCGCTCCCTCCTCAAGCTACGAGCGATCACAGGCCAGTACGCGGAGGAGTGAACTACAGGGGGTCAGCATGGCATTGGTACTTTCACGGCACCGTTCAACCAGGAACGGGCATCCCATCATCGCGCACGAAACACGGTGGCTAGATGCTGAAGATCGCGGCAATCAAATCGGCAATCGCACGGAAGAGCGCCTTGACTGCACCCCCAAACGCACCCCCAGTACCCGCTCTCATCTGCGGAAGAGCTTTCTCTGTCCCCGTGTGCTGGCGCGCACGCGAGGAGATGGTTCGCTTCCCTATTACCGCAGCCAGGCTCCGGCCAGCATTGCGCCAAGGAATCCGCCGCCTACAGCCAGGGATAGCGGCTGTCTGACGCGTCTTCCCAGTGGGTGCGACAAGTTTAAGTCCGCTGGCCGCGGCCAGCGGCCGATGCGATGGGGCGGGTCCAGAGTGCTCGCAAACGGCGCGGGCGGGTAACCGGCCCCGTTACCCTAGCCAGCCGCAGCCGTAGGAGCAAGAATGAGAGGAGATAACGGAGCATATCCAGCCCATGAAGGATGGCGAATAAAAATGAAAGCACTCGTCTATAAAGGACCGAATCAAAAGTCGTGGGAGGATGTGCCGGATCCGGTCATCAAGGAGCCGACCGACATTATCGTGAAAATCGACACGACGACGATCTGCGGAACCGATCTGCATATTCTAAAGGGTGATGTTCCTGCCGTCACGCGAGGCAGGATTCTTGGCCACGAGGGGGTGGGCACGATCACCGAGGTCGGAGCGGCCGTGACCACTCTGAAAGTTGGAGACCAGATCATCCTCTCCTGCGTTTCGGCGTGCGGCCACTGCGGATACTGCAAACAGGGTGTATTCTCACATTGCCTCGCGGCCGAGGGCGCACCCGGCATCGGCTGGATCTTCGGCCACCTGATAGACGGCACGCAGGCGGAGTACGTGCGCGTACCGTTCGGCGAGACGTCGGTCTATCTACTGCCCGAGGAAGTGTCCCCGCAGCAGGGCACATTGCTATCAGACATTCTCCCAACCGGTCATGAAATCGGGGTCCGCTACGGGCAGGTCAAGGCTGGCGACGTGGTCGCGGTGATTGGAGCGGGTCCGGTCGGCCTTGCGGTGATCGCCACGGTCGGGCTGTACGGTCCGTCCAAGGTTATCTCCATTGACTTGGACTCTAATCGGACGGAGAAGGCCAAGGCGCTTGGTGCCACGGATGCGGTCGTCTCCAGTGATAAGGACTGGAAGCAGCAGGTGTTGGCCCTGACCGACGGGCTCGGCGTTGACGTCGCGATCGAGGCGGTAGGCATTCCGCAAACCTTTGCGATGTGCTTGGACATCGTTCGACCCGCCGGACATGTGGCAAATGTTGGCGTGCACGGCAAGCCGGTGGAACTGCCGTTGCAGGAACTGTGGATCTCAAATATCAACATCAGCATGGGGCTCGTCAACACGAACACGCTGGACATATTGTTGAAAATGGTGGCGCAAAAAAAGATCGTCACGGAAGACTTCGTGAGCCACACGTTCAACCTCGCGGAAATCGTTGAGGCCTACGATGTGTTCAGCCGCGCGGCCGAAACCAAAGCGCTCAAGGTAATGATTAACGCCTAGGACTGAGTGAAAGCTGGAATTGATCAACATCTACATGCACGGAGGTACTTATGGAGCGTGAGGGCACAGAGACCACAGGTAAGGGCACTATCGTGGTGGGGGTTGATGGGTCCGCATCGTCAATTGCCGCTTTACGGTGGGCTGCTCATCTTGTTCCACTGGCTGGCAGCTCACTGCGCGCCGTCGCGGTGTGGCAGTATCCGATGACGTTTGATGCTTATGTCCCTGTTGATTGGCATCCGGATGAGATCGCCAGCAGCGTACTTGCCGAGGCACTGGAATCCGCCTTCGGGGCAGAACCACCCCGTCCAGTGGAAAATGTCATCAGGTGCGGCTCGGCTGCGCAGGTACTTATCGAGGAGAGTAAGAACGCTTCGATGGTCGTGGTCGGAAGCCGGGGTCACGGTGGCTTCACGGGACTGCATCTAGGCTCGGTCAGTTCCGCGGTTGCCGAACGATCTCACTGCCCGGTATAGGTCGTGCATGGCCCACTCCCCGGAGACCAAGACTCCCTGGCAGGGCCACCTGCGGCGGAACCGGTCCAGGGGTGAGCGGCACGGCAGCTCCGGTTGACCGCCAGAATCTGCCATCCCTCAGAGCAACACACTTTCGACGTTTGGATGCAGCCCCATCCACGTTGGTCACCCCCAATACGACTTCTCCTCGGACCCCCGCCGCTGTATACCGCTCCGTTTGGCATGTTGGCTCAGTATTACCGCCAGCAGGGCGATCAGAATGACCAAACCGACCCAGACCGGAATCAGCCTTGCCCAAACCGGCGCCGAAACCAAGATCAGAACACCATTGGCCGCTCCAATGAGGAGAATGCATATAGCAAGTGGCCATCGAAGTCGTTGTTTCACTGGTCCTGCGATGGACTTGGAATCTTTATGGTCAGCATCGCTGAGTACCACCTGCGCTCCTCTCAAAGCGACCTAAGTTTCATCGTACGGGCCGCTGTTCGACGTTGGGAATAGCCCGAAAGGGGAGGGACAACGCACTGCATAAGGGGATCGGCTTATCGGACGTCCATCGGTCCTGGTGGAAGCCCGTCGGGTGCTCCGCTGGTCGGTGGAACTCAGACCGCGGCGAGGCAGTCATTGGTTCGAGGCCTGCCCCCAGGGTCCGCCGTTTTGGAAGCACCACGCGACGACGTCGCCGGCCCACAGCAGGGGCTCCTCGTTACGGCGTATATGCGTGTACCGCAGGCCTCTGTTGTCGTGGACACGTAGCTGTGCGGGAATGATGCGCCGGTCAGCGGCGGCCAGGGAATCGTCCTGTTCCAGCACCAAGGGACCCAACCTGTGTCTCCTAATTCCTTGAGCCAGATGGTGATGGTGCGGAGGACGACTCCGCCGCCATAGGTGAGGTCGAATTTGCGTATCGTATAGCGAGTCCTCGCCATTGCTTGAAGGTGTTGAAGGAGTAATCGACGACGTCGCGGCGTTTGTCGGCTTCCCTGTCGGGTCCGACAGGGAAGCCACCTCTTTGTCCGCGGCGCCTAGCAGTACTTAGTTAGGTTGGTGTTCGTGGGTGGCAGTAGGGGCAGTATCCGGTCCTGACGGCGACGAGGTGTTGGAGCTCGCGGAGGATACCGTTGAGACTCAGGCTGCCCCAGGCGCTTTTGGGCGCGTTAGGCGCAGTGTGGTGATGAACAGATGGGCTGCGGTGACGAGGGTGGCGTGGTGGTGCCAGCCGAGCCAGGTCCGGCCTTCGAAGTGGTCCAGGCCGAGGCCGGTTTTCAGTTCGCGGTAGTCGTGCTCGATACGCCAACGGATTTTGGCGATCCTCACGAGTGGGCCTGGTGATCTTCGACAGCGCCGCCGTCCAAGTATTTCCGCTGACCGACAATGACGTGTATATCCAGCAACAGCTAGACAAAGCCCACGATGCGCTCACCCACTCCAAGGACAGCTACCGCTACTTCGCGGGAACCTATGGCGGAACGGGAACGTCTCTGATCGGCGATGGCCTTGCCTCCTGCCTCACGTCCTTTGACCTGCCGGAACAGGAGCGCTCGCGTTCAGTCATCCTGGCCACTGACAATCAACTGACCGGTAAGTCACTTTTCACTCTCCCCGAAGCTGCTGCTCTTGCCCTGGAGCGGGGAATCCGGGTCTATGGCATCAATGGCGACCAACGGGAAATGCAGTCCCGAGGTAATGCCGAATCGATGGAGATGCAGGAGTCTGTTGAGGGCACGGGCGGCAGGTACTACCTGGTCAATGATTCTCATGCTGTGGCCAAGACTTCTTCATGGTGCTGGTGCTGGTGCTGGTGCTGGTGCTGGTGCTGGTGCTGGTGTGGAGGGCGGAACGGTGAGTCTGGATCCTGGCAGCGGATGGCCGGTGTTGCTCGCGATGGTGCTTTTGATGCTCGGGTTCGCGCTGCTTCAGTGGATGCTGGCGCGCCGGCAGCGCCGTTTGCGGTCGGGAGCTTGGCTGGTGCGGGCGGGAATCGCAGTCCTCGTGGCGCTTGCCCTCCTACGTCCGGGAGTGGGCGATGCCGATACCGGGCCGGCGGCGGCAGCCGACGTAGACGTGTTCATCCTCGTGGACACGACGGAACCGGAGATCGCCTTCTACTCTCAGGGCAGCAGCGTGTCACGGGGCAGGGATTTGCTACGGGACTCACTCTCGGCTGCTTACGAGCGGAGACCGGACCGGGCCCGGCTTGTCTACTATCTGGGCGATGGCGAACATACGACCAGCAGTCCTCCGGAACGCTTCGACGTCGTGGGTTCCCTGGTTACCGGAGGGGCCGTCCTCGGCTAGGGGACACCGGACGGCGGGCCCATGCTGCAGAATTATGGTGCCGGCGAAACTCAACCAGGGGATTACATCACGGACCCGGACACCGGTGAGGACGCTATTTCCAGCGCGGACAACTCCCACCACACTGAGGCCGTTGAGAATTTTGAATCAGCGCTGAACCACGCCAGTGGGCCATTCGAGTGCAGAGTCCGCACCAACCTCGTTCTCAGCCTGGAATCGATGGGCGATCAGCACTCCAGTCGAGAACACAGCGCCTATACCCGCGAACTAGAGGTCATCGAAGCCACACCCGAGCGCTGCTTTCAGAAGGACAACGCTGAAGCCGGCAAGAAACTCGAATCTGCACGGAAGCGTTTAGAACAGAACACACCAACCAAGAACAACCCGGCAGAGACCACAGCTCAACCACCGAAAGCCGAACCCGAGGAATCAACGGGCAAGCTCAAAAAAATCCAACAGCAAAAAAGGGATTCGGCGCAGCTGCGTGAAGACACCCGCCGCCACGAACAGCTCCAGGACGCAGCGGAGACGCACCACCACGGGTTGGATGGTAACCCCCGTTACCTTTTTAGTAGCCCCTCAGTGAGCAAGAATTGGGGTTGCTGGCCTGTCGGTCCCGGCATGATTAATTCCCCCAGTCATCGATGATCCGGGGGGTGCTGTCACCGGTGACCGATAGGCGCCAGGGATATCGCTAATAGGGGCCGGATTAGGGCGGGAAACACTGTCGAGATCGGCCGTAACGTGGATGCCGAGCCTTGGAGCCGTAGGACATGCCAGCACCGTCACATCCGTGGGCACGACCAAGGTTTTCGGAGGTTTGGCATTGATTAACGAACATGAACTCATCGATGTTTTCATCGGTGTCGACGTCGGCGAGACCGACCACCACGCAGTTGCCCTGAATCGGGCGGGAAAGAAGCTCCTGGACAAGGCCCTGCCCCAGGATGAAGCCAAACTCAAGGAAATCATCTGCTCCCTTGCCAAGCACGGCCGCGCGCTGTTCGTGGTCGACCAGCCGGCGACCATCGGCGCCTTGCCGGTCGCCGTGGCCCAGGCCGAAGGCATCCTGGTCGGATACCTTCCCGGACTAGCGATGCGCCGCATCGCTGACCTGCACCCCGGCGAGGCTAAGACGGATGCTCGAGACTCATTCATAATTGCTGAAGCAGCACGCACGATGCCCCATACCCTGCGCTCGGTGAAAGTTGCCGATGAGCAGGTTGCGGAGCTATCGATGCTTTGCGGTTTCGACGATGATCTAGCCAAGCAAGCCACCGCCTCCTCCAACCGGATCCGTGGCCTGCTCACACAGATCCACCCGGCCCTGGAACGGGTCATCGGCCCGCACCTTGCCCATCAGGCGATGCCTGAACTGCTGGCCAAATATCCAACCCCCGCAGCACTGCGCAAGGCCGGCCACGCGAGGGTCGAAACCCTGCTGCGCAAGCACGCGCCACGGGCTGGTAAACGCTGGGCAGCCGAGGTCTTCGCGGCCCTTGACGAGCAGAGCGTCGTCGTCTCGGGCACCAACGCAGCCGCGATTGTGCTGCCGCAGCTCGCCAAGTCCCTCGCGCAAACCCGCACCGCCCGCGCCGAAGTCCTGGAACAGGTCGAGGCCATCGTGGAGGCTCACCCTCTTCACGTCCTCCTGACGTCTCTACCGGCGGTCGGCGTCAGGACAGAAGCCAGGATCCTCACCGAGGTCACGGGCAAGGACTTCAAGACCGCCGGGCATCTGGGTTCCTATGCCGGGCTCGCCCCGGTGACCTGGAGATCGGGTACTTCCATTCGCGGAGATCACTCCTCGCGCAGAGGCAACAAGATCCTGAAACGGGCACTGTTCCTCTCAGCATTCGCGTCCCTGCATGACCCTGTCTGTCGGGCCTACTACGATCGCAAACGCGCCGAAGGCAAGAGACACAACCAAGCCGTTATCGCCTTGGCCAGACGCCGCTGCAATGTCCTGTTCGCGATGCTGCGCGACGGGACCATCTACCAGGAACGGGTAGCACTGGCAGCCTGATACGAGACCTCGCCTGGCCCGATTGGCAACGATATCCAGCCAAGAGGGTCCGCCTCGCCATGCCTAGAATCTGCATCGAATGAAATCTGGAACTACCCAGCAAAACCCTTGACGAAGCAGATAGGGGCACCCCCCTAGGTACGTCATGTTGGCGTAATCTGTGACCAAAAAATTTGAACCTGCTATCAACCCCCGATAGCGTTCTCAACAGTTACCAAGGTAACGGGTCAGCGACCTTCTCTGACGAAGGTGTGGGTGCCCCCATGTGGGCCTGACATTTGATGCACGCGCAGGATAAATGTGGTGGTGCGGTCGCACGCCAAAAAACTCTTGCGCCTTTCCATACAGCCAATACCGAATCGGTTTCAGTGCGCTCGGCGCTATTCGCGTCACGCCCGCATCGGAACCGCTCGGCCCACACCAAGGACAAAAACATGTCTCCACCGACTCTGGCACCGCCATACCCGAAATCACCTCCAGAAGGCCTGGACCAAGCATCAGTCAGCTACCTGGCGCTCTCCTATGAGCTCTATCCGCCACGGAACACCACAGCCAATACACATCTCTGGGACACCATCCGCCGACTCGAAACCACGGCACCGGATTTTGTCTCCGTCACCTACGGATCATCTGGGTCCAACCGAGACATCGCCGTCGGCCTCCTTGACCGGCTGCGCCATGAAACGACATTGAAACCATTGGCGCATCTGACCTGCACCGGAGCAGACCGGACAACGCTCGCAGGAATAGTTGATGAGCTCATCACCAGTGGTGTCAGGGGAGTTCTCGCCCTGCGTGGGGACCGGATGGACGACGAACAGACGCCGAGTCATGGCCTGCGGTATGCCCAGCAGCTGGTGGAGCTTATCCGGCAGGTAGAGCGACGCCGTGCCGCGGAACTCTGCGCCGGGCGGCTGGCAGTCGGTGTCGCTGCCTATCCCGTCAAGCATCCGGAATCGCCAAGTTTCAGCCACGACATCGAGGTCCTGTTGGCAAAACAGGGGTCGGGAGCGGACTTTGCCATTACGCAGGTGTTCTTCCAACCCGGGCAGTACAAAAGCCTTGTCTCCGCCGCCCGTCGCGCGGGCGTGGTCATCCCCATCATTCCCGGCATCATGCCATTGACCAACGTCCGCCGGCTCGACCGATTGGTTGAGCTCGCTGGGCTGGAAATGGATCAAAAACTCCGGGACCAGCTCATCAGCGCGGGGGACCGGGGCGACCAGCAGCGAATGGGGATACGCGCCACCGTCGATCTCATCAGTGATGTTTTAGACTCTGGCGCCCCGGGGCTCCATCTCTACACGTTCAACGAACATTCTGCCGCGTTAGAGGTACTGGAACAGCTCGATCTCAAGCGTCCGCACACGGCAACGACGCGCAGGCAAAAAACCACTACACAGACAGGTACACGACCATGAGCCACGAATTCCCCACAGCAACGATCAACGGCTACCCCCGCATTGGCCGGCGTCGGGAGCTCAAACGAGCAGTGGAAGCCTACTGGGATGGAACCACTGATGCACCGGAGCTCCACAGAGTAGCTACGCAGTTGCGTCTCGATACCTATCGTCATCTGGTCCGCCGCGGTCTGGGGCCGCACGACTCATCCATACCCGCCACGTTTTCCTACTACGATCAGGTGCTCGACACAGCCGTCGCGTTGGGCGCTGTCCCTGAGCGCTTTTCCGACCTGTTCGACGACGGCACGCTGGGGCTGGACGCATACTTCACGCTGGCACGCGGGGACAGTAAGCGCGCGCCGCTGGAAATGACCAAGTGGTTTGACTCCAACTATCACTACCTGGTTCCCGAGATCGGTCCCGCGACACCATTCCGCCTGGCCAACCGATGGATAGAGGACACCTTCGTAGAGGCCCTCGAGTCCGGGTTCACCACGAGGCCGGTCCTGATCGGGCCCGTGACGTTCCTGCTTTTGAGCAAGGCATGCTCTTCCGCCCCTGAGGGGTTTGACCCCCTGGAAAGGCTCGACGATCTTCTCCCGTTGTATGGAGAACTTCTGGAACGATTGAAGACCGCCGGAGCACAGTGGGTGCAGCTTGAAGAACCCGCATTGACCGCGGACCAACGCATTTCACCGGAAGAACTGGCCACCGTGACGACGTCCGTTTATACCAGGCTCGCGGCGTGTCAGCAGCGACCGAAACTGCTGGTCACAACCTCCTACGGATCGCTTGGACCCTTGCTGCCAGCTCTGGCCGGTACTGCTATTGATGCGCTGCATCTGGATATTTTCAAGGGCGGGCTTCCCTCCACAGATGACCTGGCAGAACTAGGCGAGACGGTGCTCGTCGCCGGGCTCGTGGACGGGCACAACGTCTGGAAGGCCGATCTGTCGTTGGGCGCACGCCGACTGGCGCGGTTGGAGGCGGTAACCCGGAATCTGTCCGTGTCGACGTCAACGTCCTTGCAGCATGTACCCCACGACGTCGAGGATGAGAGCGGGCTCCCTCCTCGCTTACGGACGTGGCTGGCATTCGCGGACCAGAAGGTGGACGAGACGCTCACTCTGGCGCGGCTGGTCGGCAACCCGCACGCAATCGATCAAGAAATCAATGAATCTGACAGGATCCTCGGCGAACGCTCCACCGCTGACGGAGTACGCAGAACCGATGTCCGAGCCCGTATAGCGGCCCTGGCACCCGCGGACTTCACCCGTTCGCCCTACCCACTGAGACAGCTGGTCCAAACGAAAGCGCTCCGGCTCCCTCTCTTGCCGACCACCACCATCGGTTCCTTTCCGCAGACACCCGCTGTCCGGTCGGCACGAGCCAGAGTAAAAAACGGCCGTATCGCGCTCTCGGCGTACACAGCGATCATGAAGGAAGAAATCCGCAGCGTCATTGAACTTCAGGACAACCTCGGACTGGACGTTCTCGTGCATGGCGAACCCGAGCGCAACGACATGGTTCAGTACTTCGCCGAGAACCTGGACGGATTCGCTGTCACCGAATACGGCTGGGTCCAGTCTTATGGCAGCCGCTGCACACGGCCGTCGATTCTCTGGGGCGACGTTCACCGTCCGACACCGATTACCGTGGAGTGGACCCAATACGCACAATCGCTCTCCACCAAACCGGTCAAGGGTATGCTCACTGGCCCCGTAACCATCCTCGCTTGGTCGTTTGTCCGCGATGATCAGTCCCTCGATGAAACTGCCAGGCAGGTCGCTCTTGCCCTGCGTGATGAAATTGCCGACCTTGAGGATGTAGGCACCCCCATCATTCAGGTGGACGAACCTGCGCTGCGCGAACTTCTGCCACTGCGGGAAGTCGACAGGGCCGAGTACCTGGACTGGTCAGTCAAGGCCTTCCGCTTGGCTACCTCCGGAGCGGGGGACCGCACGCAGATCCATACCCATTTGTGCTACTCAGAGTTCGGTCAGATCATCGGCGCGATCGATGCGCTCGACGCCGACGTGACCAGTATCGAGGCCGCGCGCTCGCGAATGGAGGTGGTCGCTGACCTGGCCGCGCATGGTTACGGGCGTGGTGTAGGCCCTGGCGTGTATGACATTCACTCTCCAAGAATCCCAGAGGCGGAGGAAATCGCCAGTCTGCTCGAGACTGCTGTCCAGAACCTGCCGGAACGTCAACTGTGGGTCAATCCAGACTGCGGTCTCAAAACGCGGGGCTATGCCGAGACGACGGCATCCTTGGCGAACCTTGTCGAAGCGGTTTCTCAGATCCGGGAAAGGATGGGCGCTAGCGTTTGAGTGGACCGTGGCGGGGCGCTATGCTCTGCTCCCGCAGCACATCGGCCAGCCGGTCCATGAAGAGGCGGACACGCGCCGTCTGCTTGTCATTGATGAGTAGAGCAAAAATGCTGCGGGCCAGACGGATCTCCGGAACATCGAGGACCACCACGCCCTCGGTTTTGTGAACCATGGCAAGTTCGGGCACCAGCGACGCACCGAGGCCGGCCGATGCCATTTCCAGACACGCGTTGAAATCGTCGCAGTACGAGACCACACGTGGGTGGAGGTTGCAGCTGGCAAAGAGCCGTTCAATGACGGCGGCGTCGCTGGTGCCTGGGTGGTGAACTATCCATGGCATATCGCTCAGTTGCGCCGCTGTAACCTCTGAGCCCGGGCGGATTCCCCAGGATTCCGGGAGGACTACCCTGAAATTATCGTCGCCAATCCACTGCCGGCTCACGCTGGAGGGCCAGGCGAGCCCGCCCTGTCCCACCTGATAGACAAGGGCGACGTCAAGTTCACCACCCGAGCGCAGCCCCTGAATGGTTTGCGACGGTTCGGCAACGTATACCTTCAGATTGATGCCGAGGTCGCGCCATTCTGGGGCTCGCAGAAGTCGGGGGAGTGCATAGGTGGCCAGGGACGGAAAGATGCCTAGCCGAAGTTCCTGTGAGGTGCCCTGTTCTGTTCGGGTGGTTGCTGCCATCAGGGCGTCAAGGTCGGTGAGGACCTTCGCGGCGTGGCGGGCCATGACGACGGCGGCTTCCGTGGGCGCAATGCTTCTGGCCGCCCGTTCAAAGAGGCGGACGCCGCTGTCACGCTCGAGCGCGGACATCTGCTGGGATACAGCTGATGCGGTGTATCCCAGGCGGTTTGCTGCGGCGGCGAACGAGCCGGAACGGATGACTTCAAGCAGCGTACGCAGGTGAATCGGATTTACCACCAGTGTTCCTTTCCCTGAGCTTCAGTAGTTCAGCGTAGTCCGTCCACAAAATTTGGTCCCATGCTGCTGTATCCACCTTAGACTGACGAGCGTTATGTATTGTGGATCACACGATCCGGCATGGCGGTAGATATTAGGAGTCGCTCCTCGTCAGGAGCCGAACTCGTCTTACGAATCAATAGAGAATTGTGAACGAGCACATGCCCTTGCGTCCTGACCGGCGCACCAGAACCCGATCGTTGCGGACACTTGCCGCAGTGGCGGCGTTGTCCATGACGGTGGCTAGCCTTGCCGGTGCAGCCCAGGCCGCACCGGGAACGATCCTGCCCGATGACGTTTCAGGTGCGTCCGCGTTCGCCGCCGGAAAGTACCTCATCACGCTGAAGTCCCCAGCGGTCAGCACCTACGATGGCGGAATCAACGGTATGGCGGCAACTGCGCCCGCGAACGGTAAGGTCCTCGAGGCCAGTTCCGTTCCGGTCGTGAGCTACTCGGCGTTTCTGGAGAAAAAGCAGAGCAGCGTCGCAGCCGCCGTGGGAGTGGCCCCGCTGTACCACTACACAATGGCAACCAATGGTTTCGCGGCGGAATTGACGGCAGACCAAGCCGCCCGCCTGGCCGCCAACGAGAATGTTGCCGGTCTTGAACCTGACGCGATGCTTCAACTGCAGCGTTCAACTACCGATTTTCTGGGACTAGGTGATGACGCCAACGGTAAAGGCGGGGTCTAGGAGAGCCTGGGCGGCGTCGACAATGCTGGCAAAGGCATTGTCGTGGGAGTTATTGACAGCGGAATCGCTCCCGAGAATCCTTCGTTTGCGGGTGCGCCTCTGACAAGTGATCCCGGCGCAGTCCCTCATCTTGACGGAGACTCCATAGTCTTCGAGAAATCCGACGGCGGAACATTCTCTGGTGCGTGTGAGACCGGCGTGCAGTTCACGGCTGATGACTGCAACACGAAACTCATCACAGCCCGGTATTTCGTCGGTGGATACGGCGTGGGCAAGATCGCACCAGTCGACGCCGGTGAGTACGAGTCGCCCCGGGACGGAAGCGGTCACGGCTCGCACACCGCCAGCACTGCAGCCGGGAACTTCGGCGTAGACGCGGTACTCGATAATGGCGCTGTCCAGAAGATTTCCGGCGTCGCGCCGGCAGCTAAAATCGCTGCCTACAAGGCGTGCTGGACGGGAATCGACTCCGCAGGATGCAGCATGCTGGACATCCTGGGCGCCATCGATGCAGCGGTGGAGGACGGCGTCGATGTCCTCAACTACTCCATGGGTGGTGCTGCAGCCAGCAGCACCGTCGAGATCACGGACAGGGCATTTCTCGCCGCCGCAAATGCAGGAATCTTTGTAGCCGTGGCAGCCGGTAACTCCGGACCCGGTGCCTCAACACTGGACAACGCATCACCATGGATTACCACCGTAGCCAACACCACGTATACCACCCCGCAGTCCGGTGTTAATCTGGGCGACGGTACTAGCATCACCGGCGCATCGGTGAGTGTACCCCTTGACGGGGTACCCTCAACATCGCTCGTCAATGCCGCCGTCGTCGGTTCCGTTGGAGTGGAAGCTCCGGAGCTCTGCGCCGCCAAATCACTGGATTCTGCAAAGGCTACAGGAACCATCGTTGTCTGCGACCGTGGTGCAGTGGCGCTGGTTGAAAAGGCCGCTGAGGTCAAGCGCGCCGGTGGAATAGGCATGGTCATGATCAACGCTCCCGGGGGATCAACCGGCATTCATGCGATTGGATTCGCTGTCCCAACCGTCCACCTTGAAGTGGACTACTATGACGCGGTCAAAACGTATGCGGCAACCGCCGGCGCCACGGCGGCGTTCGTGGCAGAACCTGAAACTCCACTCGATATCCCAGCACCGCAGATCGCTCCCTCGTCCAGTCGGGGACCAATCACCGTGGATGGGCAGAACCTGCTCAAGCCCGACGTCGGGGCCCCTGGTACAGGAGTTCTCGCTGCTGGGGCGAACGCTGCGGATGCTGAATCCCAGCACGTCTTCATGTCGGGAACCTCGATGGCGTCACCTCACGTCGCAGGTCTCGGCGCTCTCTATCTGGGAAACAAGCCGAACGCATCGCCTGCCGAAGTGAAATCGGCCCTGATGACCAGCGCCTATGACCTCGTCAACGAGGCCGGCGAGTCCACCCAGGACGTCTTCGCGCAGCGTGCCGGGCAGGTCAACCCCGAAGAGTTCCTCAACCCCGGGCTGTACTTCCCCGCGGGGATAGCGGACTGGGACGGCTACCTGAAATGGGCAGGATTCAATACGGGCGCCGAACCGATCAACGGAACGGATCTGAACCTTCCCTCCATCGCCGTCGGATCGATGGCCGGCGTCCGAGAAATCACCAGAACGGTCCAGGCCACCGAGGCCGGAACGTATACAGCCAGTGCTGACCTGCCGGGATTCGACGTCACCGTTAGCCCGTCACCTCTGACCTTCGATAAGGCCGGGCAGGAAAAGTTCTTCACCATCGCCTTCGCCCACACCACCGCACCCGTGAATGAATTCTCTACCGGATACCTGACGCTGGAAGGTGACAACGCGCGCAACGTTCGCATGCCGCTCGCAGTGAAGCCCAGTGCATTGATTGTTCCGGAGTCTATTGCGGCCACTGGTACGAACGGATCCGCGACGGTCGGGATCACTGCTGGTGCTGACGGTGTGGTGGTTCCTGAGGTTGCTGGCTTGTTCAGCGCCAAAGCTTTCGCTGCCACTGACGGATACCCTGTCTCTGGGCGCTTCAGCTTCCCGGTTGAAGGTGATACGAGCGCTCCTGAGAGCGAACACAGCGGTGAGCTTGCCTCAACGGAGGAAACACTGAGTTTCTCCATGGAGGTTCCGGAGGGGGTATCGCAACTCACAGTGACACTCGACGGGCTTATCGAAGGGGCTGACCTGGACTTTTACGGGTTCAGGATGGCTGAGTCCGGCAAGTTCTGGGCAGAATTTTTCAACGACGGGGCATCTGCTGCCGACGATGAAAAGCTTGTTCTGGAAGACCCCGCGGCAGGAACATACCGGTTCAATATCTACGCGTGGAGCATGGGCTCGGGTATGACCGTTCCCTTTGACCTGTCGACCATGTTGGTGACGGACGGCGCGAGCGAACACCCGCTGACGGTAACCCCAACAGAAGTCAATGTGAAGAAGGGGGAGGCTACAGAATTCGATATTTCGTGGAAAGACCTCGATCCAAACACGACGTACCAAGGCATGATCACCTACGGTGATCATCCGGGTTCAACCTCTGTAGTCATCGATTCGGGCGAGGGTTCGGAACCGACTCCGACACCGACGCCGACGCCGACCCCGACCGCGACGGCCACTCCGACGCCGACGCCGGCCCCGACCGCGACGGCCACTCCGACGCCGACGCCGGGGCCACGTTTTCGTGACATTCCCGGTACGAAGTTCGAGGAACAGATCAACTGGATGTCGGATCAGGTTCTGACGACGGGCTACCCGGATGGAACATACCGGCCGTTGGTGAAGGTCAACCGGGACGCGATGGCGGCCTTCCTCTACAGGCTGGCTGGCGAACCCACGTTCGATGCGCCGAAGGTGTCACCGTTTAAGGATGTACCGACTAACAACCTGTTCTACAAAGAGATTTCCTGGATGGAATCAGTTGGACTCACCAATGGGTACCACGACAAAACCTTCCGTCCAGTTACTCCGGTCAACCGAGACGCAATGGCAGCCTTCATGAAACGGTTCGCTGGCGATGTCTGTGATGTGGAATCAGCCCGTACCTATGAGGCACCTGATTCCCGCCCGTTCGGAGACGTGCCGACGTGGGATCAGTTCCACCATGAAATCTCCTGGCTCAAGGATGTCGGTGTCACGACCGGCTACCCTGATGGCATATATCACAGGCTGGAAGGAACAAGTAGGGAAGCGATGGCGGCGTTCGTCTACCGGCTCGCTGGTATCACGGGCCCGTGTGGCCGTGACTAAGTAATTTACGTGGGATAGGACGGGTACCGGTGATAGCTGGTACCCGTCCTTTTTTGATGCAGTAGTGTCTCCGGCTGACGTAGTGGCGACACGCCGGGGTGGATCCGACACGGTCATGACTTTAAGTTATTTACCTGTGCGCAACGTGGTCCACAGGTTGTGGACGAGGCGCTCAGAACGTGCTGTTCACGCGGTTTCTGGGCACTCATGCCTGTGGATTTCTTGTGGACGATCACCGGCGGGAATGACATACGTGTAATACATCATCTTGGGGTTCCGGATGATGGCATGCACTAGATGTAGTATCTAGGTATGCAAACGGTTGCTTGCGGAACCGGTTTCAGGACAACGATTTTCGCCTTTTGGAAATACGGCAAACGCGTTGTTTAGGCTTTCGGCGCAACCCAAAAATCAGTGACTTCACAAGGGGAGAACGACATGACTGTTACGGTCTACACGAAACCAGCGTGTGTGCAGTGCAACGCTACTTACCGCGCGCTGGACAGGAAGGGAATCACCTACCGCAGCGTAGACATTTCCCAGGACCCGGAGGCGCTTGAGCAGGTGCGCGCATTGGGGTACATGCAAGCACCCGTTGTGGTCACTGAGCAGGATCATTGGTCAGGCTTCCGCCCGGACAAAATCGATTCCCTCGGCCTCAGCGCGGCCACATCCGTCGCATAGCCTGACGTAGTCCTCCGGAGCTGGGTCTGATGAAAGCTGAACTCATTAATGAACGCAGCGCAGAGGTCAACGAGGATCTCGCGTCGGTGACGAGGTCTTCTCTCATTTACTTTTCGTCAGTTTCAGAGAACACCCACAGATTTGTCCGAAAACTCGATGTGTCCATGGCACGTATACCGGTTTTTACGCGTGAATCAACTCTGCTCGCCTCGCGCCCCTTCGTCCTTGTACTTCCCACATACGGGGGAGTCTCCGGCAAAGGGGCCGTGCCCAGGCAAGTCATCAAGTTCCTCAACGTCGAATCAAACCGGATATTGCTTCGCGGAGTTATAGGCGCCGGCAACACAAACTTCGGGGAAACCTACTGTCGGGCGGCCGATGTAGTGGCCGCAAAATGCAGCGTCCCCGTCCTCTATAAATTTGAACTGATGGGCACATCTGAGGATGTGGACCGTGTAAACAAGGGATTGGAAAAGTTTTGGACACAACAGTGGCAGAACCAGAAATGATCAACGTCGGTGGGGAGACTCCGTTGCCGGACGCCTACAAGGGGCTCGGGTACCACGAGCTGAACGCCATGTTGAACCTCTACGGTTCCGACGGCGAAATCCAGTTCGAGGCGGACCGCGAGGCAGCACACCAGTACTTCCTCCAGCACGTCAACAACAACACTGTCTTCTTCCACGATCTGGAGGAAAAACTCGACTACCTCGTCAAGAACGAGTACTACGAGCGCGAGACGCTGGATCAGTACACCATGAACTTCATCCGCGACCTTTATGCTCACGCGTACAAGAAGAAGTTCCGGTTTGAGACGTTCCTTGGCGCTTTCAAGTTTTATACCTCATATACGCTGAAAACTTTCGACGGCAAGCGCTTCCTAGAACGTTATGAAGACCGTGTGTGCATGGTGGCGCTGCACCTGGCCGGTGGGGATGAGGATCTCGCTACCCGTATGGTGGACGAGATTGTCGAAGGCCGGTTCCAACCCGCAACGCCCACCTTCCTCAATGCGGGAAAGAAGCAGCGCGGTGAGCTGGTTTCATGCTTCCTGTTGCGTATCGAAGACAACATGGAATCGATCGGCCGGTCCATCAACTCGGCACTGCAGCTGTCCAAGCGCGGCGGCGGCGTCGCCTTTGCCCTGACAAACATCCGCGAGGTCGGTGCCCCGATCAAACAGATCGAGAACCAGTCCTCCGGTGTCATCCCTGTCATGAAGCTACTCGAAGACAGCTTCTCGTACGCAAACCAGCTCGGCGCACGACAGGGCGCCGGGGCTGTCTACCTGCATGCGCACCACCCGGATATTAACCGCTTCCTCGACACCAAGCGCGAGAACGCGGATGAGAAGGTCCGTATCAAGACGCTCTCCCTAGGCGTGGTCATTCCGGACATTACTTTCGAGCTCGCCAAGACTGACGAGGACATGTACCTCTTCTCGCCGTACGACGTCGAAAAGGTCTATGGCGTTCCTTTCTCCGATATTTCTGTGACTGAGAAGTATTACGAAATGGTGGATGATTCGCGGATCAAGAAGTCTAAGATCAAGGCGCGTGAATTCTTCCAGACGCTGGCGGAGATCCAGTTTGAATCGGGCTACCCGTACATCATGTTCGAGGACACGGTGAACCGGGCCAACCCGATCGACGGCAAGATCATCATGTCCAACCTGTGTTCTGAGATCTTGCAGGTTTCGCAGCCAACCACCTATAACGACGATCTTTCCTACGCCGATATAGGCAAGGACATCTCGTGCAATCTGGGTTCGCTCAATATCGCGAAGACCATGGACTCACCGGACTTCGGATCCACCATAGAGACGGCCATCCGGTCATTGTCAGCCGTATCCGTGATGTCCAACATCACCTCGGTTCCCTCGATCGCCAAGGGCAATGAGCAGTCTCACGCCATCGGTCTGGGCCAGATGAACCTGCATGGTTTTCTGGCGCGGGAGCGTGTCCATTACGGCTCCGAAGAGGGTCTGGACTTCACGAATATTTACTTCTATACGGTCCTCTACCATTGCGTTCGTGCATCCAATCTCCTGGCGATGGAGACCGGACAAACGTTTGGCGGTTTCGAGAAGTCCACGTACGCCTCGGGTGAGTTCTTCGACAAGTACACGGATAACGAGTGGGTGCCCCAGACGGAGCGCGTCAAAGAACTCTTCGAGGGTCTGCACATCCCCACTCAGGATGATTGGCGCGAGCTGAAGGAATCCGTCATGAAGCACGGAATCTACAACCAGAACCTTCAGGCGGTGCCGCCAACAGGCTCGATCAGCTACATCAACAACTCGACGTCGTCGATCCATCCTGTTGCCGCGCGGATCGAGATCCGTAAAGAGGGCAAGATCGGCCGCGTCTATTACCCGGCCCCGTACTTAACAAATGACAACGTGGATTATTATCAGGACGCGTACGAAATCGGGTACGAGAAGATCATTGATACTTACGCCGCCGCTACGCAGCATGTTGATCAAGGCCTGTCGCTGACGCTGTTCTTCAAGGACACGGCAACCACGCGTGACATCAATAGGGCCCAGATCTATGCATGGCGGAAGGGAATCAAGACCCTCTACTACATTCGCCTGCGGCAGCTGGCCCTGGAGGGGACTGAAGTTGAGGGTTGTGTCAGCTGCATGCTGTAACTTCCCCCGCTTCAGCTCCACCCATACATTTTTTGAGAGGTAAGTAGCCATGACCGAAAAGTTGAAACTGGTTAGCCACGTTGATGCCATCAACTGGAACCGTATCCAGGATGAGAAAGATGTTGAGGTCTGGAACCGGCTGGTCAACAACTTCTGGCTGCCAGAGAAGATCCCGCTGTCCAACGACGTGCAGTCCTGGGCAACGCTGACGCCGCAGGAGCAGCAGTTGACCATGAGGGTGTTCACGGGGCTTACGCTGCTGGACACGATTCAGGGAACCGTCGGTGCCGTCAGCCTGATTCCCGATGCCCTGACACCTCATGAGGAAGCGGTGTACACGAACATCGCGTTCATGGAGTCCGTACACGCCAAGAGCTACTCGTCGATTTTCTCCACGCTGTGCTCCACCAAAGAAATTGACGAGGCGTTCCGCTGGTCCACAGAGAACGAGAATCTGCAGAAGAAGGCGCGGATTGTCATGGACTACTACCAGGGTGATGATCCGCTGAAGCGCAAGGTGGCTTCGACTCTATTGGAGTCCTTCCTCTTCTACTCCGGCTTCTACCTGCCCATGTACTGGTCTTCACGGGCCAAACTGACGAACACGGCAGACCTGATCCGGCTCATCATCAGGGACGAGGCAGTCCATGGTTACTACATCGGCTATAAGTTCCAGCGCGGGCTAGAAAAGGTCAGTCCTGAGAAACGGCAGGAGATCAAGGACTACACGTTCGAACTCATGTACGAGCTCTACGACAACGAAGTTCAGTACACGCACGACTTGTACGACGGCGTGGGGCTTGCCGAGGACGTCAAGAAGTTCCTGCATTACAACGCGAACAAGGCGTTGATGAACCTTGGCTACGAAGCGATGTTCCCGGCCACCGTGACGGATGTGAATCCGGCCATTCTGTCGGCGCTCTCACCCAACGCGGATGAGAACCACGACTTCTTCTCAGGTTCGGGTTCGTCCTATGTCATCGGCAAGGCCGTCAACACGGAAGACGACGACTGGGACTTCTAGACGGTACTCGGCAACCTCACCCGGATTTGTCCGGCTTCGCCGGGTCAAATAGATTGGAAGCAGCCATCGTTGAGGGAGCCCCATGACCGCCGAATCGTATTACCGCCATCTGGGAGGCAACACATTTGAGTCCACTATCCACGCGCAGGGCGCATGGAATCCCGAGGAGCAGCACATGGCTCCTGCATCCGGAATTCTGGCCTACGCACTGGAGCAGTGCAGCCCCCGCGAAGATATGCGGATGGCCCGGATCAGCTATGACATTCTCGGAATGATCCATGCTGGTGAGTTCACAGTGTCCGCGGAAGTTATTCGTCCGGGCAAGACCATCGAACTTGTGCAGGCAGAAATAGTTGCCAAGGGACGCACGGCCATCCGCGCTACGGCATGGCGATTGAAAACAGCGGACACCTCTGACGTCGCCGCCGTTGAGGACCATGCGATGCAGGGTCCAGACGAAGCAAAACTTTGGACGGGCATGAGCGAATGGCCCGGTGGCTATATTGAGTCCCTCGACCTGAGGGTGGCAGAAGGCCATCGCCCCGGGCGTGGCCAGGTGTGGATCCGTAGCCCCTACGACATGGTGGAGGGCGTCCCGACGTCGGACCTGGTGCGGCTGATGGGGCTAGTGGATACGGCCAACGGCATCGCCTCCAGGGTCCGGCCGGGCAAGGACAGCTACATGTTTCCCAATCTGGATCTGCAAATTCACATGCACCGGAAGCCGAAGGGCCCCTGGCTCGGTCTCGACAACCGCGTGACGTTTGGTGAGGACGGGATCGGCCTGACGTCTACTATCCTGCATGACGTTCGGGGACCGTTTGGCCGGGCGGAGCAGATCCTGACCGTCCGGAAGACCTGAGCCACATGGCCGGCACTGCGGATAACAACAGCAGAAAATTATTCGCCCAGGTCGATCAGCTATCCACTATCTTCCAGTCCCAACCGCTCGGAGCCGCAGAGGATCTGGACTACGCACTGCGTATCCTGAGCGCGGTAAAAACGGGGCGTCTGGGACCGGTATTGCGGGTTTATCGGCCGGTTGAAACGATGGCTTTTGGGCAACGTGATGTGCGGTTGTCGGGTTTCGTCGAGGCCCAGGACGTTAGCCGGTCGGCAGGATACGAACCGCTCGTGCGCAAGGCTGGCGGGCGCGCGGCCGCCTACCACCCGGGCTGCCTCGTGGTAGATCACCTTGAACCGCACGACGACGCCGTGGCCGGTTCTCGCGACCGGTTCCGCTTTTTCGGTGAGCTGCTGGCCAGAGCGCTGCGCGGCGTCGGCGTGAACGCTGCCATGGGAGAGATCCCCGGGGAGTATTGCCCTGGGGAATTCAGTGTCCACGGCACGCCGTCGTCGGGCCCAGAGGTGAAACTGGTAGGGACAGCCCAGCGCATTGTTGCCGGCGCGTGGATGTTCTCATCTGTAATCGTCGTCGAAAATTCAGCTCCGATCCGGAATGTCCTCACCGACGTTTATTCGGCGCTTGACCTCGTCTGGGACACGACGACGGCGGGTGCCGCGGAAGACCTGGTGCCAGGGCTTTGTGTTGAGGACGTTAGGGCAGCAGTATTGGATGCCTACGCCGACTATGCGTCACTGCACGAACGTTCCTGGCCTTGGCTCACCGAGCGGGTTGGGTAGATTCAGGCTCCCTGCCGGATCCACTCTTCAAGGTGAGGTGATTCTGCTCCGATGGTCGTTGAATCGCCGTGACCTGTCCGGACCACAGTCTCGCCAGGAAGCACGAAGAGCCGGTCCCGGATTGAATTGATGATGGTCGGGAAATCACTGTAGGAGCGGCCAGTGGCCCCAGGTCCGCCGTTGAACAATGTGTCGCCGGTGAACACCGCTTTCTCTGACGGTAAGTGGTAACTGACTGAACCGGGGGAGTGCCCCGGCGTATGCAGCGCTGTTAGTTGAACTCCAGCAACGTCGAAGGTGTCACCGTCGGCGACGTCACCATCGGGGGCATGATCCGGGTAGACCCGGTCCCACAGCATGCGGTCCTCGCTGTGGAGATGGATCGGTGCGCCCGTGGATTTTTGTAGCTCCAGTGCTGCCCCAATGTGATCGTCGTGGGCATGGGTGAGCAGGATCGCCTTCACCGTACGTCCCGAGATTGCTGTCAGGATTGGCTGGATGTCGTGTGGTGCGTCGATGATGATGCACTCATTGTCGTCACCCACAATCCAGACATTGTTATCCACATCCCATGTGCCGCCGTCGAGCGAAAACGTTCCTGACGTAACAGCGTTATCAATAGTGATCATCAGAGTTCCACCACCGATCGAAGTACCTTGCCAGCTTTCATCCTGTCGAACGCCACTTCAATGTCATCGATTCCGATGCGTTCAGACACGAAAGCGTCCAGATCGAGATTTCCGTTGAGGTAGTGGTTGATGAGCATCGGGAAGTCGCGCGAGGGCAGGCAGTCACCGTACCAGGACGATTTCAACGAACCACCCCGGCCGAAAATATCCAGCAGCGGCAGCTCAAGTTTCATCTCTGGCGTCGGCACACCTACCAGAACCACTGTACCGGCGAGGTCGCGCGCGTAGAAGGCTTGCTTGTAGGTTTCCGGGCGCCCGACGGCGTCAATGACGACGTCAGCTCCGTTACCGCCGGTGAGCTTCCGGATGGCCTCGATCGGGTCTTCGTTTTTGGAGTTGATGGTGTGGGTGGCGCCCAATTCCTTGGCCCTCGAGGTTTTTGCGTCGTCGAGATCGACGGCGATGATCGTCGTCGCGCCCGCCAAGCGTGCGCCCGCGATAGCCGCTGTGCCCACTCCGCCGCAGCCGATGACGGCAACGGAGTCGCCGCGCTGGACGTTGCCGGTGTTGATGGCGGCGCCGATGCCGGCCATGATCCCGCAGCCCAGAAGCCCGGCAGCTGCCGGATCCGCTTCGGGATCAACTTTGGTGCACTGTCCAGCGGCAACGAGGGTTTTCTCAGCAAAGGCACCGATGCCGAGTGCGGCACTGAGCTCCGTGCCGTCCTCGAGGGTCATCTTCTGCGTGGCGTTGTGCGTATCGAAACAATATTGGGGTTCACCCCGTCTGCAGGCACGGCATTCGCCGCAGACAGCGCGCCAGTTCAGGATGACGCGGTCGCCTGCCACAACTTCGGTAACGCCCTCACCTACGGCGCTGACAACACCGGTGGCCTCGTGTCCAAGGAGGAACGGGTAGTCATCGCTGATGCCGCCCTGCTGATACGCAAGATCCGTGTGGCAGACACCGCAGGTCAGGATGTCTACCAGAGCCTCACCTGGTCCTGGATCCGGGACCAGAATCGTCTCGATCTTGACCGGTTCGTTCTTGGCGTGAGCCACTGCTGCCTTGACCTTGTGAACCAACGGTTTGTCCTCTCACTTGCGGCTTAGCCCGCAACTGCGCGCCTGCCATTTCATCTTAGGCGGTTTGAAGTATGACGAGGTGAGAGCTAAAGCCCTAATCGCACTTCTACATCTGCGGCCGAGGGGTTAGTGGCAACGCTGCCATCCGGGAACAGAACCGTGGGTACAGTCTGATTGCCGTAGTTGAGCGATTCAACAAGCTCTGCAGTACCGGGCACATCTTCAATGTTGACCTCCCGGTACCCAACGCCCTGCGTGTCCAGATGCGACTTCAGACGTCGGCAGTAACCGCACCAGCTCGTTGTAAACATGGTGATAGTTCCCGCTTCCGGGATGAAGGCTGCGCTGTCCTGGGACGCGCGGTCCTGAGAAGCACTGTCTTGGGCTGAATTGACGGTCATGCCGGAACCCTTTCGACGTCGTGATGATTACTGATGCCAACTGTACGGAGGCTGGAACAATTCCATCCGCTGCTGTCATCGCGCCTGACCAAGCTATGGGGTAAGAAGGTCCCATGAAAATTGTCGTGCTCGGAGCATCCGGAACCATGGGCGCGCTCGTCGCGGAGCGACTGCGGGACCAGGGGCACGACGCCGTCCCAGCTATGCGCGCCAACGGTGTGGACACGGCATCGAGGAAAGGCCTTGATCAAGCGCTCGACGGCGCTGATACCGTCGTCGACTGCACCAACTACACAACCATGAGCGCCCGCAAAGCCATCAATGTCCTGGGCTGGATGAGTACCAACGTCGTCGCCGCCGCGAAACGAGCTCACGTCTCCCATCTCGTGCTGCTCTCCATCATCAACGTGGCGGCTCCCGCCCTTAGCGGAATGGGGTACTACCAAGGCAAGGCAGCGCAGGAGCGGATCGTCTCTGCCGGAGATGTTCCCTATACGATTGTTACCGGGCGCGGTGGCGGCTTGGCGTCGGATATTCGACGAATTCACAAGTCACCCCTTCTTCAGCCACGAAGAACATAACGATGTCAGTAGCTCGGCCAGCGGATGGGAAAAAGAGCTGGATTCCATGGATGGGTTCCAGCAGTCGGGGCAGGCCTACCGGCCCGACCTGGTCATCTTTCAAGTACCCATATCCCTGCCCTGAGCACGGCCATTTCTGTCGCCATTTCGGGGGATGCCGAGTGCTTTGGTGGTTCTCCAGTGATTTGTGCACCGCCCGCCGTGATGGCGGGATTCTGAGTACTGGATTCATGGGCCGCGGTGAAGGTTGGTCCGCAGCGGGCGCGAGGGCACCTCGATCCGCCGCAACCGCGGTCCCGTGCGGTTCCATGACCTAGGGCAGGGCGGTCGCCTGCTTCAGTGAGTCCACCGCCTGTGGGCTGGTGGTGTTCGTGGACACTCCCAGCTGAATGGAGTCCAGCGTTAGGGGACGCCGATCCAAGCCCAGGTAGTGTGGTGTCGCGTGGCATGGGTATTGTTCGGTGACCACGAGGTCGAAGTCACGCGCCCACGGCTTGTGTAGAGTCGTCTCAAGTTCGTATTGGGTGATCTCGACGCGGATGCCGGGATGTTCGGCGCGCAAGGTTTCCAGGGGTGGCTGGCATCAGGGCTAGCACGGTGCTTTGGAACATGGTCAGGTGCACGGTTCCGGAGATGGTCGGCAGTGTGCTGGACAGCGTGGCTTCGGCGCGTTCCAGTGCCGCGAGCAGCTCGGTCGTGTGGGCGACGAGCATCTGGGCCTGCGGTGTGAGGGCCAGCTTCCGTCCACTGCGTCGCAACAAGACAACACCGGGTTCCTCCTCGAGCAGTGAGAGCTGCTGCTCGAAGCTGCGTTCGCGGGATTGAAATTCAGGGTGGCAGCGACTCCGGAGACCGTGCCGCGGATGCTCAATTCCCGCGATAGGCGCAACCTCCTGACCTCCAACAAGACGATTTCTCATTATTCGTGGCTTTTCCTTAACCCATGGGAGGTGGATACTTAAGTCATGGGGGACTCTGCCCCATGTCGCGCAGGCCGGTTTCCCACCGGTCGTTTCCTGCTAGGAGCACCACCGACGTGACCACTACTTCCCCGTCCGCCGGGACGAACACCGTTTCCCCGAAGGATCTGGCCGACGATGCCGTCGCCCTGGTCCGCCACTGGCTGAGCGAGGGCTCCAAACAGCCTGTCGATGCGTCGGCCCGTCAACTGGCCGGGGTCTTGAAGGATCCCAACGGCTTAGACTTCACTGTGGGCTTCGTCGACCGCGTGATCCGCCCTGAAGACCTGCATGTCGCCGCCCGCAATCTGCGTGCCCTGGCCCCTAAGGTCCCCGGGTTCCTGCCCTGGTACATGCGCTCCGCCGTCGTCCTTGGTGGGGTCATCGCCCCGCTCGTCCCCGGTCTGGTGATCCCGATCGCCCGGCGCGTCCTGCGGGCAATGGTCGGCCACCTGATCGTCGATGCCACCGATGCCAAGCTCGGCCCCGCCATCGAGAAGATCCAAAAGAAGGACGTGCGGCTGAACATCAACCTGCTCGGTGAGGCCATCCTCGGTGAGAAGGAGGCCGGCCGCCGGCTTGAGGGCATTTCCCGGCTGCTGCGTCGCCCGGATGTCGACTATGTCTCCGTCAAGGTCTCCTCGAGCGTCGCCCCGCACAACCACTGGGACTTCGACGAAGCCGTCGGGAACATCGTGGAGAAGCTGGCCCCGATTTACCGGCAGGCCCGCGACTCGTCCCCGCGTAAGTTCATCAACCTGGACATGGAGGAATACAAGGACCTGGACTTGACCATGGCCGTGTTCAAACGGCTCATGGCCCTGCCTGAGTTCCGCGATGTCGAAGGTGGCATCGTGCTGCAGGCTTACCTGCCCGATGCCCTCCCGGCGATGATCGAATTGCAGGAGTTCGCCGCCGAACGTGTGGCGGCCGGTGGCGCACCGGTGAAGGTGCGCCTGGTCAAGGGCGCCAATCTGCCCATGGAGATCATGGAAGCCGACATCCACGGCTGGCCGGCAGCGACCTGGCATTCTAAACAGGCCACTGACACTTCTTATAAGGCGGTCATCGACTACGCGTTGCGCCCCGAGCACACGGCCAATGTGCACTTGGGCATCGCCGGACACAACCTCTTCGACGTCGCTCTGGCCCACCTGCTGGCCAAGGCCCGCGGCATTTCCGAAGGCATCGACTTCGAAATGCTGTTGGGCATGGCCACCGGGCAGGCGGCCGCCGTGAAGGCCGACGTCGGATCCTTGCTGCTCTACACCCCGGTGGTCCACCCCGGGGAATTCGACGTGGCGATCTCCTACCTGATCCGTCGGCTTGAAGAAGGAGCCAGCCAGGAGAACTTCATGTCCGCCGTCTTCGAACTCGACGACAACGAAGCCCTCTTCAAGCGTGAGACAGACCGCTTCCTGGCCTCCCTGGAGGAAATTGGTGACGTCGTTCCCACGCCGAACCGCAACCAGGATCGCCGCACGTACGACGCCGAGGCTGCTGCTGCGAAGGTCGACGAATACGCTTCGGGAGAGCGAAAGTTCACCAACACCCCCAATACCGACCCCGATCTGGCCGGTAACCGTGCCTGGGGCCGGGACATCTTGACCCGGGTTCCGCAGAGCACACTGGGCTGCGACACCATCGAAGCCCACACGCTCGCCACCACCGGGGAAGTGGACGCCGTCATCGAGGCCACCCACGCCGCCTCCGAGTCCTGGGGCCGGCTCAGCGGGGCCGAGCGCGCCGCCGTGCTGCACCACGCCGGGGAACGGCTGGCCGCCTACCGGGGGGAGCTGCTTGAGGTTATGGCCTCCGAATGTGGAAAGACCCTCGACCAGGGCGATCCGGAAGTGTCCGAGGCCATCGACTTCGCCCATTTCTACGCCGAATCGGCCCGGGCGCTGGACACCGTCGACGGTGCCACGTTCGTGCCCTCGCGGCTGACTGTGGTGACCCCTCCGTGGAACTTCCCGGTCGCCATCCCCGCCGGTTCCACCCTCTCGGCACTGGCTGCCGGTTCCGGCGTCGTCTTCAAACCCGCCAAGCAGGCAGCCCGTTCCGGTGCCATCATGGTCCAGGCCATCTGGGAGGCGCTCGATGCTGCCGGGATTGGTCGTGAACTGCTCTCCTACGTCCAGCTCTCCGAACGTGATCTGGGCACGCGGCTGGTCTCGCACCCCAAGGTAGACCGGCTCATCCTCACCGGCGGATACGAAACCGCTGAACTGTTCCGCTCCTTCCGCGAAGACCTGCCGTTGCTGGCCGAGACCTCCGGAAAGAACGCTCTCATCGTGACGGCTTCGGCTGACTTGGACCTGGCCGCACGTGATGTCGCCGCCTCCGCCTTCGGTCACGCGGGACAGAAGTGCTCGGCGGCTTCGTTGGTGGTGATGGTGGGCGCGGTCGCCAGGTCGCCGCGTTTCCACAGCCAGCTCATCGACGCCGTCCGCTCACTGCAGGTCGGCTACCCGCAGGACGCGGGAACCCAGATGGGCCCGGTCATCGAACCGGCCCAGGGCAAGTTGCTGCGCGGATTGACCACCTTGGGCGCCGGCGAACACTGGGTGCTGCAACCGCGCCAACTCGATGACTCCGGCAAGTTGTGGAGCCCGGGCGTGCGCACCGGCGTGCAGCGTGGCTCCGAGTACCACCTGACCGAGTACTTCGGCCCGATCCTCGGTGTTATGACCGCTGAGACGCTCGAGGAGGCTGTGGAGATGGTCAACGACATCGAATACGGGCTCACCTCCGGACTCCACTCGCTGGACCCCGAGGAGCTCGAATACTGGCTGGATAACGTCAAGGCCGGCAACCTCTACATCAACCGCGGCATCACCGGGGCGATCGTGCGCCGGCAGCCGTTCGGCGGGTGGAAGAAGTCTGCCATCGGGGCAGGGGCCAAGGCCGGCGGCCCGAACTATCTGGTCGGCATGGGGTCCTGGACCGACGCGCCGGTCAGTCCAGAGGCGGAAGCTGCTGCCGAATCCCATGCAGCGGTCTCCCACGCCACCGTGCGCACCGCGACGGGAACCGACACCTCGGCCACCTCGAACGCGGAAGTCGCGGGAGGCAGCGACATCCTCGGTGTCGTGGCTGCTGAAGCAGGCCCGGCGACCGGCAATGCCATCGACCCGGCTGATTTCGCTTGGCTGCAGGGCGCCCGGGCCACGGACTACTATCAGCTGGTGAAGGAGTTCGGGGTCGTCAAGGACGTTTCGGCGCTGCAGTCCGAGCGCAACGTCTTCCGCTACCGTCCGGTGCCGGTGACCGTGCGCTACGAGCAGGACACCTCCGGACACGGCGTGGCCGAGCTGCTGCGCGTGGTCTCCGCCGGGCTCCGCGCCCACAAGGCCACGGTCAGCAGCGGGGCCAGCGGCCGTATCGGCACCAGCGAACGCCCGGGGGCGGGGATCAGCGTCAGCGTCACCACTGAGCTGTCGACCCGCGTCTTGGCCGGCCTGCGTTCCGAGGGTGTCCAAGTCGCTGTCGAGGATGCTCAGGCCTGGCGGGCACATGTGGGCCGTCTGGCTGCACGGACCGGCCCTGATTCCGGGACCAGGATCCGCTTCATTGGCGCCTCTTCGCAGGAGACCTATGCTGCGGCGCAGGGCAAGCCGGACGTCGCTGTCTATGACCACCCGGTCGTCGCCGCGGGACGCGTCGAGCTGTTGCCGTTCCTGCGTGAACAGGCCATCTCGATCACCGCGCACCGTTTCGGGACGCCGGACCACCTCAGTGACACGATCATCTAGTGTCCTGCGCCTAAAAATCGGTTCCTCATAGGGCTTGCTGTCAACGCGCACCACCATTGACAGCAAGTAAAAAGGAGCGTGCAGTGGTAAACACACAGAAAAGGCAGGATTGAAGTCGGCAAGCTGGCCGACTTAATTCTTGCACCTGAGAATCCGCTGCAAAACTTCAAGACTCTGCACGGCACGGGCGCCCTCAGGCTAAACGAGGAAACCCAGCAGACGAACGGGCCCGAGGAGGACGAAGCAGGGGAACGAATCCTCCCGAATAAAGGGAGCGGTTCAGCGCTGGTCGAGGACACCCAATCACCGCCGAGCGAGGAGAAAGAGGAATAGCCTTCACAGCCCGGCACTGAGGGCAACGAATCGCCCTCAGTGCCGGGGAACACGATTCATTCCCGACGACTGAGGAATCGGGTTTCCCTCTGAAGCAGGTCGGGTGGTGGCCGCAGGGCAACCACCGGTTGTACAGGGGCGCTTTCCCTGAAAGGTAAGGACATGTGATGAACGATCAGACGTTTAAGATCTTGGCCATGGTTGTCTATATGATCGTCATGCTGGGGATCGGCTGGTATGCCTATAAACGGACCAGCGACCTCGACGACTACATGCTTGCAGGGCGCACACTCCGGCCGGGTGTTGCCGCGCTCAGCGCCGGTGCCTCGGATATGTCCGGTTGGTTGTTGCTGGCCCTGCCCGGAGCAATCTACCTTTCCGGCCTCACCGCGGCGTGGATTGCCATTGGTTTGACCGTCGGTGCGTGGCTGAACTGGAAGTTCGTGGCACCACGCCTTCGTAGCTACACAGAGGTATCCAATAACTCCATCACCATCCCGAGCTTCTTTGAAAACCGACTCAAAGACAATTCCCGTGCGCTGCGGATCATTTCTGGAGTCATTATCCTTGCCTTCTTTACCTTCTACGTCTCCTCCGGGATGGTAGCCGGCGGAACTTTCTTCGAGAGCTCCTTTGATTCCAACTACTACTTGGGCATCATCGTGGTCGCCGGTGTGACGGTCCTCTACACCCTCTTCGGCGGATTCATGGGCGCCACGTTCACCGACGTCGTCCAAGGCATTTTGATGCTGGTCGCGCTGCTCGTGGTTCCGATCATCGGATTGACTCAAGTCGGTGGTTTCAGCGGCATGGCAGAGTCTGTCCGACAGGTTGATGCCTCGATGCTCAATATTGTTGCAGGGGCGGGAACATTAACCGGCTTCCTCGCGATTGTTTCGGCAGCTGCCTGGGGACTGGGCTACTTTGGACAACCCCATATCCTCGTCCGGTTCATGGCGCTCCGCTCTCCCCGTGATGCCAAGGCTGGCCGCCGTATTGGTATTGGTTGGATGGTCATCTCCGTCATCGGTGCGATCCTCATGGCCCTGGTCGGTGTGGCTTATTTCCAGCAGAACCCGCAGCTGACATTGTCGGACCCGGAAGCGGTCTTCCTGGCGCTCTCACAAGCATTTTTCCACCCGCTGATTGCGGGCATCGTTTTGGCGGCTGTTCTCGCTGCGATTATGAGCACCATCTCCTCTCAGCTTGTAGTTAGTTCCTCCGCTTTGGTGGAGGACCTTTACAACATGATTGCCAAGAAGTCACTCACACCGAAGCGGGGAGTCATCCTTGGCCGCATCGGTGTGCTCGTCGTATCGATCATGGCATTTGTGTTGGCGGCAGATCGCAACGAGTCGATTCTCGCGCTCGTGGCATTCGCCTGGGCTGGTTTCGGCGCCTCCTTCGGACCGACAGTGCTGCTGTCGCTGTACTGGAGGAAGCTCACCATGCCTGGGGCATTGTCCGGTATGGTCGCCGGCGCCGTCGTCGTCTTCACCTGGGGCAATTCCGAATTGTCCGGCTTGCTATATGAGATCGTTCCCGGGTTCATCCTTAACATGATCGTCGCGGTTGTCGTGAGCAAGTTTACGTACAAGCGCAGCGCTGTGGTTCAAGCCGAGTTCGACGAAGCGGTCCGCCGTGTCGAGGCTCCTAAACCTCCGAAGGACACCGAGGAGGCCGTCGTCCGGTAAGAGCCTCCGTTCCTGCCACCCTGCGGGTGAAACGTACGTTAACCGTTAAATTGGGGAAATTAAGAATGCGAAAAGCTAGATAGCTGACGACCGAGCAAGCCGCTAAACGTGCGGGACTTTCGCTTTCCTATTTCAAAACTCAGATGGCCATCTTGGGGGCACTTCAGAAAACGGAAAAAAATCGTATGCTAAGGGCGCGCGACGGCAAGGACAGCAGCTCAGAATACCCGTGTCAGTCAGCGGCACCGGTGTATCCCTCGTCCAGTACAGAACAGCCATCGTAGTGATTCTGGACAGTAGAGGCAGGAAGTAAAAAATGACTCCGCTGACTCTCTGTCCAGCGGGTTCAGAGGGTCCCTCCAGTATTTGGTAGCGGTTTCCTCGACCCGCCCTCCACCTGCAGCTATTGCGGGCGCACTACGGTCAGGTGTGCCTGGCGTGGTGGACGCGGAGTTGTTGGAAGGTAAAACCGTTCACGTTGTGCCAAGGGGACCAGTGCCGTGTATTGGGTGTGGTGTTTGATGTATGCGCACATGGTGGGGCAGAACGGCAGCACTGCCAGGCGGTGGCGGTGGGCATTATCCAGGCAGCCACGGATCAGGCTCTGAACCAGCGGAGGCGTTTGGAGGCTGTCGTTGATTTCGGTGTAGATGAAGGACATTTCGGCGCCGTTCATCCGGTAATGGACACTTGCGGCCACGATCCCGTCGGAGTAAATATCGAATCGTGAAGCGGCAAAATTATGCTGAACTCTGGACATCGTCGACCCTATCAGTGGAAGGGCCGTTCCGAAGTCCGATTTCCTCGATGAGGTCATCGTCACGATCCCGGGCTCGTGCGTCCGGGGCAACAGTATCGAGTTCCTTGTACAGCTTGTCGCTCAGGGTAGTCAGACGACTGCTGGACACGGAGGAGAGATCAAAGGTAAACAGCTGGTGTCCCTTGTTCGGCGGCACCGCTGGAAGGGGTCGGACGGTGTTCATGCTGCGACCGTTTCTGCTGGTGCTGGCTGCAGGGTTGGGCAGGGTGGTAGTGCTGCCGGGGCTGAAATACTGATCGCGCGCCCACACCCTGAGCGAGTCGGATCCGCAGCGAACTCTTTCAACAGATCCAGGCCGGCCTGGTCGACATGCCTGGCATGATTGAGCACCACATCGACCCTTGGACTGTCTATCATCGCCCCGGCGCGTCGGATGAGCGGGAAAAGGACCGGGACAGAACTTTCCGTCAGGCAGCCGGTGACATCGAGGGTGGCTACCTGGTGATCGATATCCAATCCCACCAGCACCTGTACTTTATGTTCCATGGATTCTGTCACTCCATCGCTACGGCGTTTTCCATGGGCTAGCTGCTTAACCCGTCATCTATCAACGCTTCTCGGAAGTGATCCTAACAGCGCCAGCGTGATGCGCATTACACCGGTTATTGGGTGGGCAGTGGTTGGTACCATGTGGGAAGCTGCGCGTTCAGGGACTCGACCCGGGCCTGGGGGAGTGTTCCACCTCGGTGGCGGCGGCGTTGGGCCCAGAGCCAGGCGGCCAACACGTTGGGTAGGTCTTTTTGTCCTTTGCGGTATGTTGGCCACCGGTCATGGGTGGTCATGTAGGTGGTGATTTCTTCGAGACGTTGATCCCATAACCGGGTTTCCTTTTCGGTCTTGGGTGGTTGGTACCAGCCGGGCACGGTGTTCAGGTGTGATGTCTCAGTGCCTTGTTTACAGTCTCTCTCATGACCTTGTTTACACCATGTCTCAAGGCCCTGCTTACAGCATGTCTCACCACCTTGTTTACAGGTTCGTCGGCTTGCGGAGTCCCGGGGATGACCGGGTTTTGATAATGGAGGATGCCTAAATCCCTCACTACTTCCGTGCGCCGCCAGATCGTCGAATTCGATCCCATGGCCGCCGACGGACCCAGCGTTTCCGAGTTATGCCAACACCTGGGAATCAGTCGGCCCGACCCCTGGGCAGTACCCGCGAATACCGGCACCAGCGACGGATGGGGCACCGGCCCGGCAGACAGCAGCAAACCACCCTTCTAACACAGAACAGTAGTAGTATTGTTACTACTCCTACTACTGTTCCTATTTTGAGGAGGGTCCGTTGTGGCTCAGAGTGTCAAAGACCGTGTGTATGCCGCTGCCGAGCAGATCAGCGTCGAGCGCCGCCCCACGGTGTCCACGGTGCGTTCCGCGGCCGGGGTGTCCAACGCGGATGCCACCCGGTACTTGAAGGAATGGGCGGAGGAGAAAGCCGCTGTCGGTGGTCAGGTCGCCGCGACGCCGCCGGCCCTGTTGGAGCAGGCCACCCGGTTGGCTGGTGCCTGTTGGGCTGAAGCGTCCACCCTGGCGGGGGAGCGGCACGCCGCCGTGGAGGCCGTGTGGGTGCAGGAACGTAAAGACAAGGACACTGAAATCTCGGAACTCGTCGCCGATCTGGACAAAACCACCGCAGAAGAAGACACGGTAGCAGCGAAGGCTGCTGTGAGGATCACCGACCTGGAACAACAGCTCGCGAATCTTGGCGCCGAACTGCAGGATGCCCGCACGGCTGAACAAGCCGCCGTCGGGCAAGTACAGGCGGCAGCAACCCAACTAGCTGCAGCGGAGGCCAGGAACACTACCCTGAGCCAGGCACACGAAGCACTCCTGGAACGCATCACCCCACCGGCACAACCAGCACATGATGAGTAGGTGAGTACATGAGTAAACGTAAACCGGTGTCCTTCACCCCCTACTTCACTCAGGGCGACGCCGATCAGGTGCGCGCCGCGTTCCTCGCCGCAGGGCACGCTGAGGGGTATCGGTCGGTAACGGACCTGATCGAAGCGGCCGTTCTGCGGGAAGTGAAACGATTACAGCGCAAACATAACCAGGGCAGGACGTGGGGCCCGGTACAACCCGGGGCACTGCGCCCAGGCCGACGGACCCTCGAAGAAGAGAAGAACCGGGACCGGTAGATTTCCTTATCCAGGGAAAACAAGGAAAACCAGGGGCTGGAAACTGTGTAGTGCGGTTCCCAACCCGTCTTCAGTCAGTGACCGACCAGGCTAGGGACGCGGGATTCTATCGATCGAAGCAACACCTATTTCAAGGTGATTCGATATGTATTTGAAGTCTTCCTCTCCAGCTGGTCTCCGGTTTTTGGCCTCGATCAAGCAAGGAAGCAGTCTTAGATCATCCGTCCGCGCAGCCGGCATCCACCAAGAAGTTGGATACCGCTGGTTGCGTGAAAGCTATCTTCAGTTGCGCCGTCAGGGTTTGAGTACAGCAGAAGCGAGGGCGGCACTTGGGTTCACCACGTCCAGGCTCCCATCGTGGGAGGCGACAGTCAGCGAGGCCACGGACCGCCACCATCTGCAGGTCAACGTCGCGGACGAGGCCACTTTCTGGGCCGCGTTTGAAAATGGCGGCAGCCTTGAACTCTCGGCCTCGGCCAGCGGGGTGAGCCGTTCGACCGCGTATCGGTGAGTTCACGTGCGCTTTGACCTGCTCCGCGGCCAGAAGGTCACCTTGAGGCGCTGCCAAGCACTGCTGCGTCTGACAGACCAGCGCTGCCGCAGTTGCGAACGCGAACGCCTTGCCCGGCTTGCCAAGGTACGCAACGCGGCAGCGGCAGCCCAGCACGCCGCCGTCATGTCATCGAGCCGCTACGCGGACCAGGTACTGGCCTCAACAATTTCTAAGGCGCAACAGCACCGCGCTGAACGGGCCGCGAAGTACTGGCAGCTGATGCGCGAGGGCAAAAGCAACGCCGAAGCATGCAGACTTCTCGGTATGCACAGACGAACCGGCACGCTGCTGCGGCGCGCCAATAACTACCAGATCCCTTCCCTCCAACCGCCGCCGGTAGCGGCTGGTCGCTACCTCGATGTCCGGGAACGGCTACGGATTGCGGACCTCTTGAACTTGGGACATTCCATGCGCCGGGTGGCCCGTGAACTGGGCCGTCAGCCCTCCACCATCAAACGAGAACTGGACCGCCACCGCGACGGCGAAGGGCGGTACCTGCCCCGCACGGCCGACCACGATGCCCGGCGGCAACGGGCCCGACCCAAAGCCCACAAACTCGCCGCCAACCCCGGGCTGCGCGGGCTCGTGCAACGCAAACTCAACCGCTGCTGGTCCCCGGATGAAATCTGCGGATGGATGAAGAGGACCTACCCCGATGACCCGTCATTGCGGCTCTGTCCCGAAACGATCTACCGGTCGCTGCTGCTGCGCGAGGGCCAAGGCCTGCACAAGCGCTACGCCACCAAGCTGCGCACCGGTCGACGAATCCGTAAGACCCGTTGGCGCATCCGCACGGGGCAAGGCTCACGGATCCGCAACATGACAATGATTGACCAGCGCCCGGCAGAGGTGGAAACACGGTTGGAAGCTGGCCATTGGGAAGGCGACCTCGTCGTGGGGGTCGGGTCCGTCTCGGCAATGATGACTCTGAGGGAACGGAAAACCCAGTATGGAATCATCGTCAACCTGCCCCAGGACCATACCGCGGCAAGCGTCAACGCCGCAGCCATCAGCGCGTTCGCCAAGCTGCCGCCATCCCTGAAACGCTCATTGACATGGGACCAAGGAGTGGAAATGGCCAGCCACGAGGAACTCACCAAAGCCAGCGGGGTTCCGGTGTATTTTGCCGAACGATCCAGCCCATGGCAACGCGGTGCAAACGAAAACTTCAACGGCCTAGTGGAGTGGTCCCCGAAAGTTGGACTCTGTAATTGAACCCTAGGCGATGGCGGTTGTTTGGGCGCGGTACTCGTCCGGGCTGAGGTAGCCAAGTCGTCCTTGAATTCGGGTGGTGTTCCACCATCCGAGGTAGTCAGTGAGCCCCGCGTGGAACTCGGCGAGAGTTTCGGGTTTCTGGATGCGGAACCATTCCTCCTTGAGGTGGCTGAAGAACCCTTCCATGACGGCGTTGTCAAGACACGTGCCCTTGCGAGACATCGACTGAGTGAGCCCCGCGTCGCGCAACGTATCCCGCCAGAGGGTGTGGCGGTACTGAAATCCCTGGTCGGAGTGGACGAGAGGTTTCTCGTCAGGGTGGAGAGTGTCGATTGCCATGCGGAGGCCGTCGGTGACCATTTTGACGCTCGGAGAAGGCCCGGCCGTGGCAGAGATGACCCGGTTGTCGTGGAGATCGAGAACAGGCGACAGGTAGACCTTGGAGGCACCGATGTTGAACTCGGTCACGTCCGTGACCCACTTCGTGTGCCGAGACTCCGTCGCGAACTGGCGGTTCAACACGTTCTCGGCCGCCTCCCCGACCTCACCACGGAAGGAGTTGTACCGTTTGCGGCGCCGCACCGGGCACTGCAGGCCGAGCTCGCGCATCAGTTTGAGCACAGTCTTCTTCGACACCTGCCATCCCTGTCGGAGCAGGACGGCGAGGATGCGCCGGTGCCCGTATGCGCTGTTCGCCGCCGTTCGGGTGTCCCCACGACTGAGCCGGCGCCGGTGGTCGTAGAACGTGGACCGTGGAAGATCCGCGAGTTGCAGCAACAGGGGAAGCGGGTAGTGCGCCTTGAGGTCGTCGACAGCTCGCACTTTCAGCGTCGTTCCGGTGACCTCAAGGCCCGCAATTTTCCCAAGTACGCTACCTCAGCGCGAAGCCGCTCGTTCTCCGTGCGCAGCGTCTCGGTCTCGCTTTCCGGAGGGGAATCCCCGCGAATGGTTGGCGGTTTGCCACGCCGCTTCGGGCGCAGCCCGTCTTCCCCGTCGCGGCGGAAGATGCTCGTCCAATTGGCGACGGTGCTCGGCGAGGGAAGACCAAACTCCTCGGAAAGAGCCCTTCCAGACTCACCCCGGGTATGGCGAAGCACGATCTCGAGCTTGATCTCGAAGTCGTACTGCTTACGGTCTCTCGTCACCAGAGCCCCCGATCCTCGTAGTTGCCACCGCTGATACAACATTTGGACCGGAGCCCCGGCAAGGTCAAGAGAGAGGGCCACCGACCTGGCGGTGAAGCCCTGCTCGAACAATTCGACAGCAGACACGGCGTCGGGGTGACTCAACGTGCTTTTCGAGTACATCTGACTACTCCCTTAAGAAGGATCCCTAATTTCGGTGTCCAACTTTCGGGGACCACTCCATTATTGAGATCGTTTCAGAGTACTTCGTATTGGTCAGCCAAAGCCTGTTCGGTCCGTCAGCGGTGAAGATCCGATTGACCAGATCGGTATCAGTGCGTTTGTCTGCTAGCGGGTGACGGACAGCGCTGGCCCGCGGAACGCCGGCGATTTCGTGCTCGGCCATGATGACCTTGATGAGTTTGCGGTTGACGATCATCTCGTACTCATCCAAGAGTTCGGCCCTGATCCGGCGCCATCCGTAGGTGTCGCCGGATTGCCGGTGATGAGTCCGTCGACGACTGCGGTTTTTCTTTTTGGGGGCACCACCGACGTGTCGTCATACAACGCGCTGGCGGCCTTGACGATCGCCAGTTCGTCCTCCAGTGCCCGGATTCTCTGGCATCGAGGGTGTCCATACCTTCCTGAACCTGTTTGAGGCTGACGCGGTCTCTGAACGCGGTCGGGACGGTTGCCTGATGGTGATGGCCTCGAACGAACTACGCGGCACCCTGCCCGGCTACGACTTCTCGGCTGACTACCGGCGGCAAATGGGCGGGCAGATCGAAACCCTCGTCGCCCAGGCGCTACCCGACGACGGGTCTGCTCTCATCCAGGCCCGCTCTGATTTGCTGACAACCTCCCTGCTGGGGCTACAGGTGATCATGCGTTCCGGTGCCGGTGCTGAGGAGATTCACCGATACCTTCATGCCGTGCACCTCGCTGCCGACTCCTGGTGAAGTCCGCGGCGTACAGCGCGGACCTGGCCTCGAAGTGTTCCAGCGGGTGTCGGTGCCGTCAGGTACCAGGACCGCCGATACGTCAGTGGCGTTACGGGCTGCAATGACAGCACCACCGCGGGTAGAGCTTCCGCAATTCGCTACTCACAGGGAAGGATAATCCTCCAAGCTCCGGCGATGGACTAACTGCAGCCGCCCCGGTGGGTATCGACGTAGCACTCGATGTCGTCGCTGGTGATTCAGGGGGTGAAGGGGTGCCGCTGCTACGCGAACGTCGCCGATGGGTAATTGCCAGCAGCTGGTACAGCCTTGAAGTACACGGCGTTGTCCAGTCGTGGAGGATCAGCACAGAACTGAGACCTATTCACGTTAGAACCACCGACTTCTGTGTTTGATATCGAGACTTGCGCGACCAAGTCAAACGGTCTGCCCGGCCGGGCGAATAACGCGTTCCGCAAGGCGACGAATCCCGGGAGGATCGCTGCACGTACTGCGCCCACGGCCAACTCAGGGCTGACGAGGCCAGCCGACGAGCCAGCCGTCACCAAGACATCCGCACCGAATCGCGATACAAACTTTTCGACGCCGGGGACGTCGATGGTGAGCCCGGACAGGGCACAGCTACAGCTGACAGCAACACTAGCGAAGCCAAGCCGGGCAAGCACCGCTGACGGCGGGAGAACTCCGCGAAATAGCCTTGGCGGTCAATCTCGACGACGTCCTGCAGCACCGTCGGGCATAGAAGCTCTAGCCCAGGCGACCTCGTGAGCCGTGTCAGGAGGTTTCCAGGCGCGGAGATGCCTCGAGCAGGCGGCGGGTGTACGGGTGCTCCGGAGCGGTGAAGATCTGCTCCGATCCGGCCTGTTCAACGATCCGGCCGCGCTGCATAACGGCAACGTGGTCACTCATATGCCGGACAACGCCCAGGTCATGGGAGATGAACAGGTAGCTGAGGCCAAATTCGCGCTGCAGCTCATCGAGGAGGTCCAGCACCTGCGCTTGGATTGAAACGTCCAGCGATGATGCCGGCTCGTCACAAATGACGATCCGAGGCTCAGGGGCAAGGGCGCGGGCGATCGCCACCCGCTGGCGTTGACCGCCTGAGAGATTACGGGGTCCGCGGGACGCAACAGTGCCGGGCAGACCGACCATATCCAACAGCCGTCCGGTTTCATTCCTCCGCGCGCCAGCTCGGACAGTTTTTCCGCCGCTAGCGGCATCGATGAGGATCTGTTCCACGGTCATCCGCGGGTCGAAGGAGCTGAGCGGATCCTGATAGACCGCCCCTACCAAGGGCCGCCGCCGTCGTCGTTCCCTCTCACTGATACCGCTCCACGGCTCCCCGAACAGCCGCACATCACCGGCATCCGGAACGGCCAGGCCGAGCGTCATCCGCGCCACCGTGGTCTTGCCGGAGCCTGATTCACCGACCAGACCCAGAGTGGAGCCGGCGGAAAGGGTGAAGGAGACATTGTCGACGGCGGTAAATGGGTCGTTGCTGGTGGAGAACTTTTTCGAGAGGTTCCTGGCTTCCAAAACCGGTTCGCCAGCTCGAATTCCGTCCCAGCGAACCGCGAGGGCGGCGGACGTGCGCCCGTCCGGTTCAAGGCCACATCCAGCGTCCGATCCAGTGCCATGGCCAGATCCAGCGTCCGAATCAGCCTCCGGCGCGCCGGCGCGGTCGTGGACATGGAGCCTTTCCGCGGAGAGGCGCGTGCCCCGGGGATGCCCGGAAGGTACCGCCTTCAGCAGCTGTTTGGTGTACTCGTGCTGCGGATCGCCGAGTACGGCTGCTGTTGGCCCCTGCTCGACGATGCGTCCGCCACTCATGACCGCTACTTGCTGGGCGATCCGGCTGACGACCGCCAGATCATGGCTGATCAGCAGGAGACCGGTGCCGGCATCCCGAAGCGATTCCAGCAGCTCGAGGACCTGCGCCTGGACGGTGGCGTCCAGGGCCGTCGTCGGTTCATCGGCGATGAGTAGCGCAGGGTTGAGCGCGATGGCCGACGCGATCAAGGCCCGCTGCCGCAGTCCACCCGAAAGTTGGCCGGACCGCTGACCCGCCCGCAGTGCGGGGTGGTCCATACCGACGTCGTGCAGCAGCTTGAGGACGCGCGCCTGGCGGTCGTTCCGGCTCAAGTTGGTCCGCAGCCGCAGGGCATCGTCGATCTCGCGGCCAACAGTGCGCAACGGGTCGAGGGAGACCAGCGCATCCTGCAGCACGAAGCCGATCTCCTGGCCGCGGACACTGCGCCACTGGCGCGGACTCAAGTCCTTGAGACTCCGGCCAGCTAATGTCATGCTGCCGGCACTGACTTCCGCGGTGTCCCCGGCCAGACCCATCAGCGCTCGTGCGGTGACGCTCTTGCCGGAACCCGATTCGCCGACCAGGGCCAGGCACTGCCCGGCGCCGATGGAGAAGGAGACGTCGCTAACCACCGGGCCGGCGCCGAATCCCACCGTGAGGTCGTCGACCCGCAAGAGGACGTCCTGGCCGGTGCGCGGCACGCTGCCCGGGTTCCCGCCGTCGTAGGCCTCCCGGCGGAAAGTACCCATCAGCGCGCCATCCTACGCTGCAGCCCGCGGCCCAGAACGGTGCTGCCGGCGGCGGTGAACACGATGAACAGACCGGGGAAGAATGTCATCCACCATGCGGTTGTCAGATACGTCCGGCCAGCGGCGAGCATGGCGCCCCATTCGGCCGCAGGCGGCGGTTCACCCAGTCCCAGAAAGCTCAGCGAAGCGGCCCACACCACGGCCTGGCCGAGCCCGAGGGTGGCGATCACGAACACCGGCGATAACGCGTTTGGCAGCAGATGGCGGCGCACAACCTGCCAGCGCGTGCGGCCGAGGACGACGGCGGCCTCGACCATGCCGGAGCCGCGGACCTGGATGATCTGGCCGCGGATAATCCGTGCGTAGCCGGGCGCTGTTGAGAGTCCGACGGCGACGGTCGAGGTGAGCACGCCGGGCCCGGCGATGGCAATGAAGACCAGCGCGAGGAGCAGGCCGGGCAGGGCAAAGAGAACTTCCAGCAGTCGTCCGACGCCGAAGTCCAGAGCCCGACCGCCGAGTCCTGCCAGCGAGCCCAATGCCAGTGCCAGTCCAACACCGATCGCGGTCGCCGCCACTCCGATCAGCAGCGAGGGCCGGGCACCGAAAACCACCCGGGAGTAGATGTCCCGGCCGGACTCATCCGTGCCGAACCAATGCTCCAGCGACGGCCCCTGGAACGCGTCCGGCGGATAGATGGCTAGCGGGTTGTAGGGGGCCAGCAACGCGGGAAAGGCCACGGCAACCACGAGGAAGAGTACGACGGCGCCGGCCAGCATCTCCGGGACCGTCACCTTCGGGCGCGTGCGGGGATCCCGGCCGGGGACCCGACGTCGAAAATTGGCCATGATGGTCACAAGTTCCCCACCCGTGGGTCTGCTATCCGTTCGGCAAGGTCGCTGAGGGCCATCACCAGCACGTAGGCCAGGGCCGAGACCAGAGCCACACCGGTTACCAGCGGGATGTCACGCAGGGTGACTGCACTGAGCAGTGTCCGGCCGAGCCCGGGACGGGCGAAGATGGTTTCGACAACGACGGCGCCGCTGATCAGCGAGCCGAAGGCCCAGCCGGAGAGGGCGATACCGGGAATGGCGGCATGGCGCAGCGAATGCCGGAAGAGCACACCACCCTCGGTTTCGCTCCGCGCGCGCGCCGAAAGCGCGAACGGTGAGGTGGTGGCGTTGAGCATCGACTCCCGCATGACCTGCCCCAGGAATCCGGCCAGTGGCAGTGCCAGCGTCACGACGGGAAGAATGAGTCCCTCGGCGGAACCTGTGTTCACCGGCGGCAGCCAGCCCAAATTTATGCTGAAGAGCAGAATCAACACGCTGGCAAGCCAGAAGTGCGGCACGGCGGCGCCAATAATCTCCAGACCGGAGGACACCAGAGACGCGCCGCGTCCGGACAGCGTGGACCAGGTGGCGAGGCCGAGGGCGACAATCCATGCCAGCACCAGTGAGAGCAGGGCCAGAATCAGTGTTGCGGGGAGCTGTTCGCCGAGCAGGGAGGAGACCGGCAGCCGCAGCGAGTAGGAGTTCCCGAGATCGCCCTGGGCCAGCCGTGCGAGCTGCGCGAAATACTGCACAACCAACGGCTGGTCAAGCCCGTATTCGGCGCGGACCTGGGCCAGTGCCGCAGCTGACGCCTGAGACCCTGGTCCGCCAAGGATTGCTTCAGCGGGGTCTCCGGGAATCATCCGGATGCCGAAGAAAATCAGGGTGGTGACAGCCCACAGCACAAAGACGGCGCCCAACACTTTCGCCAGCAACCAGCGGGCGGCTGTTGCCATCCGCCCCCCGATGCCGGCCGGACGTGTCACCGATTGAGCCACACGTCATAGAAGGTCGGCGTGGAAACGGTCGGCAGGGCGCGGAGGCCCTCGACGCTGGAGCGGTACAGGAAGTGGTTCTGCTGGTCGTAGAGCGGCAGAATGTAGTAGCCCTCCAGGATCAGTTTCTGCGCTTCCTCATACAGGGCGGCGCGCCGATCTGGATCCGTTTGTCGGCTTGCCTCTGTCAGCAGCTTGTCCAGTTCGGGACTGTCAACCTGGGTGAGGTTGGCGAAGTAGCCGCTGGGAGCGGGGACAATGCCGTCCGAGTGGTAGAGAGTCCGCAGCACGTCCGGGCCAACCTTGGTGTAGGGAGCGCTGACCAGGTCATAGTTGTTCTCCGCCAGTGCACCGTACCAACTGGACAGATCCAGCAGGTTGAGGTCGATCTTAAAACCAACTTCCTTAGCGGTTGCCTGGATCTGCTCGAACAGGGACACCTCTGCGGGAATCGACTGGTTGGTGCTGACCGGGAATTCAAGGCTCAATTGCTTGCCGTCCTTGACCCGGTAGCCCTGCGAATCTCGCTGGTCCCAGCCGGCCTTGTCCAGGAGCCGGTTAGCTTCCTTCGGGTCATAAGTGAACAGCTCCGCGTCCTCGTAGCTGAGCTCTTCGACGCTAGACAGCGGGGAATAGGAACGTTCGGCGGTGTCGAAGAACAGGCTGGAAATGCCGGCGTCCACGTTGGCCGAGTGAATGAATGCCTCACGGACCAGCGGCTCATTGAACGGCGGTTTACTGGAATTGAGCTCGATCCGGTTCGAAGCTCCGGGCCGCGGAGCGTCGAGGTGCTCAATGGAATCGTTCTTCGCGGCGGAGTCAATGGTGTCCGGTTGCGCATTGTCGATGACGTCGATCTCACCTGCCTGCAGCGCGGCGTAGCGTGAAGCGGAATCGGGAATGAACCGCCAGGTGATTGATTCCAGGTAGGCCGGACCCTTGTGACCGGCGTCGGCCGGCGGGGAATTGTAGTCCTCATTGCGGATTAGGGTGATCGAATTCTGCTTGACCCACTCGTCCACGATGAACGGACCGGTACCGACGGGCGATTCACAGTTCTCGGCCTTCGACCGTTCCAGGGCGGTGGGGGATTGTATCGCCAACCAAGGCTGCGACAGTGACTCCATCAGCGCGCTGTCCGGTTCGCTCAGGTTGAGCCGGATGGTGTATCCGCCGACGATTTCGGTGCCCGTGACTTTCGCCAGGGCCAGGAACCCGGTGGAGGACGCGGTCTCCGGATCCTTGAGGTGCTCAATGTTGGCCCGGACCGCCTCCGCATTCAACGGCGTTCCGTCGGTGAACTGCACGTTTTCGCGCACGGTGATCGTCCAGCTCAGGCCGTCTTCGGCCTCTTCCCAGGAAGTGGCGAGCCAGGGGATGATCTCGCCGTCGTTATTAAGCGAGACCAGCGGTTCGAGGTACTGGGTGGAGACCAGTGCCTGAGGATAGTTTCCACCGACGTGCGGATCGAGGCAGGTGGGTTCTGCGTCCCCCGTGGCATACGCGAGGTTGCCGCCGGATACCGGCGTCTGGCTGGACTGGTTTGATTCGGGCTCTGTCGAGCTGCAGCCGGTGAGCAGTAGTGCGGCCACGAAAATGGTGCCCACCGCCGTCGAAAACCGTGCAGAGGCAGACCTGATTTGAGTGGACATATCTCATCATCCTGAAACTACGGGGGAACAGCGGGCCACGGTCATCGAGGCTGCTGCGGGCGGAACGGCCCTTCCTTACGTCCAAACTCTAGAAGTGTTCGTCCGCTTGTCCAAGTTGTATGACTTATTGAGATGCGTTAGCTCTCGTGTGTCCGTCTTGCGGCGCTCACGATGCGCTGTTCACATAGTGTTGCGGAGAACCCGCGCCTTGGAGTATTTCCTGGGGAAGAAGCCGATATCGCCCTGCTCGAACGCGCCGGAACGCACACGCCACTGCAACTCGTTCAAAGTGGGCCCAGAGCGGCGAACAGCCGGAAATGGCTCTGTCGGCGTCACGCACTCAACCCGCTGCTGGTCGATGATCTGGCCTGCTTCATAGGCCGCGGTGCACCGTGCAGGACTGCGGATCCGGGCGGCCCGCGTCGCACTGTCCTTGATCGCAGGAGCCGAGCGCACAGGTGCCGACGACTGGTACCCCGATGCACTCGGAAGACTGGATGTCACGGTGCCGTGGCGGCGTATTTCTACAGGTACTCACTGCCCGATGAGGAGTCCAGTGTGAACCTCGCACCCGAAGCCATCGTCCTGAAGGACGGGGTAGGTGTACAGAAAACGGATCCGGTGAAGGAAACAGTGACGGTGGGCCCGGTAGCTGGCTCCGTCCCTGTTGTCGACGCAGGCGGTATCCTGGTTGCAGGATTTTCGCCTATTACTCCGGTCGGGCTGCTGGTCCGGGTAGAAGTCGTGATGACGGCGGCTGACGACACACAGGTGGCCACTACAGAACCCGCTACACTGACCGACGCAACCTTCGCGACAGATGGTTCGGTGACCGTGTCCGGGAAGGTTGTGTAACAGGAGTTCGTGCCGGCCGATGGCGTTGAAGTCATTGATCTTCGCGTTCCAGGGGTGGGCCTAGGCTTGCCGGGGACACTGCAGGACAGGGACGTCCGCGGATGAGCTTGACGAAGATGAGATCTATTCCAGCGAGGACGATGGTGATGGCTATGCCCACGAGGATGAGGATGACGACTATGCCCGCGAGGATGAGGATGACTGCTGTGTCGACGTCAACGGCGCTATGGCAGCACGGAGTCCTGGACAGGGATGCGAAGACGAGCGTTGCGTTAAGAACCACTAGGAGTAGATACGTCAGAGAATAGGGGAAGGGTCTCGGGGAACGATCCCCGAGACCCTTCCTTTGTCATTTTCACTACACGCCTGCACAACGGGCCGCGTGTTCTCGGGGTTGTGCAGGCGAGTGTTGAGCACTGGTTTATCACTACTCCTCTGCACGAAAAGGGAGGTAGCGGGGTGGTCGCGGACCCTGTCCCGCAGAGCATTCCCCTTACTGCGAAACGGGAAGGCTGTGCAGACGAGTACTAAAATTTGTGCAGAGGACTTCTGAAAGTGACTGTCATTTTCAGAAGTGGACTGCACAGAATGTCAGAATTCGTCTTCACAGCTGCGGTCCGACAGCTCCTCTCGGAAACGAAGGATTTCGAGAATGGTTCGAATCGAGAATCTTCGAGACAGCCACACCCCAGGGCACTGCAGCGTCCCGCCGCAGAAAATCGGCTCAACGGAAACGAAACTGGCGCCGGACCCTTGATTCTCACAAATAGTTCTCGAAACGGTACAGTCGAGCCAAGGCCCCGAAATGAGTTTCGAGAAGAGAGACCCCCTTATGGCTGAACACCGCATCGGCTACGCCAGAGTCTCCACCCAGGACCAGAACCTCGACCTGCAGCTCGAGGCGCTGAAGAAGGCCGGATGCGACCGCATCTACCAGGACACGATCAGCGGCACCAAGTCCCGGCGCCCCGGCATTAACCAGGCGCTGGAGAATCTGCGCGAGGGTGACACTCTGGTGGTGTGGAAGCTGGACCGTCTCGGCCGGAGCGTAAAAGACCTCTTGGACTTCGCCGGCGGCCTGAGCGAACGAGGGATAGGCTTCGTCAGCCTCACCGATGCGATCGATACCACCACGGCCTCCGGGCGTTTCTTCTTCAACGTTATGGCCTCCCTGGCCCAGATGGAGCGAGAGCTCATGGTCGAACGTACCCAGGCCGGTCTGCAGGCCGCGCGCGAACAAGGCAGGGTCGGTGGGCGCAAACGCGTCATGACTGAAGCCAAGATCCGATCCGCACGCAAGCTCCTCAAACAGGGAACACCACCCCGGGAAGTTGCCAGCAGCCTCGGCGTCTCCGTGCCCACCCTCTACCGATGGGTCCCCGCAACAGTCACTGCTGAAGCTTTGACGCAGTAATTTCTACTGATTCGTGCAGTCGACTTCTGAAAAGTGACGGTTTGCGCAAGGGACTTCTGACACTTCCGTGTCCATACTCGTCTGCACAACCCCGGAATTCCGCGGGAGCGTGTGCAGGCGACTTCTGAAAATGACACCGAGCTTGGTCAGGGCGTCGCGCTGGGCGGTAAGGTCTTGCTGGTCAGTGGAGCATCTTGCGTAGCCGATAAGTAATTGGGTCATACCAAACAGTGTCCCAGTTATGGCCCCGTCACCGGACAGGTCATCGTACTGGTTATCTGACACACCGCCTGGCCCTACATTTCAGCGGTACAGGTCAGAGCGGGGTGTGTTCGGTGGGGGTTCGGCAAACGGGACGCAGAGAACGAAGCACGCCACATACTGCTGCGAAAAACGCGCCACCTAACTCTGCGGTTCACACGCTTTGGCGGTGACTGGCGCGTTTGTGGCCCAAATCAAATTGCCGCGAGGTCTTTCAGTGCTGCTTGGAGGCGGGTGTCTGCATCGTCGGCGACTTCCCGCACTTCCGGAGTGTCAGTGAGTTGGACCATGGTTTGCGGATCGATAGCCTCGACTGTGGTTTCGGTTGCATCCTTTGCCCGGCGGACGACTACGTTGCACGGCAGCAGTGCGCCCATGCCCGGGTCTGCGGCGAGGGCCCGGCTGGCCAGTTGCGGACTGCAGGCCCCGAGGATGACGTAGTCACCCAGGTCTTGGGCAGCCTGTGCCCCGAGCTTCGTCTCAAAGGTGGCTCGGACGTCGATTTCGGAGAGGATTCCAAAGCCCTGCACGCCGAGGGCGGCGCGGGTCTGCTCCACGGCCTCGCCGTATCCAAGTGGTAGGACGACGGTATGGGTGTAGGACATGTGTGCGCTCCTTCAGATCGTTTTTGCTGCTGACTTTGCGGCTTTGCTGCTCAGGCCAGGGAAAGGAAGAGTTTTTCGAGCTCTTTTTTATCCATGGTGGTGTCTTCGCGGGCGATGCATTGCTCAAGTCCTGTGGCGATGATGGCGAACCCTGCCCGGTCCAGTGCCTTGGACACAGCGGCGAGTTGAGTGACGATGTCCTTGCAGTCGCGTCCTTCCTCGAGCATGCGGGTCACGGCCGCCAGCTGTCCCTGCGCACGCTTGAGCCGATTGATCACGGGGGTCAGTTCTGTTGAATCGAGCTTCATGCCAAGTCTCCCACTAGATAAGTATTAGCCCAATCATACCCCCTGGGGTGTACTTGTGTACCCCCGGGGGTATATGGCAGACTTGTTTCTTGTTGTTGGATTTCCCGCGTCTGTTTTGAAAGGACACCATGATGTCCCTCCTTCCGTCTCCACCCGCCGTGACTTCCCTTGATCCGCAGGAACTGCGGTCCTGGATCACCCACCATGAGGACCTGACGGTTCTCGATGTGCGCTCCGGCGCGGAATTCGAGACTCTGCATATCCGTGGTTCCTACAACGTGCCGCTGCCCCTGCTCTCGGAGCACGCCAATGAGCTCGCCGCGCGTCTGGACAGCCGCGTTGTCCTGGTCTGCCAGTCCGGTGTGCGTGCCGAACAGGCCCGCCAGCGCCTGGCAGGAGCCGGCATTGACACGGCCTATGTCCTCACCGGAGGGGTACCCGGCTTCGCTGAGATCGGCGGTGACGTCGTTCGCGGACGGGTTCGCTGGGATCTTGAACGCCAGGTCCGCCTCGTGGCAGGCTCCGCCGTCGTCCTCGGTCTGGCCGGCGGCAGGTTCGTCTCCCCCCCGGCTCCGCCTGCTGGCTGGCACTATCGCTACCGGCTTGACCTTCTCCGCGGCGACCAACACCTGCGCGATGGGGAAGGCACTCTCGGTTATGCCATGGAATAAAGCGGCCCAGGAACCCACCCGCGAAGCGGCCATCCTGCAGCTACCGACCAAAAATGCTGTCACCGAAAGACTACGGGCGTCGTGATTCCGGCACTGATCCTGGGGCTCGTCGTCGGGATCGTGCTGGGCCTGGTCGGGGTGGAGGATCAATTATTGCCGTCCCCGCGCTGGTTTACGGGGTGGGCCTGAGCACCACGGAGGCTATCCCCACCTCATTGCTGGTGGTCGGCGCTTCCTCGCTGGCGGCGCTCATCCCCAGGTTGCGAGGAAGTATCCGCTGGCCGGTCGCGTTGATCGTCGGTGCTGCCGGTATTCCCGCCGCGTGGGCCGGTGCGGCCGTTGGGCGGTTCCTGAATCCTGAGGTGTTGATGCTCGCCTTCGCGGTCATCATGGTGTTCGCTGGCATCCGCATGCTGGGCAGCACCAGCGAAATGGGTGGGTCCTGCACCACCGGGAACACGGTATGGCGTGCGTGCGCTCCCAAGGCGGTCGTCGTCGGGCTGGCCGTCGGTTTCCTGACCGGGCTCCTTGGCGTCGGCGGTGGATTCCTCATCACTCCCGCCCTGACCCTGTTCCTTGGGCTGCGCATGAAGCAGGCCGTCGGCACATCCCTGGCTATCATCGTCATCAATTCCGCAGCAGGATTCAGTGCCCACCTGAGTGGGTTCACCATCGACTGGCCGATCGTCCTGTCCTTTGCCATCCCAGCCATTCTCGGATCCCTTGTGGCCGGGCGATTCGCCGGCAAACTCGAAGACCATCACGTGCGCACGGCGTTCGCCGTTCTCATCTTCCTCGTCGCCGCCTGGATCCTGCTCACCACCATCCCCAGCCTGCTCACCGCCTGACACGTTCCGATAACCTACCGTGAAGGAGAACCCGATGCCTGAAGTCACCGTTCCAGAAACCAACGCACGCCGCGGCGTCGACCAGATACTCGACGTCCGCGAGAACTCCGAGGTGGCCGAGGGCATGATTCAGGCGCGCGTGCACATCCCCATGGGGGAGCTGCACGCGCGCCTGAATGAATTGGACCCCGCCATCCCTGTGATCGCGGTCTGCCGCAGCGGTAACCGTAGTGCCACCGCCGCGGATGCACTCAACCAGGCGGGATTCACCGCCGCCACTATGACAGGAGGCATGATCGCCTGGCAGCGCGCCGAACTGCCAACCACCTGAACACCCGCACGAAAATCTGATCTGCCAAACACTGCACCTGATCGATAATTCCACCTAGGAGAGAACCATGGACGTCGTCATCATCGAGACTCCCCAGCTCGGGGACCGCAGCTACCTGATCCACGACGGCGAGGTGGCACTGGTCATCGACCCGCAACGCGACACCGACCGCGTCGAGAAGACCGCGGCCGAAGCTGGGGTGCGGATCACGCACATCGCCGAAACCCACATCCACAACGATTACGTCACCGGCGGCCTAGCCTTCGCCAACCAGCTCGGCGCAGTTTATCTGGTCAACGCCGCTGATCCCGTGGCCTATGAGCGCACCCCGATCAGCGACGGCGAAACCATCCAAATCGGAGGTTTCCTACTCATGGCGGTGGCGACCCCCGGCCACACCCACACCCACCTGTCGTACATTGTTACGTCCGAAAGCGGCGAGCAGGCTGTCTTCTCAGGCGGCAGCCTTCTCTACGGGTCCGTGGGCCGCACCGACCTGGTCAGCGCCGATGACACCGTCGCGCTGACGCACGACCAGTATGGTTCCGTCCGCCGCCTGGTCGAGGAAGCCGCCCATGAAGCGGCACTGTATCCAACCCACGGCTTCGGATCGTTCTGTTCCTCCGGCCCGGCCAGCGGCGCTGGGGAATCCACGGTCGGTGAACAGCTCTCTACGAATCACGCACTCACCGATCCGGATGAAGAGCACTTCGTGCGCGAACTCATCGCGAATCTCACCGCGTACCCCTCCTACTACGCACACATGCAACCCGCGAACACGCGGGGTCCAGGTCCTGCGGACCTATCGGTTCCCGATTCGCTGGAACCCGCTGAGCTCTCGCGTCGCCTCGAGGACGGCGAGTGGGTGGTGGACCTCCGTAACCGGGTGGCTTACGCCAGTAACCACCTGCAGGGATCGGTAAGCTTTGAATACGGCGACGGTTCCAGTTTCACCACCTTCCTGGGTTGGGTTCTGCCCTGGGACAAAGAGCTCACCCTCGTCGGAGACCGCGACGACGTCGAAAGCGCTATTCGCGACCTCTCCCGGATCGGTATCGATTCCCCCGACGCCGCCTTGGGTACAGACCCGCACGAACTCGCCGCGGACACCGCCATAGTCTCCTACCCCCGTCTTGGCTGGGAGGAAATGCTCACCGACAGGCCCGAGAACGAGACCATCCTGGATGTCCGGCGTACCGATGAATACGCCTCAGCCCACATTCCGGGAGCCGTGAACATTCCCCTGCACGAACTGCTCACCCGCATGGATGAAGTTCCTGCAGGCAAGCTCTGGATTCACTGCGGCTCGGGCTACCGCTCCGGCGTCGGCGCCAGTCTGTTGCAACGGGCCGGCATGGACGTTGTCCACATCGACGCCATGTTCGGCGAAGCCGAGAAAGCAGGCGTTCCACTGGAGTCCTGACGCGCTTCAGGCGCACCTCTGCACCAGATGCGGGGCGGACAGGACACCCCTGCCCGCCCCAGAAAGAATAAACCAAACCCGACAGTGCTGGTTCTTCACACCTGACCGGTCAGGTGCAACCCTTTCAAGGAGGAACCAGGAACCAGGAACCAAACAGCGATGACCAGCACAAAGGGGACCGTGTATTACCACTGGGTACCCGCGGAAACATCACCGGGACCAGTCCACAATGGACACCTCCGCGGAACGGAGGGACCGGACGAAATATAATGTGAAGGAGAAAGCGAATGTTCAACGACAATTCGAGTGACGGAACCACTGGATTCGGCGGAATGATGGGCGACGGAATGATGGGATTCGGCGGTGGAATGATGGTTTTTGGGGGACTGATGATGTTGGCGGTACTGGCTCTCATCATCCTAGGAATCTGGGCGTTGGTCGTCTGGCTGCGTAATACCCGTTCCCGGCCCGAAGCACGCACCCCCACCGGCGCAGGAGCTGAAGGGGGTCAGAACCGTGCCCGTGAGATACTCGGCGAACGATATGCCCGCGGTGATCTGACCACCGACGAGTACAATGAACGCCTCGAAACTCTCAACGAGTAGACACACATCCAACCCCGAACCACTCAACACACGCCTCGTACAGACATTCCGTGCAATCGACTTTTGGAAATGACAGATCTTCGTTGCCAGTCGGTCCCAAGAATAGTGTTGCGGTGAAGGATCGGCTTCCGGGACCTTTTCAGGCTGCCTGCTTGTGCCAATTCTTAGCCTTAGATGAGACTCAGTTTTTACAGACCTACTAGGGTGTCTTCATGAATCCGATAACCTACGCCCCTCAAGATCTAGTCGTAGCGACCTGCGACAACATCGACATCCGCTTTGCAGGCGTCACTCTCGAGAATGCACCTAGCACAGTCGGCATCGGAGCCGGCGAGCCAAGCATTCAGTTTTATCTCAATGGAGTGCGCGGGCAGGAAACAATGGCGCGGGACAGCCAGTTTCAGCAGGACCTTCAAGAATGGGCGGAGCGCCGGAAGACTGCGGGACGGGATAGCAACGAGAATCTTTCTAAGATGCCCGGAGTTGTTGTCTTCGAGCGGATCACAACACAGGTCACGGATGACCTTGGCACCGAATACCGACGGGCAGGAGGTCAGGTGGCAGGCGGTGGAACGGAATGGGACGCGACCTGGTTCTACCTGCCTGCCCCACCACTGAATGCTCGGTCCCTCCGTTTTGATTTCAGCGTCGACGGCCAATCAACAGGAAAACACTGCGAAGTAAGTCTCTAGGCAGAGATCACGCTCAGCCGTCGCGGATTCATCCGGATGTCCGGTGGGGGATCGGCTGCCGGTCAGATCATTCGCGGGAAGGAGCGGACCTTCTCCTTAACCACTCCATCGCCCCAAGTGAGATGAAAACGCTAAGAGAAGCGATGACAATTGCGAGAATCCCCGGATCGATTCCTACTGCCAAGCCAACCAATAATATGACGAACGCGAATGCCAGGGTGAGACCGGACGCCTGCAGAATTTCGTTTCCACTCATCCGCCCATGATCCCAGTCTTCCAACTGAGTAGCGGATCGCCGATCCCTGAGCGGACGTTCGTAGTAGCGTGATCGTAGAGGTGATACGTGTGACGATGACGAAGGTGGGTCGTCGGCTGGTGCCGGCGCTGCTTGCTGGCACGCTCGGTTGTGCCGCTATCGGTGTGTTGCGGCGAATGGAACGCGAATACGACTCCACTGACACGCTGTCATCGACCACGGTCGCTGTGATGTATGCGACCTACGGCGCCCATGGTGCCGCCCTGGCGTGGGCCTGTGTTGGTCGTGTCTGGCCGGTGCCGTGCCCCACACGGCCGTCACGAATCGTCGGCAGCAGCCTGGCGATCGGGGGCGGCGCAGCGACGTTAGCTGGTGCCAGCCCCTTTGGGGTCGGCAAGCAGATCTCGGGCATAGCACCGGGCAGCTTGCACATGGCCGGCGTTTACCGGTACAGCCGGAACCCGCAGTATCTGGGTCTTGTTTTGGCTGCCACTGGCGCCGCGATCGGTTTTCGCTGTGCTGCTCGCCGCAGGCTTACTGGCGGTCTATCGTCGTTGGATTCCCACCGAGGAACACCACCTTGCCCGAATCTTCGGCACCGAGTACACCACGTATCAAGCCGCCACCGCGCGTTGGATCGGCTCACCAAGAACCAGCTAATCCATCGCGGCAGCTAGTGCAGTCACGCCCAGCTGATCAGCCTCATTCCGGGTGTCTTACAAGCCGATCCGTGACCGCGACAGCAGCAGTGACTATTGAATTCATAATTTTAGGTGACCAGTTTTGCGTAGACGACGTAGTTGTCGTCGAATTCGCCGGTGTCCGGGTCGTAGCCGTCGCAGGTGATTAGGCGTAGTTCGGATCCTTCGGTGTTGCCGTAGACCCTTTGGGTGGGAAACGTGTTCTTAGTGTATTGCTCACCGCGGTCGACGGTAAAGGTTGCTGTGGTGCCATCCTCACGGAGCACGTCGATGGTGTCACCGGCCTTGAGCTTGCGCAGGTCAGCGAAGATTCCGGGGCCGCTGTCGGTGGCGTTGACGTGTCCGAGGAGGACCGCGGGTCCGCGTTCACCGGGTGTGGGGGAGTCGTTGTACCAACTGGCGGGTGCGCCTGGACCATCGGGTGGAACCTCGAGCGAGCCGTTATCGCGCAGCCCGAGGCTAAGTAGCTCCGATCCCGCGCCGATGGCGGGAATGGTGAACGATACCGGGTCCGACGCCGGCAGGACCGGGACCTGGGCCGGTGCGGGCGCGGGTGTTCCGGGTGCGGGGGTTGTGGGTGGTTGAGTCGGGGCTGGTACCGCGGGCGTAGCGGAAGCGGAGACGGTCGGCGCTGGCGTTCCTTGGCTTTGGGCCGGAGTGTTGGTGGCGCAGCCGGTGAGGATTAAAACGGCGACCGCCGCAGAGGCCAGATAGCTTCTGCGACGGTCGCTGGGTGAACTAATCATGTGAGGAATTATGTCCGATCAGTTCGTGGTGTTTGGTGGAAATTATGCTTTGGCGTTGCTGCGGCGAACCATGAAGATTCCGCCGGCTGCTGCTGCCAAGACCAGGCCGCCACCGAGGGCGAGGACGCCGGTGTTGGATCCGGTTTCCTGGGCGACACCGGTGTCGGCGCCACCTTCAGGCATGGCACCCATCTGCTGTGCTGAGAGTACGCCACACAGTGATGGTGAGGTTGCGGCCAGGGGCAGTTCTGGGGCGATGTCGCTCGGTGCTGCTGCGGCTTCGGCGCTCAGTGTTGCTGGGTCCAGGCCGTGAACGACGACGACGGCCGTGCCGGCTTCGAGTCCTGCCTTGGTTTCGGCGCTCAGCTGCACATCGTCGCGCTGGATCTGGTAGCTGCCGCCCATGCCAGCCAGCTCGAGGTCCAGGGCTGCTGCGGGACTGGTGTCTCCGCTGGTGGTCAGCGTGTTGGTGATGGGGCCGTAGGAGGGATTGCCTTCGGTGGTGTTGATGACGCCGTCGCCGTTTTCGTCAGCGGCGGGGGTGGGGCACTCACCTGCAGCCTGTTCGCCGGTGTGGATGTGCTGGACGTGGGGGTACGGGGCGTCCTTGAAGGTTTCGGCAAGGCCGGAGACCTTCAGGTCCACAGAAGCGGTGTCGCCGTGGACGTCCAGGGTGATGCTTCCCGTGCCGCCGCTGCCGTTGAGTTCATTCAAAGTTGCGGAGTGGGACCCCTCCGCGGCCATGGCTGGCGAGGATGCCATTGCCAGGGCGCCAAGAGCGAGGGTGGGTACTGCAAGGAAACGCATTGCCTTATTCATAAGATCAATTCCTTCACTGTGCGTTCATATGCACCAGAGTTGGTGCGCTTGCTAGGTAGTTCGGAGCGGGCTGCTGTGTGGATTGGTTTCCCCCACACAATTCACACTGCAGCACGCTCCACCGCTCGTTGAGAGTGGCTTCTGCTCACTGTAATCAGGGCAAGGCCCTGTGACAAGGCCCTGTTGGGAAGCGCCGTGGTGTGAAGCGCCGTGGTGTGACACATGGTGCGGGTGAGGTTTACCAGCAGGGGACAGCTGTCCATTCAATCCACTGCGGGTTATCTGTTCGCGGAGTGAGAGTAAGCAGCCAAACCAGGTGGGTTAGGTGTGTTCCATACTGCTTTTCAAGCGAATGAGCCCGTCGCGGATGCGGGTTTTGGCTGTTGATAATGGAATGCCGAGGTGGACGCCGACTTGCTGGTAGGTGAGCCCGTCGTAGAAGGCCAAATTGATCGCTTCACGGTGGGTGGGACTGAGGGTTTTGAGGGATCGGGTGATGGCTTGTTCTTCGAGCCGGTTGATTGCTGTTTCGGCTGTCTGGTCAAAATCCGGTGTGTAGGTTGCCACGGCGTAGGCGGTGTTGCGATTCGACGATGTGTGCTCGGCCCGCGCCCGGTCCAAGGTCCTGCGATGGGTAATCATCATCAACCAGGCGACAGGGTGGCCTTTGGATGCCTCAAAGGTATGGGCTTTCTGCCATACCTGCAGGAAGACGTCCTGGGTGATTTCCTGGCTCAGGGCCGAGTCGACAATCATCTGTTGGGCGAGCCGGTAAACCCGGGAGGACATCACCCGGTAAAGGTCAGCGAATGCGTCCTGATCGCCAGCTGCCGTAAGGGTCAGTAATCTTCTCACCCTGGTGCGGTGCGTGAGCTGAGCTGTCTTCATGTGAAAGCCAGGCAAGCCAGGGCATCTATTGGCGTACCGATGCCAGCCATGCGGTTTCCCTCCACTACCCGGCGCTGAGGGTCCATAATCACTGAGCGTAAACCATATTGTTCTAGAGACACTGCTCTGGTAGCTTCAGAACACGGTCACCAGGGTCCGTGGTCACGCTCGAGCCCGCACCCTTGCACCCAGAGGGCGGACCAGTTTGCAGGCGCCGAATTTTGCCCGCGTCAGATATGGTGCGGGTGTGACCTGTGAGGATGCTGCTGGGGTGGATCTTGGGATGACAAATGTTGAAGCGGATGAGGATACCGGTTTCTTGCTAGCCGACGCGAAGAAGTACACGGTGATCGACCTCGAAGCACGCCGCCATCATTGTGTTCACAGGGTATTAGCGGCCCGCCAGGTGTGTGAAGAAGCCAACGTTTCGCCGGTTGATGGCGGCTCCGCGCAGACCGGTCCCGCCTCCGCCGATCAGGAGCACGCTCAAGGGTTGTTGTGCGCGGCGGTTCGGGAACTGGAAGAAACCGATGCCCTCCTTGAGCAAGCACGACAAGAAAATGAATCTTGCATCATCAGGTAAAGCTCAGGCGATGTGCGTAGTGACTTAGCTATCCTCATGTGCGAGTGACTGATGGCCGGAGTTTTTCTCCCGGCCGAAAGCGTCGGAGAACACAACTAGCGGCCCTCACCGTGTGTTCTCCGACGCTTTTGTCATGCCACCACCGGCAGTCAATGGCTTATGAGTGGGTCACGGGATTTGACCGCCAAAACACAACGGTCATTTTGGTCGCTCATTGGTCTTCGAAAAAGGCAATCCAACACGCTGTAGGTGACGAATATCATGCGGCGGTGGTTTTCCGGCAACGGCGCGTCACGTCGACTGACGGCCAAAACAGTTGTTCCCCTAAAGGCCCGGTTCTCCTGAAGGTGTCGTGAGCCGCCAAGTTTGCGGCACCTCACCTCTCAGGCGAGGGCCGAAACTCAAACCATTGTGGGTAACCAAGTCTTGGGGCAGGTCACGTGGGGTTGATAGTTTCTTAGGCGGCTAGCGCCATTTTGTTGATGGTCTCAAACTCGATCGGGGTTAGTTTACCGAGTGCTTCCTGCCGTCGCCGGCGGTGGTAGGTCCGCTCGATCAGGGTGATGATGATCAGGCGCAGTTCCTGCGCCGGTTTTCGAACGGATCCGGCGTTTCGATCGTAGACTTGGAAAATGGACAGCAGGGATGTCAATACGGGATCTGTGGTGGGAGGCGCTGTTGAAGCGGAAAGGACGCCCGGCGGCGTGGCATCCGGTGTGATCTTTGGTGGGCGGTACAAGCTTGGCACTCTCATCGGGCAGGGCGGGATGGCGTCGGTGTATGAGGCGCGCGATGAGGTGCTCGGCAGAGAGGTGGCGGTCAAGCTTTTCCGTGTGGGCGTAATCGGAGACGATGAGACCGACCGGCAGCTGGGCGAGGCAAGAGTCCTGGCCGGGCTGAGCCACCGCAACCTTGTGACGGTTTTTGACGTCGGCACGGAAACCGCAACGTTCCACCCTCAGACCTACCTGGTCATGGAACTGGTCCAAGGCGAGGATCTCCACCGTGCCAGATACAATTCATCACTCACCGAAGAAGAGACGGCGGCCATGGGTGCCGGAGTGGCCGATGCCCTTGCTTATATTCACGGCCGCGACATAGTCCACCGCGATGTGAAACCTGCCAATATCCTCCTCGGTGGGCGCGGGGACGTGCAGCGGGCGTGGAACCCCAAACTCACGGATTTCGGTATTGCCCGGCTGATGGACGGTGCACGGTTGACCGCCACGGGACAGTCCATCGGTACTGCGGCGTATTTGAGCCCAGAACAGGCTGAGGGAATTTCCGTTACTCCAGCCAGCGATGTCTACTCTCTGGGGCTTGTATTGCTGGAATGCCTCACCGGGGACACCGCCTTTCCGGGTCCCGCAGCGGCATCTGCTGCGGCACGGTTGTATCGCGGCCCGCAGATCCCTGCAGCGCTGAGCAGCGACTGGACCCAACTACTCCATGCCATGACCGCCCGGGATCCTCTGGCCCGTCCCACCTCGGCCGATACAGCGTCAGTGCTACGTTCCCTCCCGAGCCCCGGCGCTCCGCGCGGATTGAACACTGTCAATTATTGGACACCGTACCCGGAGACCGTTTTGCCGGTTGGCTCAACGCCTGCTCTCCAGCGAGATTTCGCGTCGCAGGACGGCCAGCCGACTTCAGCCATACCCACCGCCAGCCGGACAGGTAAATTACCCTCGCATTCCGTCATTACCCTAACGGAAGGGGGGTCGACTCACCCGCATCCGGAAGGAAAGCAAGGCCAGCCGGGGCAACGCCGCAGACCAAGGGCCATGCGATGGGTGCTGATAGCTCTTATCCTGGCAGTGGCGCTGTTGGTTATGGCTGTGATCCTAGTGCCGGCCCTCGATATCGGACACGGGCCCGACCCCGTTCCCGTTGATTATCCCGCAGCCCCCGGAGAACTCGGGGATCTTTTGGAGGAGCTACAGGACAGCGTGGCACCACGATGAAAAAGATCAGATTCAGGCGCCGCACCCTGGCGGTAAGCGTCAGTGTGGCCTTGCTCAGCGGATGCAGCAGTACCTCAGCTGGCTACGGCCCGGACGCAGCCCGGCAACTCCAATCCGATGTGCTGGCCGTGACGCAATTCTCTGTTGATGAAAACTACGAAGAAGCCCTAAATGTTTTAGATGAGCTCAGTGTCCGCTTGGACGCCCTGGCGTCCAGCGGATCCGTTGCACCCGACCGGCAGCAGCGCATAGAAGACGCCATCGCGGCCGTCCGGACTTACCTCGAAGACAGGGTAGGTGACCAGACAGATCCAACCCAACTGGCACCCGAACCACAAACGCCCACACCGTCACCGTCACCGTCACTAAGAGAATCCGCACCGGCACCTGGTGAACTGCCGCCCCTACCTCCTCCTGCCCTTGCCCCACAGGTTCCAGCGCCGGGTCCGAGCGAACCAGCGCTCAGCGAACCAGTACCACCACCACCGCCGCCGCCGCCGACTGAACCGCCGCCCAGCGAACCACCACCACCGCCGCCGCCGCCGACTGAACCGCCGCCCAGCGAGCCAGTACCACCACCGCCGCCCAGCGAGCCAGTACCACCACCGCCGCCCAGCGAGCCAGTACCACCACCGCCGCCCAGCGAGCCAGTACCACCGCCGCCGCCCAGCGAGCCAGTACCACCGCCGCCGCCCAGCGAGCCAGTACCACCACCGCCGCCCAGCGAACCAGTACCACCACCGCCTGCCGGTCCCTGAGTCGTCTGCGGGAGTAACAGACGCTTCCCTGTTTTGAGCTGCTGCGGTGATTTCGGACAGCGGATTTGATGGTTTTCTCTACGCTGCCAGGGCTGGCTGTTGGTAACTGTCGTGGACTTCGTTAGGCCGTCGATAACCGGCTCTTCACGGTTGGTGGTGAATCCGGGGTTCGTGTCGTAGCAAAGTAAGGGCCCGTGGCCCTGTTGAGATGGATGTGTCTAGCATTCTTCTCAAGTCAGGAACCACGAGCCTTGAACCAGCCTACCCAGTCATGCCCGGATGCGGCGACGACACTGTTCAATCTGCCCGACTACCGAATCGTCACCGCCGTTACGAACGGTGACGGTATCCGTGTTGTCACCATCGCCTCGGACTTCCCGCCGGGCTGCCCTGGCTGCGGCATGATTTCCACCCGTGTGCATTCGAGACGGAGACAGCGAGTTCGCGACATCCTTGTCGCCGGGCTGGTGAGCGTGTGGTGGGCCAAGCGCCGGTTCTTCTGTGACGAACCTGCCTGCACCCGGAAGACCTTTGCCGAGTCGACCCCGCAAGTGCCCCGCTTCGCCCGGTCTACGGCCAGACTCAAGGACACGCTCAAAGACGCCGTCGTCTCCTCCGGCAGAGCGGCCAGCGAGGTCGCGGCCGCGTTCGGGGTCTCCTGGTGGCTGGTCAACACTGTTGTTGTCGCTGCCGCCCTGGCGCTGCCATCGGTGGACCTGCTGACCCCGGCACGGCTGGGGATCGATGAGCACCGCTACCGATCCGTGCGCTGGTTCAAGGACCAGCAGAGCGGGAAATGGTCCCGGTTCGAGCCATGGATGTCCACCATCGTCGATGTCGATTCCGGCCAGGTACTGGGCATCGTGAACGGCCGCGACAGACACGGCGTCGGGGCTTGGCTCAAGTCCCGACCCGCCGCCTGGCTGGCCGGCATCGAAACGGTCGGGATCGACCCGTCGGCGGCGTTCCGCAAAGCCCTGCGCGAGCACCTGCCCGATGCCGCCGTCAGCGTGGATCACTTCCACCTCGTCTTGCTGGCCAATGACATGCTCACCGGGGTCCGCCAGCGCGTCGCCCGGGAGCAACACGGGCGCCGCGGCCTGAAAACGGACAAGGCCTGGGCCCACAGGCGGTTGCTGCTGCGCGGCTACGACACGCTCTCCGAGGCTGGCAAGAAACGACTCGATGATGTCTTCGCCACCGATGACCCGACCCAGGAACTCGCCGCCGCCTGGGGAGTGAAGGAAGCACTGCGACTGATGCTTTCCAGTAGCAATCCGGCCAGCGTTCAAGAGCGCCAAGAGTTCTTTGAGCGCCAGGTCAAGGCGGCGGCGATGAAGGAAACTGACCGGCTGCTGACCACCGTGACCAAGTGGTGGCCAGAGATCCAAACACTGCTCGACACCCGGGTCACCACGGCGAAAGTCGAGGCAGCCAACACGATGATCAAAAACATCAAACGGATTGCTCGAGGGTTCCGCAACCCGACCAACTATCAATCACGTATCCTACTAAGAAGTGCCGCCCGGACGGTGGCATGAATTCATCTCAGCGGGCTGATATTCACCACGAAACGCGAAGAGCCCGATAACCGAGCGTGGAGTGTCGCCGCCGACTATTGAAAAACCCCTCGGTGTAGAGGATTACGTCGCTGCGTGCTTGTGATTTCGTCGCGTAAACGGTCCGGTAAGAACGCTCGTTCTTGAGCATTGAGAAGAAAAGATTCCGCCATACTGTTGTGACTGTTAGCCAGAAATGGCGGCTAATCGCAACTTCAATTGGCGGTTCTGTCATCCCGTTAGCAGATCGGCTTACGGACACCCGGTTCAACTAGGCTGCCGATCTGGATGTCGTCCACTTGCTGTGTGCCACAATAGGTTGTGTGGTACATTACCTACATGGGAGTGGAGTTCGCGGACTCGGCAGATAAGCATGGTGTGGCGCGGGAAGATGCTATACATGCCATCCACAATGCGTGTTACGTCGAACCGGAATTCGATGAAGCTCGGGTTCCCGGGCGGTCCAAGCCGACGCTTTACATCGGCCCGCCCCGCCAGATTAAGGGACCCTTGTTGGAAGTGATGATCGAACCGTACCGCCAAGGACGATCTGGATATTTCACGTCATGGAGGCGCGACAGAAGCATTTGGACAGAATGGGAGGAACCACGTAATGACTGCGATGAAGGCCACGGGCGGCCACACCAAGGAGCGAGAAGTGCAGGAGCGCTTCCACCAGCTGGCGAACTGGGCAGAGAATGAGATGGAACTGAAGCCGGACTCGACCACTGCCTTGCGCGGCGCTGACGCGGCCGCACATGCTAGGGCAATGTTCGAGGCGGCCGGCGTCGACGCCGGGGAGCTGGCCCGGCTCATTGGCGGGCGTCCCAGTCTGGACCCCAACGCCGCCCCCGGCGCGCACTCGCCCAAGCTAAACGTCCGGGTCCCGGAGCCGGTCAGTGAGGCTTTGGCCGCCCAGGCAAGGACACTTGGCCTGACCACCAGTGCACTGGCCCGAAGGATCCTCACGGAATGGCTGAACAGCCGTCCGCAGGAAACAAACCGGATCGCCTGACTTAACTACGGCCAATCGCTCAGAGAAGGGATGGCAACCGAAGAACCGACGCGCACGCACCGGCTCTTCATACGTAACAGCCAACGAACCAGCAACAGTGCCGGTGCTGAGCCCACCTAGTTCCGTCGGATTTCGGGCCCGGGCTGGTGCAGCGGTAGGGGATTCCCCCACCGCGACACATTTACGAGACTCCCCCACCCGCAGAAATCCTGTCATTTTCAGAAGCCAGCTTCACTCGTGCGCTACTGCGAGGAAACCCAATGCAGCCGACTTCTGAAAATGACATCTGCGCATGTTGGAGGTTTGTAGCGAAAACGAACGTTACTGGTCTTTCCTCGGCGACCGGCCATGGTGGCCAAAGTGCCCAGTGTGGGGTGCGTGCCGGGAAGAGGAGTCAACTACAGCCCGCACGCACGATTGATCAGGACTGGCCGCTGAGCCTTTGAATGAAATCGTCAGCCTGGGTCAGGTTGCGGGCCATTTTAGTCCGTTGGTTCACGGCCTTCTCCAGAAACTCAGCCATCCTGCCATCCATGCCATTACTTGATATGTCATAGGTTGCCAGGATGCTGAGTATTTCGGCCATTTCCTCAAGCGAGAACCCCAAAGGCTTCATTTGCTTGATGACCACGAGACGGTCGAAATCGTTTTCCGAGTACACGCGGAAGCCGCCGTCTGTGCGTGCCGTTGCCGGGAGCAGTCCGACGTCGTCATAGTGCCGGATTGTCCGCAGAGACAGCCCGGTTCTGTCTGCCAGCTCGCCGATATGCATAGTGGAACTGCTGGTTTTAGCTGTCATCAAAGCTCTCCGTCCTGATACCGGCTCAAACTCTACCATCACGTTAGGGTAGAGTTGTTTGTGAGCGGTGAACCTTCAAAGTCGTTCCCCTCTTCCCGGCGCGGTGCCGCGCCCCCTTTATTTCTTCTGAAAAGTGAAGGCGCTGCTGTGCGTCTTCTTGACCTTGAACGGAGCCATTATGGCGACCACAACCACCGGACACGTACCGGTGCTGACTCCTGAGCAGCTGCAATCCGTTACAGGGACGCTGAAATCCCCGCGGCGCCTGAAAACCGAGGTGCTGGCCGGCCTGGTGGTGGCTCTGGCGTTGATTCCCGAAGCGATCGCATTTTCCATCATTGCGGGGGTAGACCCGCGCATCGGTCTCTTTGCCTCCTTCACCATGGCAGTATCCATCGCTTTCCTTGGTGGCCGGCCGGCCATGATTTCCGGCGCTACCGGTGCGATAGCGTTGGTGATCGCACCGCTGGTGGCAAGTCACGGCGTCGATTACTTTATCGCCGCGGTCATACTGGCGGGAATCTTCCAGGTGATCCTTGGCCTGACCGGTGTTGCGAAACTGATGAGGTTCATTCCGCGTTCGGTAATGGTTGGGTTCGTCAATGCGTTGGCGATCCTGATTTTCATGTCCCAGGTATCGGAACTGCTCGGTGTCTCCTGGCTCGTGTATCCGTTGGTGGCCTTGGGTCTGCTGATCGTTTTCGGTCTGCCTAAAATGACCAAAGTCGTGCCCGCACCACTGGTTGCCATTGTCGTTCTCACTTTCTTTACGGTGTTCGCCGCGGTTGCGGTGCCGACCGTCGGGGACAAGGGTGAGCTGCCCGACAATCTGCCTTCGCTGTTCATCCCGAACTTGCCGTTTAGCCTGGAAACCTTCCAGATCATTGCTCCTTTCGCACTGGCCATGGCCTTTGTGGGGCTGCTGGAGTCTTTGATGACGGCCAAGCTGGTGGACGACGTGACCGATACCCGCTCCAACAAGACCCGTGAGTCCTGGGGCCAGGGGGCAGCGAACGTCATCACCGGGTTCTTCGGAGGCATGGGCGGCTGCGCGATGATCGGTCAGACCATGATCAACGTGAAAGCCTCCGGTGCGCGGACGCGGATCTCCACCTTCATGGCCGGAATGTTCCTGCTGATCCTGGTGGTTGCCCTGGGCGGCATTGTCGCGGTCATTCCCATGGCCGCCCTGGTCGCAGTGATGATCTTCGTCGCGGTGGCGACCTTCGACTGGCACAGCGTCCGCCCTTCCACGCTGCGGATGATGCCTAAGAGTGAAACCATCGTCATGATCTCCACCGTGGTCGTGGTTGTGGTCACCCACAACCTCGCCATCGGCGTTGGCGTCGGTGTGCTGGTGGCCATGGTGCTCTTCGCCCGCCGGGTGGCCCACTTCGTAACCGTGGACCGGACCGTAACGGAGGTCAACGGTGAACAAGCCGCCACCTACAAGGTCGACGGAGAACTCTTCTTCGCGTCTTCCAATGATCTTTATACGCAGTTCGACTACGCGTTGGACCCGGATAGGATCTTGATCGATATGAGCGGATCGCACCTGTGGGACGCCTCCACCATCGCATCACTGGACGGGATCACCGAGAAATACCACCACCACGGCAAGACCGTAGAGATCATCGGACTCAACGACGCCAGCGTACTCATGCGCGAACGCCTCGGCGGCAAACTCGGCGCTGGCCACTGATCCCGCTGATTCCCTGGCACGAATCCGGGACCGTTGGGTCCGATAAGCAGATGGCCCTCCGCTAAAAGCTCGGTGGGCGTCGATAGAGTCCCAAAGATCCTCACTGGGCGGTCGGGCGTCATATAACCGTATGAATTGCGCCTGCGTCAGTGCTCCGCGTTTCGGTTACCGGGGGTGTTGTTGCCTTGGTAGCCTTCCTGGGAAAAAACACTCTCTTCGGACCCATCGCTTGATCATTACCAGTAACGGATTGATCCGATTGCAGGACACAAGAACCGCCAATTCAAGCTGCGATTAACCGCCATTTTCGGTTAACAGTCACACGGTTGGTTGAAGCCCAGTGTTCGCGGCGGTTCCCGTGGTCGTGTCTTGTCTCAGTAATGTGTCTCACGTGAGCTATTCTCAACAAAGCAGATTAGGGCCTTTGATGAGCTGGTAGGGGAGTGGGCGTGGGAAGTATCGGGTATGCCAGGGTCAGCACGCTGGAACAGAACGCGGACCTGCAGTGTGCGGCGTTGACTGCTGCGGGCTGTAAGCGGATTTTTACCGATCATGGTGTGAGCGGAACGAGGGCCAGTCGGTCCGAAATGGACAAGATGCTCGACCATCTTCGGGAGGGCGATGAGGTCGTGGTCTGGAAGTTAGACCGGCTGGGGCGAAACATTCGCAACCTGCTGGCTCTCATCGATGATCTGGAACACCGGGGTGTGCACTTCCGCAGCGTCACGGAAGGCATCAGCACAACCGGGTCGATGGGCAGAGCCATGCTCACCGTCATGTCCGCGTTCGCCCAGCTTGAGCGCGACCAACTGGCCGAGCGGACAAGGGCTGGCATGGCCGCAGCCGCCGAACACGGGCGGAAGGCCGGCCGGCGGGAAGTTACCGCAGACCATGTGACGGTCAAGCGCGCCCGTGATCTGAAGGTTCAGGGCCTCGCCCCTGCCGATATCGGGAAGATCATCGGGGTAAGCCGCGCCACCGTGTACCGGTACCTGAGCATGGGAAGCAACGACGTGCTCTGATTGGGACCGAAGGCGACGCCACGGGCGGCCGGAATGGGCGCGTGGCGCGCGATATACGTTTCTGCGGGGCACTACTCTTGCCGAACACCGGCCATGGCGGTCGCCGCGGCCATAGGAAATGCTCTGAGCACTGAGCTGGACCCGCCACATAGCGCTGACAGAACGCCTCCAAATACCGCTTCGATTCACACCGGGCCAGCATGCCCAGTCGAATGGTTCGTTTGCGTGTCTCGTTGAACTGTTGTTTTACGAAATGGCCGCATCAGTGAGGCGCCCCGCAGCTATTTGATCTGGGGCCGGTTTCGCGTTACCGCGATACGTCCGCGGGCTACCGTGCAAGGGCGCGGATAATCTCCTCAGGGGAGAGCCTGCGCTCTCCCACGTAGTACAGGACAGCACTTTCGGGCAGTTGTGTGTCCCAACCGGGGTTGATCACAGCCCCTTCGTGCTGGACAGCGAGCACCGTGGTGGTGAAGCTCCGTCCCATTGCTTCCTGGACTTGTCCGAAATTTACCTGCGGGAGCGCCTCTGGCAGGGGCGTGCTGTAGGTATTCCGGCCGCCGTGGCTCATGAGGTCAGCGTAAACGACAGCGATGCCGGGATCCTGCAGCTCTTCAGTCGCAAGGCGAGGCGAGTGCCACTGTACACAGCGGACGTCTGCGTCGACATAGGAGAAGTTGAGGGCGCGGTTCATATCGCGCAGCGTAACGACTGTGTGCGCGTTGGGGTTCACATGCGTGACTGCCACGGTGACGGCAAGTGCTTCATTATCGTCGCGGGCGTCGATGAGCACGCGCGCGGCACGGTGCACCCCGGCACGCCGCAGCACGCTTTCCTCGGCAAGATCACCGCGGACGAAACCAAGATCGGGCTGCTCGGGCACCGGATTCTCCGGAACATCCTCCCAAGCGCACAGGGCAACCGCAGGGGCATCATCGGCGGTAATCTCGTGAAGCAGCCGTTCGGTGCGCCCGGGGGTGTAGCCCACGATCACGAGGTGGTCCGACATATCCAGATCCAACTGGCCCTTCATGCGTTGTCCCTTCGAATTCTCGATCGCCATTGCGATCCGGGTAAACAGGGTGGTCAGTGTAACGATGCCGCCGACAATGACGTAAACCCCGACGAGGCGACCGCCGACCGTGGTCGGGAAAAAGTCGCCGTATCCGACCGTGGCGGAGGTGACCAAAAACCACCACCAGTAACTCTCCGCCGAAGTGATTGTGTTGCTGGACGGCTCAGCCCAAATCATGAGGGGCCAACTGGTGAGGAACACCACGATGATGATGAGCGCCGGCATCACCCAGAAACGCGAACGCCTGAGCCGCCGGATCAGACGGGACAGTACAAATGGCATCCCTGTGTTCCCCTTCTTTCTCGCGGGACAATACCTTTTGACCATACCCTCAAAAATCCGCCGCGGACGGCGCCCGAGTTTGTCGCCACGAAGCCAGGACAGGGTGTTGAGCTAGTGTAGATGCTGCGGCTCACCCCCAGATGGACGGCTTCGAGCTGGACCACAAGGGCTCCACCCGCCCACAGGGGGATGACCCACAACAGGAACAGCGAACACTGATCCCGAGTTTTAACGAAGACTGGGCGGTATGCCAGGTTGTTCACCTGTCAGCCGTGGTCTCAAAGCGTCTCGCAACTACGCCTGCGTTACCAAAACGGACGATTCTTGGTGTCAAGCGGTGGTAGCAACATCGTCGTTGAGTAGTTTGGTGAATACTTCTCGTGGTGTGAGGTATCCCAGGGTGGCGCGTGGGCGGTCATTGAGTTCATCGGCGATAGCGTCGAGGTAGGGCTGGTGGCTGGTGATCTCAATGCCTTTGGGTAGATACTCCCTGATCAGTCCGTTCGTGTTCTCATTCGAGCCCCGCTCCCACGGAGAGTGGGGGTGGGCGAAGTAGACCGGCAGCTCCGTGGCCACGGTCAGCTGCGCATGTCGGGCCATCTCGGTTCCCTGATCCCAGGTCAAAGAGCCGCGCATCAGCGCCGGCAGATCGTTGACCCGATCGATGAGGACATCAGCCAGGCCAGCGGCCTTCTTACCCTCGGGCAGACCCAGCATGATCAGGAACCTACTGGAGCGCTCCACCAGAGTAGCCACAGCGGTCTTGCCCGCCCTGCCGATCACTAGATCCCCTTCCCAGGACCCAGGAACACGACGGTCCGTTGCGGTCTCGGGCCGATCATCGATACTGACCATCCCGATGATCCTCCCGCCGGTACGCTCACCAAGGGGCTTGCGACGCTTCCTAGCGGTGCGCTTGGATTGCAGCAGGATTCCTTCCCGTGCGAGCTCGCCTTTAGGCATCGCGTAAATCCACCGGTAGATCGCTTCGTGAGACACAGTCCGGCCTTGCGCGTCGGGGGATTTGACCATGGGTTCAACGCTGGAGTCCGTGGCCTCCAAAAGCAAACGCCCAGCTACTTGACGTGGTGTCCTGGAGCGGAACAGGTCCGCTTTCACCCGGGCAGCGAGGACCGGGTCCGTATCGATTTTGCGGGCCTGCGGGCGCTTCCGACGATCCTCTGCCTCACAGTCCGCGGTCACCGGTTTGTAGCCACGAGTCCTCGTGGAGTTCCGGTTCCGTTCCCGCCATACGATCGTATGGTCCCGGCCGATCTCCACCCCGATCTGCCGGTCCGTATGACCAGCCCGGATCCCCATCGCAATGTCCGCCCGATCAAGTTTCAAGTCCGCGTTCTCTTTCCGCAGTCGCAGCAACTCAGCCCTTTCGGACTCCGTCACATCGGTCTCACCGGTGTCATTGCGGGCCTTGAAGCTGTTGACCCACCGGCCCAGGGTCGCCTCGTTGATACCGAGCTCCCGGGCAACAGTCGCAACCGGCCTACCAGTGGTGAGGACCAGCCTCACTGCCTCGTCCTTGTATTCAGGAGTGAACTCCCGACGTGCTCTTGCCATAGTGAACATTCTCTCTTGTGAGGTGTCCACCATCCGGGGTCAAGGCCAATCCGGTGTAAATGGACGAAGGAGTGACCGTAGGCCGTGAATCACGGGCCTGGCGACAAAGGGATCTGTTGTACTTGCGTCAATCGTAGTGCTCATTTTCACGAGCCTAGTCGGCGTTCAGCACGAAGAAGATAAAACCTATAAACGATTGACGACCTTCGAGGTTCGGCGGGAGTATCTCCTTGGGTGCGTCGAGGGGAGAAGGGACCGGCCGCAGCTCAGCAAGTGGTTCGGAGGAACGTGGCTGGCTCAGGTCGGCGACGTGCAACTCTTCGTAGTGACCGTTTAAGAGTTTGGCCCCGTTGGGTGCCACGCTACCACTAGGCTCTGAGGCAGATCCTCATCGAGTGAGTCACCCCTAAGGAGACCGTGTTGCCAAGTTTCGCCAGTCGTCTCATGCCAGTTTTCCTCAAGCTCACCCAGGCCAATGCGGTGTTCAGGAGCCCAGAAAAGGCCAGAGAGCACATGGCCAAGCGCAGTATTCGTCCAAGCTCTTATGGGCCGCCGTCACTGCTGCGTCGGGATGTGTCTGTATCGGTGGATCACGCTCAAGGCTGGCCCGTTTATACGCTGACTCCCAAAACCGGTCGTGTCGTTGGGGGAGCGGTCTACCTCCACGGCGGTGGATGGGTGAACGAGATTGCATTACAACACTGGCAGCTCGCAGCACAGATCGCCGCGGAGGCAAAGGTAGCTGTCACTGTCCCGATTTACCCGCTGGTGCCGTTCGGCACCGCGGAAGAGGTCATCCGCAAAGTCGTCGAGCTCGTTCTCAACAGCGTTGCGCTGTATGGCGAAACAACGCTGGGCGGAGATTCTGCCGGCGGCGAGATCGCGTTATCCGCTGCAGTCTTACTACGCGATGAGCATGAGATGGTCCTTCCACAAACGGTTTTGATCGCTCCAGCCCTGGACCTTTCGCTCAAGAACCCGCAGATCGACGTCGTCCTGCGCACCGATCCGTGGCTGGGACGCGAAGGAACTCAGGTGTTCATTGAACAATGGCGCGGCGAGCGCTCTGTTGAGGATCCGCTGGTCAGTCCACTCAATGCTGAGCTGTCCGGAATCGGTCCGCTGACCATTTTCTGTGGAACACGCGACATGGTCCACCCGGACACACGCCTCCTGGTTGACAAGGCCTCAAGGGCCGACGTCGTCGTCGAGTTCCACGAAGGAGACGGGTTGGTGCACGTTTACCCGCTGACACCAACCCCCGAAGGACGGGCTGCTCGAAAGATCATCGTGGAGCGTTTTGGAACCGCTACTGAACGGCCCTGATTAGGGCCATTGGCACGCACGAAGCACGGGTGGTTGACTTGGCAGTATGTGTGGACGTTACGTTATGGCTCGTGCTGCAGGAGACCTCATCGCTGAGGCGGAGGCAGAGACCGACGACGCCCTTCAGCTGAGGCAGTCATGGAATGTCGCTCCCACCTCGGATGTTCCGATTGTTCTGGAGCGTCTGATTGACGGAACTGTGACCCGTCAGGTGCACGTGGCCAGGTGGGGCCTTGTTTCCAGCTGGGCCAAGGATATGTCCGTGGGTGTGCGTGCCTTCAACGCCCGTAGCGAGACCGCGGCGGAGAAGCCCACCTTCAAATCCTCCGTGAAGTCCCGGCGCTGCGCTGTGCCGGTAGAGGGCTACTACGAATGGCGCAAGGAACCTGGCGGTAGCAAAACCCCCTTCTTTGTCCACCGCGGGGACGGCCGCCTGACCTTCTTCGCGGGGCTGTACAGCTGGTGGAAGGATCCCACGAAAGAGGACAGCGATCCAGAGCGCTGGCTGCTCTCCACCTCCGTGATCACCATGGCGTCACCGGAACCAGGGGCACCTGGGGTCCTCGACGAACTGGCTAGCCTGCATGACCGGCTGCCCATACCCATGTCCACTGAAACCATGAGCGAATGGCTCCACCCGGGTAACGGTGACGGAGCAACACTGCTTGACCTGGTGCGCAACGGCGCCTTCGACGCCGCGTCCGCATGGCGTCTGGACAGGGTGGGCTCCGAGGTAGGGAACGTGCGCAACGATTCGCAGGACCTCATCACACCAGTGACCTAATTGCCGCCCGTATTGTTTCGAACATATATTCGAATACACTAGAGGCTCAAGCAATCAACACCCGTAAACGGAAAAACCTGGAAGCCCCAACCCGGCACCAGAAATCCGCCGGGAGTCAAACAAGGGGCGAGGTGGCTGAAGTGGGACTATTCAGCGAATCAGTCGAAGTGGTGTGCGCACCTTCTGGCAGACCACTGGAACTACAGTGGCGCGGACACAGCTACCAGATGGCCGCCGAGCCACTGCGCTGGTATGAACGGCGCAACTGGTGGGCAGAAGAAACCCGCGCCGAAATCGGCAGAGGGGCAGGCCTGGTGGACCACGAAATCTGGCGGGTACAGGCAAGAATCAACAAAGCCTCACAAATCCTCACGCTGGACATCTCCAGACAAATAAACACCGGAAACTGGCGGATCATCCGAATCCACGACGCCATCCGAGACCTCAGCGCCTGAGAACACCATGAGCTTCACCCACCTCAACGTATCCACAGCCTTCAGCTCCCACTATGGAGTCTCCTGGCCAGACACCCTAGCCGCAGCAGCAGCAGCAGACGGCGCAGACGCCCTCGCCTGCACGGACAGAGATGGCCTCTACGGAACCGTAAAACACCTCAAAGCCTGCCTGGAGAACAACCTCGACCCCATCATCGGCGTCAACCTCGCAACCATCGAACCACACGGAACCGGATGGAAAACAACAGGACGAGTAGTCATCCTCGCCCACGGACACATCGCCGGAGAAGGCTACAAAGCACTCTGCCGGCTGATCTCAGACGCCCACACAGACACCACCCACAAACGAGCCAGCAAACCCATAGGCATAACCCCAGAACAACTAGCCCACAGAACATCAGGGAACGGCAGCCCGGTCCTCACCACACTGATTGGCCCCTCCTCCGACGTCGGACTGGCAATGCGCCACAGAAGTTACCGCCAAGGACGCATACTCCTCAACCAATGGCGCAACATCCTGCCCACAGGCTCCCTCGCCGTCGAACTCGCAAGCCACCTCAGCCCGCCAGGGGAACACCTCAGTAACGCCCACGCCGTACGAATGCTCCGCATCGCCGAAGAAGCCGGAAACCCCGTCATCCTCACCAACGCCGTCAGATACTGCGAAGTAGACGGCGCCGCAACCGCAGACGTTCTCGACTCCGCCCGCGCACTGACCTCACTCTCCGGCCTACCCGAACTCCAACCCAACGGGCAAGGCTGGCTCAAAAGCAGCAAGGAAATGAAAGCGCTCGCAGGCGAACTGGCCAGGGAAGCCGGAAGCGGAACGGCAGGAGCGGCCCGGATGCTGGCGTCCACTGCAGAGCTGGCGGACATCTGCCGGATAGACCCAGTACTGGACATGGGCTGGAAACAGCCAGTGGTCCCTGAAGCCACAGTGATCGGGATTGACCAGGACCCCCTCGTGGAACTCCGCCAACGGTGTGATGCAGGACTGACAATCCGTTTCCCCAACGCAGGGATGTCAGAGGAACACGGGCTGCGTAACCGGCTGGAACACGAGCTGGGCATCATCGACAGGTTGGGTTTCTCCTCCTACTTCCTCACCGTGGCCGAGGTATCAACCATGATCAGGAACATGGGAGTTCGCGCCGCCGCCAGGGGGTCTGGAGCCTCGAGCCTGGTGAATTATCTGCTCAATATCAGCCAGGTCAACCCGCTAGCGCATGATCTGGTGTTCGAGCGATTCCTCTCCAAGGACAGATCCACCCTGCCGGATATCGATATTGATGTGGAGAGCGCAGAACGGCATAAGGTCTATCACCGAATCTTTGAGCGCTTCGGCGCCGAGCGGGTCACGTTGATGAGCATGCAGAACGGGTACCGGGCGCGCGGTGCGGTCCGCGATGCTGGTCAGGCTCTGGGCATGGACCAGGAAGAGATCTCCCTGATAGCCCAACAGCTGTGGAGGTTCTCTGCCGGCAAATTCCGTGAGGCGATGGTGGAGAAACCGGAGCTGCGAGAGTTTTCCGCCCAAGTTGGGCAGAACAGGCAGCTGGACCTACTGGTGGATATCACGGAGCGGCTGGACCGACTGCCACGACATATTTCAATGCATCCCTGCGGAGTCATTCTGGGGTCGAAAAATCTGCTGGACCGTACTCCCGTCCAACCCAGTGGCCTCGGTCTGCCCATGTCCCAGTTCGACAAACACGACATGGATCCCATGGGAATGCTCAAGCTTGATGTGCTGGGGGTCAGGATGCAAAGTGCCATGGCGTACGCGGTGCGCGAGATCATTCGTATTCATCCTTCCCGTCAGGAAGTCACCGAAGCAGGGCAACATCGCGTGGACGACGGCGGACGGGGACCGGATTACATTGCCGGCGATGGCCGGATAGAACTGGATGCCATTCCGCTGGATGACCCCGCTACGTTTGATCTGATTCGTAGCACCCATACTCTTGGTTGTTTTCAGATCGAGTCTCCGGGGCAGCGTGAGCTGGTGGGAAAGATGGCTCCCCGCGAGTTCAACGATCTCATTATTGATATTTCTCTTTTCCGCCCTGGCCCCATGAAATCGGATATGGTGCGGCCATTCTTGGAGTACCGGCACGGCTGGGCGCCGGCAAAATATCCGCACAAAGATCTGGAACCGGTCCTGAAGGAAACGCATGGAGTCACGGTTTTCCATGAGCAGATCCTGCGAACTTTTGACATCATGACGGGCTGCGGTTTAGCCAAGGCGGATGTGTTTCGACGCATGCTGGGGGATGAAAAGAAGGAGAGGGAAGTGGAGGCCTACTTCCGGACTCATGCAGAAAACCGCGGATACGGGCAGGACGTCATCGATCAGGTGTGGGGGACCATGAAAGCGTTTGGCAGCTTTGGTTTCTGCAAGGCCCACGGTGCGGCTTTCGCTGTTCCCACCTATCAGTCCGCCTGGCTGAAGGCCCATCATCCGGAAGCTTTTCTTGCTGGACTGTGGGAACACGACCCAGGGATGTACCCGCGCCGGCTGCTGGTTGCGGAGGCGCGACGCATGGGAATTCCCATTCTGCCCCTGGATATCAACCGCAGTGCTGCTGATTACAGGGTGGAAAGGGAAAAACAAGATGAGAAGCTGGGGATTCGTCTCAGCCTCGCGGGTATCTACGGGCTTTCCGCTGCCGAGCTCAAACGTATTGTTGCGGGACAGCCCTATGATTCGTTGGCTGATGTACGGGACCGGGCAAAAGTGAGCCGTCCAACCATGAAGCGGCTGGCACAGCTGGGAGCTTTTGATTCCCTGAACCGTGCGTCAGGATCCCGGGGAAGCCGAACAGACCTCATCCATCACCTGAATTCGGTTGCTGGAAGGACTCCTGCCCGACGGCACGAGATGATTCCCGGGCAACTTTCGCTGCCGCTGGGGGATCTGGAACTGCGCAACCTCAGGGCCGAACGGCCGGAACCGGAAGTCTTCGAAAAGGTCCGGACGGAACTGGATCTGATGGCTATGGACACAACGGCCCACCTCATGGACAGTTATGGTCCACTGCTGCAGCAACTGGGGGCCACGCCGGCGGAGAAATTGCTGGATCTGCATAACGGGACGGAAGTCCTGGTTGCCGGTATCCGGGTGGCAACCCAGACACCTCCCATGCGTGGGGGCCGCCGGGTGGTGTTCATCAGTATCGACGACGGCACAGGATGCATAGACTGCACCTTCTTTCATCAGGCGCAGGAGAGTGCCGGCTCAAAATTATTCGGTACCGAAATGCTGCTCATCAAGGGGGTGACGCGGCGGACAGGTCCACGGGGAATGTCGCTGCAGGCCACCAACGCCTGGGATCTAACGGTCAGGGATTCGCTTCCGTTGCCGGTTGTGCCGCAACTAGTGGCTGGTGAATGAATCGAGCCCTTTGGGCATGGCAGGTTGGTGGCGCCGAAGACCAGCGGATACCATCAAAGAGCCGTTGCGCCAATGTAGGGCGTCGCGCAGGTAACCAACAATGCAAGGAGACCCCGTGTCCGAATCCTCACAGATCACCCTCATCGTCGATGGCGAAGAGAATATGGTGACCACGGGGACAACCGGAGCGGAAATCTATGCTGATCACCGCGACGTGGTCGTAGCCCGAGTCAACGGTTCTTTGAAGGACCTGAATCAGCCGCTATCAGACGGCGACACCGTTGAGGCAGTCACCGTTGAGTCCCCGGATGGACTCAACGTCCTGCGACACTCGACCGCGCATGTCATGGCTCAGGCTGTCCAGCAACTACGCCCCGATGCCAAGCTGGGTATCGGGCCATACATCACGGATGGCTTCTACTTCGACTTCGACGTCGCCGAGCCCTTCACCCCGGAGGACCTGAAGAAGCTCGAGAAGATGATGCTCAAGATCGTCAATCAGAGCCAGTTGTTTTCCCGACGGGTGGTCAGCGAGGCGCAGGCCCGCGAAGCGATGGCCGAGGAACCGTACAAACTGGAATTGCTGGGCAAGTCAGAGGACGCCGATGCGGTGGGCGAGGGCGCAAACATCGAAGTTGGCGCCGGAGAGATCACCATTTATGACAATGTGGACCGCAAATCCGGTGACACTGTGTGGTGTGATCTCTGCCGTGGACCGCACCTGCCCAACACCAAACTCATCTCCAATGCCTTCGCGCTGACACGCTCGGCCGCCGCCTACTGGCTTGGAAACGAAAAGAACAAGCAGCTCCAGCGCATCTACGGCACGGCATGGCCCACCAAGGAAGCACTGAAGGCCTACCAGGAGCGTATGGCCGAGGCTGAACGCCGCGACCACCGCAAGCTGGGTGCGGAACTGGACCTGTTTTCGTTCCCCGACGAACTCGGCTCAGGCCTGCCGGTGTTCCACCCCAGAGGCGGAGTCATCCGCAGGACCATGGAGGACTACTCACGCAAGCGGCACGAGGAAGCCGGCTACGAGTTCGTTTATACGCCGCACATCACCAAGGGCCACCTGTACGAATTATCGGGTCATCTTGACTGGTATCGGGACGGCATGTTCCCGCCCATGCATGTGGACGAAACCCGGAACCCTGAGACCGGAGAAGTGATCAAGCCCGGCCAGGACTATTACCTGAAGCCGATGAACTGCCCCATGCACAACCTCATCTTCCGTTCCCGCGGGCGTTCCTACCGGGAGCTGCCGCTACGGTTGTTCGAGTTTGGCTCCGTTTACCGCTACGAGAAGTCAGGCGTGGTGCACGGGCTGTCACGTGTCCGTGGCATGACTCAGGACGATGCCCACATCTACTGCACACGCGAGCAGATGAAAGACGAGCTGACCACGACGCTCAATTTTGTCTTGAACCTTTTGAAGGACTACGGGATGGACGATTTCTATCTCGAGCTCTCCACGAAGGATCCTGAAAAGTACGTTGGTTCCGATGAAGCTTGGGAAGAGTCGACACGCACCCTAGCCGAAGTGGCTGAGGCCTCAGGTCTTGAACTGGTACCGGACCCGGGTGGCGCGGCCTTCTACGGGCCGAAAATTTCCGTTCAGGCCCGCGACGCGATTGGCCGGACCTGGCAAATGTCCACGATTCAGCTGGATTTCAACCTTCCGGATCGTTTCGAACTTGAATACCAAGCAGCTGACGGTACACGGCAGCGGCCAGTCATGATCCACCGGGCGCTGTTCGGTTCTGTCGAACGTTTCATGGCGGTGCTGATCGAACACTATGCCGGAGCCTTCCCAGCATGGCTGGCACCAGTGCAGGTCGTTGCCATTCCAGTTGCGGACGCATTCAACGACTACCTCTTCGACGTTGTCGGAAAGCTCAAGGCTGAGGGGATCCGCGCCGAAGTGGATATCAGCAGCGACCGCTTCCCGAAGAAGATCCGGACCGCCAGTAAAAACAAGATTCCGTTTGTGCTGATAGCGGGGGGAGAAGATGCCGATGCAGGTGCGGTTTCCTTCCGCTTCCGTGACGGCAGCCAGGACAACACCGTTCCAGTGGATGATGCCGTCCAGCGGATCGTTGCCGCAGTGCGAAACCGCGAGCAGTAGGCGGGGTCGCGGTGACAGGGGGAGACGTTCACGACGACGCTGTAGTTGATGACTTCACAGTCCCAGGCGTTCCAGACGCTTTCCAGCGTCTGTGGACGCCGCACAGGATGGCATATATCCAGGGCGGTCAGAATCAGTTCAATGACGTCGAGGATTGCCCGTTTTGTATTGCGCCCCAGCGAACGGACGAAGAATCTCTGATAGTCCATCGTGGCCTGCATGCGTATGTTGTACTGAACCTCTTTCCCTACAACCCCGGCCATCTGCTGGTCTGTCCGTACCGTCATGTACCGGACTACACAGATGTAGATGTGGAGGAGACTGCAGAAATCGCTAAGCTGGCGCAGATCAGTATGCGGGTTCTTCGTGAAGTTTCCCATGCCACCGGCTTCAACCTTGGTATGAATCAGGGTGCCAGTGGCGGTGCCGGCATTGCGGCGCACCTTCATCAGCATGTCGTGCCGCGCTGGAGCGGAGACGGCAATTTTTTCCCGATCATCGCCCAGACCAAAGCCATAACACAGACCCTGGGTGAGGTGCGCGAAAAAGTCGCTGCTGCCTGGCCCACGGGACAGTAGTGCAGGTACAGGAGCTCCCTCATTGTTGAACCGGTACACGCGTCACTTCTTCAGTCGGCTGTTCACGCCTCTGGCAAAAATGCTTTTACGCGCGGGAATCTCCCCGGATGCCGTGACCATCGTGGGCACACTGGGAGTGGTAGCGGGAGCGCTGATTTTTTATCCCATGGGACAGCTGTGGTGGGGATCGGTCTTCATTACTCTCTTTGTGTTCGCGGATCTGGTGGATGGGCTCATGGCACGGCTAACATCGCGGAGCAGCGCTTGGGGGAACTTCCTGGATTCAACTCTTGACCGGATATCCGACGGCGCAGTATTTGCCGGTGTCGCCATCTGGTTTTATACCGGCGGAGCGAATCCCTCGATTGGCACGGCCGCCGTTGCCTGTCTCGTTTTGGGCATGCTGGTTTCTTACGTGCGCGCCAAAGCAGAATCCTTGGGCCTTGACGCTAACGTCGGGATAGCAGAGCGCGCGGAACGGCTCGTTGCAGTCCTTGTCGCCACAGGATTCACTGGACTTGGCCTGCCGACGGTTTTTCTGCTCGTGGTGCTGTTAGCGCTGGCAGCCGCTAGCCTCATCACCGTGTGCCAACGGGTGGCTACGGTCTACCGGCAGTCACGCGTTAGGACGTAATGCTAGTCAACGGATGCAGCGCACTCGATTACCATTGAACATAACCATTCCACCGAGTTTTAGGGGCTCTTTGTGTCCACGGCCGAAGTAAATTCATCCACTGAACCCACCACCGGCAGCAACCGCGTCAAACGAGGCATGGCGGAAATGCTGAAGGGCGGCGTCATTATGGACGTCGTCACGGCGGAACAGGCACGGATCGCGGAGGATTCCGGGGCTGTAGCCGTCATGGCGTTGGAACGGGTCCCCGCGGACATTCGTGCACAGGGCGGTGTCTCGCGCATGAGCGACCCAGACATGATTGACAGCATCATTGATTCCGTATCCATCCCCGTCATGGCTAAAGCACGCATCGGTCATTTCGTGGAAGCGCAGATCCTTCAATCCCTGGGCGTTGACTACATTGATGAATCTGAAGTCTTGACCCCAGCCGACTTCAGCCACCACATCGACAAGTGGAAGTTCACGATTCCCTTCGTCTGTGGTGCCACCAACCTCGGTGAGGCTCTGCGCCGCATTAACGAAGGCGCGGCAATGATCCGATCCAAGGGTGAGGCAGGCACGGGAGACGTCTCCAACGCCACAATGCACATGCGCAAGATCCGCTCTGAAATCAATCGTTTGTCCTCTATGGCCGAAGACGAACTGTACGTTGCGGCGAAGGAACTTCAGGCACCGTATGAACTGGTCAAGGAAGTTGCTTCCGCGGGAAAACTTCCGGTGGTGCTCTTCACAGCCGGTGGTATCGCCACCCCCGCTGATGCCGCCATGATGATGCAGCTTGGCGCAGACGGAGTCTTCGTGGGTTCCGGAATCTTCAAGGCTGGCAACCCTGCCGAACGAGCGGCCGCCATCGTCAAGGCCACCACCTTTTACGATGACCCCGACACTCTGGCATCGGTCTCCCGCGGTCTGGGTGAAGCGATGGTCGGCATTAACGTGGACGAACTGCCGCAGTCGCACAAGCTGTCCGAACGTGGCTGGTAGCCGGTAGTTGGAGCGGCTCTCGAAGTAAGCGGTTTGAATATTCCCGGGACTTAGCCCGCAGGAAATTCGTGGCCGCCGCTCGAGAGCCGCTCAGACAGCCGTTCTAGGCGAGTCCGCGCCTGACCAGCAGCGGCTGCATCTCGGCGTCCCTACCGCGGAATTGGCGGAAGGACTCCAGCGGATCCTGACTGTTCCCCCGCGACAGGAGCAGCTCGCGAAAACGCTCGCCGTTGGCTCGGGTAGCGCCACCGTTGGATTTGAACCATTCCACGGTATCGGCGTCCAGAACCTCACTCCAGATGTAGGAGTAGTAGCCTGCTGCGTAGCCGCCAGCGAAAATGTGCTTGAAATACCCCGTCCGGTACCGCGGCGGAATCAGCGACACTAAAACTCCGGCTTTCTCAAGGGCATCCCTCTCGAAGTCCAACGGATCTTCGACACTCTGACCGGGCTCCAGCTCGTGCCAGGCGAGGTCCAGTAATGCCGCACCCAGATATTCCGTGGTGGCGAAGCCTTCACCCCAAGTGCTCGCTGCCTCAATGCGGTCGATGACCTCTTGGGGCAGTACTTCACCGGTGATGTGGTGTTTCGCGTAGTTCTGAACTACCTCCGGCCAGAGCATCCACATTTCGTTGACCTGGGATGGATACTCAACGAAGTCCCGGGGAACCGCTGTACCGGACAGGCTCGGGTACTCAACAGCGGAGAAGAGTCCGTGGAGGGCGTGTCCAAATTCGTGGAAAGCCGTTGTCACCTCAGCTAACGTCAGGAGGGTCGGTTCACCGTCGGCCGGACGAGAGATATTCAGGTTGTTGATGACCACGGGGCGGTTCTCGAGCAGGCGAGACTGATGCACGAAGGAGTTCATCCAGGCGCCGCCACTCTTCGTGGGCCGGGTGTAGTAGTCGCCTAGGAAGAGGCCAAGTCCGCTACCGTCCGCGTTGAAGACTTCCCACACTCTTACGCCAGGGTGATATCCCACCAGATCCGTGCGTTCCTGGAACGTCACGCCGTAGAGAAGGTTCGCCGCGTGGAAGATGCCGTCGTGTATGACCCTCTCGAGCTCGAAGTAGGGGCGAAGCGCTGCGAGGTCGACGTCGTACTTGTCCACACGGACCTGCTCGGAGTAGTAGCTCCAGTCCCATGGTTCAAGGTCGTGGCCCGCCGCAGAGCTGAGCTCGCTGGCCTCATATTCTGCGTTCCGCACTGCTGCCAGAGCGAGAGCGTCAGTCATCGCGTGAATGGCCTCCAATGACGGTGCTGTCTGGTTGTCAGTGGCATATTCTGCGTGACTCTTGCATCCAAAGAGGGAGGCTCTCTCGGCGCGCAGTTCAGCGATCTCAGCGCCAATGGCGAGGATGCTCTCGGCTGAGGCTGAGGCTCCACGACTGACGGACGCGGTGTGCAACCGACGGCGAGTGTTGCGATTGTGTAGCTGGGGGAGGGCAGGCTGCGAGGTTGGAAGGACAAGCGGCAGGAGAAACTTGCCGTCGTGCCCTGCGTCACTCGCGGCAGCCGCCGCTGAGGCAATGGAATCTGGGGTAAGGCCGTCGAGCTCTTCCTCGGATTCAACCACTAGCGCTGCTGCGTTAGTGTCGCTGAGGAGCCGCTGCTGGTAGTGCGTGGACAGGGTAGAGAGCTGGCCGTTGATTTGCCGCAGCCGCGTCTGTCCGTCGTCGTCAAGGTTGGCCCCTGACCGGGTAAACGCGTCTAGGTATTCGCTGAAGAGGCGCTGGGATTCGGCGTCGTCCGGCACTGTGGAGACGGCATCCTTGATCCTGGCGTACAGCGGTGCGTTGAGGTGAATGTCGTCGTCGAGCTCAGAGAGGCGGCTAGCAATGTCACTCTGAAGGGCTTGGATCCCCGGCGTCGAATGTGCCGCGGCGAACGTGAAGAAGACCGCACTGACACGGTCCAGAATGGCGCCCGAGGTCTCAAGAGCCACAACCGTGTTCCTGAAGGTGGCCGGCTCCGTTGATTCGGCGATGCGTTTGGTCTCGGCCGCCTTCTCGGCCAGGCCGGCGTCGAATGCTTCCGCATAGTGATCTTCCGTGATGGCCTCGAAAGGAGGCAGTCCGTAGGGAAGAGGGCTGGGTGATAAGAAAGGGTTGCTCATAGTGAGCAACCCTTTCACATGCTGTGGTCCTATCGACCGAAGATGATGGACATCGGAGTGGCTTGGGAACCCTGTCCCTGAGGATTGTCCTTGAAGATCGCTTCAATGGTGGCCTTGTCCAGATGGGTGTCGTGCCCCATGGCCACCACTCCAAGGTCGTTCGCGTCCATGATGGACGTTCCACCGAACGTTGCTACGAACTCTGCAGGCACTTTCTCGCGAACCAGTGCGCTGAGCCGTCGGGCCACGCCCTCTGGGTCCTTCGGCGCAAGCTTGACGCTGTTCGATGAGGAACCGAGGCTGTAGGGGGTGGCGCCGTCGATAGCGTTGATGTCGTTACCCACCGCGCGGTAGAAATCACCCGATCGTCCGCGCAGCTTGCCAACAAGTCCGGCAGCGGACGCCTTGAGGATCCGCTGCAGGCCTACTTCGTTGATGGCGATCTGCATGGACCATGGGCTGCCCAGGCCGATCCCTGCCGGCGTCCGGGTAACAAACTTGCTGAGGATCCTGGCAGCTGGAGAGACCTTGATGTCCCATACGGGGAAGGATCGTCCCTGGGTGATCGCTACGATCTTTTCGCTGACAAAAAGGTACCAGCGAGCGTCGGAAGCAACCTGACCATGAATTTCTCCGGCATCAGGTAGACCCTCGAAGAAGCGGTTGACGTAGCTGACCACCTCAGGCTCCAGCTTGGTTTCCCGCCGGAAAACATCGGTCTGCAACGGGTAGCGGCGAAAGGTTTTGCCGTCGGGCAGTTCAAGATCAAGAGTTTTATCCGGATTCGGTTCGTAGTCGCTCTTGTTCTCAATACCGTCGCTCTGGACAGGTCCGTCGACGAATTGCCGCAACCACAGTTCCGTGTTGAGTAACCGCCAGAACATCATGGTGTCGGCGCTGTTCTTGTCGTTGAGGTAGCCCTCAAAGGCAGTCAGGACGGCTTCCCTGTTCCAATAGGGCCGCTCGGCGAACGAATTGGACATGAAAATCTTGTAGATGTCCTCCTTCATCAGCTTGAACCACTCTGCTTCAGGAGTTGTAAAACCGATCTTGTTTCGTCGGTTGGTGATCATGGACGGGAGCAGCTCGCGCATTGAATCCCGCAGGACACGTTTGTTCCAGCCAGCCTTGATGATCGCTTCATCGGACAGAGTGAACAGGAATTTGACTACTTCCTTATCGAGGAATGGCACACGGCCTTCGAGGGAGAAGCGCATCGTGTTCTTGTCTTCGTAGCGCAGAAGAGACGGCAGTGAAGAGCGGAAGAGGTCGTCGACGAGACGCAATTTCATGTTGTTGCGAATGGTACCGAATTGTTCGCTGCGAAAGCGGTGAGCGAAGTCGCGGTTCAGCAACTGGGAAATGGCCACTCCCTTTCGGGCGGTGAGCTTCGCAAGAATGCGGAACCGAGCCAGTCTCAACAACACGTCGGCGGACGATGCGGTTTCCCTGAGGAGCGTGGAGTAATCGCCGGCGCGTTGAAGCTGACGCAGGTAGGTGAAGTAGTACGGAATATAGCCGGCCATCATTTCGTCGGCGCCCTGCCCATCGAGGAGGACCTTGACGTGCTGGGTCGCTTCTTTCATGACGCAGTACTGAGCGTAGGGGCCGGAGGAGATGATCGGCTCCTCCATGGTTTTCACGAAGTCCTGCAGATCCGTCGCGAACTGATCGGCTTGCGGAAGAATCTTGTGTCCGGTGACCGTCCCGCGGCACTTGTCCAGGACAGCGTCGGCGTACTTTTCCTCGTCGTTGATTGAGTTGGGGAAGACGGCACTGAACGTTTGCTGCGAGGCTCCCACGGAGTCAGTGGCCGCCGCGTGTTCCTGCATGAGTTTGTTGATCGTGACCACCACGGCTGAGGAATCCAGCCCACCGGACAGCGCAGAGCCCACGGGAACGTCTGCTTGTAGCCGTAGCCGAACCGCTTCCGTGAAGCGTTCGCGGTATTCATCCACCACATCATCGTCATACGGACGATTGGTCGATGACAGTTCAAGGAGCTCGTCACGGAGCCTGGTGAACATCGTGATGTTGTACGTACCGGTTGAATGGTCAATGACCATCTGCTCACCCGGCAGGAGTTTTTTGACTCCGACAAAAAAGGTCTCGGCTTCGTCGTCGTGGATGCGGAACTGTAGGTACCTGTACAGGATGCGCTCATTGGTAGCCCGGGGAACGTATCCACTATTTAGAAGCGGGGAAATCTCGGAAGCGAACAGTAGTTTGGGGGAGCTCTCGGTTCCGGCATTGGCGTAGTAGAGGGGCTTGATCCCGAAGTGGTCGCGGGCCAGCACCGTTCGCCCTCGTACACCGTCAAAAATCGCCAGACCGAACATGCCGTTGAAGCGGTCGAAAGCATTATCTCCCCACTGCTCGTAAGACTGCAGAACTACCTCCGTGTCCGACTCGGTGCGGAAAGTACGGCCGAGGGCTTCGAGCTCAGCACGAAGCTCCAGGTAGTTGTACACCTCGCCGTTGTAGACAAGTACGGTCCTCCCATCGGCACTGATCATGGGCTCCTGACCATGCTCGATGTCGATGATGGACAACCGCCTGTGGGCGAGCCCGGTTTCACCTTCAGTGAAGTATCCCTCCCCGTCGGGTCCGCGGTGTTCCATACAGCTGTTCATCGTTTTCAGGAGCGCCATGTCGTCCCCGAAACCGTAATACCCGGCGATGCCGCACATGTTGAAACCCTTATCTGTTGCCTTTGACGTCCGTGTCAATGCTACTTGCTGCGATCGCGGAGACGGGCTTCACCGCCCACAGGCGTCTGTCGGTTCAACGGCAACTATGATGGTCTGGTGACTGCTTCCCCCTCTGCAGGCGCACACGTGCGCCCCGAAACCGTTTCCGTTCGACGCCTCACAACGGTGGGTGTTTTAGCGCTTCAGGGCGATTTCCGTGAGCACGCTGCTGCGGTCACCAAGTGTGGCGCAGTGGCGGTTCCGGTGCGCAGGCCGGAAGATCTCCAGAGTGTTGACGGACTGATCATCCCCGGTGGTGAGTCGACCGTCATGGATAAGCTCTCAAGAATTTTCGGCCTTGCGGAGCCGTTGCGAGACTCGATTGCCAGTGGCCTGCCTGTCTATGGGTCGTGTGCCGGAATGATCATGCTGGCCGATCACATCGCCGACGCTGCCGTTGGCCGGGATGGGCAGCCTCAACAGACATTCGGGGGAATCGACATGGTGGTGCGTCGGAACGCTTTCGGCAGGCAACGGGAGTCCTTTGAAACTGACCTCCACTTTGGTGGGCTGGAACGTCTTCACCGGTACGACGCCGGCTCAGGGACGGTACCGCCGGTACATGCGGTATTCATCCGGGCACCCTGGGTTGAAAGTGTGGGCAACGGCGTAGAGGTATTGGCTTCGGTAGAGCCGCTGACGGAATCCGCAGCAGGGCAAGGCCCGGGTGTCGCTAGAATTGTCGCAGTCCGTTCCGGGAGCCTTCTGGCCACCTCGTTCCACCCGGAGGTATCGGGAGATCGACGCATCCATGAACTATTTATCCAGATGATCAGAGGAGAATCGTAGAGCATGTCGGGACATTCAAAGTGGGCAACGACCAAGCACAAGAAGGCTGTTATCGATGGGAGGCGTGCCAAATCGTTCGCCAAACTGATCAAGAATATTGAAGTCGCCGCCCGAGCCGGCGGAGCCGACATGGCGGGGAACCCCGGTCTTGAGCTCGCAGTGCAGAAGGCAAAAAAGACCTCAGTCCCCATCGACAACATCAACCGTGCTGTCAAGCGCGGCGCCGGTCTACTGGGCGAGGCCGTGGACTATCAGGAGATCATTTACGAGGCCCGCGGCCCTCAGGGTTCAGCGATGCTCATTGAATGTCTGACGGACAGCAAGAACCGTGCGGCCTCGGAGGTCCGCCTCATGGTGACCCGTAACGGGGGCACCATGGCGGATCCAGGTTCCGTAGCCTACATGTTCACGCGCAAGGGCGTTGTAAATCTTCCGGCGAAGGACCTGTCGGAAGAGGACGTCCTGCTGGCTGTCCTCGATGCAGGCGCCGAAGAAGTCAAAGCATCCTATGAGAGCTTTGACGTCATCTCCGAGCCCCAAGACCTCCGCTCGGTAGTCACAGCCCTTGAGGAAGCCGGTATCGAATACGAAACGGACGAGGCTGAGTTTGTCCCGTCCATGTCAGTTGAACTGGAAGCGGACGCAGCACAGAAATTCATCAAACTCGTCGATGCCCTGGAAGAACTTGATGACGTGCAGAACGTTTACTCCAACGCGGACATTTCCCCAGAAGTCATGGCCCAACTCGACAGCGCGGACTAGCAGTCGCGCCTGTGATTCGATCAAGGAAAGAGCCTCTGTGAGCCTTCGTGTACTCGGAGTGGATCCGGGCCTTACACGCTGCGGAATTGGCGTCGTTGATGTGGCGGCAAATCGATCCGCAACGCTCGTTGCCGTTGGCGTTGTCGGAACTGCCGCCGATGAGAGTCTGGACAAGCGCCTGCTGGTGATTGCCCTGGCGATTGACGAGTGGCTGGACAGGCATGAACCCGACGTCGTCGCTGTCGAACGCGTTTTCAGCCAGTTGAATGTCAGCACGGTGATGGGAACGGCTCAGGCCTCCGGTGTTGTGATTGCGGCGGCCGCCAGGCGGGGACTGCCCGTAGCCCTGCACACGCCGACAGAGGTGAAGGCGGCAGTGACCGGGGACGGCCAGGCAGGAAAGGAAGCGGTGACAAGAATGGTCACCCGCATCCTCGGCCTTGATGCACCGCCCCGGCCCGCCGACGCCGCCGACGCTCTTGCCCTGGCCATCACCCATGCATGGCGATCCGGTGGAGCTTCTGCCAAGACACGGCCGGGAGGCGCAGCCGGATCTGGTCAGACTGCAGCGCAGCGGGCGTGGGTGCAGGCCGAGGCTGAGGCCAAACGTTCACCCGCAGGACGGAAGCGCTGAGAAAACTCGTTGCCATAACAGGCCGGTGTGCCTGAAGCGAAGTCCACGCAACAACAAGTAGGGTATTCGTAGATATGTTCGGATACTGCCGTAATGCAGGAGGTTTGGCGTGATCAGTTCGCTTCGGGGTGACGTGGCGCATGTCGGTCTCCACAGTGCCGTCCTTGATATTCATGGCGTGGGCATGTTGGTGCACGCGACTCCACAAACTCTGGCCGGTCTGGTCCCAGGACAGCCGGCTTTGGTCCACACGTCCATGATCGTACGAGAAGATTCCATGACGCTTTACGGGTTTGCGGACGTCGAACAGCGCACGGTATTCGAAACGCTGATCGGAGTCAGCGGAGTTGGACCGCGTCTCGGGCTCGCAGTTCTCGCGGTTCACTCACCGGAAGCGATCCGCATCGCGGCGTCCAGTGGTGACGACAAAGCGTTCAGCAAAGTCCCCGGGATTGGGCCCAAAGGCGCACGCCGAATAGTTTTGGAGCTCGCAGACAAACTTGTACCGATCGGTGGACCAACCGACTCACCAGCGGCGCAGTCTGGTTGGCGTTCGCAGGTCCTTCTGGCAATGACCGGGCTGGGGTGGTCGGAGAAAGACGCCGAAGTGGCCATCGACCAAGCGGTGAAGAACGAACCAGATACGGCGGATACTGGCAACGTCGCGGAGATTCTTCGTCTAACCTTGCGGCTATTGGGCCAAGACGGTGCCCGCGCCGGATCGCGGACAAAGGTATGAAGACGTGAGTGCTGACCGACAAACGGAACCTGATTCCAACGTGGTCTCAGCCGGGTCGGACCCAGAGGACCGGGCCGTTGAGGCCGCGCTGCGGCCGCGGACCCTGGATGACTTCGTGGGGCAAAAACGGGTCAGGGGTCAACTTTCTTTGATGTTGGAGGCATCGCGGATTCGGGGGAGGAGCGCCGATCATGTGCTGCTCTCTGGTCCCCCTGGGCTGGGCAAGACAACTCTGGCGATGATAATCGCCAGCGAAATGAACGCACCATTGCGGATTTCCTCCGGACCGGCAATCCAACACGCAGGTGATCTTGCGGCCATCCTCTCGTCTTTGACCGAGGGCGAGGTGCTGTTCCTGGATGAAATACACCGAATGTCCCGGCCTGCCGAGGAGATGCTGTACATGGCCATGGAAGACTTTCGGGTGGACATCGTGGTGGGCAAAGGGGCTGGTGCCACGGCTATTCCTCTGGAATTGCCGTCGTTCACGCTGGTGGGTGCCACAACCCGTGCCGGTCTGCTGCCCGGTCCGCTGCGAGACCGCTTTGGATTCACAGGTCATCTGGAGTTCTATTCGAGTGGGGAGCTGGAGCTTGTCCTGAGGCGTTCGGCGATGCTCATGGACATGAGAGTGACATCGGCTGCCTTCGCGGAGGTTGCAGGGCGCTCTCGGGGGACTCCTCGTATCGCAAACAGGCTGCTGCGCCGCGTCCGGGACTGGGCGCTGGTCCATAAGGTTCATCAGATTGACGACTCAGCGGCCGGTGCGGCGCTGGATATGTATGAAGTTGACGAACGCGGGCTCGACCGGCTGGACCGAGCGGTTCTTCACGCACTGATCACCAAGTTCGACGGCGGCCCTGTGGGCCTGTCCACCATCGCGATTGCGGTGGGTGAAGAGCCCGAAACTGTTGAATCGGTCGCGGAACCATTCCTTGTCCGCGAGGGCCTTCTGGGGCGTACGCCGCGTGGCCGAATCGCCATGGCCGCTGCCTGGGACCACCTCGGGCTGGAGCGTATTGGAGGCGCGCAGCAAGATGCCGTCAGGAGCCTGCTGCTGGATGAGGATGAAGAAGCGCCGAATTGGCTTTAATGCATTGGTCGTCGTTTGAATCGGCGCGATCGGCGTAGACTGATCTGACGCTCGGCACTGAAGCGCGCCCAACGGGGCGTGTCTGCGTGCCCGTGCATGCCGGGAATATCCCGGTGAATAAGCCATCAGCAACAGAAACGGAAGCAGCCGACGTGCTCCTACATGTCCTTGCCGAGAGTGGAACCCCCGAATCCGGTGGTTTCAACTTCATCAATCTCCTCCTGCCCCTGGCACTCGTTGTCCTGATCGTCCTCATGTTTCGAAAGCAGCGGACCGCTCAGAAGCACGTGCAGGAACAGCGTACCCAGATGGTGCCCGGCACCGCTGTCATGACCAACTTCGGTCTATTCGGCACAATTGTTTCGATTGATCAGGATGCAAATCAGGCTGTTCTCGAAATCTCGCCCGGTACCCATGCCACGGTTCATATGCAGGTTTTGACAAAGGTGGTTGAGGAAACCGCACCGTCAGATCCGAACGAGGAAACACCCACGGTCCCCGATGATGCGTCTTCTCTGGAACACCCAGGGCACGTTGCGGATGTCACGGAAACACCGCAGGAATCCGCGGACCGGCTAAACCAGGAAAGCAAGAACAAAGACAACTAGTCCTCGCTGTCGGGCAGCGCGCGGATTTCCCACGCACCAAGTGTGGGGCCGGAGCCGGTTACTGTCTGCTGACCGCTGAAAACGGAAAGAACCACCATGTCACGTAAAAGCCCGGTCACGGCTGCACGGAGAACTCTCATTTGGTTAGGGGTAATATTTGCTGCCCTAGCACTCACCCTTGGCGGCGGAACCATGTGGGGCGAAGCCTCCTGGACCCCAAAGCTAGCCTTGGATCTTGAGGGCGGTACCCAAATGATTCTCGCGCCGAAGGTTCAAGGCGGGGGTGAGGAAATCACCCAGGAGCAGCTAGACCAGGCGGTGTCTATCATCCGTCAGCGTGTGGACGGAAGTGGCGTTTCGGAAGCAGAAATCACTACCCAGTCCGGACGCAATGTTGTGGTTAGTCTTCCGGGCATCCCGGACTCGGACACCCGTGATCTCATCCAGGCCTCAGCCCAGATGGAGTTCAGACCAGTACTGATGCGGGCCCCCGCTCCGGCAGCGGAGACACCGACACCCAAAGATCAGCTGACCACCCCGACGGCCAAGCCAACCAACGGCAGTGATCTCAACTGGGTGACTCCAGAGCTTCAGCAGAAGTTTGAAAAATTAGACTGCACCGACCCCAAGGCGCTGGAACCAGCCGCTGAGCCTGCGGATCCAGACAAGCCGATGATCTCGTGTGAGCCTGATACCGGCAGTAAGTACATTCTTGGTCCGGTCGCGGTACCCGGAACCGATATTGAATCAGCTGATTTTGGGCTCCGCTCCAACTCCCAGGGGCAGACCCTGAACGAGTGGGCGGTGAACATTGACTTCAACGGCGATGGAACCGAGAAGTTCAAGGAGGTCACTACCCGCCTCTACTCTTTCGGCCAGCAGGACCCGCGCAACCAGTTCGCCATCGTGCTGGACGGCACAGTCATTTCGGCACCAACGACCAACGCTGTGATCCCCGATGGCAAACCGTCCATCAGCGGTAGCTTCACCGAAGACTCCGCGGCCGCACTTGCGGAACAACTGAAGTACGGTGCTTTGCCCATCAGCTTCGAAATCCAGAGCGAACAACAGATCTCCGCGACACTGGGCGCAGATCAGTTGCGGCTGGGCCTCATCTCCGGTGTTATCGGCCTCGCCCTCGTCGCCGTGTACTCGATGTTCCAGTACCGCATGCTCGGCTTGGTGACGATCGTGTCCCTCGTGGTCGCCGGAGTGCTGACATATCTTGCGATCGCCATTCTCGGGTGGACACAGAACTACCGGTTGTCCTTGGCCGGCGTGGCAGGCCTTATTGTGGCGATCGGCCAGACAGCAGACTCCTTCATCGTCTATTTCGAACGAATACGTGATGAATTGCGCGATGGTCGGAACATGGTATCCGCTGTTGAGAATGGTTGGCGGCGTGCCAAGCAGACGGTTCTGGCATCGAAGGCTGTCAACCTTCTTGCGGCAGTCGTGCTGTTCTTTGTGGCGGTCGGTAGCGTGCGCGGCTTTGCCTTCACCCTTGGCCTGACTGCTATCGCCGACCTCATTGTGGTCTTCCTCTTCACCCACCCGACGATGCAGCTGTTGGCAAAGACCAAGTTCTTCGGAGGTGGGCACCGATGGTCGGGACTGGATCCGAGTCTGCTCGATGTTGTGCCCATCTACCGTGGAGCTGGACGATTGCGGGAGCCTTCGACGGCTGCGGTAGATGCCAACAAGGGAAGGGCCGGAGCCAAACCCATCAGCGCGCGTAACAAGCCCGCTTCAAAAGAGGCGGAGCGCCGGTTGACGATCGCCGAGAGGCGAAAAGCAGAGGGTGCGGAACCGAACGTTTACGCCGGGAGCGACTCTGCTCCGAAGGAGGAGAACAACTAATGTCGGCTACATCGAAATTCGCCACCTTCGGCAACGAGCTGTACACGGGCAAGCGCTCGTACCCTTTCGTGGGAAAACGCAAGCTATGGTACTGGATCGCAGCTATTGCCGTCCTGGCTTCCATTCTGATCCCTATCGCCAAGGGTGGTTTCAACCTCGGCATCGAGTTCCGAGGTGGGTCGGAATTTACCGTATCCTCAGTTGAGAACACGGAGGTCAGCATTGGCGAGGAAGCTATTTCCGGCGTCAATACCGGTGCTGAGCCAACTGTTACGAACATCGCGCCAAACACGATGCGCATCCAGATGGACCGGCTGAACGACGATCAGACCCTGCAGGTCAAGGAAAACCTCATCGATGCCTACGGAGTCACTCAAGATGAGGTGACGTCAAACTACATCGGTCCCACGTGGGGTCAGGACGTCAGCGGCAAGGCGATCACGGGGTTCTTCGTCTTCGTGTTCCTGGGAGCAGTTCTGATGGCGCTGTACTTCAGAACCTGGAAAATGTCCCTTGCCGCCATGGTGGGTCTCTTTGTCGTCATGTTCGTGACGGCTGGGATCTACTCGTTGAGCAACTTCGAAGTGACACCATCAGCGGTGATCGGCTTCCTGACCATTCTCAGTTACTCCCTCTATGACACGGTCGTGGTGTTCGACAAGGTCCGGGAAAACACTGAAGACGTTGACGTCTCTACCAAACGGAGTTTCGCCGAGCAGGTCAACCTTGCCATCAACCAGACACTGGTCCGTTCCATCAACACGTCCGTAGTGGCTGTGCTTCCGGTGGCGTCCGTGCTCTTTATCGGCGCCTTGCTGCTTGGCGCTGGAACGCTGCGGGATCTTTCGCTGGCACTTTTTGTCGGCATTATTGTGGGTACACTTTCTACTGTTTTCATCGCAGCACCGCTTTACGCGGGGTTGCGTTTGCGTGAACCGGACATCAAGCGTCAGTCCAAACGGGTCAATAACCGCAGACGCAACGAGGATGGGCTCGCAGGTAACGGCGCCGTAGTCTAGGGACGGGCTTATGCTATAAGCAGCATGGGCCGCAGAAACCGGGCAACGGAAAGGAGCGTAGATGGCTGAGAATGTCAGAGCTGGAGATAGTTCCGGAACGGGAGAGCGGACCGGGGCAGTGGCGCCTCGGGAGCATCAGGGTGCTGACCGGCAAGGTACGGCGTCGGACGGCACGGGTGGACGGCGTGAGCGGACCATCTCGAGGCTTGCTCGCCTAACCGGCAGAGGTCAGGCTGACTACTCTCCCATTTTGGAACCACTTCTGCGCACGGTCCGGGTCAACAATCCAAAAGAAGATCTTGAACTGATCAAGCGCGCGTATCTGGTGGCTGAACAAAGCCATCAGGGCCAGAAACGCAAAAGCGGAGATCCCTACATCACGCATCCTGTCGCGGTGGCTACCATCATGGCCGAACTCGGTATGAGCGGAACCACGCTTGCGGCTGCCCTACTTCACGACACCGTGGAGGACACCTCTTATACCCTCGACCAACTGCGCAAGGAATTTGGCAACGAAGTTGCCATGCTGGTTGACGGTGTCACCAAGCTCGACAAGGTCCAGTTCGGCGATGCCGCTCAGTCGGAGACGGTACGGAAGATGGTCGTCGCCATGGCCAAGGACATCCGTGTTCTAGTGATCAAACTGTGTGACCGGCTGCATAATGCCCGTACTTGGCGATTCGTCTCCCCGGAGTCGTCCGCACGAAAAGCGAGGGAAACGCTCGAAATTTTCGCGCCGCTTGCCCATCGATTGGGCATGAACACGATCAAATGGGAACTTGAAGACCTCTCATTCTCCGCTCTGCATCCGAAAGTGTACGAAGAGATTGTCCGGATGGTGGGGGACCGAACTCCAGAGCGTGAAAAGTACCTTTCCTCAGTGCGCAGTAAGATCGCCGAGGATTTGAAAGACGTCAAAATCAGGGCAACGATCACAGGGCGCCCCAAACACTATTACTCGATCTATCAAAAAATGATTGTTCGGGGTAAAGATTTTGACGATATCCATGACTTGATGGGTGTCCGCGTTCTCGTTGACAGTGTGCGAGACTGCTATGCCGTTCTCGGAACACTTCATGCTCGGTGGAATCCCTTGCCGGGCCGTTTCAAAGACTACATCGCGATGCCCAAGTTCAATATGTACCAATCTCTTCACACCACGGTGATCGGCCCATCAGGTAAACCCGTGGAGATCCAGATTCGCACCCACGACATGCACCGGCGCGCGGAGTATGGTGTCGCAGCACACTGGAAGTACAAGTCAAATGGCACCAAGCAAGCTGATGCACCAGAGAACGGTGAAATGAGCTGGCTGCGGAGCTTGGTGGACTGGCAACAAGAAACATCGGATCCAGACGAGTTTTTGGACTCCCTCCGGTTCGAAATCAACGCCCGAGAAGTCTTCGTTTTCACCCCCAAGGGCGAGGTCATGGCGCTTCCCGCGGGATCGACCCCCGTCGATTTTGCCTATGCTGTCCACACTGAAGTGGGGCATCGAACTATTGGCGCGCGCGTCAACGGTAAACTCGTTCCGCTGAACAGCGAGCTCAACCATGGCGACTGGGTTGAGGTCTTCACCTCAAAGGCTGAAGGAGCTGGTCCAAGCCAAGATTGGCAGGGTTTCGTCAAGAGCCCACGGGCGAGGAACAAGATCCGCCAGTGGTTCACCAAGGAGCGCCGCGAAGAGGCGATCGAGAAGGGGAAGGACCTTCTCACTCGGGCCATGCGCAAGCAGAACCTTCCTTTGCAGCGAATGATGACCCACGACGCACTGTTGGCGGTCGCGGAGGAATTACGTCATCAGGATATTGCGGCCCTGTATGCCGCTGTGGGCGATGGACATTCTTCTGCTCAGAATGTCATCGAGCATTTGATCGCTCTGGCCGGCGGGCACGATGATGCCGAAGAGCAGATGACCCAGGTTCCGGTAACCACAACAACCAAACGTCCACGTTTCTCCGACGCTGGCGTCATGGTGCGTGGTGTGGGAGATGTATGGGTCAAGCTGGCGCGCTGTTGTGCACCTGTCCCGCCGGACGAGATCATCGGTTTCGTGACCCGTGGTTCTGGTGTTTCAGTGCACCGCTCCGACTGCAAGAACGTACTGGACCTCAAAGCACAGACCGGGAGAATGGTCGACGTTGAGTGGGCCCCCACGCAGTCCAGTGTTTACCTCGTGGATATCCAGGTTGAAGCACTAGACCGAAAGAGTCTATTGACAGATGTGACCAAGGTTTTGTCGGAGAACCACGTCAATATCCTCTCTGCCAGTGTCACTACGACGAGCAACCGAGTGGCCATGTCGCGCTTCGCTTTCGAACTCGGCGATCCAAAGTATCTTGGCCACATTCTCGGAGCGGTTCGACGAATAGACGGCGTCTTCGACGTCTATCGCGCTACTGATGGTCGTCGTCGGCTGCCTTAGCCTGCTCAACCTGCTTTGTAGCCTCCCGGAGCCGAGCCAGCGCCCTGCTTTTCCCGGGCGCGCGCGAAACCGTTTCCAGCATGAGTGACACGCGTTTGAGTGAACAGCCCAGTTGCGGATGAAGACCCAGTCGTCGGAGGGTCTCTCCACACGTGGCATCGTTTCCGTGCAGCGCGATGTCCATAGCTGTCCTCATGGGCGTGGTCACGCGAACGCCGCCGATGGTGACTACATCCAGGGGTCCCAGAGCCACCTCGTGCATGACTGCGTCGCTGAACGGACGTAGGGCACTTGTACGTCTCCTGCGGTCGGTGAGAATGCTGAGCTTGTCCGGAGCGCCGGCACAGTCCAAAACCCATGCGGCGGTTCCACGGCCCAGGGTGGCTCTGTCTCTGAGCGTCGGCGGCAACGCATTCAATGCGGAGAGCGCACGCAGCGCGGGACTTTCCGCTGTGCCGGTCATGAGATAAGACTTGCCGTATACGCGGCGGAGCAGTCCGTCCATCGCCATGGCCTGAAGCTCCGGATAGCTGAAGACTGCGCCAGCGGTGAACATTTGAGATCCGGGCACTGTGCGTGCCACGGGACCGACGCCGCCACTGGCTCGAGAGGTTCCGGTGCCAAAGGGCTCGGCGGACAAATTACCAGGGACGTGGCGGGGCATAGTCCAAGCTTTCCCAAGATCGGGCCAAATGAAAAGCCTGGGTACAGGAACTGTGGATAACCTGCACCCAGGCTGTGCCTAATCGTTGGATATAGGACGAACGACCGTGCCCTGGTTACTCAAAATTGCGGGCAGACTTCTGCAACATGTCGAGCCACTGTTGGCGGGCATCCAGGGCTTCTTGCGCTTTCCGGACCTGCCCTGCGTCTCCGGTAACCCTAGCCTTCTCAAGGTCGGCTTCGAGCGAGGCAATAGCCGACTCGAGTTGCGACAAGGCACTGTTGGTGCGGGCTTGGGTTTCAGGGTTCGTCCGTTCCCACTTCTCGTCTTCGGCTGCCTTGACCGCATCTTCGACAGAGCGCAATCCGGCCTCTACCCGTCCCATGTCTCCACGAGGGACCTTGCCGGCCTCCTCCCACCTGTCACGAATACTCTGGAGCGCTTTTCTGGCGGCTACCGGGTTCTTGGTTGAGTCAATGCTCTGTGCTTCCTTGAGGAGCTGATCCTTGACCACAAGGTTTTTTGCGAATTCCTCGTCGATGACTTCGTTCGCAGCCTTGCGTGCAGTAAAGAACTTGTCCTGCGCTGCCCTGAATCGGGTCCACAACGCGTCGTCGTCCTTGCGTCCTGCACGGCGTGAGGCTTTCCACTCGTCCATCAAGTGGCGGTACTCAGCGGCTGTCCGTCCCCAGTCAGTCGATGTAGACAGCGCCTCAGCGTCGGTGATGAGTTTTTCTTTCGTAGCTTTAGCTTGAGCGTTGTCGCTATCCAGCTGTGAAAAATATGCTCGCCGGTGCCTGTCGAAGGTTGTGCGCGCAGAACGAAAGCGTTTCCAGAGCGAGTCCTCAGCGGACCGTCCGAGGCGGGTTCCTGACTTCTGTGCCAGTTTCCACGCATCGAAGAGCTCGTTCATTCGGGTGCTGGTGGTTTTCCACTGGACGGAAGCCGGGTCCTTGGAGGCCAGCGCTTCGGCTTCAGCAACTATATTTTCACGTGTTGCCAACTCGGCGGACCGTGCGGCTTCGTGCTGTTGTTGCTCAGACTTTTCCAGTCCACCGATGTCGGTATCCAGCTGTTCGAGCCGCTGCTCCAGTGAAGTAACGTCTCCGACCATGTGCCGTTCTGCGACAGTTTCGCGCAGGTGAGAAACGGTTTTGCGCATATCAGTGGACGGTGCCTTGGCCGCCACGCGTTGTTCCAGTAGCGCGATCTGGCTCGCAGCGTCGTCGTACTTACGGGCAAAGTAGGCGAGCGCTTCGTCGCGAGAGGCATCCGGGTATTGCCCGACGGGGTGTTCCTCACCCTGGACCAGGAGGAAAACATGACCGTCGTCCTCAACGCGGGCGAACCGTCTCGCTTCTTCGAGGGATGTCGTGTGCGACGGGGGAGTGCCGACTGGATGAGATGACGGTGTCCCTGCCGTGGGTGCGACAAGACGCTTTGCCATGGCCGCCGGCGTTGGTCCTGAGGGCGTCGAGGGCTTGGGCTGGCCATTTGACGGCGCAGGTTGCGGAGCTTCTTCAGTGCGCTCTGCCGATTCCGCAGAAGCATTGGGTGTGGTTTCGTCGGATTGCTGACTCTCTGTCACCGCTGGAACTCTTTCACTCGTAATGTTTCGGCAGCCGGTACCGATACCGTGGCACTTTGGGTATTGACTGAGGTTACCTTACCTATCGGCCCGGCCCTGAGTGAACCGTGGGCCGAGCCGAACCACCGACTATTAGGCGGCGTCGAGAGAGGCCCATAAAATGAAGAGCGCATCAGCACTTTCATTATCGGCAAGGAGAACACGCCCTATGGCTCGCAAGGCTTCATTGTCAGGATTTCCGGAGCTCCTGCCCCAGGAACGCATCGTCGAGCAGCACGTCCTCGATACCCTGCGGCGTGTCTTTGAGCTTCACGGATTCTCGAGCATTGAAACCCGCTCGGTTGAGACTGTGGCTCAGCTGTTGCGCAAGGGTGAAATCGACAAGGAAGTTTACGTTCTGGGGCGAATTCATGACGACGCCACGAGTAGTGGGGACGCGGGTTCCCGATCGGATCAGCTAGCGCTTCATTTCGATCTAACGGTTCCCTTTGCGCGCTATGTGGTTGAGAATTCCGGGCACTTGGCATTCCCTTTCCGGCGATACCAAATACAGAAGGCGTGGCGTGGCGAGCGTCCGCAGGATGGCCGGTTCCGTGAGTTTGTTCAAGCTGACATCGACGTGGTGGGCGACGGCACTCTGGCGTTCCGTTACGACGTTGAGCTGGCGCTTGTGGTTGTTCAGGCACTCGAATCTCTCCCATTGCCTAAATTTCGGGTGCGGGTCAACAACCGCAAGCTGGCGGAGGGCTTCTATCGTGGCCTGGGACTGACGGACACCGCTGGTGTTTTGCGCAGCATCGACAAATTGGACAAAATCGGCCCGGACAAGGTTTCGGCTCTCCTCCGGGAGGAGCTGGAGGCGTCCGAGGAGCAGGCTCAGTCGGCCCTGAAATTGGCATCGATCTGTACTGAGGATTCGAGTTTCGCGGACCAGGTCCGCGCCCTTGGTGTGAGCAATGACCTGCTGGAACAGGGGATCGCAGAGCTTTCCGCCGTTATAGAGGAAGCAACCCGAAGGGCTCCAGGGAAGGTCGTTGCGGATTTGAGCATCGCCCGTGGCCTTGATTACTACACGGGCACGGTCTACGAAACGGTTCTTGTCGGCCACGAGCAGCTGGGCTCGGTGTGTTCGGGTGGACGTTATGATTCGCTGGCGTCCAAGGGCAACCGCACCTTCCCAGGGGTGGGACTGTCCATCGGTGTCTCACGCCTGGTGTCCCGGATCCTGTCGACAGGAGCTGCCACTGCATCCAGATCCGTTCCCAGCGCGGTGCTCGTTGCCCTCACGGATGAAGAGTCATGGTCGGATGCCCAGGACGTCGCAGCCAAGCTGCGCACGCGGGGAATCTGCGTCGAAGTTGCGGGCAAGGCTGAAAAATTCGGAAAGCAGATCAAATATGCGGACCGGCGTGGCATTCCTTTCGTCTGGTTTACCTCCGATGACGGCACGCACGAGGTCAAGGACATCCGCTCCGGCATACAGACCAAAGCCGACCCGGATCTCTGGAGCCCACCGGCCGAAGATCTGCTGCCCACTATCAGTTCCGCTGAACCGACAGCCTGACAGCGCGACCCAGTATGCCAACAACAAGTACTGCGAGCATGACGAGTACCGAGGTTATAGGAAGCGTGAAGGCCAGCAAGAGGCAACCGGTACAACCGAGCACATTCAGGGCACGCGGCGCATACCAGGGCCGTTTGCCCAGTGTCAGGGCTGAGGCGTTGGTGATCACGTAGTACAGCAGAACGCCGAAGCTGGAGAAGCCGACGACGGTGAGTACATCGGTGGTCAGAATCAAAATAATGACGATGACAGCGATGAGGGGCTCTGCGATGACAGGGGCATGGAACCGCTTCCCCAAGCGCCCCATGACCGCAGGTAGATCGCCCTCAGAGGCCATGGCGTAGACAGTGCGGCCTATCCCGGCCACGAGTGCCAGGAGTCCGCCGAGGCAAGCGAGTACCGCGGCGACAGTTACTGCTGTGGTGCTGACGCCGTCGTCGGCCGTTCCGAAAACAGCCAGTAAGGGCGCCCTTGAGCTAGCGAGTCCGTCGAGGCCGAGGCTATGAGTCAGAGCCAAGGCGAGCAGCACGTACAGGCCCAGGGTGAAGCCGAGGGCGCCGAGGACAGCGCGCGGGATATTCTTCTCGGGTTCATGGACTTCGCTGCCCATGGTCGCGATGCGTGCGTAACCGGCAAAGGCAAAGAACAATAGCCCTGCGGCCTGCAGGACTCCGTAGGCCGACGTCGAGAGGGTGGGAACTTCGCTGACGGCCGGTGACGTGAATGCCACCACAAGAACAAATGCGAGCACCGCAACAACAATGGAAACGATGATCCGCGTCGCCCAAGCCGTCCGGGTGATACCCAACATGTTGATGGCCGTCACTACAACGACGGCGGCTACAGCTGCTGCGCGTTCGTTTCCTGGCAGCAAATAAATGCCAAGCGTATAGGCGATTGCGGCACACGATGCCGTTTTCCCGGTGACGAAGCTCCAACCTGCGATGAACCCAGGCCATTGACCCAGTTGCCGGCGGCCGTAAATGTACGTACCGCCACTTTGTGGGTGGATTGCCGCCAGTTGGGCAGTGGCTGCCGCGTTGCAGAACGCCACGATAGCTGCCAAGAGGAGCGCCAATGGAAGGAGAGTCCCGGCGGATGCGGCGGCGGGTGGAAAAACAACGAATACTCCGGCTCCGATCATGGAGCCGATCCCCACGGTGGTTGCATCGAAGCCACCGAGGCGCCGCGATGGATGTGATGCGCTCGTCATCGCCACGCCAGATATCTCCTTTGCCGGTGCCCGATCAGTGCCACCTGACCGTCGTCGTCGACACCTTTGTGCTTGAACTCCCTGCACAAAGGTAAACTCGGTCAGGATCGATTCAACTCTATCGGCGGACGCGCATGATTGACCATGCCTGGGACCCGCTGCTGCAATCCGAAAGGAACATTGTGCTGCGCACACATGAACTCGGCACCCTGCGGGCCGAGCACATTGGACAGACCGTAACCCTGACAGGCTGGGTCGCCCGTCGTCGCGATCACGGTGGAGTGGCCTTCCTTGACTTACGGGATGCGTCCGGTTTTGCGCAGGTCGTCGTCCGCGAGGAGGAGGCCTTCAATGCCCTCCGCAATGAGTTCGTCCTGCAGGTCACCGGAGCGGTACAGCAACGGCCAGCCGGTAATGAGAATGCTGCCCTGGCGACCGGCGATGTCGAGGTGATCGCCGAGAATGTCAAGGTCCTCAGCACATCGGAGCCTTTGCCGTTCCAGATAGATGAACACGTCGAGGTGGGCGAGGAAGCGCGTTTGCGGCACCGGTATCTGGATCTCCGACGACCCGGCCCAGCTCACAATATGCGCCTGCGCTCTGAGGCAAACCGCATTGCGCGAGGACTCCTGCATCAGGAGGGCTATATCGAGATCGAGACTCCTACGTTGACACGGTCAACCCCTGAGGGAGCGCGGGACTTTGTTGTGCCTGCACGCCTTGCTCCGGGTTCCTGGTACGCCCTTCCTCAGTCCCCACAGCTGTTCAAGCAGTTGCTGCAGGTGGGCGGCATGGAGAAGTACTACCAGCTGGCCAGGTGCTACCGGGACGAAGACTTCCGGGCGGATCGTCAGCCGGAGTTCACTCAGCTGGACATCGAAGCCAGTTTCGTGGAGGAAAAGGACATCATCGAACTGGGGGAGCGCATTGTTTCTGCGCTGTGGTCTCTTATCGACGTCGAGGTGCCGCGCCCGATTCAGCGAATCACCTACACCGAGGCGATGGCAAAGTACGGATCCGACAAACCGGATCTGCGCTTTGATCTGGAGCTGACGGAGCTGACCGGCTTCTTCAAGGACACCACATTCCGCGTTTTTCAGGCACCCTACGTCGGTGCGGTTGTCATGCCGGGCGGTGCGTCGCAGGCGCGCCGGCAGCTTGACGCCTGGCAGGAGTGGGCCAAGCAGAGGGGCGCCAAAGGCCTGGCGTATGTACTGATCCAGGACGATGGCGAGTTGACCGGCCCCGTGGCGAAGAACCTGACGGACAGTGAAAGGGCAGGTCTCGCCGAGGCGGTGGGCGCAGCCCCCGGGGACTGCGTGTTCTTCGGTGCGGGCGAACGTGCTCCAATGCGTGGGCTGCTTGGCGCCGCCCGCGTGGAAATCGGGCACCGGACCGGGCTGATCGATCCTGATGCATGGTCTTTTGTCTGGGTCGTTGATGCGCCGATGTTTGAGCCAGCGGCCACTGCCGTTGAATCGGGAGACGTCGCCGTTGGATCGGGTAAATGGACTGCCGTTCACCACGCCTTCACGGCACCGAAGCCGGAATTCGTGGATACCTTCGATTCGGATCCCGAATCAGCACTGGCATTTGCCTACGACATCGTGTGCAACGGCAACGAGATCGGTGGCGGTTCAATCCGAATCCATGACCGAGCCATGCAGGAGCGGGTTTTCGCTGTCATGGGACTGACCCAGGAGCAGACGCAGGAGAAATTCGGTTTTCTGCTGGAAGGTTTCAAGTATGGCGCACCTCCACACGGTGGTATCGCTTTCGGCTGGGACCGCGTGGTGGCGTTGCTGGCAGGCACAGACTCGATCCGCGACGTCATCGCTTTTCCCAAGACGGGCAACGGCTTCGATCCACTAACAGCCGCGCCGGCGCCTATTACGGCTCAGCAGCGTAAGGAAGCTGGCGTTGACGCGAGGCCGGAAAAGGGCAGCAGCGGTCAGTGACGGTTGCTTCGAACTGGTGCGCCGGGTGGGGTGAGCAGCATCTGCGCTTCGAGGGATAGTCTCATCCGATGAGTGACTTATTCAGTGCTGCGCAACCGGATCCGGACTCCGGGGAGGACACGGTCTCCGGTGGCATCTCGCGGGCGCGAAGTCCGCTGGCAGTTCGTATGCGTCCACGTTCATTGGAAGACGTCGTGGGCCAGGAGCACTTGCTGGGCCCCGGTTCGCCGTTGCGGTCACTTGCAGCGGGGTCCGCTGATGTGGGTCCGGCCGGACCCACATCAGCTATCCTCTGGGGTCCGCCGGGAACGGGCAAGACGACGCTCGCGCACGTCATTTCGCATGGCCCTGGCCGGAAGTTCGTGGAGCTCTCCGCAATAACGTCCGGAGTCAAAGACGTACGCCGAGTCATGGAAGAGGCCCTGACGGAGCGAGACCTGTATGGGCGAACCACCGTTCTATTTCTGGACGAGATCCATCGCTTCAACAAAGCTCAGCAGGATGCGCTGTTGCCGGGAGTCGAGAATCGCTGGGTTGTTCTCATTGCGGCGACCACCGAGAACCCCTCCTTCTCGGTGGTTTCACCGCTATTGTCGCGGTCGCTGCTCCTCACGCTCAAACCTTTGACGACGCAGAACATCGGCGACCTTCTGCAGCGCGCTGTCGTTCAGGAACGGGGGCTTGCGTCAAAGGTTCGTCTCACCGATGAAGCGCTTGAACACCTGGTCCGGCTGGCTGCAGGGGACGCACGCCGGGGGCTGACTGCGCTCGAGGCCGCTGCTGGCGTGGCATACTCTGCTGCTCCCGAAGCCACCGAACCAGTGGAGATCACGCTCGAACATGCTGAAAAGGCCCTCGATGTAGCGGCCTTGCGCTATGACAAGGCTGGAGACCAGCACTACGACGTCACCAGTGCCTTCATCAAGTCACTGCGCGGCTCCGACGTCGATGCGGCTCTGCATTACCTCGCTCGCATGCTCGAAGCGGGGGAAGACCCGCGGTTCATTGCGCGACGGCTCGTCATCTCAGCCTCTGAGGACGTCGGTATGGCAGACCCAACCGCGCTGCAGACCGCAGTTGCCGCGGCACAGGCCGTGCAGCTTATCGGTATGCCGGAAGGGCGCATTATCCTCGCTGAGGCTGTGGTCCATCTGGCGACGGCACCAAAATCCAACGCAGCTTATATGGGAATCAACGCTGCGATTGCCGATGTCCGTGCCGGGCGTGGTCAGGGGATACCTCCCGGCTTGAGGGACGCTCATTATCCCGGAGCCACGCAGCTTGGGCATGGCAACGGCTACGTGTATTCGCATGATGAGCCCCACGGTGTAGCTCGCCAGCAGTATGCGCCCGATGATCTCGTGGGACGCAACTACTACGAGCCAACGCTCAACGGCGCTGAGCGTGAGCTTCAGGCACGTATCGAGAAGCTCCGGAGTATCATTCGGGGTCAGTAACAATCTTCCCCACGGCGATGACGAGGACCTTGGCATCCAGTCCAACGATCTCAGCATGCTAGGATGGTTGGTCGACTGGCAAGTCTCATTCCTGCTATTTATCTCACGCGACGCAACCATGATTCAGGTGCGGTTTGGGGGATAAACGGAAGTGCACTGTAGCCGAAGGCAGCGACAGGCCTAAGCTCTCCACAAAGGAGGCCAGAGATAAAAATTCTGTCGCCATTATTGGAAGGTATTCGTGGCTAATAACACACGTGCCCGCCGGAAGGTTCGCATCTCGCGTGCCCTCGGCGTAGCTTTGACCCCCAAGGCCGAGAAGTACATGGAGCGTCGTCCGTACGGTCCCGGCCAGCACGGACGCGCCCGTCGCAAGCAGGACAGCGATTACGCTGTACGGTTGCGCGAAAAGCAGCGTCTACGCGCGCAGTACGGCATCCGCGAAGCGCAGATGGCACGCGTTTTTGAAGAAGCTCGGCGCACTTCCGGTCTGACCGGTGAAAATCTCATCGAGCTTCTTGAAATGCGTCTGGACGCGCTGGTGCTCCGCGCTGGATTTGCCCGGACCATCTCGCAGGCCCGCCAGCTTGTTGTGCACCGTCACATCATGGTTGACGGCGCACGAGTGGACCGTCCGTCGTTCCGCGTCTCCGAAGGACAGCTGATTCACGTCCACGTCCGCAGCGAGGTCATGACTCCATTCCAGGTTGCCGCAGCCGGCGCCCACCGGGATGTTCTGCCCGCAGTTCCTGCATACTTGGACGTCACGCTCGAGAAGCTCCAGGCTCGCCTGGTCCGCCGCCCCAAGCGTACAGAGGTCCCCGTGACCTGCGAAGAGCAGCTCGTAGTGGAGTACTACGCCCGCTAAGCTGGCGCAGTTCTTTAGCATGCCGCTCCTACTTCGGCGGCTTCGCTCACCAACAGCCCGTGGCAGACGCCGCGGGCTGTTGTGGTTGTAGGGTATTTATCAGAAACGACCATTGATCCCGGTTACGTACATTTAAATGAGAAAGAGAGCCAACATGTCGGGTGGAGATATTGCCGGCCTCATCGCTGCTGGAGTATTCGCAGTGCTGGTCGCCTTGCTCGCCGTTCCCATCTGGAAGCTTGGCAAGGTATTCGATGAACTTCGTGGGGCCGTCCGCGCCGTCAGTGACGGAACGACGCCGCTAATTGATGAAGTGACAAGCACGGTGTCCACTACCCATGAGCAGCTGAGGAAGGTGGATGGAATTTCCAGCAATGTCTCTGATGCTTCCGCGAATGTTTCGGCCCTTACTGCGCTGACTGCGGCAACACTGGGGAGACCGCTGATCAAGATTGCTGCGTTTTCCTACGGTGTGCGTTCCGCTCTGTCCAACCGACCAGTTGGCGGCCGCGGCCGTCGCAGTCGCTGAACCCCCTAAGGAGTCTGGTCGTGATCAGAAGAGTTTTTTGGATGTCGGCAGGTATAGCTATCGGAGTCCTTGCTGTCCGTAGAGTGTCGGCGCTGAAGGAAGCTGCCGGGCCCCAGGGCCTGAACCGCATGGTGGGTTCCATGACCGACAGCGTCGGTGGGTTCACCCAAACCTTTAGAACCAGCATGGATGAGCGTGAAACTGAACTTCGCGCTGCTTTGGGGCTGGACAGCCACTGACCAACCCGAGGCGCTGTGGCCCCCGACATCACTACTTAAATGCTTAGGGTCAGCACTCGTGCTGCCATCTCCGAAGGGTTGATTAATCCCCATGAAGTCCCATGAAATCGTCGGCCGCTGGCTGGATTACTTTCAGAAGAATGGCCATACGGTTGTGCCCTCTGCGTCTCTGGTTTCCACCGACCCATCGCTACTGTTCACCATCGCCGGAATGGTCCCGTTCATTCCGTACCTGACGGCGAAGGAACCAGCTCCCTACGACAGGGCAACGAGCGTCCAGAAGTGCCTACGGACTGGAGACATCGAAGAAGTGGGCAAGACTGCCCGTCACGGCACCTTTTTCCAGATGTGCGGCAATTTCTCCTTCGGCGATTACTTCAAGGAGGGCGCCATCAAGTTGGCGTGGGGCCTGCTGACATCCAAGGTGGCCGACGGTGGCTATGGCTTGGATCCTGAGCGTCTCTGGGTGACGGTCTATCGGGACGACGAAGAGGCCTTGGCTATCTGGCGCGACGTCGTTGGCGTGCCTGCCGAACGTATCCAGAAGCTTGGTGAATCCGAGAACTATTGGAGTACCGGTCAGCCTGGCCCCGGAGGCCCTTGTTCTGAAATTTTCTATGACAGAGGGCCTTCTTACGGTCCTCCCGGCGGCCCGGAGACGGACTCGCCGCGGTTCATCGAGATCTGGAATCTTGTATTCATGCAGTACCAACTATCCGCGGTTCGCAGCAAAAGTGATTTTGATATTTCCGGGGAACTGCCTCAGAAGAACATCGATACTGGGCTTGGGTTGGAACGGCTTGCCATGATTCTTCAAGGCGTGGAGAACATGTACGAGACCGACCAGGTCCGTCCCGTACTAGACAGAGCTGCCGAGTTGTCCGGGAAGACCTACACCAGCGCAGAATCCTCCGAAGACCGCCGCCACACCGATGATGTCCGGCTTCGGGTTGTCGCTGATCACATCCGATCAGCGCTCATGCTTATTTCAGACGGCGTCGCGCCCTCCAATGAGGGCCGCGGTTATGTCCTGCGCCGACTCATTCGCCGCGCAGTGCGCTCCATGCGCCTCCTGGGCGTTGATCGGCCATGCCTACCGGATCTGCTGCCGGTTTCGCGGGACGCCATGAAGGGCACGTATCCGGTGGTCGAGGAGGATTTCGCGCGGATCAGCCGTGTCATGTACGCCGAGGAGAAGTCATTCCTGCGGACCATCGCCTCCGGCACCGCGAGGCTCGATGACGCTGTGCGCGAATCGAGGAAGACTGGTTCGTCCCTCTCTGGCGCGGATGCGTTCGCGTTGCATGATACCTACGGGTTCCCCATTGATCTCACCCTTGAAATGGCTGAGGAAGCTGGCGTGTCCGTGGATGAGTCGGGATTTCGTTCGCTCATGCTGGAACAGCGTCTCAGGGCCCGCGCGGATGCTAAGGGGAAAAAGGGCGGACACGCCGATCTGCGTGCCTTTGAGGACCTGCTCGCTGTGGGAGAGACGGTCTTTACCGGCTACGACGAGTTAACGACGGACTCCACGGTCCGGGGATTGGTCAGTGGCGGTAAGGCACTCGCGTCGGCAGGCGTCGGCAGCGAAATTGAGCTTGTTCTCAATGAAACGCCGTTCTATGCCGAGGCCGGTGGACAGGCAGCTGATACCGGGCTCATCACCGGGGACGGCTTCGTGGTCGAAGTCACCGATGTACAAAGGCCGTTGCGTGGTCTGAGCGTGCACAAGGCGATCGTTCGTGAGGGAGAGATCGCGGCAGGAACCCGGGTTGAAGCTGCCGTTGATGTCCAGCGGCGTCATGCTGGCGAGCAGGCGCATTCCGGCACCCACATTGTGCATGCGGCCTTGCACCAGATTCTTGGTCCAGAGGCGCTGCAGAGCGGTTCGTTCAATAAAGCCGGTTATCTTCGTTTCGACTTCGCCTGGGGCGAAGCAATCAGTGCGGCGGCCAAGTCAGAGGTTGAAGAGGTGGCTAATCTAGCCATCCGAAACAACTTCAGGGTTGAAACCCGGGTCATGGGGCTGGAAGAGGCCAAGGCCTTGGGGGCGATGGCTCTCTTTGGTGAGGCTTACGGGGAGAATGTCCGTGTCGTGGAGATCGATGGCGCATGGTCGCGCGAACTTTGTGGCGGCACGCATGTCCAGTCCACGTCCAACATCGGCAGTCTGACACTCCTTGGAGAACAGTCAGTTGGTTCCGGCAACCGTCGGGTCGAGGCGTTTGTTGGTATGGACGCCTTCAGGCACCTGGCTGCGGAACGGGCACTGGTCACGGAGCTCTCGGACATGCTCAAAGTTCCTTCCAACCAGTTGCCCGAGCGACTAGCCGCAACTCTCAATAAGCTGAAAAACGCCGAGAAGCAGCTGGAGAAAATGCGCAGAGAGCAGCTCGCCCATGAGGCTGCCGACATTGCAAAGACCGCGGTCGATGCACGTGGCGTCAAGCTGATCCTGCACAACGCTGGGGAGGTATCCGGAGCAGATGATCTCCGGATGCTGGCTCTAGACCTGCGGACAAGGCTCGGCAACAGTTCGGCGGCCGTAGCTATTGCCGGTGTGTCGAACAACCGTCCACTGATTCTTGTCGCGACCAACGACGCGGCGCGGACTGAATCAGTCAAGGCCGGGGCGCTCGTTCGGACAGCAGCAGGAATTCTCGGCGGTGGCGGAGGCGGGAAGGACGACGTCGCCCAGGGTGGTGGATCCAATGCCGCCATGATCCCAGCGGCTCTGGCAGCGATCCGCCAAGCAGTCTGTGACCGGGGTTAGGCTGCAGGTGTCCTCTCACGTAGAGCCTCACGGCGTGTGGTTGGGGGTCGACGTCGGCCTTGTCCGCGTTGGTCTGGCGGCCAGCGATCCCGGTGGACTCCTAGCCACTCCGGTGCGGACACTCCGTCGGGACACGAAGAAGAACTCCGACATCCAGCTACTTCTCAGAGAGGCGCAAGAGCGGTCGGCGGTAAGGATTATCATTGGACTTCCACAGAGTTTGAAGGGCACGGACACGGCGTCGACCACCATGGCGCGGGAGTATTCGCAGATGGTCGTCGGGTTTTTGGCGGAGAGCGGCATCGAGCTGCCTGTTGTACTCTTTGACGAGCGACTCACAACAGTCTCGGCGCACCGCGTGCTCTCTGAGGCTGGAAGGAAGACCAAGGATCACCGTAAGGTGGTGGATCAAGTAGCAGCTGTGGGCATTTTGCAGCACGCTATGGACACGCAGCGTTCGCTGCAGCGGGACGTGGGGGAGCCTGTCAGAATCCGCGCTGCCATTCGTCCACAGGACCTGGGCGGGGCGCCTAGCAAGGAGCTAAACATTTCGCAGCCAAACGCCGGCGAGAGAGATAGCCGATGAGTCGGCATACTCGTACCGACGCATTGGAGCCGTGGGAGAACGAACCCGGCCACAACGGCGATCACGCGGACGAATACGGTGTAGATCATGACGACGCTGGGACATATTCTCGTCCGAACGATTACGGACACTTCACCGGTTCTGACACCGAGCCGCCCGTGGACCAGTTCTTCCATGAGGACCTTCCGCTGCGTCGCCGTCGTCGGCCCTCTCAAGCCAAGCGTCGTCGTCACCGCCGTCAGACGGTGATCTTGGTGCTTGTTCTGGTGTTTTTCGCTGTCGTTGTATTTGGTCTGACACTGTTCCTGCGGGATCTCCTTGGCATGAACGAAATCAAGGACTATGCCGGCCCTGGAACCGGCGAAGTGACGTTCATCGTCGAACCCGGTGCCGCAGCTATGCTCATCAGCCAGAATCTTGAAAGCAAAGACATCGTCGCTGACGGCGGTACGTTCCTGGATACGTTCCAGCAGAAGGCTGATGGCAGACCGATTCAACCGGGCGAGTATGTCATGAAAAAGCAGATGTCATCTGCTGGTGCTGCTGAAGTGCTGCTTGAGGAAGAGCCAGGTGTCCACTACGCGGCAATCGCCAGTGGATTGCGTCAGGACGAGGTCCTGCACGTGCTAGCCGAATCCACCGGGGTTGACAAGGCCCAGTTGGAAAAGCTGGCTGAGGATCCACAGGCATTCGGTCTGCCTGATCAGGCACCAAAGCTGGAGGGATACCTGGCTCCGGGGGAGTACCGGTTCGATATTGGGGCTTCGCCCGAACAGATGATTCAGAAGTTGGTGGACACAACCTTTGAACGGTTAGAAGCTGCCGGTGTCACCGACCCTGACAAGCAGTACCGCATTTTGACGATTGCGAGCATCGTCCAGGCGGAAGCAGGCGAGGCCGACTACGCGGCTGTTGCCGGAGCGATTGAGAACCGACTCTCGCCGGAGAACACTGAGACTGCGGGCCGTATTCAGTCGGACGCAACGGTGACCTACGGTCTGAGTCGGAAGAGCTATGAGTTGACCGAGGCGGAAAAGAAGGACAAGTCCAATCCCTACAACACGTACGCGAACATGGGGTTACCCGTTGGACCGATTGGCTCGCCCAGCGAAGAGGCGATCGATGCAGCGGTCAATCCGGCAGACGTTCCCTACTACTACTGGGTGACGGTGAACCTTGACTCCGGTGAAACCAAGTTTTCTGAGACGCTCGCTGAGCACAACAGGTATGTTCAGGAGTATCTAAAGTGGTGCAGTGAGCAGGACGCCGGCAGGTGCAACTAACGCAACCGGAGGGCCGACCTTTTAGAGCGGCGGTCATCGGCCACCCGATTTCGCATTCGCGTTCACCGGATCTACACCGGGCAGCGTACTCGTACCTCGCGGCCCTCGGGGAGTATGAAGCCGTCGATGTTGAGCCCGGGGAACTGGATGCATTCCTACACCAGTTTCGAACGGATCTGGCGTGGCGCGGCTTATCGGTCACAATGCCCCATAAGCGGGCTGTGGTGGCGTACTTAGACCAGATCCACGAGCCCGCCCTGACTCTTGGCGCCGTCAACACCGTGCGGGCGGTAAGAACGTCTGATCATCCGGTTCGGTTGGAAGGATATAACACCGATGTGCAGGGCATCGTGTCGGCGCTACGGTTCGCTGGCTACAAGGGCGCTGGAGATGCAGTGGTTCTCGGAGGGGGAGGTACTGCTGCGGCAGCCCTTTCGGCATTGGCAATGCTGCACGTGCGGAGCGCGACGTTGATCATTCGAAACCCGGACAAGGCTGATTCTCTGATGCGGGTGGCTCAGGCACTGGGCGTGAATCTTTCCGTTTCCACATTCGATGGCGCGCTGAAGGTCATTGCCGGTGCAACAGCGACCATCTCCGCACTACCTCCTCGCGCGGCGGATTCGGTGGCAGACCACCTACTACATGCCTGCACGGACCTGTTTGGAAAAGTTCTACTTGACGTGGCCTACGACCCGTGGCCCAGCTGTCTGGCCTCCGTTTGGGAGGCACAGAGAGGGGTGACGGTTTCCGGTCTGGACATGCTAGTGTATCAGGCTGCGGAACAAGCTCTCTTATTCACTGAAGCGCCACGGGCCCTCCTCCCTGGCGTCATAAATGCTATGTGTGGGGCAGTGGGTGCTCCCCGGCGCTAGTTGGGACGGACGTCCGTGGCAGTATGGGAATCATGTTGAGATGGTTGACTGCCGGAGAATCGCACGGTCCCGCCCTTGTGGGAATCATTGAGGGTGTTCCCGCGGGCGTCCCTCTGACCAGTTCGGATGTCCAGAAATCACTGGCCCGACGCAGGCTGGGCTACGGTCGCGGTGCCCGCATGAAGTTTGAGGAAGATCGCGTTTCCTTCGTGGGGGGCGTCCGGCATGGCCAGACACAGGGCGGACCAGTCGCTATCGAGATCGCGAATACGGAATGGCCAAAATGGGAAACGGTCATGGCCGCTGACCCCGTCGAACAGTCGATACTCGATGCACAGGCCCGTAACGCTCCGCTCACGCGCCCACGTCCTGGCCATGCTGATTTCACGGGTATGCAAAAGTATGGTTTCGACGAAGCACGACCAGTTCTCGAAAGGGCCAGCGCCCGTGAAACAGCCACCCGTGTTGCGCTCGGGACAGTGGCAGCCCGTTTCCTAGCGGAGCTGGGTATCCAAGTCCTCAGCCATACTGTCGCCATAGCCTCGGCCAGCGTGCCCGAGGGTAGTCCCGTTCCGCAGGCAAAGGACGTAGCTGCGCTCGATCAGGATCCGCTTCGATGCTTTGACCCTGTCGCGTCCGCTGCGATGGTGGCTGAAGTTGATGCCGCTCACAGAGACGGTGAGACCCTTGGCGGAGTGGTAGAGGTCCTTGCCTACGGTCTACCGCCGGGCCTTGGGAGCTATGTCCACTGGGACCGGAAACTGGACGCCCGGCTAGCCGCTGCCCTCATGGGTATCCAAGCGATTAAGGGCGTCGAGGTAGGAGACGGCTTTCTGACCGCAACCCGGCGTGGATCGGAAGCTCACGATGAGATCGTTCGTGACGCCGAAGGTAGGGTTGTCCGCACATCCAATCGCGCCGGAGGTATTGAGGGCGGAATGAGCATTGGAGAGCTGCTCAGGGTGCGTGCCTCGATGAAACCGATAGCCACTGTCCCACGTGCCCTGCGGACTTTCGATGTCCGTACCGGTGAGGAAGCCAAGGCTCATCATCAACGTTCTGATGTCTGCGCTGTTCCAGCTGCGGGAGTTGTTGCTGAAGCGATGGTAGCGCTTGTCTTGGCTGATGCGGTCGTCGAAAAGTTTGGTGGGGATTCTGTCCCAGAGATCCGCAGGAACTTCGAGTCTTACCTCGCGAGCATCGATCCACGAACTCACCCCAGTGGCAGCTGACCTGGCGAAGAGCCCGGGTTGCAAAATTGTGTTCATTGGACCAATGGCCTCGGGCAAATCCGCGGTCGGTGAGGCCTTCGCGCTCTCGCGGGGACAAAAGTTCGTGGATACGGACAGAATGATTGTGGCGTTGCACGGACCCATTAAAGGCATTTTCACGAGCCGCGGCGAAGCGTGGTTCAGAGGCATGGAAGCGCGGATGACGGCCGAATGCCTTGAATCTGACGCGTACCAGGTGGTGTCCCTGGGCGGCGGCGCCATCTTGGATTCTGGCACACAGCAGTTACTCGCTTCCACCGTCGTCGTGTTCCTGAGTGTGGATGCAAAAACCGTGGGGCCACGGTTGAAACGGGGATCGGCACGACCTCTACTCAACGGGGATACGATGGATCGTTGGGAGGAGCTCTTTCAGCAGCGCTTGCCGGTGTATCAACGGCTCGCGGATATTGTGCTTGATGCACGCCGAAAGAGCGTCTCCGCCCTGGTGGAAGAACTTGGGCTGATTCTCACGGAAAGTGGAGGCTAGATGTTCACCGAACCCACGGTCATAAGCGTCGGCGGTAGCAGCGCAGCGGACGGCTACGACGTTGTCATTGGCCGTAAGCTGCTCGACCGGCTTCCGGACACCCTCGGAGAACGCGTACGGCGGGTTCTCGTTGTGCACCCTCGGGCCTTGCGCGCAACCGGCGACGCCGTCCGCGAGGATCTTGAGCGCGCGGGATTCACGGCCTTGACGGCTGAGATCCCGGATGCCGAAGAGGGCAAACACATCCAGGTGGCCTCTTTCTGCTGGCAGGTCTTGGGTCAGAACGACTTCACACGCTCTGATGCGGTGGTCGCGGTTGGAGGAGGGGCAGTCACGGATCTTGCCGGATTCGTGGCTGCCACGTGGCTGCGTGGCATCCGGGTGGTCCACATGCCAACGAGCCTTCTGGGGATGGTCGATGCCGCAGTAGGTGGCAAGACTGGAATCAACACGGCGGAAGGCAAAAATCTTGTCGGGTCCTTCCATTCACCGGCCGCAGTTCTTGCTGACCTGGATACCCTGGCCACGCTGCCGCGTAACGAACTCATTGCCGGTTTCGCTGAAGTCGTCAAGTGTGGCTTCATTGCTGATCCCGGCATCCTGGACCTGATCGAAGCCGATACTGAGGAGGCCACAAACCCGTCGTCGGACGTGTTCCGTGACCTGATCATCCGCGCAGTGAAGGTCAAGGCCACATTGGTGTCTGTCGACTTCCGGGAGGCAGGACCACGCGAGGCCCTGAATTATGGGCACACGCTGGGCCACTCCATTGAACTCGCAGAAAGGTATCAATGGCGCCACGGTGCCGCGGTATCTGTGGGACTGGTCTTTGCAGCGGAGCTGGCGCGCATGGTCGGACGGCTTGACGATGCCACGGCGGATCGTCACAAGAATATTCTTTCTTTACTTGGGTTGCCTGTGAGCTACCGCCGCGATCGGTGGTCAGCGTTGCTTGACGGTATGCGCCGGGACAAGAAAGCCAGAGGAGACCTACTGCGGTTTGTGATCCTTGACGGGATTGCCAAACCGACAACCCTAGAAGTTCCGGATACGTCCCTCCTGTTCGCGGCTTACCAGGAAATTGCCGAAGATGAGGCTCCAAATTCTGGACTGCGTGTCAGCCTGTAGGACACGAGCCTGCGGTCACCGACGGACGTCGCGCTAGAATGGCTGGTGAACAATTGCCCTGGCGTCCCGCGGCAATTTATTGACGATGATAACCAACGAAAGTGACATTGTGGCGACAACCAACGACATCAAGAACGGCACCGTTCTAAAACTTGAGGGCAACCTCTGGTCCGTCATCGAGTTTCAGCATGTGAAGCCGGGTAAGGGCGGTGCGTTTGTTCGTACGAAGCTTCGCAACGTCAGGTCGGGAAAGCTTGTCGACAAGACCTTCAATGCCGGGCTTAAAATTGAGACCGCCACCGTAGATCGCCGTGACTACCAGTACTTGTATCAGGACGGTGCTGACTATGTTTTCATGGACAACGCCGACTATGACCAGCTAACAGTTCCCGGCGAAACGATCGGCGAGAATGCAAACTTCATGTTGGAGAATCTGAACGTCAACATCGCCATGTATGAAGGCTCCGCGCTGTATGTTGAGCTACCTCCGTCAGTGGTTCTGGAGATCACCTACACGGAACCAGGGCTACAGGGGGACCGTTCTACGGGCGGCAACAAGCCGGCCACACTGGAAACCGGGTATGAGATCCAGGTTCCGTTGTTCGTCGAACAGGGAACGCGCGTCAAGGTTGATACCCGCACGGGCGACTATCTGGGGCGCGTCAACGAGTGAGCGCTCCCACTTCCGCCCGTGGAAAAGCGCGGCGCCGAGCCCTTGACATCCTGTTCGAGGCCGAGCAACGCTCGGTCTCGGCGTTCGATGCCCTGCGGGACCGCCGCGAAAAGACGGATCAGATCATCAATCCGTACACTGTTGACCTCGTTGAGGGCGTTGTATCGCAACAGATACAGATAGATGAATTTCTATCCACTTATGCCCAGGGTTGGACGCTGGAGAGAATGCCGTCGGTGGACAGAATCATTCTCAGACTGGGTGCATGGGAACTTCTGTTCAATGACGACGTCCCGGACGGTGTGGCAGTCAGCGAAGCTGTGTCCCTTGCCAAAATACTATCGACTGACGAATCCCCGTCTTTCGTCAATGGACTCCTTGGCAGGTTGCAGAAGCTGAAGCCTACGCTGCTTGCTTGAGCGCTGGTTGCGCGGTGCATTCAACGTGTCACCGTGCAGCAGCTCCAGCCTGCTGAAAGAGCACTGAGCGGGTCACGGTCATTTCCTCCAGTAACTGCCTTTCGCAGGCTGTATTCTCTGCCAGATGGTGGCTGAGGACTATCCGCTGCCGAATGAAAGCCAAGCGGGTGGCAGTGTGCACAAAGGATTTCATCGTTTTGCGTGCCCCGTATCGGGACGCCCACGCAACCGCTTGACGTCGTCCATCCGGTGTGGCCAGCAGGCCGACTTCTGTTTCAGTCAGCCATCCTGAGTAGGCGTAATCGAGCAGTCGTCGGTGCGTGAGCCGGCGTTCGGCGCGGCGGAGAAGAAAGACTCCGCTAACGGCGGCGGCGAACAGTGGCATCTGAAGCAGGATATAGAAACCAAAGAAGTTGTCGAAGACGAGCAACAACCCCCCGTTCCATAGGATGTGCCCTGCGATAGCGGGGACCAGGCCGGCGATGAACCCGGGCAGTGCCCACGAGTGACCTTTGTGCATGATGACCCAACCGAGTACTAAACCCGTTGCGGCAGTGAACATCACGTGGGCGAACGGGGACAGTAGTCCTCGCATCACGAAGATCCAGGCGAGCCCGGGCCCTACTCCGCCTTCCATGACAGCGGAGCCGAAGTAGAGAATGTTCTCACTGAACGCGAATCCTGCGCCCACGAGACCGGCATAAACAATCCCGTCCACCGGGCCGTCGAATTGGCTCCTACGTGAATACACCAGGATGAGCACAGCCAGCCCCTTGGCGAACTCCTCGACCAGCGGTGCTTGAATGACGGGACCGACGACATCGGGTGAAGTGGACAATGCGGTCACCAGCAGGGCATTGATGCCCGGACCAAGCACAAGGGTCAAGGCAATCGACACTCCTGCACCCCAGAGAAAAGCGAACCATTTTGCTCCCTTGGGTTCCGGCTCCCACCTGTCTACCCATCTCAAACCGAGCAGACAGATTCCCAGCGGAATCAGCGCAAGGAGTCCACAGGTAACGAATGCCGTTGGACCTAGGGCCAACGTCAGGTAGAGGGCCACGACAAACGTGACCAGAGCCGCAACAATGATCAAGATGATGTTCAGGGCATGGTGTCTTGATGGGGGAAGGTTCTGCCAGAGCTGGCGAACCGGTTGGTGTCCCTGCCATGCAGGGGTGGGTTGAATGCGGTGATCACCCGAGCCCGCTACGGGTCTGGACGCTTCGAAAGGAAGACTGGCCTGCGGGCCGGGCTGATTCATGGTTCCAGCTTATGCTGGCCGTCACAGATCACGAGTAAGGGGTACGTCTGTGGTAATTTTGAGCTTGCAGCCAACCTTTAAATTCCGTCCTGTGAGGCGGGGAAGGAGGAAGCAGAGTATGTCCGTGCCCGCATCTCCGGAAAAACCGGTCAGCAGCCGAACAGTTCTTGCTGAAGCAGATATAGACCGGGCCTTGACCCGTATAGCCCACGAAATTCTTGAGGCTAACAAGGGGAGTGAAGATCTTGTACTCCTTGGAATTCCACGCCGAGGATTTCCGCTGGCGCAGCGCTTGGCTGTGAAGATCGCTTCAGCCGATCCAACCGTTCACGCCGCCCACATCGTCGGACAACTGGACGTCACCATGTTTCGCGATGATCTCCGGCACAATCCAACCCGCGCACCCTTGCATACGCTCGAACCTGTGGGCGGGATAGACGGCAAGGTCGTAGTTCTGGTGGATGACGTCCTGTACTCGGGTCGCACTATCCGCGCCGCCCTGGACGCGATTGTGGACCTAGGACGGCCTTCAGCGGTGCGCCTGGCAGTGCTCGTGGACCGCGGGCACCGCGAGCTCCCTATCCGGGCAGACCATGTTGGAAAGAACCTGCCCACGTCGTCCCGCGAGAAGGTTCGCGTGCATCTGCAGGAAACGGATAATGTGGACGAAGTGGTCATCGAGGCGGGGTCATGAGGCATCTGCTATCCACCCGGGATCTTCTACGGGATGATGCCGTTCAACTTCTTGATACCGCTGAAGAGATGGCGGCCGTCTCAGACCGGGAGGTCAAGAAACTTCCTGCGCTGCGTGGACGCACCGTCGTGAACCTGTTCTTCGAAGATTCGACCCGGACGCGTATCTCCTTCGAAGCGGCCGCGAAGCGCTTGTCAGCGGACGTGATCAACTTTGCCGCCAAAGGATCATCGGTTTCCAAGGGCGAATCCTTGAAAGATACGGCGCAGACTCTCGAAGCGATGGGCGCGGACGCCGTCGTCATCCGACACTGGGCGTCCGGGGCGCCTGAGCGGCTGGCATCCTCGGGCTGGATCGATGCTCCAGTGATCAATGCTGGAGACGGTACGCACGAGCACCCCACGCAGGCGCTACTCGACGCTTTCACCATGCGGCGGCATTGGTCCACAATTGCTGGACGTGCGTCAACTGGTACTGATCTTTCGGGTATGCGGGTGGCCATTGTCGGAGATGTCCTCCACTCACGGGTTGTTCGTTCCAATCTGTGGCTCCTCACATCGCTCGGTGCCAAAGTAACGCTCGTGGCACCACCGACGCTCCTGCCGGTTGGTATTAGCACATGGCCATGTGAAGTCAGCTATGACCTGGATGCAGTCCTTGCTATGGAACCGGATGCGGTCATGATGTTGAGAGTACAGAGCGAACGAATGGAAGCAGCGTTCTTTCCGAGCACCAATGAGTATTCGCGGCTGTGGGGTTTCAATGATGCCCGCCTTGCCCGGCTTGACGCCGCCACAGGAAGCGATGCCATCATCATGCACCCGGGTCCAATGAACCGGGGACTGGAAATTTCTTCGGCGGCCGCTGACTCCCCTCGGTCCACTGTTCTGGCACAGGTCCGGAACGGCGTGGCTGTCCGAATGGCTGTGCTTTATCATCTGCTGTCGGGGGACCGTGGCAGTAATCTCGTCAACAAGCAGGAGGCCGTGCTTTGAGCCGCGAAGACAATGTTCACCTTATCCGCGGAGCCACTCTGCCCGATGGAAAAACCACGGATCTGTTGGTACGCGGGGGCGTTATCGCTGAGTTGGGCAACCGTCTGGCTGATGCGGCTGCGGTAGTTATCGACGCGGATGGCCTGGTGGCACTTCCGGGTCTGGTTGATCTCCATACGCACCTGCGCGAACCGGGTCGCGAAGACGCGGAAACGGTAGAGACAGGTAGCCGGGCTGCTGCGCTTGGCGGTTTTACGGCGGTGCACGCAATGGCCAACAGCACACCGGTTGCTGATACGGCTGGTGTTGTTGAACAGGTTCATAGCCTGGGCCGTAAGGCTGGATGGGTCGATGTTCGCCCTGTCGGAGCGGTAACGGTTGGGCTCGCGGGTCAACGGCTCGCGGAGCTCGGCGCTATGGCGTCCTCCCGAGCACAGGTCCGTGTCTTTTCCGACGACGGAATCTGTGTCCACGATCCGGTGCTGATGCGCCGTGCTCTTGAATACGTGAAGTCGTTTAACGGTGTAGTCGCCCAGCACGCACAGGACCCGAGGCTCACAGTTGGGGCGCAAATGAACGAAGGCGACGTCTCCGCCGTGCTCGGTCTGGGCGGGTGGCCGGCAGTTGCCGAGGAGAGCATTATCGCCCGCGATGTCTTGCTGGCCAAGCATGTGGATTCCCGCCTTCACGTGTGCCATGTATCGACGGCAGGGTCGGTTGAGATCATTCGCTGGGCGAAGGAGCGGGGAGTGAAAGTGACCGCTGAAGTCACTCCGCACCACCTGTTGTTAACAGATGAACTGGTCCGCAGCTACGATCCGGTCTACAAGGTCAATCCTCCGTTGCGCACGAGTGAGGACGTCACGGCACTCCGAGAAGCTCTCGCCGACGGAACCATTGACATTGTTGGAACCGACCACGCCCCGCATCCGAGCGAGCATAAGGAATGCGAGTGGGCGCAGGCAGCCATGGGAATGACAGGACTGGAAACAGCTCTGTCCGTCGTCCAGCACGCCATGATCGACACTGGATTGATGAGCTGGAACGATTTTGCCCGTGTAACGTCCACCGCTCCGGCGGCAATCGGCCAGGTATCTACGCAGGGGCGTCCGCTGGCGGTCGGCGAGCCAGCCAATATCACGTTGGTGGACCCCGCAGCACGGTGGCCGGTGGACCCAACGCGTATGGCCACCAAGGGCAGAAACAGTCCCTTCCGTGGGATGAAACTTCCCGGAAAAGTCCACGCCGTGTTCTACCGTGGGCATCCTACGGTCCTTAACGGCGAGTTGGCTACCAGACGGCCCATGACGGACTCGGAGCGATCATGGATTGGTTGATGCCCGTTGCCCTGTCGGTTGGGCTGATCGTTCTCATATTCTTCATGATCTGGCGTGGTTGGCGAGGGCGTGCTGCCCGCCAGTCCGACGTCGGACCTCTTCCTGCTGTTCCTGCCGATGGTGGAGCGCAACTATGCGAGGTTGAGGGACAGTATGTGGTGAGCACTACCTCCGGAGACTGGCTGGACCGTATCGCCGTCCACGGTCTGGGAGCGAAATCTCAAGCCGTTGCCGTGGTTCTTACCTCGGGTATCCACTTTGTTCGCACAGGAGCCCCGGATGTGTTCATTCCGGTCAACGCCATAGCAGCCGTTCACTGTAGCAGCGGGATGGCCGGGAAATTCGTCGAGAAGGACGGGCTCGTCATTGTCAGCTGGCGACTGGGGGAACACCTGCTTGATACCGGTTTCCGGACCAGACACGCCATGGAACGAAACACGCTGCGGGATGCAATCGAATCAATCTTCCAAGACGAAGGACAACTGTGACTGAGCAAGAGGCAACGCAAAAACTCCCTGCCGTACTGGTACTCGATGACGGCAGAACCTTTGTGGGAACCAGCTACGGTGCGGTGGGCACCGCCTTGGGTGAGGCAGTGTTCGCTACCGGAATGACCGGCTATCAAGAGACGATCACCGATCCCTCGTATGCGCGTCAGTTGGTGGTGCAGACCGCACCCCACATTGGCAATACGGGCGTCAACGCTGACGATGCCGAATCCCAGCGCATCTGGGTTGCCGGCTACATCGTCCGAGACGCCGCACGACGTCCTTCTAGCTGGCGGAGTCAACAGAGTCTCGATGACCAACTCTTGGAACAGGGTGTTGTCGGCATCCAGGGTGTGGACACTCGTGCACTGACCCGTCATCTACGTGAGCGTGGAGCCATGAATGCGGGTATCTTCTCCGGTGACAGTGCCGAGCAAAGCGCCGACGCGCTGCTGAGAACGGTCCGTGAACAACCGTCGATGGAGGGGGCAAGGCTCGCTGAGGAAGTCAGCGTTGATAAAGTTCACACCATTGAGCCCTCAGATCATGGCTGGGAGGGCGAGACAAAGTTCACCGTCGCTGCGCTGGATCTGGGTATCAAGGCCACGACTCCTCGCCGGTTGGCCGAACGCGGAATTCGTGTCCATGTCATGCCGGCCGCATCGACGTATGAGCAAATCCGTGAAACGGGGGCGGACGGCGTGTTCATCTCCAACGGTCCAGGCGACCCGGCAACCGCGGACCCACAGGTCGCCGTCTTGCGGCAAGTGCTGGAACACCGGATTCCGTTCTTCGGTATCTGCTTTGGGAACCAGATTCTAGGACGTGCTCTGGGTTTCGGTACCTACAAGCTTAGATTCGGGCACCGCGGTATCAACCAGCCCGTACTGGATCGCAGAACCGGCAAGGTTGAGATCACCTCTCAAAATCATGGGTTTGCGGTGGACGCGCCCTTGGATGGCCCCGTACAGGCTCCAGAGGAAAGATTCGGGCGGGTTGAGGTCAGCCATGTCAGCCTGAACGATCAAGTCGTTGAAGGGTTGTCCTGCTTGGACTTACCTGCGTTCTCGGTCCAGTACCACCCGGAGGCAGCGGCTGGGCCCCATGATTCCGCCTACCTTTTCGACAGGTTCATTGACCTGATGTCGACTGCACAGAGCCAGGAAGTGAAGTAAATGCCACTGCGTACAGACCTCAAAAGCGTTCTGGTGATCGGTTCCGGACCTATCGTGATTGGGCAGGCCGCCGAATTCGATTACTCCGGCACCCAGGCACTGCGGGTACTTCGGGAGGAGGGCCTGCGCGTCATTCTCGTGAACTCAAACCCCGCCACTATCATGACGGATCCTGAGTTCGCCGACGCAACGTACATCGAACCCATCACCCCAGAGGTTGTGGAGAAGATTATCGCCAAGGAGAGACCAGATGCCATTCTGCCGACACTTGGCGGTCAGACAGCCCTCAACACCGCCATCGCCTTGGACAAGAACGGTGTCCTTGAAAAGTACAACGTCGAGTTGATCGGTGCCAACGTGGCGGCGATCGAGCTCGGTGAGAACCGCGAAAAGTTCAAGGGCGTTGTTGAGCGGTGCGGCGCGGAATCGGCACGGTCCGTCATTGTCCATTCCATGGACGAAGCCTTTGCCGCTGCTGACGAGCTCGGCTACCCAATGGTTGTCAGGCCATCCTTCACCATGGGCGGTCTAGGCTCAGGGCTTGCCTACAACGCGGAGGACCTCCGGCGCATTGCCGGTGCCGGCATTCAGTACAGTCCCAGCAGCGAAGTCCTTCTCGAGGAGAGCATCCTCGGATGGAAAGAGTACGAGTTGGAGATGATGCGAGACCGCAACGACAACGTCGTCGTGGTCTGCACCATCGAAAATATTGACCCCGTCGGGGTACATACAGGGGACTCGATCACGGTTGCACCTGCGATGACGCTGACCGACCGCGAATACCAGAACCTCCGTGATATCTCGATAGCTGTCATCCGTGAGGTGGGCGTGGACACTGGCGGTTGTAATATCCAGTTCGCGATCGAACCGGACACTGGCCGGGTCATTGTCATCGAGATGAATCCGAGAGTCTCCCGCTCTTCGGCTTTAGCCTCAAAGGCCACCGGTTTTGCGATCGCCAAAATCGCCACGAAACTCTCGTTGGGCTACACGCTGGATGAGATTCCCAATGACATCACGCAGAAGACTCCGGCGGCCTTCGAACCGACCCTCGATTATGTTGTTGTGAAGGTTCCACGCTTCGCGTTCGAGAAATTCCCGGCCGCGGACACCACTCTGACGACCACCATGAAGTCGGTGGGGGAGGCTATGGCGATCGGCCGGAACTTCAGTGAGGCGCTACAGAAGGCCCTTAGATCACTTGAACAGAAGGGGTCGGAACTCGAATTCCAACCGGTCAACTCCCTTGATGTTCCGGATCTGATCGAAGCCGCGAAGATCCCGACGACCGCGCGACTCGCCCAAGTGCAGCAGGCACTGCTTGGCGGAGGGACAATCGAGCAGCTTTACGCGGCAACGGGGATCGACCCTTGGTTTCTTGACCAATTGGTGTTGCTCAACGAGGTCGCCACAGAGGTTCGCACAGCCGCGACCCTTACTGAGGCCATGCTTAGACGCGCCAAGCGTCATGGTTTCTCCGACGCACAGATCGGGGCGCTATCAAATATGAAGGAGGATGTTGTGCGCGGAGTGCGGCATGCTCTCGGTGTTCGGCCTGTCTTCAAGACTGTAGATACCTGCGCTGCCGAGTTCGCGGCTTTCACGCCCTATCACTACTCGTCTTATGACGAAGAGGACGAGGTGGCGCTGCACGCGAAACCGTCAATCATCATTCTGGGATCTGGTCCAAACCGAATTGGACAGGGGATTGAGTTCGACTACTCCTGTGTACACGCCACCATGGCGCTGCGCAAAGCTGGGTATGAGACAGTGATGATCAACTGCAATCCCGAAACGGTGTCCACTGATTATGACGTCTCGACGCGCCTCTATTTTGAACCGCTGACCCTCGAAGACGTTCTGGAGGTCATTGGGGCTGAAGAACGAACGGGCGGTGTCATGGGCGTCTTTGTGCAGTTGGGAGGCCAGACCCCTCTCAAACTCTCGAAGGCGTTGGCGGACTCGGGCGTCCCAATACTGGGCACATCTCCGGCCGCAATCGACCTCGCCGAACATAGGGGTGCATTCAGTCGTGTACTCGATGATGCCGGACTTATTGCGCCGAAGAACGGTACCGCTGTCTCCTTCCAAGACGCAAGGAAGATTGCGGATGAGATCGGCTACCCCGTGCTCGTTCGTCCTTCCTACGTGTTGGGTGGGCGGGGCATGGAGATTGTCTACGACGAGGCCAACCTCTCGCGATATATAGCCAACGCCACGGAGATCACCGAAGACCATCCAGTGTTGATCGACCGCTTCTTGGAAGATGCAGTAGAGATCGACGTGGATGCGCTCTACGACGGCAAAGACATGTATCTAGGCGGAATCATGGAACACATTGAAGAAGCTGGGATCCATTCCGGCGACTCGGCGTGTGTACTTCCGCCTATCACGCTGGGTCGCGACGTCCTGGACCGAGTCAGGGTTGCAACGCGCGCTATTGCCGAGGGAGTCGGTGTGCGCGGGTTGATCAATATTCAGTTTGCCCTTGCCTCCGATGTCCTCTATGTGTTGGAGGCCAATCCCCGCGCTTCGCGCACCGTTCCCTTCGTGTCCAAGGCCACTGGCGTCCAGATGGCAAAGGCTGCTGCGCTCATCGGTACCGGTGTAACCATTCATCAACTGCGCAGCGCTTATCACCTGCTTCCGGAGTCCGGCGATGGTTCGCATCTACCAGCCAGTGCGCCGGTTTCGGTCAAGGAAGCGGTGTTGCCCTTCAACCGGTTCCGCACGGCTGAAGGTCGGGTCGTTGATTCTCTGCTGGGACCCGAAATGCGTTCCACTGGTGAAGTCATGGGCATTGATAAATTCTTTGATACTGCCTTTGCGAAGAGTCAGTCCGCTGCGAATAATGCCCTCCCAACGTCTGGAAAGATTTTCGTCTCCGTCTCGAACCGCGAGAAGCGGGGGATCATCATGCCTGTCAAGAAACTTTCCGATCTCGGCTTCGAGATCCTCTCCACAGGGGGCACAGCGGAGGTACTGCAACGAAACGGTGTTCGCGCCACGACCGTCCGCAAAGTCGGAGACGGTGTAGGTCCGAACGGTGAAGGAACCGTCGTTGATCTGATCAATGCTGGCGAAGTTGGCATGGTGATCAATACACCTTCGGGCGGAGCCGCACGCGGCGACGGATACGAAATCAGGGCCGCGGCGACTTCAAATGGTATTCCCGTTATCACCACTATTGCGGAAGTGGGCGCAGCCGTGCAGGCCATTGAGGCCATGCGGACTTTCGAGTGGGATGTGACTTCGCTGCAGGAGCACGCTGAGAAGATGCGGATAAGTGCCCATGACTGAGCGTGAAGGGTTCGGCGTCAGGCTCAGGGGGGCCATGGACACACACGGGCCCGTCTGTGTGGGTATTGACCCCCACCCCGCGTTGCTGACTAGTTGGCACCTGAACGATGACCCTGCCGGGCTGGAGAGGTTTGCACTCTCTGTTGTTGAGTCGTTGGCTGATCGAGTTGCCGTCCTCAAGCCTCAGGTGGCATTCTTCGAGCGGCACGGCTCACAGGGGATTGCCGTTCTGGAGAGAGTTCTAAAAGAATGCCGGGAGCGCGGGGTTCTCACTATTGCCGATGCTAAACGTGGAGACATCGGTTCCACCATGGCTGCTTACGCGGACACGTGGCTTGGCGACGCTTCTACTCTCGCAGCTGACGCCGTGACCGTAAGCCCCTATCTGGGCTTTGGTTCACTGCGTCCGGCTCTTGATCTTGCCCGGCGATCGGGCAGGGGAGTTTTCGTTCTTGCCCTGACATCAAATCCGGATGGGGCTTCACTCCAACACCGTGGCGGAGAAAATTCGGTCGCCCGTTCCATTGTTGACAAAGTAGCGGTCGAGAACGGGAATTTGGAACACCTAGCGAACATCGGTCTGGTCGTTGGCGCCACAGTCGGAACCGCGCTGCTGGACTTGGGAATAGACCTCGCGACGATGGGTGGCCCAATTCTTGCCCCGGGTATTGGAGCCCAAGGGGCCACTGTCGAGAATCTTGGGCGCACCTTCGGCGCGGTGAAGACCAATGTCTTGGCCAGTGTTAGTAGGGAAATTCTCCGCTCAGGTCCGGATGCCACGGCGATGCGTAACGTGACGGAACGGACTGTCGCAGAACTTCGAGCAGTATTGGTGGATTGATTTTAGGACTCCGTTGCCGATAGGTTCAGAGCACGTCCAGTCCGCCAGCACCGTCAGTATCCGGTAGCTAAACGTCCGGGGAGAACCCTGTGAACCTGTTGCCTCTTACGGAGTCAGAACGAAGCCATGCCAGGCAGAAGGCAACGGCAGCCCGCGCCGTTCGAGCCGAAGTCAAAGTTGGGCTCAAGAACGGCAGTATCACCGTTGGCGAAGTGATCCACACACGCGCATCCGAAGATGCCGTGGGTCGGTTACGGGTAGTTGATCTGCTCCGGGCTCTTCCGGGGATCGGTGAAGTCAGGGCTCAAGCCATCATGGATGAGGTCGGAATTGCCCTCACGCGCCGCGTACGAGGGCTCGGAATACATCAGAAGAATGCGCTGGTGGCACACTTGTCCGGTCAGGCAAGAGATCCACGCTAGGAAGGAACCACGTGTCGCATTCGCGGCTGACGGTACTTGCAGGGCCCACGGCCGTTGGCAAGGGGACCGTCTCCACATACATCAGGGACAACTATCCCGAGGTTTGGCTTTCTGTTTCAGCGACTACTCGGAGCCCGAGGGCGGGCGAAGAAGAAGGCGTTCACTATTATTTCGTCAGCGCTGGGGAGTTCGAGTCTCTGGTTAGTGACGGTCAGATGTTGGAATGGGCTGTTGTCCACGGAAGGAACCGTTACGGCACGCTCCGTCGAACCGTGGAGGAGGCTATGTCGGATGGTAGATCCGTGTTGCTTGAGATCGATCTCCAGGGTGCTCGTCAGGTTAAAGAGACAATGCCGGACGCCAATTTTGTTTTCCTCGCCCCGCCCAGTTGGGATGAAATGGTACGTCGGCTGGTGGGTCGAGGCACCGAAAGTGTTGAGGAGCAGCAGCGGCGTCTGGAAACCGCTAAACTGGAACTTGCTGCCGAGTCTGAGTTCGATCACACCGTCATCAACGACGACGTTCGCGGGGCGGCAGCTAAACTTGTATCACTGATGGGCATTGAACCGCGGGAAGATTAGTCTGCGCGGCCCGCACAAGGAATTTGGAGAAACTGTGTCTACACACCCCGAGGGCATCATAAACCCGCCGATTGACGACCTCCTGGAAGCTGCGGACTCAAAGTACGCGTTGGTGATCTACGGAGCAAAACGAGCACGGCAAATCAATGCTTATTACTCTCAGCTTCATGAAGGACTGTTCGAATACGTAGGTCCTCTAGTTGAGACACGACTGAACGAAAAGTCGCTGTCCATTGCTCTGCGTGAAATCAATGAGGGTATGCTTGTCTCAAAGCCCATGGATGTTGCAGCCGCCGAATAGCATCGGCTGCGGAAAGCGCGCGCATGAGGATTGTCCTGGGAGTCGGCGGCGGTATAGCCGCTTTTAAAGCGGTGTCGCTGCTGCGTCTGTTGACTGAGGCGGGGCATGACGTCACTGTTGTGCCTACTGAAACCGCGACGCGTTTTGTTGGAACAGCAACGTGGGAAGCCCTGTCGGGTAAAACTGTCACCAATAACGTCTTTGACGCAGTTCCGCAGGTCAATCATGTCCGGTTGGGGCAGGAAGCTGACCTCGTCGTGGTGGCCCCTGCCACCGCGGATTTATTGGCAAAAGCTGCAGGCGGATTCGCCGGGGATCTGCTGACAACCACGTTGTTGATGGCTGGATCCCCAGTGTGTTATGTGCCAGCTATGCACACGGAAATGTGGCAACACCCTGCCACGGTTCGGAACGTCGAAATTCTTCGAGACCGCGGAAACATCGTTTTGGAACCAGACTCAGGACGCCTCACGGGACCGGATTCTGGGCCGGGGCGGCTGCCGGAACCGTCATCGATTGTCGAATCTCTCCAACCGCTACTTGAACGTGGACGCCACCTGAGTTGCCTGAGCGGCAAGCGGGTCATCATCACGGTTGGCGGAACCCGAGAACCTCTGGACCCGGTTCGTTTTCTGGGCAATCGGTCGTCAGGGAAGCAGGGCATGGCTCTGGCCCGTTCAGCCATCGAAGCTGGTGCCGTGGTTCAGGTTATTGCTGCAAACACTGAGGTGCGCGTTCCCCGTGGGGCGGAAGTACTTGAGGTCGAGACCACCGCCGAGATGCAGCAAGCAGTTATGGAACAGCTGCCATTGGCCGATGTCGTGATCATGGCCGCTGCCGTCGCGGACTTCCGACCCGCTGAAGTAGCTGGAAGCAAGATCAAGAAGCGTGACGGTTACGCGGACCCGGTCCTAGAGCTCGTACGTAACCCTGACATTCTCCGCGAACTCGTGGAGCACCGAGAGCGTTCGGGTCAGAAAGTTCTCATTGCAGGCTTTGCTGCGGAGACAGGAGATGATCAGACTGACGCCCTCACCTATGCCCGCGAAAAGCTGCGACGCAAGGGCTGCGACCTTCTGGTCCTCAATGACGTCAGCGGTGGGAACGTCTTCGGTGAGGACTCCACTACGGTGACAATTCTCACCGCGGGAACTTCGGAAACGACGTCCGTGGCGGGAACCAAGGAGAACGTCGCAAACACTATTGTGACAAGCATTGCTGCCCTCATGGAGTAACCCAGTAGAGTGAATCCGTGACTTCAGAGAGTAACTCCCTACGCCTGTTTACTTCGGAATCGGTTACCGAGGGCCATCCGGACAAGATCTGTGATCAAATCAGCGACGCCATTCTGGATGCTCTGCTTACTGCAGACCCGGACTCGCGCGTTGCCGTCGAGACGCTGGTCACCACCGGACTAGTGCAGGTCGCAGGAGAGGTCACCACTTCTGGATACGTCGAAATTCCTCAGATTGTCCGGGAGACCATTCTCGGTATCGGCTACGACTCCTCAGTTCAGGGATTCGACGGTGCCCGTTGTGGCGTCAACGTCTCAATAGGACAGCAGTCTCAGGAAATCGCGTCTGGCGTTTTCACATCCCGGGAAACTCGTGAGGGAACGGGAACAGATCCCTATGACCTGCAGGGCGCTGGGGACCAGGGGATCATGTTCGGCTACGCCAGCGACGAAACATCTGTGCTCATGCCCACGCCCATCTGGCTTGCACACCGGCTTTCCGAGAAGCTGACCACTGTCCGAAAAACCGGCGTTCTCGATTACCTACGCCCAGACGGCAAAACGCAGGTCACTATTGGTTATGACGGCAATACGCCGGTCTCTGTGGACTCTGTTGTTATTTCATCGCAGCACTCGGAGGATGTCTCTCTGGAGCGGTTGCGCTCCGAGCTCGTCAGCGAGGTCATTACTCCGATCCTCTCGGCAACAGCCCTAGACGTGGACAATGTCGAGTACATCTTGAATCCCGGTGGTGAATTCATTATTGGCGGCCCGGTCGGCGATGCAGGACTGACCGGGCGCAAAATTATTGTGGATACCTACGGCGGTTTTGCACGGCATGGAGGCGGTGCATTCAGCGGAAAGGACCCGTCGAAGGTTGACCGGTCCGGTGCCTACGCTATGCGATGGGTGGCAAAGAATGTCGTTGCCGCAGGGCTGGCTCGTCGAGCCGAAATTCAGATTGCCTACGCGATCGGCATGGCCCGGCCAGTTGGTATTTACGTTGAGACTTTCGGCACCGCAATGGTGGATCCCGTTGAAATCGAACACGCTATTGAAGAAGTTTTTGATCTTCGCCCACTCGCTATCATCAATGACCTGGACCTCCTGCGTCCGATTTACCGCAAAACGGCCGCGCACGGCCACTTCGGTCGTGAAGATCCGGATTTCACGTGGGAACTGACAAACCGGACGGAAGAGCTCCGGCGTTACTTCAACGCGTGAGCTCATGAGGCCCCGGGACGCGGGGGAGTCGCATCAACCGTCCCTTCTGCTCGGTTTTCCGGTCACCGGAAAGTCTGCAGATGTCACGATCCTGAGCGGTTCGGCCCCCTATGCAGGCGTTGTTCTTGATTCTTCGGTTCCTCATCTAGACCGAGAGTTCGACTACGTGGTGCCCGAGGAGCTTTCCGACGCCGCCCAACCCGGGTGTCGGGTCAAGATTGGCTTTGCCGGTCGCATTATGGCCGGATACATCTCCGAGCGCCGGACACATACCAGCGTCCGCGGTGCACTTCGACCACTTTCCAAGGTGATGTCCAGCCAACCTGTGGCTCAACCCGTGTTGATGATCGCCCGATTGATCGCGGACCGCTACGCCGGGACTCTGTCGGATGTGTTGCGATCGGCTGTTCCGCCGAGAGTGGCACGTGTGGACAAAGAGTTCGCAGATCGAACTTGGCCAGTGGCCAGAGATGGCTCCGCCGTGGAGCGAACCGGCGCCACTAGCGCGGACACTGTCTCGCTTCAGCCGGAGCTTCTCAAGCGTTATACCGGTGGTGGAGAGTTCGTGCATCATCTGGCCTCGGGAGAGAACCCTAGGGCAGTGCTGACGTCGTTGGGTGGCTACGGGCAGGACGACTGGGCGGCGGAGATTTCTGAGGCTATCAACGTTGCGCTGAATTCGGGGCGGGGGGCCCTGGCCGTTGTGCCAGACGCACGAGACCTTGCCGTTCTCGAGGCGGCGCTGAAAGAACGGGTTGGTGCCGATCGGTTTGTGCGTCTTTCGGCAGAGGATGGTCCAACACCGCGTTACCGGAACTTTCTGAAGCTACTTCATGGTGACGTACGTGTTGCCATCGGCACCAGGTCGGCAGCATATGCTCCTGTAAGAGATCTAGGACTCGTCTGCCTGTGGGACGACGGTGACTCGCTGCTGAGCGAGCCGCGTGCGCCTTATCAACACGCGCGCGAGGTTCTGCTGCTGAGGGCTGAGTACGAACGATCTGCGGTATTGCTGAGCGCGTTCAGTCGCAGTGCGGAGTCCCAGCGCTTGGTAGAAACCGGTTGGGCACACTCGCTCCAAGCGGACCGAGCCGCTCTACGCGGACGCGCCCCACGCGTGCTTCATACGTCGGATTCGTTTCAGAGCACCATTGATCCGCTTGCTCAGACGGCACGTATTCCTCACTCAGCGTGGAGGGTTGCCAAGACCGGGCTTGAGAGCGGACCGGTACTCATTCAAGTGGCAAGAGCCGGGTTTGCTCCGGCTCTTGCTTGTGTGGGGTGCCGAGAACTAGCTAGATGCAGCGTTTGTTCGGGTCCCCTTGCCTTATCTGCTCGAGGTGCCGTACCCACATGTCGCTGGTGTGGCCATCCGGAAAACGCGTTTCGCTGCAAGCAGTGTGGGGATTCTAACGTGCGGGTTGCGACCATGGGTGCCGGACGCACTGCCGAGGATCTAGGTCGTGCCTTTCCTTCGTTCCCGGTGGTGTCGTCCTCCGGCGATCACATCATCGACCAGATTCCCGATCGTCCCGCGATTGTTGTGGCTACGCCAGGTGCTGAGCCACAGACGGAGCGGGGGTATGCGGCCGCATTGCTGCTCGACGGCGACATCATGCTGAACCGAGAATCATTGCGTGCCAGCGAGGAGGCGCGGCGGCGTTGGTTCAATGCGGCCGTGCTGGTTCGTTCTGCCGCAGACGGAGGAACCGTTGCCGTTACGGCCAGGGACAGCATGTCCGTCGCGTCGCTGGTGCGTTGGGATCCTGCCGGTGCAGCTTCCCGAGAGCTGGCTGAACGGAGAGAGGTTGGCCTGCCACCTGCTGTTCGAACGGCTTCCCTGACTGGTTCACCAGAGAGCTTGGCGATTTTCATGGATGGGCTGGACCTGCCGCATTCAGTGCGAGTCGCCGGTCCGGTGGCTGTGGAGGATTCTCGAGCCGTGGCCGCTTCGAGGCTGCTGCTGTTCTTCAGCTTTCAGGATGCAGCGCACGTTGTTCGCCAGCTGAAGGAACGGAAGTCCGGACAGTCCACCAAACATCTGACGGAGCCGGTTCACGTTCGAGTGGATCCATCAGATGCAGTGTGATCGTGCGTGCCTAACGGGACTGAGCGTGCAGGTTTCGTGCGGCCTCAATGAAGGTTCGGGCAGAATCTTCCCATTGATAGGTGCTCGCACGCTCGATCCCCGCTCGTGACCGCGCGCCCCATTCGTTGGGCGTATCAAGGAGCCGCACGGCTTCGGCGACGCCGTGCGCGGAGTCTGCATCAACATAGAGTGCGGCAGCGCCACCGACTTCTCGGAATATTGGCATATCCGAAGCGATCACCGGGGTGCCCGTAGCCATCGCTTCGATTACCGGTAATCCGTAGCCTTCGGCGCGGGAGAGGGTCACCAGTGCCGTGGAGTTCCGGAGCAGACTGTCATATTCGGTGTCGCTGACTCCATTGTGGAAGCGAACAGAAGCACCAGCAGCATCGACGGGTGGCAGAAGCTCTTCGAGTTCGTTTCGTCTCGCATCTGGGATACGGCTCAACAGGTGCAGGCTGTATCCAGGAAGGAACCTCATAGCCTGGATCAGGGTTTCGACGTTCTTGTACGGCATGAATGACCCCATGTAGATCAGCGTCTTCTGTCGGCTTCCGTGGGGGTCGCGGGCGCGCGTACCGGACTGAGGTGCATTCCCTACAATGATGACGGGTTTATGCGTGAGGTTTCGTTGGACTATGAGGTCGCGTGTTGTGTTACTGATGGTCGCGACAACGTCGGCCCGGTTCAGCAATAGACGCTGCGGCCAGTAGGACAGGTGGAAGAGCCTCCACAGGAGCCGCACCGGCAACGGAAGGAACCGGGGCGGTGTGGGATTGTCGTAGTAGATAAGGTCGTGAAGGGTGAGGATCAGTCGATACCTGCGCCCGAAGGTGCCCATGGTCTGCATAGGGCAGAAGACGACGTCGGGCTTGAGCCTGTTGATCCGGCGGGCAACGAACAATTCGGCGGGGGACAGCGGTGAATTGATGATTTCGTAGGGCACCTTGGGCAGGAGTTCGAGCTGGCGTGTGTCGCTGATCAGCATGGTCAAGGAGTCGACTGAGGACTCCGAGGCAATCGTGTCGGCCACAGCAGCGATCAACGACGCGCCGTAGCGACTGATTCCATCGTGTCGATCGATGCGGGTGAAGCGTGCGTCTATGACAATGTGCACTGGTGCCTTCCGCTGAGAAACTCATTGATCAATTCGGCGGCCACGCCGGGTGTCTCATAGTGAATGAGATGTCCCACGCCTGCGATGACCCTTAGCGTTGAATCCGGGATGACCTCTGCAAGTCTGCGCTGGGCAGGGACCGAGCCTAGGTCATCTTTCTCAGCAACGACGAGTAAAACAGGGTTCAACAATTGGGAAGCGACCTGGAGTACATCGTTGGAAATTGATGTCCGGAACGTTTCCAGTAATGCCGTTCGGTTGGCGAACTTCCCAAAATACGCCAGATGCTGCCCATGGATATAACGGCGGGTCTCCCTGTGGTTAGTTTTCGCCATCATCCAACTCATCCCGCGGGCCACCAGTACGCTTCGGAGCAGCGACGAGCCGGCGCGCTCCGGCAAGGCGGCACCGGCAGCATAATAAAATTCTGCAGCCTTAGAGGCAATGCGTCCCGGTCCCTGCAGTGCTGGCTCACAAATGGGATTAACCAGAATGAGTTCGCTGAACAATCGGGGATATTCCACTGCAAAGCGGGAGCAGACAATGGAACCAAAGGAGTGGCCCAGTAGCACCGTATCCGCGGCTAGGGCCAGGACTCTGAAAGATTCTAGAACGAATGATGCATAGTCTTCTACGCTATTTCGATCCATAGCTTCTGACTGTCCAAAACCGGGTAGATCCGGGACGATCACGCTGTACGCACGGAGCTCTTCAACCAGCCGCAAGAGGCCGTGGTGATCTCCACGAAAGCCATGCACCATGAAGATCGTCGGTGCGCAGGAACCCACTTCGCTCGGAAAAGTCCAATACTGCGCCTGTCGATCATTGATCGTGTGGGTGGTGACCTGTTGCGTCCTGGGAGCCCTGTTTGCTTCAGCGCCAATCAATTGATGTCGTCCGGGTCTGAGCCGATTCGTTGTCCGCGATCCAGCGAAGAGATGCAACTCATGTGCTCCTGATCGAGCTCGAAATTAAAAATGTCCATGTTTCCCGCGATTCGCTCCGGACTGCTTGCCTTCGGCACTGCGATGTTGCCGCACTGAATGTGCCAGCGGAGGATAATTTGGGCGGCACTTTTCCCGAGTTCGACGGCGATCCGTCCAATGTCAGGGTCAGACAACACGGCTCCACGGCCGAGAGGGCTCCAGGCCTCGGTCCGAATACCGGTACGGTCGTGGAACCGTCGCAGGTCTTGCTGCTGCAGCCAGGGATGCAGTTCTACTTGGTTGACGGCTGGCACCACTGACGTCTCCTGCAGAAGTTTTTCCAGGTGAGCTTGCTTGAAGTTGGACACTCCGATGGCGCGGACCCGGCCATCGGATTGGAGCCTCTCCAGCGCCTTATAGGTTTCAGGGAACAGGTTCTTCGCCGGACACGGCCAGTGGATCAAGTAAAGATCCACGTAATCCAATCCGAGCCTGATGCTCGATTCTTCAAAGGCCCGCAGCGTCGCAGTAAAGCCCTGGCTCTCATTCCAGACCTTGGTCGTGACGAAGAGGTCGGTCCGTTGGTGGTCTCCCGTGGACAGAAATTTGCGCACTGCCGTACCGACACCTTCTTCGTTTCCGTAGAGCGCGGCTGTATCAATATGGCGGTAGCCGCAACCTATAGCTTCGCCACACAGCCTTGCAGTGTCTGCCTGCGGAACTTTGTACACGCCGAAACCAAGTTGATCCATCAGTATTCCGTTATTGAGAGTGAGCTGCGGCGCCAAGCCCGGGGATGCTGATGACATATTCAGACTCTACCGAATCAGGGCTCTACAAGTCGCCTGCTGGTGGGTATGATGCGATCAGCGTCACTCCACAACTGGGGTAGTTACAGCGGTGTGGTGCCGGTTTGGGGAGGACGTCGGATCCCGGCTGCGTTCCCCGCCGAAGGTATGGTCGAGCCACCCGGCTGGGACCAGTTATGAGGCACTGAGGAGTTATCAATGGAAGTATCGCTTGGCACAGTTTTTATCTCGGAGTTTGCTGGCACCGCCATGCTGGTTCTTCTCGGTTGCGGCGTTGTCGCCAACGTTGCACTGGGAAAGACGAAGGGCAACAGCGGGGGATTCCTCATGGTCAACTGGGGGTGGGGGCTCGCGGTCTTTGCCGGCGTGTATGTAGCGGTCCAGTCCGGTGCGCACATCAACCCCGCCGTGACGTTTGGAATCTGGGCTAATGGTGGGGAGGAATATGCGGCTGGCGTTGCGGTGACGTTCGCCTCGACTCTGGTCTATCTGTGTGCGCAGCTACTCGGCGGAATCGTGGGCGCTGTCTTCACATGGCTGGCCTACAAACAGCACTTCGATGAAGAGCCGGACGCCGCCAACAAACTCGGTGTCTTTTCCACCGGTCCAGCGATTCGCTCCTATGGATGGAATTTCCTGACGGAGGTCATTGGGACGTTCGTCCTGGTCTTTGTCATTCTGGTCTTCGGTGGTACCCCCGACAAGCTTGGCCCGCTTGCGGTTGCACTACTCGTTGTCGGCATTGGTGCATCACTCGGTGGTCCCACCGGATACGCCATTAATCCCGCCCGTGACCTGGGGCCGCGTATAGCACATGCAATTCTGCCTATCCGTGGCAAGGGCCCAAGCGACTGGGCCTACGCGTGGGTGCCGATCGCGGGACCCATTGTAGGTGGCGTCATTGCAGGTTTCGCGGCGACGTTGATGGCCATCCCAGCCGCAGCGTGATCGGCCCTGAGGTAGCGGTGATCCTTACGGGGCACTCTGCCGGCAAGCATACAAAGCGAAGGAGTATCAAATGTCGAAGTACGTCATTGCGATAGACCAGGGAACCACGAGTAGCCGGGCCATCGTGTTCGACCACGACGGCAATATTGTTTCCAGTGGTCAGAAGGAACATGAGCAGATCTTCCCCAAGGCTGGCTGGGTGGAACATAATGCAACCGAGATCTGGGACAACACCCGGGAGGTGATTGGTACCGCACTGTCCAAAGCGAATCTCACGAGGCACGACATCGCTGCGGTCGGTATTACCAATCAGCGCGAGACCGCGGTCGTTTGGGATCGCAACACGGGTAAACCGGTGTACAACGCCATCGTTTGGCAGGACACACGGACACAGAAAATTATCGACGAGCTCGCCGCGGACGGAGGAGTGGAGCGTTTTAAGGAAAAGGTGGGCTTGCCCTTGGCAACCTACTTCTCCGGAACCAAGATCAAGTGGATTCTGGACAATGTCGACGGTGCCCGCGAAAAAGCGGATGCTGGGGATCTGCTGTTCGGAAACACGGACAGCTGGGTGACATGGAATCTCACCGGTGGAACGGACGGCGGTGTCCACATCACGGACGTCACCAACGCGTCCAGAACCCTTTTCATGGATCTGGCAAAACTGGAGTGGGACGAGGAAATTCTCGCTACTTTCGGGGTTCCCCGTTCGATGATGCCGGAGATCAAGTCATCCTCGGAAGTCTATGGAACTGTGCATACCTCTCAGCTCCTGCGCGAGGTACCCGTTGCCGGGATACTCGGAGACCAGCAGGCCGCTACGTTCGGTCAGGCCGCTTTCGACAAGGGCGGCGCGAAGAACACGTATGGCACTGGCAACTTCATGATCGTCAATACCGGTGAGGAGATAGTCCACTCCAAAAACGGCTTGTTGACGACCGTCTGTTACAAGCTCGGTGACAGCAAGCCGGTTTACGCCCTGGAAGGTTCGATCGCGGTGACTGGTTCCCTGATCCAGTGGCTGCGCGACAACCTGGGCATCATCAAATCGGCGCCGGAGGTGGAACAGCTGGCCAAAACCGTGGAGGACAACGGCGGTGTCTACATTGTTCCAGCGTTCTCCGGCCTCTTCGCTCCCTACTGGCGCGGCGACGCCAGAGGCGTGATCGTCGGCATGACCAGGTTTGTCAACAAGGGACACATCGCCCGTGCAGCATTGGAGGCGACGGCCTTCCAGACTCGGGAGGTCCTAGACGCAGCGAATGCTGATTCTGGGGTGGATATGGAAGATCTTCGGGTCGACGGCGGCATGGTCGCCAACGACGCCCTGATGCAGTTCCAGGCAGATATCCTCGGCATTACCGTCATCCGGCCAAAGGTCATCGAGACAACGGCCCTGGGTGCAGCCTACGCTGCGGGGCTCGCTGTCGACTTCTGGAAGGATACCGACGAGCTGTCCCAGAACTGGGCTGAAGACAAGAGGTGGGAGCCGCAAATGGACGTTGCCGAGCGCGACCGTCAGATGAGGCTCTGGAAGAAGGCAGTTACCAAGTCCTTTGACTGGGTTGATGAAGACGTTCAGTAAACTCTACTGATTGATCAACGCACAAGGGATGGCTCCGCAGTCAAGCGGTGCCATCCCTTGTGTTTATCGATGGATTACTTCAAAACAGTCTGCGAAACACTGTCAGGGTTACCGAAGCGATGCGCAGTGATGCTGATGGCCTGTTCCAGGAAGAACGGAAGCATTTCGATCCGTCCTGCCTCGGTAACCGGACCATCGTAGATCGCCACGTCGGGGGATCCCTCCGTAGCCTCGCACAGGGCCTTGTATCCGCCACCGATCAGGCGAACACGGCCAAGACTGGCCTTGGGCGCCCTGGAGAGCCACTCGCCGTCGTTCTCAACGACGTGTGCGATACCGTCTACGCCCAGCATCTTCTCGAGCTTTGCGGAGAGTTGGCTGGAGGTGCTCAGGGAAACAGTTGCCCCCGCGCGTAGTCCGGCCGCCAACACGCGGATGGTCTCTGCGACGGAGCCTGCCTCGTTTTGGCGGATGGTTACTTCGGTTGGCACATACCGAAATTCATTGCGTTCGACGCCGAGACCCGAGACGTCGCTGACGGTGCCGAACATAGTGGCATACTGGCGCTGGTCGTCCGCAAGGGCACGGCCCAGGAACGCAGTCTCTCCCCGTGAGATTTCCGCCGACTTCAGCAGTTGCCTCACCGGCGTGCTGAGTGCCACATGGACATCGCCCTGGAACAGAGGAATCGGCTCCCACGAGCCCAGATGGATGAGGTAGTTGGGGCCGCCAGCCTTCGCGCCTGGTCCCACGGCGGAACGCTTCCAGCCGCCGAAGGGCTGACGCCTGACGATCGCTCCCGTGATCCCACGGTTGACGTAGAGGTTACCGGCCTGAGCCTGATCGATCCATTGTGCCAACTCCTGACTATCCATACTATGCAACCCTGCAGTCAGCCCATAGACGGGGGCATTCTGGACTTCGATTGCCTCTTCAATGGTGTCCACATGAATCAAGCCCAGTACGGGGCCAAAGAACTCGGTGAGATGGAAGTAGCTCCCGGGCTTGACACCCGTGCGGATTCCGGGGGACCAGAGCTTGCCAGTGTCGTCGAGTTGCCGAGGTTCTACCAGCCACGACTCGCCTTCACCCAGCGTGGTCAGAGCCGTCTTCAGTTTGCCCGAGGCGGGCTCAATGATGGGGCCCATCTCAGTTTCGGGATTCTGAGGATAGCCGACCTTGAGTGACGATGCCGCGTCGACGATCTGGTTCAAGAGGCGTTCGGATTCTCCGACCGATCCCACCAGAATACCGAGCGATGCCGCCGAACACTTCTGTCCTGCATGCCCGAAAGCAGACTTCACCAGATCTGCGGCAGCAAGATCCAGATCCGCGCTCGGAGTGATGATGAGGGCGTTCTTTCCGCTGGTTTCCGCCAGCAGCGGCAAGTCCTTCCGCCACGACCGGAAGAGTTTAGCGGTGTCGTAGGCACCAGTCAGGATGACCCGTTCTACTGCTTTATTAGCGATCAGGTGCTGTCCGACATCGCCCTCCTCCACGTCCGCAAAAATGAGGACATCGCGCGGAACACCTGCGTCCCAGAGCGCTTCCACGATCACGGCGGCACAGCGGCGAGCCTGCGGCGCTGGCTTCATGATGACGGCACTGCCAGCTGCCAGCGGAGCCAGGATGGAACCAGCTGGGATGGCGATGGGGAAGTTCCATGGGGGAGTAGCAACTGTGAGCTTCGACGGGACAAATTTTGCGCCGGGAATCTGATCCAACTCATCGGCCAAGTAGGCGTAGTAGGTGGCGAAGTCAATGGCCTCAGAAATTTCCGGATCCGCTTCAGCTACGGTCTTGCCGGTCTCGCTGCCGGCAACTTCAATGAGCTCACCGCGTCGTTCGGCCAACGCTGCGGCAGCATGCCGGAGAACTTTGCCGCGTCCGGCCCCACCAAGAGCTGCCCAATCGGGCTGGGCAGCGAGAGCCCGTGTGACGACGGCGTCGACGTCGTCATGTGTTGCCAGAAATGATTCCTCGACCAACGAATTTCCGAGGTCCGAGGATTCCATGCGGCTGATGATGCCCGCGCCCCACTGCCTGATATTCGCCAGCGAGGGATCCGAATCTGGCTGGTTCACGAAATCGCCGTCGTTCGCTATTTCGAAGCGGCCCGTGTCCTGGGACCGCTGCGGGCCTGGAACTATCTGGTCTACTTCATACAGCGAATCGAGGAACCGCTGCTTTTCGCGCATGAAAAGCGTCGGGTTGGAAGTCAGCTCGAAAACGGCCGACATGAAGTTTTCCTGGCTGGCGTTCTCCTCCAGCCTACGGATCAGGTAGCTGATGGCGACGTCAAAGTGGTCCGGATGCACCACAGGTGTGTAGAGCAGGAGCGAACCGACATCTTTTTTGATTTCAGCTGCCTGTTCCTCGGCCATCCCAAGCAGCATTTCGAACTCGACCCTGTCAGCTACACCACGCTTTTCCGATAGGATTCGTGCGAAAGCGACGTCGAAGAGGTTGTGTCCGGCAACGCCCATCCGGACGGCGGCCGAGTTCTCCGGACGCAGTGCCCAGTCCAGCACGCGCTTGAAGTTGGTGTCCGTTTCCTGCTTGCTATCACACGTCGCGACTTCCCAGCCGTGCAGAGTAGCGTCAACAATTTCCAGGGGCAGGTTGGCGCCCTTGACGAGACGGACCTTGATACCTGCACCGCCATCTGCCTTGCGTTCCTTGGTCCACACGGTCAAATCCTGAAGCGCAGCAAGAGCATCTGGCAAGTACGCCTGGAGAACAATTCCCGCCTCAAGGAACTTCAGTTCCGGATGGGCGAGGATCCGTTTGAAGACTGCGACGGTGAGGTCGAGGTCGTGGTACTCCTCCATGTCCAAGTTAATGAACTTCGGCATGGGCGAGGATGCGGCTGTCTGGAATAGTGGCACCAGACGTTCAGCGACATGCTCAACCATGTCGTCAAAAGCCCACAAGTTCAGCGAGCTGACGACCGAGGAAACCTTGATGGACACGTAGTCGACATCATCACGGAGCAACAGCTCGCGGGTTCCTTCAAGACGGGCGTCTGCCTCGGCGTCGCCCAGTACTGCCTCACCCAGAAGATTGATGTTCAGGCGTACCGATGAATCGTCAGTGAGCTCGCTGATCGCCTTACCCAGCTGATTCGGCCGTGCGTCAACAATGAGGTGCGCCACCATCTCGCGGAGCACGCGTCTGGCCACAGGAACGACGATCCACGGCAGGGCTGGTGCTAGCCGCCCACCGAGCCGTACCGCGGCACGCATGTACCACGGCAGGAACGTTGGCGTCTGGTCGGCCAACTGGAAGAGATTCTTCGCAGCGACAGCGGTATCCTCGGGGCGGATGACGCGATCGACGAATCCGATCGTGAAATTTAGCCCGGACGCATCTTTGAGGACTTCAGCCAGCAGGGCTGCTGATTTTGTGCCCTTCTTGGCTTTTAAGGGAGTTGCTGTGGATGTTGGATGGAAGTCGTCTGAGAGGTGCAGCCAGCGCTCCACGAGCGCTACCACATCGTCAGCCAATTCCTCCGGAGCAGGGTCCATTGGAGTAAAGCTATTACCCATGTTTATTCGATTACCTAACGATGTGACGGGCTGCCGCTTCGCCGACCACGGTGGTCCGTGGCCCCGCCTGACGCGAGTCAGCCGATCCCCGCCGTGGACGCACTCCGCCCCGGCCCGTGGTATTCACACACATACCATAAATATCGTATCCTGAGTCAGGCCGTGGTTCCTACAATCTGCGCTAAAGTGGATCCATGGATCTCATTCTTTGCCTTGGATAGCCGCACATCGAGTGCGGTCCGCCCCTTGTTCCCACGAGGGGCTTTTGTGTGTTCAGGGCAGGAGTTCGTTGAAGAAACAGATAGAGGACAGGGCATAGCCAGTGAGTAACGAGCCAACTGATTCCCGGTCTCCGGACGCCGTCTACAGCTTTGCCGCGATGGAGCGAAAGTGGCCAGCGGTGTGGGATGAGCTCAAAGTCTTCACACCGCTCGACGACGGAAGCCGGGAACGGCGCTACGTCCTGGACATGTTCCCGTACCCCTCAGGCGATCTTCACATGGGGCATGCCGAGGCTTTCGCCATGGGGGACGTCATCTCTCGCTACTGGCGACAGCTTGGCTATGATGTGCTCCATCCCATTGGATGGGACTCTTTTGGCCTGCCCGCTGAGAACGCGGCGATCCAGAGAAATGCGCACCCGAGCGAGTGGACGTACGCAAACATTGACACTCAGGCAGCATCTTTCAAGCGCTATGCGATCAGTGCAGACTGGTCGCGCAGGCTGCATACCTCGGACTCCGAGTACTACCGTTGGACACAGTGGTTGTTCCTACGCTTCTACGAGAAAGGACTGGCATACCGCAAGGATTCGCCAGTGAACTGGTGCCCAAAGGACCAGACGGTGCTCGCCAACGAACAGGTTGTCAACGGTGCCTGCGAACGCTGCGGTACCCCAGTCACAAAAAAGTCACTCAATCAGTGGTACTTCCGCATCACGGACTACGCGGACAGACTACTGGATGACATGGCGCAGTTGGAGGGCAAGTGGCCAGACCGAGTCCTGTCCATGCAACGAAACTGGATAGGCCGATCCGCGGGCGCTCATGTTCGGTTCCGAATTGAATCCACCCCAGACCAGCCTGAACACGACGTCACCGTGTTCACAACGCGGCCGGACACCCTTTACGGGGCTACCTTTTACGTAGTCGCCGCTGACTCCCAGCTTGCGGTGGATCTGGTCACGGAGGCCCGCCGCCCCGAGCTAGAGCAGTACAGGGACAAGGTGCGGTCGCTCTCCGAGATCGAACGCCAGTCCACTGAACGCGAAAAGACCGGCGTCTTCACCGGACGTTATGCCATTAACCCGCTCAGTGGGGAACGTCTTCCCGTGTGGGCCGCCGATTACGTTCTGGCAGATTATGGAACAGGTTCCATCATGGCTGTGCCGGCACATGACCAGCGCGACCTAGACTTTGCTCTGGCTTTCGATCTTCCGGTGCGTGTCGTTGTGGACACGGGAGAAGCGCACCCCGCTGAATCCGGTATGGCGACCACGGGAGATGGAACGCTTGTCAACTCAGGGTCGCTTACAGGCCTGCCGCAAGAGGAGGCGGTCGCTGTAGCCGTCCGAATTCTTACCTCCAGTGACGCCGGCGAAGAAACTGTCAACTTCCGGCTCCGCGATTGGTTGCTGTCACGACAGCGATTCTGGGGAACTCCCATTCCCATCATTCACTGCGCCAGCTGCGGTGAGGTACCGGTTCCAGATGACCAGCTTCCGGTCACCCTTCCAGAGAACCTGCGTGGTGAGGAGCTCGCGCCGAAGGGCACTTCTCCTTTGGCCGCGGCACGTGATTGGGCTGCAGTGGATTGCCCGCGCTGTAGCGGTAGTGCTACCCGGGATACGGACACCATGGATACCTTTGTGGATTCCTCGTGGTACTTCTTGCGGTTCACGTCGCCAGGGTATACTGATGGACCTTTCGACTCTGACGCCGCCAACAACTGGCTGCCAGTGCAGCAGTACGTCGGAGGAGTCGAACACGCTATCCTCCATCTCTTGTATGCCCGGTTCTTCACCAAGGTCATTAATGATCTTGGACTCATCGACTTTGATGAACCGTTCAATGCTTTGCTGAACCAGGGTCAGGTGCTCAACGGCGGCAAGGCCATGAGTAAGTCTCTGGGTAATGGCGTTGATCTGGGGGAGCAGCTGGACACTTTCGGTGTTGATGCGGTCCGTCTGACCATGATTTTCGCTTCACCACCGGAAGACGACGTGGACTGGGCAGACGTTTCGCCATCCGGGTCCGCGAAGTTCCTGGCCCGCGCATGGCGGCTCGCCCGCGATGTTGCCACCACGCCCGGAACCGATCCATCAATGGGAAACAGGGGCCTTCGCTCAGCAACGCACAGGACAGTCGCGGACGCTTCCGTGCTGCTGGACCAGCACAAGTTCAATGTTGTCATTGCCAAAATCATGGAACTGGTGAACGCCACTCGCAAGGAAATCGATTCGGGGGCTGGTGCAGCCGATCCAGCAGTGCGGGAGGCAACGGAGGCGGTCGCCGTCGTGCTCAGTCTCTTTGCCCCTTATACTGCGGAGGATATGTGGTCGATCCTCGGGCATGAGCCCTCGGTGGCCGCTGCAGGTTGGCCGACCGTTGACGAATCCTTGTTGACGGTGGACAGTATTACAGCCGTGGTCCAAGTCAAGGGCAAGGTCCGTGACCGCCTCGAGGTGTCACCGGATATCAGCGAGGACGAACTCCGGGATCTGGCTCTGCGATCAGAAGCAGCTCTGCGAGCGCTTGATGGGCAGGAGATCCGCACGGTGATAGTCCGAGCGCCCAAGCTGGTCAACATCGTTCCCGTGTAGGTTCTGGTCATGAGCTGGCTGGACCGTGCTTCGAAGCGCATCAGGAAAGCGCCAGCCTCCAGCATGCCTGGAAGCGGGACACGCATCGCCGTTGTAACCGACTCTGCAGCGGCTTTACCTGACACGGCGGGCGGAACGCATGGCGCAACCGCGGTTCTACCCGGCACGGTGAGCACAGTCCAGATGCCGGTCATGATCAACGATCGGATATTCAGCGAGGACGAAGTCGATCTGACGTCAACGTTGGCGATCGCCCTTGCGGAAGGAAAGCGCGTCGTCACTTCGAGGCCGTCGCCGGGCCAATTTGAAGCCAAGTACAGAGAGCTGAAACTGGCAGGGTTCACCGGTGCAGTCTCGATTCACCTATCCGGGGCTCTCTCGGGAACGGTGGATGCAGCCCGGTTGGCCTCACGCCGCGTGGACTTTCCGGTGGAAGTCCTCGATAGCCGAACAGTTGCCATGGCGATGGGCTATGGAGTGATCGCCGCCGCTGAAGAAGCCGCAAAAGGGTCGTCTCTGGCGGTCGTGGCAGACCGGGCGCGAAAGATGACAGCTGAAACGAACCTGTACTTCTATGTACCGTCTTTGGATCAGCTGAGGCGAGGCGGACGTATCGGGCCAGCAGCGGGGTGGATCGGAATGCTATTGGCCGTCAAGCCAATTCTGCAGGTTGTCGACGGCGGTATTGTTCTGCTGGAGAAGGCGCGTACCGCTCCGCGCGCCGTGGGGCGCCTTGTCGAGATCGTTGTGATGGACGCTTTGGCCAGAAGCGGAACGCCCTTGATAGCTGTTCATCACTTTGGCAATGAGGAACAGGCAAGCGCCGTTGTGGATGAGTTGCTGGCCCACCTGCCGGAAGTCGATATTGTCCAGTCTCGGCTCCCCGCCGTACTGGCCGCCCACGGAGGATTGGGCGCCGTGGCCATCGCTGTGGCGTCCTCGGTAGTGGCTGCACCCGCAGATAGTTCAACTTCCCCTCCCCAGGTTGGCTAGCCTCCCAAACCATCCACATCTCTTGGGACAGCCACTGTTCACAGGCTCTACGGATCCTAGGCTCATTTTATGGGCCGTCACAGGTGGGCAACACAAGCCGGAAGTCGATCGTCCTCAGACGATATGGCGCCCGAGCCGGTGAGCGGTACTCCGCGATTCCGAATCGCGGTCGGTGTGACCGGAATGTGCCTTGTGCTCATCGCTGCGGCTTGCCTCATCATCTTCCTTCAGCAGCCCAACGAACCCCTCGCGGCCGTCAGCATTGATGAAGTCGGCGCTGCTGATTCCTCGCCGGTGCCTCCCGGCGTTTTTCCGTCTACGGAACCGGAAGGCGATGACGACGCCCAAAAGTCCGAAAGCACGCAGAAGGGGGTGACAAAAGGGGGTGACATCATTGTGCACGTTGCAGGCGCCGTCAATAAGCCCGGTGTTGTCTCGCTCTTGGATGGAAGCCGGATTTTCGAAGCCATCGAGGCGGCAGGTGGAGCCCTGCCCGAGGCTGCACTGGACGCAGTAAATTTAGCAGCACCGCTGACCGATGGTGTGCAATTGTACGTTCCCAGGGTGGGCGAACAAGTACCTGCTGGAGCCGGAGCAGGAGCCACTGAGGAGAGTGGCGGCCTTGTGAACCTGAACAGCGCTTCCTCAGATGAGCTTCAAGCTTTACCTGGTGTCGGGCCCGTCCTTGCGGGGAGAATTGTCAAGTGGCGTGAAGAACACGGCGGATATTCCAGCATCGCCGATCTGGACGCCGTATCAGGAGTAGGCGAAGCTATGATGGCTTCTCTTGCAGACCTGGTCACGGTTTAGATGGGACAGCAAAGCCCTTGGCGAAAGTTTATTGACTCGGCATCTACCACTGAACAGGACAACAAAGCCGCCAATACACAAGGAATAGGACTCTGGGCGCGCCTTCACCCAATCCTTGCTGCTCACCGACCGCCTGCTGAACCAGCAGAGAATTCGGCCCGTCCATACAAAGATCTGAGACTGCTACCCGCTGCCGTAGCCTCCGGGGGCGCCGCGGTCTTGGCAACGCACACGGACTCCAATGCCGGGTTCTTCATCGCAGCACTTGTCGCAACCGGAGCGGTGGTCTTGCTCATCCTGTGTGTCATGTTCCGCCGGATCTCACTCGTGCTACTGTTCGTCGTGCCTCTGGCCGTCGCAGCAGCCGTCGTGTTCTCCGCCGCCGTTCACCTGGACACAAGACAGGCCGGTGATCTGGCCGCGGATGCAGCGGCAGGTTCCGAAGTCGTCATGCAGCTGCGGGCAACGTCCGACGCCGACGGAATGTCGAGTCAATGGGGAGCGCGACGATACAAGATCGAGGCTGCTGTTGATGGCGTCGTCGCGAATGGTCGACAGTACGGATCCAATGCGCGGATGCTCCTTATCGGTGGAGAGCCGTGGGCTGACGTAGGCATGGGAGACAGGATCCGGGCCACAGGAAAACTCGCGGCGCCACCGCCGGGCTCGGGGTTCACCGCAACACTCTATTCGTCTGCTGTGCCACAGGTGCAGGCACAGGTGTCGGGCTGGGCATCGGCGACCTCGCAGATGAGAGCTACATTTCGTGATGCGGCTTCCAATTTCGGGCCCGATGTTCGGGGATTGCTTCCAGGGATGGTCCTTGGCGACAGAAGCATGCTCACCGATGAGCTCGAAACAGCTATGAAGAGCACCGGCCTTACCCATCTGACCGCGGTCAGCGGTTCAAACTGCGCCTTCGTGCTGGCCTTCGCTTTCCTGTGTGCTCGGCTATGCAGACTGCCAAGAGGACTCGCCGTCCTGCTCGCGATGGCGGCACTGTCGGGGTTCGTGTTGCTTGTCCGCCCGGACCCGTCCGTACTGCGCGCAGCGGTGATGGGGTCCCTCGGAGTCCTCGCCGTCTTGTCAGGCAGAGGCAAGCTCTCTTTTGGTCTGTTGCAAGTGGCGGTCATCTTCCTGATCGTCGCTGATCCTTGGATTCATGCTGAGTACGGGTTCATTCTGTCGGTTCTGGCAACCACCGGACTCATTCTGATTGGTCCGCCGTTGGTGACGGTATTGTCCTCGATCATGCCCCGGGCTGTAGCGGTCATTCTCAGCATTCCGATGGCAGCACAGATGCTCTGCACCCCGGTCATTCTTACCTTGGATCCAACACTGCCAACGTATTCGGTACCCGCGAATATTCTGGCCTCCCCGGTTGTCCCGTTCATAACGATCTTGGGGATGATTGGTGTGTTGGCTGGATCAATTCACCCGGCCCTGGCTCTTGCACCGAATCTGCTGGCGGCCGTGGGCACACAATGGGTTGCCCTTACCGCACGCTTCTTCTCTGACCTGCCCGCGGCTTCCACCCCGTGGCTAGATGGTCCAGCAGGAATCGTGCTGGCAACGCTCGTCACATTGCTATTCATCGGCTGCGTTGCGGTCCTCAATCACCGGTTGAAGCGTCCACCCGATGAGCTGCGCATTGTCGGACCCAGCCGAAAGCGAAGAGTGCTTGTCATCAGCACCGCGCTTACCGCCGTGCTCGTCATTCTCGCCGTGGACGTCCTCCCCATGCCATGGCAACGGGCGCCGCAGTGGAACATCGCCGCCTGCGACGTCGGGCAGGGTGACGGATTCGCTGTCCGCACCGGCCCGAAGTCGGCGATCGTCATTGATACCGGTCCGGAGCCTGAGCCAATGGATCGTTGCTTGCGGAATCTCGGAGTCGAGGTCATAGATCTGCTGGTGTTGACACATTCCCACGCCGATCACTACGGCGGCATTCAAGGCGTGATGAAGGGCCGAATTGTCAAGAAGATCGCCTATTCATCCACGAGTGAACCACTGCCGAAGAACATACGGGCCGCCATCGCAGATGTTCCGCAAGTACCGGTGACAGCAGGGGATGCCGGACAGCAGAACAATGTGAGTTGGCGCGTTCTGTGGCCCGCTGAGTCCTTCACATCGACCAATGAGAACAACATGAGTTGTGTGCTTTTGGTCAGTGCTCGCGAAGCTGGCCACGAGACCACCATCCTCTTCACCGGCGACCTCGAGGAGGATGCAGCCGCCAGGCTTCTCGCGGCCGAGCCCAACATCGCGTCCGGGACCATAGACGTGTTGAAGGTCGCCCACCACGGCGCACGTAATGGTGGTTCGCGCATTGTAGAACAGGTCCGGCCCCGTCTGGCGATGATCTCTGTTGGTGCCAAGAACACCTATGGTCACCCTGGACCGACCATCGTGAACGCATTGGAATCAGGGGGCACTACCGTTCTGAGGACTGACGTTGCGGGATCATTCACCCTGGACATGGTCGAGGATAAGTTGATCGCCAGATCTTTTTGATCTTGCGCTCTCAGTTGGCCGAACGCAGCCTGCGTGGCAATCTAGAGGGGTTCATCAATTCATCCGTCCCGATAGGTGGCTCATGAGTCCTGCCCCAGGCAAGCATAAAACGGGTCATTCCCAGAACTCCGTTTCTTGGACCGAAGCCCATCCTGCTCGTGTGGTGCTCGTAGTCGGCCCGGAGAACTATCTGGGTACGCGTGCCTTCGATTTGATCCGCCGCAAAGTCCGCGAACAGCGGCCCGAGACGGAGACTATTCACCTCAACGCGTCGAACTACGCTGCGGGTCAGCTAGAAATGCATGCGTCGCCGTCCCTGTTCGGTGATGCCAAGCTGATAGAAGTCGTGCAGCTGGAGCAGATGAATGATGATTTCCTCACCGATGCACTCCAATACGCCAGTGAGCCGGCACCTGATGTCGTGCTCGTACTGCGCCACGGAGGAGGCAACAGAGGCAAAAAGCTGCTGGACGCCGTCCAGCAATCGGGTGCTCCCGTCATCGACTGCCAGCCACTGAAGAAGGACAGCGACAAAGCTGCCTTCGTGGCGTCAGAATTTCGTGCCTCCCGACGCAGAATCGATCCTGACGCGGTCAGAGCATTGGTTTCCGCAGTCGGATCTCAGCTTTCGGATCTCGCGGCAGCCTGTCAGCAGCTTTCTTTGGACATTGAAGGGTCCATAACAGCTGAGTCTGTGGAGAAGTACTACGGTGGACGGGTGGAAGCCACAGCTTTCAAGGTGGCGGACGCAGCCTTGGCCGGCAGGGGCGGGCAGGCACTGTCCATGGCGAGGCACGCGCTGGCCACCGGAGTCGATCCCGTACCACTCGTCGCCGCACTGGCTATGAAAGTCAGGACAGTCGGCAAGGTTATCCAAGCCAGTGGAAGCAGTGCACAGTTGGCCAAAGATCTTGGCATGGCGCCGTGGCAGGTTGAGCAAGCCCGCCGTGATGGTCGCTCATGGACTCCGGAGGCCGTCATCCGATCAATAAAAGTTCTCGCCGAAGCGGATGCTCAGGTTAAAGGCGCCGGCAGGGACCCCGTATATGCCGTGGAACGGGCCATAACCGTTATTTCCCTCGCGAACCGAAGCTGAACATAGAAATGGCCGGTTCCTCGTGAGGAACCGGCCACATTCAAGACCTGTTTACAAGGCGTTGACCTTTTTGGAGATCGCCGACTTGCGGTTTGCCGCGTTGTTCTGGTGGATCACTCCCTTGGACACTGCCTTGTCCAACTTGCGGCTGGCCGTAGCCAGCGCAGTAACAGCTGCTTCCTTATCTGAGGAGGCAACGGCCGTGTTGACGGTGCGGATGACTGATTTCAACTCAGACTTGAAAGCGTTGTTACGCTGACGAGCCTTTTCGTTGGTCAGATTGCGCTTCTTCTGGGACTTGATATTTGCCACGTATGGAGACTCTCTTTGTATTGCGGACTGGTCGGTGAGGGTAATTCTTTCCAGCCATTGACTGAGCGGCGTGGGGATACCGTAATGGCGACTGGACTGAAGTGCCCGTCGACCTGCTCGGACACACAGCAGTCAACACTAGCAGAAAACTACCTACCTACGCAGATGAACAAACCATCTGGGTGCGCAGTGCACCAGACGGTAAGCGGGCAGGGGTTGTCCGGAGTTGTCGCGCTAGCATGGGAGGATGTAGGTTCGACGGTCGCCGTCCAAACGGTACCCTGAAGCCCCTGCCCGCAAAAAGTGAGGAACTGCCAGTGTCTCCCATGGCCCGCACCGCACCGGTGCCCGCCGCAACGGATCCGGCGATCATCAGAAACTTCTGTATCATCGCCCATATCGACCATGGGAAATCCACCCTGGCGGACCGGATGTTGCAATTTACCGGCGTGGTGGACAGCAGGGATATGAAAGCGCAGTATCTCGACCGTATGGACATCGAGCGTGAGCGCGGAATCACCATTAAATCCCAAGCTGTGCGCATGCCATGGGAACTAAACGGCACAGCCTATGCCTTGAACATGATCGACACACCGGGCCACGTTGACTTCACGTACGAGGTATCCCGTTCACTGGCCGCCTGCGAGGGCGCTGTGCTTCTAGTAGATGCAGCACAGGGAATTGAGGCACAGACTCTGGCCAATCTTTACCTGGCCATGGAGAACGACCTCGCAATCATTCCTGTACTGAACAAAATCGATCTACCCGGTGCACAGCCCGAAAAATACGCTGAAGAGCTCGCCAATCTCATCGGTGGTAACCCTGAAGACGTCTTGCTTGTCTCCGGCAAGACGGGTGCAGGGGTCGAAGCTCTACTCGACAAAATCGTTGCTGATCTGCCCCCTCCCGTGGGCGACGCCAACGCGCCAGCCCGCGCAATGATTTTCGATTCCGTCTATGACACCTATCGTGGCGTTGTCACCTATGTCCGCGTGGTGGATGGAACATTGAGTCCGCGGGAACGGATTCAGATGATGTCAACGAAGGCAAGCCACGAGCTGCTGGAAATTGGTGTCAGCTCTCCAGAGCCCACAATCACCAAAGGCCTTGGCGTCGGAGAAGTCGGTTACCTTATTACCGGTGTCAAGGATGTTCGGCTATCAAAAGTCGGCGACACGGTGACCAATCTCGCCAAACCCGCAGCAACATCGCTCGGAGGGTACGCCGATCCGAAGCCCATGGTTTTCTCCGGGCTCTACCCGATTGACGGTACTGACTACCCTGTCCTACGAGATGCCCTGGACAAGCTCAAACTCAATGATGCAGCGCTCACGTATGAGCCTGAAACTTCGGCTGCACTTGGCTTCGGATTCCGCGTAGGTTTCCTGGGTCTTCTGCACCTGGAAATCATCAGGGAACGGCTCGAGCGGGAGTTCAATCTGGACCTTATTTCAACAGCACCGAACGTCGTCTACGACGTGACGCTCGAAGATGGCGCGATCATCACGGTCACCAACCCCAGCGAGTACCCCAATGGGAAGGTGACTGAAGTGCGCGAACCCATGGTGTCCGCCACGATATTGGCGCCCAGTGAGTTCGTCGGAGCGATTATGGAACTTTGCCAGACGCGCCGCGGCCAGCTTGGTGGAATGGACTATCTGTCCGAAGAGCGCGTGGAATTGCTTTATCGGCTGCCACTGGCTGAGATCGTCTTCGATTTTTTCGACCTATTGAAATCGAAGACTCGTGGTTATGCGTCCCTTGATTGGAAGGCAGACGGTGAGCAAGCAGCTGATCTCGTCAAGGTGGACATACTTCTTCAGGGTGAACAGGTAGATGCTTTCAGTGCCATCACACACCGGGACAAGGCGTACAACTATGGCGTTCTCATGACGGGCAAGCTTCGCGAGTTGATACCACGCCAGCAGTTCGAGGTGCCCATTCAGGCCGCCATCGGTTCGCGGATAATCGCCCGAGAGAATATTCGGGCCATCCGCAAGGACGTTTTGGCCAAATGCTACGGTGGCGACATTTCGCGCAAGCGGAAGTTGCTGGAGAAGCAGAAAGAAGGCAAGAAGCGGATGAAGATGGTTGGCCGCGTCGAGGTTCCTCAGGAGGCTTTCGTGGCGGCATTGTCCTCCGACGATTCGAAGGCCAAAGCGAAGAAGTAATGCCGTTCCCCAACAGGTACGGACAACCCTGATGCCCGGTGCGTTGCCGCTTGGAGAGCCAGCACCGGCTAATGGTTTACTCCCGGCGCAAGCTGCGGTAGGCAGCGATGGACGCAGTTTTGGACTCTATGTGCACATTCCATTCTGCGCAGTCCGTTGCGGATACTGCGATTTCAACACTTACACGGCCACTGAGCTCGGAGGGGGTGCGTCGCAGGATCAGTACGCTTCGACCGCTTGCAGAGAAATTGCGCTGGCTCAGAATGTCCTTGTCAGCTCTGGTGTTCAAGGGCGACCGCTAAGCACTGTCTTTTTCGGCGGGGGGACTCCAACACTGCTGGATACCGAGGATCTAACGTCGGTACTTGCTGCTGCCATTGATACCTGGGGGCTTGCTCCAGGGGCGGAAGTAACAACTGAAGCCAACCCCGATTCGGTGACTCCAGAAGCCCTGACAGCGTTGGCAGCAGCGGGGTTTACCCGCGTGTCCTTCGGCATGCAATCGGTGCAGCCGCACGTACTCAAGGTACTGGACCGCACGCATTCACCCGAGCGCGTCCCGCAGGCGGTCAAGTGGGCGCGTAATGCCGGCCTGTCTGTCAGCCTCGACTTAATTTACGGTACTCCGGGCGAGTCTTTGTTGGACTGGGAGACAAGCCTGAACGCCGCGCTGAGTTACGCACCAGATCATATTTCGGCCTACGCCCTGATCATCGAGGAGGGGACAAAGCTCGCTGCGCAGATTCGCAGGGGAGAGGTTCCCGGCGTGGACGATGACGACCATGCGGATAAGTACCTCTTAGCGGAGCAGAAGCTGCAGGCTGCCGGCATGCGATGGTACGAAGTCAGTAACTGGGCGAGATCGGAGTCGGAACAATGCCGACACAATCTCGCTTACTGGCGGGGTGAGGACTGGTGGGGGATCGGTCCGGGTGCCCACTCTCATGTCGGTGGCGTTCGTTGGTGGAATGTTAAGCATCCACGCGCTTATGCCGCGCGTCTGGTGGCTGGAGAATCCCCGGCCGCCGGTCGTGAAACACTTGATGAGCCGACCCGTAGGGTCGAAGACGTCATGCTGCGTACCAGGCTGTCCGAGGGGTTGAACATCGATGGGTTGGACGCAGCTGCCCGTAGGCAGGTCCCAGATCTGATTGCTGAGGAACTTGTCGACGGAAAGTCCGCCATTCGTGGCACCCTTATCCTCACATTGCGTGGTCGGCTCCTAGCCGATGCGGTGGTCCGCAGACTGTTGCCCGACGATTAGTGTAAGAGGCGCAGATTGTAGTCATAGCGGTAGGGACGTCCTCGGTTTACCTGGATTCCCGCTTTGACCGAGTAGACGGTAACGCCCACCCAGACCAATGCATTGATAACCGCGAATACACCCCCAATACCTGGCAGCAGAGATAGCAGGAACGCGACGAGGGCTATCGCCGAAGGTGGCAGCGTGAAGTTTAAGGCCTCTTTAGACTCTTGGGCGGTGAATGGCCCACGCTCGCGGAATACCAAGTAAATAATTAGTGACGGTATAAAAAATAGGATGCCACCGAAATGGGCCAACGTAGCCCATTGGCGGTCCTCGGACGCAGTGAGGGGCAAGGCAGTCGCGGGTGAGCCCTGATATTGGGGCTTCGACCGGGCTTTGCCGTCTTCGCCGGGCCGGTCCTGACTGGCGGGGTTGGACACTGATACTTCCTTTTCCTCTATCTCCGTGGACGGTCCCGTTCGGAGGCCGAACGTTGTTTCGCCTGCTACGGACGCTGCTCTACCTATCTTACTTATGCAGTCAGGAAATCGATGACTTCTTCCACTCGGCCCAACAGGGATGGCTCCAGATCAGCGTAGCTGGAGACGGCACTGAGCATTCGATGCCACCCCAGCCCGACGTCGGCCTTGTCCGCGTAAGGCCAGCCGATGCGAGTAAGAATTCCCGTTTTGAAGTCCTCGCCCCGTGGAACTTCCGGCCACTGCGATAATCCAAGAACACGTGGCCGAATTGCTTGCCACACGTCAACGTAGGGATGCCCGACAATGAGGACATTCGATCGCGCGCCGGGTAAAGACATTGCGTCTTGCGCTATGCGCGACTCCTTCGACCCGGAGACAAGGTGGTCAACGAGAACACCTAGACGACGTTGCGGTCCCGGGTCGAAATCTCGAATCGCACCACGTAGATCATCGATGCCGTGCAGCGGTTCGACAACGATCCCCTCATGTCGGAGGTCTTCGCCCCAGACCTTTTCCACAAGTTCTGCGTCATGTTTACCCTCAACCCAGATCCTGCTGGCACGGGCAGTTCGAGCTCGTGCTGCTGCTACTTTCAGCGATCCCGATGCCGTCCGATGCACTGTGGCTTCGGCAGTACGGGGTTGTGGCGAAACAACTTTTACGGGCTCGCCATCGAGTAGGAACCCATAGCCCAAACGGAAGCTCCGTGTTTTGCCGTTGCGATCCTCCAGGGACATCACATGGAGGCCACCCGACTTCTCTACTCGGACGACGGCACCGACCCATCCCGTCTGGTTGTCCTCCAGGACCACGCCCGCAGAGGCCTCAACTTCCATCAGTTCCTTGCGGCTCGGTTCGGTCAGGTCCTGCGGTCCCCATCCGTATGTGGTCATGACCACGATGCTAGCAAGTCCTGCCAGACCGGGTAGAGGTATTAGACTTAGCACTTGGGTGTGTCGAGTGCTAACTTCGATCCCTGGACCATGATCCGACCACGGGAGAGCGCAGGAGGTGACTTCGGTGAGTGAACCACGCCGGATGGAGGTACTGAGCGCCATCGTTGAAGACTATGTTTACTCCCGCGAGCCAGTCGGGTCCAAGGCACTGGTGGATAGGCACCATCTGGGCGTTTCTTCCGCAACTATTCGAAATGACATGTCGATACTGGAAGAGGAGGGGCTCATTGCTGCCCCTCATACGAGTGCCGGTCGAATTCCCACAGACAAAGGCTACCGACGGTTCGTTGATCGGATAGCCGAGGTAAAGCCGTTGTCCGGCCCGGAAAGACGTGCCATCCAGGCACTGCTTGAGGGTCCTGACGATCTCGACGACGTCATGGACCGTACGGTTCGGCTGCTGGCTCAGCTCACCAATCAAGTAGCAGTGGTCCAGTACCCGCACCTGAGCAGAACAGCGGTCCGACATATCGAGTTCGTGCTTCTTGCACCCACCCAGGTACTCATTGTCCTGATAGCCAACACCGGGACCGTTCAGCAGAAAATAATTTCGCTCGACACCCGGATCTCCGAAGAAGTGCTGCTCGATCATAGACAGCGTTTTCTCACGGAGCTGGCCGGCCAGCCGATGGCCGCCGTCGAAACTCGGTTGTCAAACATACTTCGCCGAACTCCTCCTGATTCGAATGTGACCGCAGAGACGCTCGGGCAGGCGCTGAGCTCCCTGGCCCGCATCGACAGGGAGGACAAAATCATTTTGGCCGGCACAGCGAATCTTGCACGCTCCACCATAGATTTTCCACTGACCATCGGACCCGTCCTTGAAGCACTCGAGGAACAGGTGGTCATGCTTCGCTTGTTAACTGAAATGGAACAGGATAAACGTGGCATGTCGGTGCGTATAGGCCGAGAAAATCCCCATGGCGGGCTGTCCGAGGCATCCGTGATCGCTACGGGTTACGGACCGGACTACTCCGCCAGGATCGGGATACTGGGCCCAATGAGCATGGACTATCCCACAACCATGGCAGCGGTTCGCGCAGTTGCCCGATATTTGTCGAGAATTCTCGGGGAGTGATCTCCGGGGCCTCTGGGTCAGAGAAGTCCCCTCCGGGGCACGAACTACAGGAAGTGAAATGTACGTGAGCAACCACTACGAAGTCCTCGGGCTAGGCCGCGACGCAACTGGCGAGGAAATCAAGAAGGCATACCGGAAACTGGCACGCAAGCTTCACCCCGATGTCAATTCCGGGCCGGACGCCTCGGAGCAGTTTAAGCTGGTCACACGGGCATACGAGGTGCTTGCAGATCCCCAAAAACGGCGCGTATACGACACAACAGGCAACGAGAACGGAACCGACAGTGGGTTCGGTGGCGGACATTCCGGCTCAGGATTTGCTTTCCAGGACATATTCGAAACCTTCTTCGGTGGAGGCGGCCCTGGCGCCGGTGCGCCGCCGTCCAGGACCCGGCGCGGTCAGGACGCTCTGATCAGTGTGCAGATCGATCTCAAAGACGCTGTGTTCGGCGCCAACAAAACCTTCGATGTGGAAACTGCTGTCGTATGTCCAGATTGCGACGGCAGCTGCAGCCAGCCCGGCTCGAGTCCAAAGACCTGTGACATCTGCCACGGTAGCGGACAGATTCAGCGGGCGGTGCGTTCCATCCTCGGTCAGGTCATGACCACGGCACCCTGCGGCAGCTGTCAGGGGTTGGGAACAGTGATCCCCGATCCCTGTCACCAATGTGCAGGAGAGGGGCGCGTACGCAGCCGTCGTTCGTTGACCATCAAAGTGCCGGCAGGTGTTGCTACAGGGACACGTATCCAACTTGGTGGTCAAGGCGAAGTTGGCCCAGGCGGCGGTCCTCAGGGCGACCTCTACGTGGACATTCGTGTTGCCCAAGACGCCAATTTCATCCGAGAAGGCGACGATCTCCACGTGACGATGTCGGTGCCCATGACAGCGGCAGCGCTGGGAACTTCGCTTCAGCTGGTAACTTTTGACGGCGACCGCGAGCTCGACATCAAGGCCGGGACACAGTCAGGAGAGATCATCACCCTGCGCGGACTTGGTGTGACGCATCTTCGTGGCTACGGCCGCGGCGATCTTCGAATCCATATTAACGTCGAGACGCCTTCGAAGCTCGACTCCGAGCAAGAGGAACTTCTCAGGCAGCTTGCCTCCCTCCGCGGAGAACAGTTCGCCGAAGGCAAACTCGCAGCGACCGGCAGCAGCGTCTTTTCACGATTACGCGAACGGCTTGGCAACCGGTAACCATGAGCAATCAGTGTTTCTTCGGTAACCCTCTTGAGGTCGCCGACGCGTTACCAGGAGGCGTGCTTCGGCTCACCGGGGCTGAAGCACGGCACGCCGTTGTCAAACGGATCGACATCGAGGAAGCCATTGACGTCGTCGACGGTCAGGGACACCGGGCCAGCTGCATAGTCACGGAGATCGCCTCTGAAGCCATAATGCTGCGGGTACTTTCACTCGATTATGAGACGGTGCCGGAACCATCAGTGACCCTCGTACAAGCACTTGCGAAGGGTGATCGGGACGAGATGGCCATTGCGGCTGCCACCGAACTTGGCGTAGATGCTGTCATTCCGTGGCAGGCGGATCGCTCAATTGTGCGATGGAAAGCCGATAAGGCAAGTAGGGGGGTGCGTAAATGGGAGTCAGTAGTCCTAACCGCTTCCAAGCAGTCGCGCCGATCACGGATTCCAGAGATCGTCCCGCCCATGGATACAGGGAGACTCGCGGTGTGGATGCAGAAGACTGACCTTGTCGTCGTCTTGCATGAGACCGCCGAGTCTTCCCTGAGCCACGTCCTCCAAAGCCGGAAGCCGAGGGGTTCGCAGATCGCTCTCGTGGTAGGACCAGAGGGCGGTGTCTCCCCACAGGAGATTGACCGGTTCAAGAATGCAGGAGCGGTGACCGCTCGGCTCGGCCGGAATGTGCTTCGGTCCTCCACCGCTGGACCAGCCGCATTGAGCCTGGTTATGCAAGGACTAGGCCGTTGGGACGAGGACTAATTTCCCTGCAGAAGGTCCACTTGGATCAAGAACGGACCGAGCTAGCGAACTGTCGCCGCCATCGGTCTTCTCGTTTCCCGTAGAATGGGACCCTGGCTACCAGCGGTGGCCGTTCGACAGGACGACGAAGCCTTAGGGGGCGAAGAAAGGCCATCAGGCCGCTGCTATGACGGATTCTTCAGGAAAAACCAGAAATGGTGCACAGAAGACAGAAACGATACGGTTCGATTCCACGGACCAAATGGTTGAATCGCTTGGTGCCAATGACCAGGCCCTGCGGTTCATCGAGGATGCGTTCCCTGACGTCCAGCTCGCGGTGCGAGGCAATGAGCTTTCCATCACGGGGGAGGGTGAAAGCGTCAAGCGCACCTCACGGCTTGTTGCTGAAATGCGCAACCTCGTAGCGAACAACACTCGCGTAACCGAGCATGTCCTGGTTCAGCTGATCAGCATGCTCAAGGACCAAACAACAGAACGTCCCTCAGACGTACTGACCGTCAACATCCTCTCCTCGCGCGGACGAACGATTCGACCCAAAACGCTCAACCAGAAACGCTACGTGGAGTCGATTGATGAGAACACAGTGGTATTCGGGATCGGTCCCGCGGGTACCGGCAAAACGTATCTAGCTATGGCCAAGGCTGTACAGGCACTGCAGCAAAAGGAAGTCAGTCGGATCATATTGACACGTCCTGCAGTAGAAGCTGGAGAGCGATTGGGATTCCTTCCAGGGACACTGAGCGACAAAATCGATCCCTACTTGCGGCCGCTATATGACGCACTCCACGACATGATTGATCCGGAGACCATTCCTCGGTTGATGGCCGCCGGCACCATAGAAGTGGCTCCACTCGCATATATGCGCGGGCGCACACTCAATGACGCTTTCATCATTTTGGATGAGGCGCAGAACACTACTCCGGAGCAAATGAAGATGTTCCTGACCCGTTTGGGATTTGGTTCCAAGATGGTTATTACGGGCGACGTGACGCAGGTGGATCTACCTGGGGGGACACCCTCGGGACTGCGCGTTGTTCGAGACATTCTTGACGATATAACGGACATCACGTTCATGGAACTTGATGCAACGGACGTTGTACGCCACCGGCTGGTCAGCAACATTGTCTCCGCCTACGCAGATTGGGACGAAAGTACCCGCTCGTCGGCCCAAACTTCACGTACAGATCGTAATACAGGAGCTCAGCGCTGATGTCGATCGAAGTCAACAACGAAACTACCTTACCCGCGGATGAAGAGAGACTTGTGGCGGTTGGCCGATTTGTCTTGGACTCGTTGTTTGTCAGCCCCGAGGCCGAGCTAGCCATCATGCTCATCGATCCGGAAGCCATGGAAAAGCTGCACATTGAATGGATGGACCTGCCTGGTCCAACGGACGTGATGTCCTTTCCCATGGATGAACTTCGTCCGGGTACAGCCGCGGTACCTGCAGTCGCTGGCGTCCTTGGCGATATCGTGCTTTGTCCCGAAGTTGCCGAACAGCAAGCGAAAGCTGCAGGGCACAGCGTCGCGGAGGAATTGCTCTTGTTGACTGTGCACGGAGTTCTCCATCTGCTCGGTTACGATCACGTCGAACCTGAAGAAGAAGCGGAAATGTTTGGTCTACAACGGAAGCTTCTCTTCGAATTCCTCGGCCACCAACCACCCAAGGAAACCACCCATTGATCGAGTGGTCCCTTGGCGCTGTCGGTCTTCTGTTCGCACTCATTGCAGCAATTCTGACTGCTGCAGAAGCTGCCTTCACCTTCTTGCCACGGCAGGAAGCCGAAGTTCTCCTGCGCAAGCAGACTGGTTCCTCGCTCCAGCGGATCCTGTCTGCGCCCATCGACCACCTCCATGCCCTCCGGTTCTGGCGGGTATGGTTCGAAATGGCAGCAGCCGTCGCCGTCGCTCTCGTTTTCAATGAGCTAAGCAGCAATGTCTGGCTTGCGGGGCTGTATGCGACTCTCGTCATGGCCGCCATTGGTTTCGTCCTCGTTGGAGTATCACCGCGACAGCTTGGCAGAGCTTACTCCTCGAACGTCGTGAGGCTGACTTCGTCTTTGGTGCGATTGCTTCGTCTGGTGCTTGGACCAATTCCGCGTTGGCTCATACGCGTCGGAAGCGCGGTCACCCCGGGGGCAGACCACGCCGACGCAGCGTTCTTCACGCAAGAGGAATTTCGCGACCTTGTCTCTCGTGCCTCAGATGCTGAGATGATCGAGAACAGCGAAGCCGAACTCATCCATTCAGTATTCGAGCTCGGCGATACCAGTGTCCGCTCCGTCATGGTGCCACGAACCGATATGGTGTCCGTCGACACCGGTTCCACACTGCGCCAGGCCATGTCGCTTTTCTTGCGTTCTGGCTACTCACGAGTTCCGGTGATCGGCGAGAGCTCAGATCAGGTTCTCGGAATGGTTTACCTCAAGGACGTGGCTGCGCGCATGCACGGCCCAGGGTCTGCAGATGAACCCGTAGATTCCATCGCAAGAGATATCCGCTATGTTCCCGAATCAAAGAACGTCGGTGATCTACTTCAGGAACTTCAACGCGAATCGACCCACGTCGCGATTGTCGTGGACGAGTATGGCGGCACAGCGGGTCTGGTGACACTCGAAGACCTGATTGAGGAGATCGTCGGAGAAATCGTCGACGAGTACGATACTGAGGCTCCGGAGACACAGGACCTCGGCGGTGGGCGATACCGAGTCAGTTCAAGTATGGATATCGACGACTTCGGAGAACTTTTTGGGCTGGAACTCGACGACGACGAAGTCGACACGGTCGGCGGCCTGGTGGGTAAAATCCTTGGACGCGTTCCGATCGTCGGAAGCGAAGTCGTGCTGGAGGGTGGAATCCATCTGAGTGCCGAAAGGCTCGAGGGCCGCAGGAACCGAGTGTCCCACTTGATCTCTTGGCGAGTGCCAGAGGACTCCGGGAGTGCGAGAATGGAAGGCCCCGATGGCGCCTCCGCCACCATGGGAACGACAGCGGACGCTGACACTCCGCCAAAAGAAGGGATGACGGATCATGACGAGTCCTGAATATCGTGCTGGCTTCGTGTCAATGGTTGGTCGGCCGAACACCGGAAAATCGACGCTGACCAACGCACTTGTGGGCCAGAAGGTCGCCATCACGTCCGCAAAACCGCAGACCACTAGACACACAATCCGGGGTATCGTTCACTCCGAAGAGGGTCAATTGATTCTCGTCGATACGCCGGGGCTTCATCGTCCACGCACCCTTTTGGGCAAACGACTCAATGAGCTCGTCGCGGATACGCTGGCCGAAGTGGACGCCATAGGGTTCTGCCTTCCTGCCAACGAGAAGATCGGGCCTGGAGACCGCTTCATTGCAAAACAATTGGCGGAGCTCAGAGGTAAACCAGTTATCGCGATAGTCACGAAGACCGATCTTGTGGACCGTCAGGCGGTCGCTAAACAGCTGCTCGCTGTGACAGCCCTCGGATACGATGTCATGGGAGAACAAGGATGGGCTGACGTCGTCCCGGTATCCGCGGTCAAGGACACACAAACGGAGATCGTTACGTCGGTACTTCTGAAGAACATGCCGCTATCGCCTCCGCTGTATCCGGACGGTGAGCTCACTGATGAACCTGTAGCCGTGATGGTTGCCGAGCTCATCCGCGAAGCCGCCCTCGAAGGGGTTCGTGATGAGCTGCCACATTCCCTAGCGGTGGTAGTGGACGAAATTGTTGAACGTGAAGGCCGTCCGGAAGACCGGAAGCTGCTAGATGTTCGCGTCAATCTCTATGTGGAGCGATCTTCCCAGAAAGCAATCATCATCGGTCGGGGCGGCGAGCGGCTGAAGGCGGTGGGGACCACAGCGCGTCATAGTATTGAGGCGCTTCTCGGAACCCGCGTCTACCTCGATCTGCACGTCAAAATTGCCAAGGACTGGCAGCGAGACCCCAAAAAACTAGTCCGGTTGGGCTTCTGAACGCAGAGGCACTTTTTGCCGCCGTCGTCCGTTGATGCATGAGAAGTTCCATCTGCGAAGATTTAATCGACTGTGCATGAGCCTCGCCCCGACTTCAGTAAAATGAACAGAATGTGCCGACCACGGATGAGGATTGGATTGTGAGTAGACGCAGTGTGGCCACCGGACGCGGCACTTCGGGCAACCGACAAGCTGGCCCGGCAGGCAGACACCTCGGAGCCGGGCGCAAGAAAACGGCGTTGCGGTACGTGGCGCTCACGCTGGCCGTCGTGCTCGTCGGAGGACTTGTTTTCGTAGTAGTGCAGGTCATGAGGCTGCAAGGAAATATTGTTACTGAACCGCTGAATCTGAACACAGATCAGGCGGACGCACTCCCTGTCGATATGTCGCGCGATCCGCTGCAGATTCTCATACTTGGCACGGACACGCGAACTGGTCAGGACGCGCAGTTCGGTGGTGAAGATCTGTCGGCGGGTTCAGGTAATTCCGACGCCATGATGCTGATGCACTTGTCGGCAGACCGCGAGCGTGTCTCGGTGATCAGCTTCCCCCGCGATCTACTGGTACCCATCCCAGAGTGCTTTGATCCAAAAACTGGAACCGAACATCCCGCGCAAGAACTGGGACAGCTCAACGGAGCCCTCGACTCAGGCGGTCCAGGTTGCACAGTAGCAACGATCAATGATGTCACGGGTCTACAGATCGATCATTTCATGATGGCGGATTTCAATGCGGTCAAGGAACTGTCCAACACTCTGGGCGGAGTCGATGTATGTGTGAACCAGCCCGTGGATGATCCCTACTCCGGGCTTCACTTACCGGCTGGCGTCAGCAGCGTTCAGGGTGAGCAAGCACTAGCCTTCCTGCGCACCCGGCACGGCTTCGGCGACGGCGGGGACGCCGGTAGAATTCGAGCGCAACAAAGTTTTTTGGCGTCTATGGTCCGCAAAATCCGGGAAGAAGGAACTCTGGGTAACCTCCCTCGGGTTTACGCGATTGCCGAAACGATCACCAAAAATCTGACTATCGACGAGGAACTCGCTGACATCAATTCGCTGCTGAAGATTGCCGACCGGTTGAAGGACGTCGATCTCAGCAAGGTTAAGTTTATTACCGCACCCACCAAACCCTACGAGCCGGATCCGAATCGGCTTGTCCTAGATGCAGAGCAGGCCGAACCGCTCTTCGAAGCGCTGGCAGAAGACCGCGCGCTCGGTGAAGCAAAGCAGACGCCGACGGGAAAAGCATCGCCATCAACATCTACGGACGCCGTCCCGCCTGAGGAGCCACAACCGGAATTTGACCCGGCAACGATACCCCTGACGGTCACAAATGCGTCAGGGGAGGAGGGCCGGAGTGGTCAAATCAGCAAGATTCTGAGCAAACTTGGCTATGTTCAGGCTCAAACGGGACCAACCGTTGCGGATAGCCCCGCTACGCAGATCTTCTACGCAGACGGTTATCAGATTGTCGCTGATGCAGTGGCAGAGGAGCTGGGTGTAGCTGCCGTGCAGGTGATTCCATCAGCTGGAGTCTCCGGTGTCACTGTTGAAGTCGGCCAGAACTTCACGTCCGGAGACAAACTGAAAGCTGGCGGTGACCTCGACAGCGAACTGAACGGTCAAACGGCGGACCAGGTCACCTGTCAGTCATAACTGACAGGTGAGCTGGCCCGTCAGCCCCCTACCAGATCCGCACCCTGTCGGAGGGATCCAGCCAGAGATGGTCGCGTGGGCCGACATCGAAGGCTTGATGGAACTCATGGAGATTCCGCACCACGGCGTTACACCTGAACTCGTTCGGTGAATGCGGATCAATGGTCAACCGTCGTACCGCTTCTTCCTGGCGAATGATTTGCCGCCAACACTCCGCCCACGAGAAAAAGAAGCGCTGATTGCCCGTGAGTCCATCTATGACAGGTGATTCCTGACCATCAAGACTGAGGCGGTAAGCTGCGTAGGCTATCGTCAGACCACCAAGATCGCCAATATTCTCTCCCAGGGTAAGTTCCCCGTTGACTCGATGTCCGGGCGTTGCCGTCGGTGACAGGGTCTCGTACTGCGCCACCAGTCGCGATGTGAGCGCGTCGAAGGCCGTCCGGTCTTCCTCCGTCCACCAGTCCGCAAGGGCACCCGTTCCGTCGAATCGGGAACCCTGATCATCAAAACCGTGTCCAATTTCGTGGCCGATAACTGCACCAATGCCACCGTAATTCGCTGCCGGATCGGCATCGGCGTCGAAAAACGGCGGCTGAAGAATGGCTGCCGGGAACGCAATTTCATTCATCGTCGGCATGTAATAGGCGTTGACGGTTTGCGGCGTAATCAGCCACTCATCGCGATCTATGGGCTGGCCGAGTTTCCCGAGACTTCTATGTAGCTCGAACAACGCGGCACGTCTCACATTACCAACAACATCGCCGTCAATCTCCAACGTGGAGTAATCACGCCAGAGTTCAGGAAATCCGATTTTGGTACTGAAGAGCGACAGCTTCTCCAAGGCACGTTCCTGAGTTTTCGCCGTCATCCAGGGTAATCCGGAAATAGCCTCCCGGTACGCCGCCAGGAGATTCTCCACCAGATGCAGCATCTTCTCCTTGTGACCGTCAGGAAAATGCCGTGCGACGTATTCTTGGCCGATAGCTTCGCCCATGGCGTCCTCCACCAAAGAAACACCACGCTTCCAACGGTCCCTGATGATCGGCGTGCCGCTAAGTTCTTTTCCAAAGAAGTTGAAACTGCTGGAGACGAAGGGTTCCGGAAGATAGTTGGCGAACGAGATCAATACCCGGGTGCGGAGCCAATCTCTCCAGATATCCAATCCTTCGGACCTCAGGAGGCTAGCAAGGGTTGAGAGGAAGTCAGGCTGGCAAACGACAACTTCCTGACGTTGCCCACGGGAAACCCCCATGCTTTCCAACCACTGTGCTGCTGCCGAACAACGTGACTCCAAATCCTCGGTCGAGTAGAGATTATAAACCTCCTGCGGGTTCCGGCACGTGACCTTATCCATATGTCCGGCCGCAAACTTTGTCTCCAATTCCATGACCGCTGCCGCGCGACGTCGGCCGTCTTCGAGTCCCACAAGGCCCATAAGTTCTTCCAGAAACGCCTCGTACTTCACACGAATATCTTGGAACTTGCTGTCGCGGTAGTAGGACTCATCGGGAAGGCCGAGCGCCGCTTGGTAAAGGTGCAGAATGTAACGTGTGGGATCGCCTGCGTCGTTGCTGACGTACGCTGCCAGCATGCCCGCAACGCCCTGACTGCTGAGCTCTCCCGAAACTGCGATAAGGCTGTCGAGATCGGAAACCTCATCGATGGAATCCAGAAAAGAGCGAACAGGGGAGAGGCCGTTAGCCTCGATGGTCTCCTGATCCATGAAACTGGCGTAGAGACGTCCGATCTTATGTCTGCTATCGGATTCGTCCTCGCTGTCCTCGAGGTCGCCAGCAGCGTCAACAATAATCTGCTTGACGTTCTCTTCAGCGGCATCACGCAGCTTCGTGAACGACCCTTCGAGGGGACGGTCATCGGGAATGCTGGTGTTGTCCATCCACGTGCCGTTGACATGTTTGAAGAGGTCGTCCTGGGGACGGACCGACATGTCTAAGTTTCCGGGTTCAATGCCTGATTTTTGCACGCGTTCTCCTTTGATCGCTCTCGCTTAGAGACGTCATGTTGCTTTTCAGCCGTCTCATATTGCGGAACAGACGGCTTGGGGACGCCTTCCCCAGTATGCCCCGTGCTAGGGTTTTTGTGTGCGCGCAGAGATCCTCCTTCTTATCTGCCGCGGCGGGGCCACGTTGACAAACGTCTGACAGGCCGAACCCTCGCTGCGGTGTTTGCGGCGCCGGCCGGAATTCTTGAACCACCTAGAAAAGGCCACATTTCCTCATGCAAAACGCACAAAAGCCCTCTGGAATGCCGAGTCACAAGTATCTGCCGTACCATAAGCAGATTGCCTTCGAATTGCCCGACCGCACGTGGCCGGAGCAACGAATCTCGAAGGCGCCGCGTTGGTGCGCGGTGGACCTACGCGATGGAAACCAAGCGCTGATCGATCCCATGAGCCCTGAACGCAAGTATCGAATGTTCGAGCTTCTGGTACGCATGGGATACAAAGAAATCGAAGTAGGGTTCCCCTCTGCGTCCCAGACTGATTTCGATTTCGTCCGCCAGCTGATAGAGGGCGACCGCATACCCGACGACGTCACCATTCAGGTCTTGACACAGGCCCGCGAACACCTGATCGAGAAGACGTTCGACTCCCTGGAGGGAGCAGACCGCGCCATTGTTCATCTATACAATTCGACGTCGGTACTCCAGCGGCGGGTGGTCTTCAATCAGGACATGGACGGCATAGTTGATATTGCTTTGACTGGGGCAAGGCTGTGCCGGAAATTTGAAGAGAACCTGAGCGACACTGAGATCACCTACGAGTATTCACCAGAGTCCTTTACCGGAACAGAGCTCGAGTTCGCGGCGCGGATCTGCAACGAGGTATCTGGTGTCTTTGAGGCGTCGGCTGATAGAAACGTCATTCTGAACCTCCCTGCAACAGTCGAAATGGCAACTCCGAACATTTACGCGGATTCCATTGAGTGGATGAGCCGACACCTCGAGAATCGAGAGAACATTGTCCTCTCGCTGCATCCCCACAACGACCGCGGTACGGGGGTTGCAGCCGCCGAGCTGGGGTATCTGGCCGGCGCGGACAGGATTGAGGGATGCTTGTTCGGAAATGGTGAGCGGACCGGAAACGTGGATCTCGTGACGTTGGGTCTCAACCTTTTCAGCCAGGGCGTGGACCCGCAGATCGATTTTAGCGACATCGACGACATACGCAGAACGGCTGAGTACTGTAACCAGCTATCGGTGCCTGAGCGTTCCCCCTATGGCGGTGATCTGGTGTTCACAGCCTTCTCTGGCTCTCACCAGGACGCCATCAAGAAGGGCTTCGAAGCCCGCGAAAAGGACGCAGCAGCAGCTGGCAAAGACGTCGAAGAGATTGTCTGGGCTGTTCCGTATCTGCCGATCGATCCCAAGGACATTGGTCGTTCCTATGAGGCAGTCATCAGAGTGAACTCGCAGTCCGGCAAGGGTGGCGTGGCGTATCTGCTCAAGAATGAACATCACCTGGATTTGCCTCGGCGGGCCCAGATTGAATTCTCCGGAGTCGTGCAAAAACGCACGGAAACCGCGGGTGGAGAAATAAGCGGTGCTGAACTGTGGAGCATTTTTACTGACGAGTATTTGCCAGCCGGACATGACCGCGCGTCATGGGGTCTCTATGGGCTGACTTCGGTCAAATCGGAGACAAGGGATAACGGCCAGGTCCAGTTGACTCTCTCACTGAGCGTCAACGGCATACAGCAGCGCCGCTCTGCGGAGGGCAACGGTCCCATCGCCGCCTTGCTGAACATTCTGGCTCAAGATGGCGTCGATGTCCGGGTGCTGGACTATTCAGAACATGCCCTCTCTGAAGGCGGAAATGCACGGGCGGCCGCCTACGTGGAGTGTGCCGTGGGGGAGCGGGTCCTCTGGGGTGTCGGAATTGAGTCAAACACCAACATGTCTTCATTGAAGGCAGTGATTTCTGCTGTCAACAGGGCTATCCGCGATTCAGCTTCCCGCACAGACGCCTAACCCTCCTCAGGTCGCCGGAGGAAAGTCTTTCCCGGTGAGAGAATGGCTCTGTGCGCAGTAATTCATTCGGGTCTAGGTCCTACCGTGAGGAGGGCGTGGTTCTTCGGACCTATAAGTTGGGTGAGGCTGACCGAATTATCATTCTGCTGACCCGTGGCAGGGGGCAGGTCAGAGCAGTAGCAAAGGGCGTCCGTCGCACAACCAGTAAGTTTGGATCACGGCTCGAACCCTTCATGGTGTCGGATGTGCAGCTCGTATCCGGACGCACACTGGACGTGGTCACTCAGGTCCAGACCAAAGGTGCGTACGGCTACGGGATCGCGGCCAACTACGGGCGATACACGGCAGCGACGGCCATCGTGGAAACAGCCGAACGACTAACCGACGTCGACAGTGAATCAGGTGCCGCGCACTACGGACTGGTCGTTGGTGCTCTGGCAGCTCTGAACAGAAACGCACATCCTCCGGAGCTAATTCTGGATTCATATCTGTTGCGGGCATTGTCCACTGCGGGGTGGACGCCAGACTTCGTCAACTGCGCGCGGTGCGGGGCAGCGGGCCCGCACACCACGTTCTCGGCCCCCCTAGGAGGGGCCGTCTGCCCCGACTGCCGTCCACCAGGTTCGCCGTCGCCGGCTCCGGAGACGATGTTGTTGCTGGCGGCCCTCCTCGCGGGCGACTGGGAGCGGGCCGAGAACTCCGCAGCACCCCAGCGCAGGGAAGCCGCCGGACTTGTGGCAAGCTTTCTCCAATGGCACCTGGAACGTGTCTTGAAATCTCTTAAACACGTGGAGCGTATGTGAGCCGTCGTCAAAAAGCACCGCTAGCTGTACCGGGAAACCATCCATCCGGCGCGGTCCCGCCACAATTGCCGACATCGTTGATACCACGGCATGTTGCGGTCGTCATGGATGGTAACGGTCGATGGGCCAACCAAAGGGGCCTGCCCCGCATTGAAGGCCACAGGGCAGGTGAGGCGTCTCTACTGGACGTCATGGCGGGAGCCGTTCAGATGGGTATCCAGCACGTCTCCGTTTACGCATTCTCGACGGAGAACTGGAAGCGTTCTCCTGAAGAGATCCGGTTTCTCATGGGATTCAGCCGCGATGTACTCCGGCGCCAGCGAGATCTGCTCGACTCTTGGGGTGTGCGGATCCGTTGGTCCGGCCGTCGCCCCCGTCTGTGGCGGTCGGTGATCAATGAACTGGAGATTGCCGAGAACCAGACACGCAACAACACAACCTGCACGCTGACCATGTGCGTCAACTATGGAAGTCGAGCAGAAATTGTGGATGCTGTTTCAGCTATTGCCGAAAAGGTTCAGTCCGGCGTCCTCAAACCATCCTCGATTAATGAAAAAACAATTCAGCGATTTCTCGATGAGCCCGATCTTCCGGACGTTGACCTGTTTCTCCGCACCTCAGGTGAGCAGCGTCTCTCCAACTTCATGTTGTGGCAGTCTGCGTATGCGGAACTGGTGTTCATGGACACGCTCTGGCCCGACGTCGACAGGCGAACGCTCTGGTCCGCCGTGGAAATCTACGCGTCACGCGACCGGCGTTACGGTGGTGCCGTCGATGCTCCCCCTACTGGTTCCGCTGTTGGGCCGAGCGACACTCACTAGTTAGCACTGCTGACTGGCAGGCATGTAGGCCTCCGCCCAACGTCGCATTACCGCGTAGGCCTGTTGTCGGACCTCTAACGGGGACAAGAGGACATCGTGAAGAGCGCCATGAAGCTGAACAACGGTGATGTGGTCACCAAGTTTAAGCGCCTTGTCCCGCATCAAGTCGACGTCAAGTACGCTATCGGAAGCCATCATAGTTTCCTTCCAGACAGGGCTGATCGTCGACGCCGCCGATGTCAGGACAAGGATGGGAAGAGACAGCCGTAGACCTCTGTTGACGGAGTTATGGCCCGTTAGAACAGCAGATAGCCAGCCCGCCGTCACGGGAAATCCAAATTCCGGGCGCCACTGCTCGTCGAGATCCCACTCGCCGTTCCGCGACTGACTGATACTGCGCCAGTAGAACCCAAATTCCGGAAGTTTGATTCGCGTTCTGGGCCGGATTCTGGCAATGGATTCGAACAACCCCACAGTCACAGAGCGAATGATCGAGCTGCCGGTAAAATCAAGCCATGGACTGTTGAGCACGAGTGCGCTTACGGCGCCGGGGTTTCTCTGCGTCCAAAGCGCCGCCACCAAGCCGCCCGTTGAATGCCCCATCATGCTGACGTCGTAGGTCTCTCTGGCGATGCCCCGATTCCGCAGGTCGGCTTGAATAGCCGACAGCGCTGCTTCAATGTCCGAATCATAATCCACCAGATCAGTGACGTAGCCGCTCGTCTGCCACGGCCTCAGACTGCGACCATACTTTCGTAGATCCAAGGCGTAGAAAGCAAAACCCGCGTCCGTCCAGAACTGCGCCAGTTCCCGCTGATGAAAGTAATCGCTCCAGCCGTGCAGATACAGGAGTACACGCGTTGTAGGGCCAATGGGTGGATCCTTTGGACTGACGATGGTGGCTACAACGTGCCCCTCGTCGTCGGGTGGCAATGGAAGCGTAAGGCACCGGAACTCGTCCCCCAGAACATCCTCAGCCCAATGAAAACCCATGTTCTGAGACTACGTGTTGTGGCGCCTCGATTCGTCGCAGTACCTCACGCCGGTTGTTAAGTTGGAAGTCTTGACTGCTTCATGGCATTTTTAAGCCATGCGCCTATACCCAGCCTTCTTTCGGCTTGTCTTCTCCCATATGGATGCCGAACGAGCGCATGCCATCGGATTTACGTTGATCCGGTTGGCTGGCGCTTGTGGTGCCGGACATATTCTGCGCCGATTGAGCCGTCCCTCTGTTGTACTGAGGACCGAGGCCCTGGGGATGGTCTTTCCGTCGCCCTTCGGACTTGCTGCCGGCTTTGACAAGAGAGGTTACGGTATTAATGCGCTGACGGACCTGGGATTCGGCCACATCGAAGTTGGGACAATTACCGGACAGGCGCAACCCGGCAACGCGAAACCCCGCTTGTTCCGTCTCGTTGAGGACCGGGCTGTTATAAACCGCATGGGTTTCAATAATGACGGGGCGCTAGCGGTCGCGCCTCGTGTGGCATCGGCCCGACGAAAACTGGAGTCTCTCTATGATTCTAACAGGCCGATAGTTGGTCTCAATATCGGCAAGACTAAGGCTGTTGACCTCGCCGAGGCCATCTCCGATTACCTCGTGAGCGCCCGCGAGTTAGCACCTCATGCGGACTACCTGGTGGTGAACGTAAGTTCGCCCAACACTCCTGGACTCAGGCAGCTGCAGGATATCGCTTCGCTGAAGCCCCTGCTGGAGCAAGTACGTGAGACCGCTACGGGAGCGGCAAAGAGACGAGTTCCGCTGCTCGTCAAGATCGCACCGGACCTGTCGAACGAGGATATCCGCGACGTCGCAGATCTGGCGGTCAAGCTTCAGCTTGACGGTATTGTTGCCACAAATACCACCGTCTCTCGGATAGGTTTGGAGACGGCGGACCAAGACGTGGAGAAGGCCGGAGCAGGTGGATTGAGCGGTGCCCCACTAGCTCAACGTTCCCTCGAGGTGCTGAAACAACTACGTACCGCTGTCGGGCCGGACCTGGTGCTGATTTCTGTGGGCGGCGTCGAAACTGCTCATGACGTTCAGGAACGACTAGACGCTGGTGCAACTTTGGTCCAGGGGTATACGGCGTTCCTCTATGAGGGGCCGTTCTGGGCCTGGACCATCAACAGAACTCTGGCAGCTGCGCGGGGCTAGACCCAATACCGTTTACTTAGGGTCTGGTCTGTTAATCTTTTGGGATGGCGCGTAGTGGTTGGGTGAAGCCCGAAAGTCCTGAACGTTTGAGTGACCATGTGTCGCTGGGGGTGACGACTGCGGTTTTCCCACCGGATGTGGTGGACCGGGTGATCGAGCGGACCGGGGCGGGTGAGCAGCGGACCCGGCTGCTGCCTTCGCGGCTGATGGTCTATTACGTGATGGCGCTGGCCCTGTTCGCGCAGGGATCCTATGAGGAAGTGATGCGTTCCCTGCTGGCCGGCCTGGATTGGATCACGGGCCGGTTCGGGGGCTGGCAGGTGCCGACGAAAGCAGCGATATTCAAGGCCCGGACCCGGTTGGGTTCGACCGTGATGGCCGGGCTCTTCGCCGAGGTCGCCAGGCCACTGGCGGCCCCGGAGAGCAACGGGTTCTACCGGGGGTGGCGGCTGGTCAGTGTAGACGGGACCTGCCTGGACCTGGCCGACACGCCGGCCAACGAGAGATACTACGGCCGGCCCGGGACGGCCACGGCGCTCAAGAGCGCTTTCCCGCAGGCGAGGGTGCTGGGCCTGGTGGAGTGCGGCACGCACGCCATTATCGGGGCCGTGGTCTCAGGGTTTTCCACCAGCGAGCACGACCTCTATCCGGGACTGCAGGCGGAGCTGGACGCCTCGATGCTGCTGATGGCCGACCGCGGGTTCTTCAGCCACACCGCATGGAAAAACAGTGCCGCCACCGGGGCGCAGCTGCTGTGGCGGATGCGTTCGAACAACGTGCTGCCCGTGCTTGAGGACCTGGCCGACGGATCCTACCTCTCGGCCGTCTACGCCAGCACCAAAGACCGCCGCAACAACACGGACCCGATCCCGGTCCGGGTCATCGAATACACCGTCACCAGCGCAGAAACCGGCGGGGAAACCGCCAGCGATTTCCGCCTCATCACCACGATCCTGGACCCGGATGCCGCAACGGCGGACGATCTTGCCCAGGCATACGCCAGGCGCTGGGAAATCGAGTCCTGCTTCGACGAACTCAAGACCCACCAGCGCGGCCCGGGCATCGTGCTGCGGTCCAAGACCCCGGACGGGGTGCTGCAGGAAATCTACGGTTACCTTTGCGCCCACTACGGGCTCAGATCCCTCATCGCCGACGTCGCCCATCAATTCGAGGAAGATCCCTTATGGTTCTCCTTCACACGCACTCTCCGGGCCGCCCGCCGCACCATCGCCGGGCCTCCGGCTTTTTCCCCCTGAACGATTCAAGAAAGCCTTCGTCAGCTTCTGCCAGGAAATCCTCCACGAACTCCTGCCCGTCCGCAGACCACGAACAAACCCCCGGGTCGTCAAACGCAAAATGTCCAACTGGCCCCTGAAACGGATACCAAAACCAGCTAAGTAAACGGTATTGAGGCTAGACCAGGTTCTGCCCCTCATGACGGATACTGGCCGCGCCGAACCTTGGGCTTGGGCAGCCGCATGGGTCGGATCTGCAGCGCCCTGGTGATGCCATACCAGATGGCGCCCTGCGCTGGGTCGCCAACAGCTGCGGTCAACCGCTTGCGAAGAGACCGGGACAAAAGAATCGAGTCAACAACCACAGCAGCCATGATGACAAAGAAAGCGATCAGAATAATTTCCTGTAGCGCAGGACTGGGTACGAGGCTGAGGACAACAAAGGCGAGAGCGAATGCCAACAGGAATTCGCCAACGTTCCAGCGCGCATCGACGTAGTCGCGGACAAATCGGCGGCTCTCGCCCTTATCCCTGAGCGGCAAATAACGCTCTTCGCCTGTTTCCAGCGCTTGGCGCATCCGGGACCGCTCGATGACCATGGCTTCGCGGTTAGCTTTTTTGGCTGCTTTTCGATCATCCGGCACCAGCGGGCGTTTCCGCGCGGCTTCCTGCGTCTTGCGCTTTGGCGTTGGGGCTCCTTTGCCCATAACGACTGGAGCGTCCTGTGGTTTCTGTTCCTGGGCTGAAGGCGCCTCGTTTTTACGTCCAAACACCATGCAAGGATACCTTGCATGTATGTGTTGCTGCCGCACCGGTAGTCTGGGCACCATGAATGAAGAACAGATCCAGAACCAGCCCGAAGGCGTCGACGCCGCGGCCGTGCGAAGCGCCGTGTCAGGGTCCTTCTCACAGACGGTGCGGGAGCTCAAAGAGCTAGTCTCCATTCCCGGCATCGCGTGGGAAGCTTTCGACCCAAATCAGCTCGAGCGCAGCGCCGATGCTGTTTGTGCTCTGATCGCCAGTCTGGGGCTTGACGACGTGAAAGTTCTTCGCGTCGATGTCAACGGCAAGACGGGTGGACCGGCAGTGGTTGCATCAAAAGCTCCCGCGCCGGGCAAACCGACAATCTTGCTCTATGCCCATCATGATGTTCAGCCTCCGGGTGAGGAAGAGCTCTGGAACAGCAAACCGTTTGAGGCGGTAGAACGTAGCGGCCGACTATACGGTCGCGGTGCCGCAGATGACAAAGCTGGAATCATGGCACATATTGCGTCCTATCGGGCAGTACAGCATGTACTTGGAAATAATTTTGGGCTGGGTGTGACGTTCTTCATCGAAGGGGAAGAGGAGGCCGGCTCACCGACGTTCCGGAAATTTCTCGAAACCCATCGCGAACTACTTCGTTCGGATGTCATTGTTGTCGCCGACTCCAGCAACTGGAAAGTCGGAGTACCGGCACTCACAACGAGCCTGCGTGGACTCGTGGACGGGACGATCGAAGTCAGAGTGCTTGAACACGCAGTGCATTCGGGAATGTTCGGCGGTCCGGTGCTTGACGCTCCCACGCTTCTCGCGCGTCTGATCAGTACCCTCCATAACGAGGTTGGTGACGTCGCCATCGACGGCCTCCACTCCGGAGATGACGCTGTTGTGGAGTATCCGGAAGCCGATTACCGCACTGATGCTTCCGTTCTGGATGGTGTACAGCTCGCGGGGACCGGAAGCATAGCTTCCAGGTTGTGGACCAAGCCTGCGCTCTCGATTATCGGAATCGATGCGCCCACCGTTGCTCTGTCCTCGAACACGCTCTTACCAATGGCCAGGGCAAAGTTCAGTTTGCGTCTGGCCCCCGGGCAGGATCCGGAACAGGCAATGCAGGCTGTACAACGGCACGTTGAAGAGCACGCTCCCTTTGGCGCTCAGGTCACGTTTACGCCCGGTGAAATGGGTAAGCCCTTCCAGACCGATACTTCAGCCTCTGCGGCACAAATGAGCTTGTGGTCCTTGGGTGAGGCCTGGGGCGTGAACGCTGTTGAGGCAGGTATGGGTGGTTCCATCCCCTTTATCTCGGATCTCACAGAGATTTACCCCGAAGCCCAGATTCTCATCACCGGAGTGGAAGACCCAGACTCTCGAGCTCACAGCGCCAACGAATCACTGCACCTCGCAGAATTCGAGAAAGCTGTTGTGGCACAGTCGCTGCTGCTGGCACGGCTGAATTCAGAGGGGCTTCAGTAGCTGGATGGGGGAGCGGACTTCGCAGTACCATTGAGGGAAGATCCGCAAAATCAACAACAAGTACAGTTTCTGGATCGCGCTAAGAGAGGGAGATCATGAGCACTTCAATTAACGAAACACAGGATGACGCCAAGATCGATGCAAGCGAGCTTCCCGTGCACGAAGTTGAAATATCGGACGTGGCTGCTGGCAAGGTACGTAGTCTGCTGGAGCAGGAAGGCCGCACTGACCTGAGGCTGCGAGTTGCTGTCCAGCCGGGAGGATGCTCCGGTCTCATTTACCAGTTGTACTTCGATGAACGGGTTCTGGACGGAGACGCCGTCCGCGAGTTCGGCGGCATCGAGGTCATTGTTGACCGGATGAGTGTTCCGTATTTGTCCGGCGCGTCGATCGACTTTGAAGACACTATTTCAAAGCAGGGGTTCACCATCGATAATCCCAACGCCGGTGGCTCCTGCGCCTGTGGAGATTCCTTCCACTAGCGGCTGACAACAGTTCCAGCAATATTCGGATTTGACAGTCCAAATGTCGCAACGGGGCTGGCCCTACGGGTAAGCTCTACAGTAAGTAGTAAAACTCAATACGCCTCGTCATAGGCTCGGAATTCGAGCCGACAGGAAGTATGTAAAGAAGAGGAAGGGCCGTCTGTGAGTTCGCAGGTTCGAACCGGCAGTCGACGCGCAAGGATCCTGGGGATCACCGGCCTAGTGTCGGCTGGCGCGCTGTTTTTGTCTGGCTGTTCAGCAGAAGTCCAACGGGGTTGGTTGCCGGGTGAACGCAACACGACTAACCACACAAGTCGGATCACTGATTTGTGGGTCAATTCGTGGATCGCAGCACTGGTGATTGGCATCATCACGTGGGGATTGATCATTTGGTGCATCGTTGCCTACCGTCGCCGCCGGAACGAAACCGGCTTCCCTCGGCAGATTAGCTATAACCTTCCCCTGGAAGTCTTCTACGTGGTTGTCCCGCTCTTCATGGTGCTTGTGTTGTTCTACTTCACAGACCAGGACATCAGAGCCATCAACGAACGCGATCCCGACCCGGACGTCATCGTCGACGTGCGTGGTAAGCAGTGGTCATGGGACTTCAACTACGTCAAAGAAAATAGGTACTCAGCGGGCATCCAAGCTGACCTCACTGGTGAGCCAGGGGTGGAGGAGACACTCCCCACCCTCTACCTGCCCGTTGATAAGTCCGTCGAGCTGCAGCTCAATGCCCGCGATGTCATCCACTCCTTCTGGGTTCCAGCGTTCCTGCAGAAGATGGACGTAATTCCTGGCAAGACAAACTACCTCACGCTTACACCGCAGGAGGAAGGCACCTTCGATGGCAAGTGCGCCGAGCTCTGTGGCCAGTACCACTCGGAGATGCTCTTCAATGTCAAGGTCGTTTCACAGGCCGAGTATGAGGCGTACCTCGACACCTTGGAAAGCGGTCAGCTCGGTGAAGACTATGACCGCAATCCCCAATCTGTTTCGTCGAAGTAAGGGAGGCATGAGCAATGGCAACCTATGAATACTCCGCGGACGATTCCGGCACCACTGTTGCACCACGCGTTGTACCTGTGTCCAAGGGCCGCATTGTCGTCAGCTGGCTGACGTCCACCGACCACAAAACGATCGGTTACATGTACCTGATCGCATCGTTCATCTTCTTCTGCCTCGGCGGAGTGATGGCGCTCGTGATTCGAGCAGAGTTGTTCGAACCGGGAATGCAGTTCCTGCAAACCAAGGAACAGTACAACCAGCTGTTCACCATGCACGGCACGGTGATGCTGCTCATGTTCGCGACGCCGCTTTTCGCCGGTTTTGCTAACGTTATGATGCCGCTGCAAATCGGTGCCCCAGATGTAGCCTTCCCGAGACTCAACGCCTTGGCCTTCTGGTTCTTCCTCTTTGGTAGCACGATTGCCGTCTCTGGATTCATTACCCCGCAGGGAGCCGCTTCATTCGGGTGGTTTGCCTATGCGCCATTATCGAACACGACGTTCTCTCCGGGGATTGGAGGGGACCTCTGGGTCTTCGGGTTAGCATTATCTGGCTTCGGTACGATTCTCGGCTCCGTCAACTTCATTACAACCATCATTTGCATGCGTGCGCCTGGCATGACCATGTGGCGCATGCCAATTTTTACCTGGAACACGCTGGTCACGGGCATCCTCGTCCTCATGGCGTTCCCGCCTTTAGCAGCAGCTCTCTTTGCCTTGGGGGCCGACAGACGCTTCGGTGCACATATATTTGACCCGGAGAATGGTGGGGCCATTCTTTGGCAACACCTGTTCTGGTTCTTCGGGCACCCCGAGGTTTACATCATCGCTTTGCCCTTCTTCGGTATCGTTTCGGAAATCTTCCCGGTGTTTAGCCGAAAACCCATTTTCGGGTACAAGGGCATAGTCTTCGCCACGATCGCCATTGCGGCGCTGTCCGTCACGGTGTGGGCGCACCACATGTATGCAACAGGTTCGGTCACGTTGCCGTTCTTTGCCTTTATGACAATGCTCATCGCAGTGCCAACAGGGGTGAAGTTCTTCAACTGGATCGGAACCATGTGGCGAGGGTCGCTCACTTTCGAAACTCCCATGCTCTGGAGTCTGGGCTTCTTGGTCACGTTCCTCTTCGGCGGCCTGACGGGGATTATCTTGTCCTCGCCTCCTCTGAACATTCATGTTTCAGATACGTACTTCGTAGTAGCTCACTTCCACTATGTGGTGTTTGGAACAGTCGTCTTCGCGATGTTCGCTGGCTTCTATTTCTGGTGGCCGAAGTGGACCGGCAAGATGCTCAACGAGCGACTAGGAAAAATTCACTTCTGGATGTTGCTGCTCGGATTCCACGGTACGTTCCTCATTCAGCACTGGCTAGGCGTCATCGGTATGCCACGTCGCTACGCTGATTACCTGCCTGAAGATCAGTTCACTGCCATGAACCAGTTCTCCACCATCTCATCCTTCGTTCTGGGAGCTTCACTGATTCCATTCTTCTGGAATGTGTACATCACCTGGCGCAAGGGCAAAAAGGTTGAGGTCGACGACCCTTGGGGTTTCGGTGCATCGCTTGAGTGGGCTACCTCTTGCCCGCCACCGCGGCACAACTTCACGTCACTTCCGCGGATTCGTTCAGAGCGTCCCGCTTTGGACTTGCATCACCCTGAACTCCAACAGATGCATACCCCCGTTTCCCCTGCCCCTGCAGCTCAGTTACTCGGTGCTGCTGATCGAAAGGACGCCTAGCCGCTATGAAGGTTGAAGCGAAGCTCTTCATGTTCCTGGTACCGTTCTTTGTTCTCGCTGGCGTCGTCTATGGATTCATGACGGATTGGAATGAGTTCGTCGGCGGCCTGGGACTACTGCTCGTCGCCGGCTTGTGTGGCATGATCGGCTTCTATTTGAGCGTGACCGGACGCCGCGTCGGGCTTCGGCCGGAAGACCGGGTAGATGCTGAAATCCATGAAGCTTCGGGGGAGCAGGGCATGTTCAGCCCTTGGAGCTGGTGGCCGCTAGTTCTTGCCTTGGCCTGCGCAGGTGGTTTTCTGGGCTTGGCTATAGGTTGGTGGATCTTATACATGAGTGCCGGACTAGCTTTTATTGGTTTGGTGGGTTGGGTATACGAATACAGTCGCGGAAACCACGCGCACTAATCCGACTTCAAGGGTGGCCTGTCAGTATCTTGACGGGCCATTCTTGGGTTTAATTGGTCAATCGCCTGTCAAGTGTCTAGAAAGTCTGAACCTGAGGACGAACACACCTCTTCGTGCTCGCGACCCGGAAGATCTTCGTGTTTACTTGATGCATGACTACTGGCTCCCAAATCGAAACATACATCGGGCAGCAGGAGGTCGAGTGCGTTCTAACGGATTTTTTTCAACGGTCAAAGACTAGAGCTGAAAAGATCAGCTCGCGGTATCTGAGTCTCTGGGAGAGTCTGGAGAAATGTACCGAAGAGGGAAAGCGATTCCGTCCTCGCATGGTCATGACACCATATGTGCATCTGGGCGGATCAAATCTAAATGCCGCCGCGTACGTCGGAGCGGCATTTGAACTGCTACACACCGCTCTCATTGTCCATGACGACGTCATAGACCTGGACTTTATTCGCCGCGGCCGCGACAACGTTTCCGGCTCCTATCGGCACCGGGCCGCGGCGGCTGGCGCCAAGGCGGACACCGCCCGGCACCACGGACTATCTGCAGGTGTCATAGCAGGAGATCTGGCCTTAGCCAACGCATT